>CBDHHR010000583.1:0-10000 GCA_965263245.1 Metamycoplasmataceae bacterium | reverse complement strand
GCGCAATCAAATGGAGTTTCACAGCGTAATAAAATAGATATAAACGAAACATTTGTTATCCCAGGCAGTGACGCCATAGCCACGTTTACCACTGTTGCACCTGCTGGTGGTTGTGTGACATAACGTTCTTTTGACTATAGTGCCTGGCAATTTGAGATTAGTTTCTTTGTTTTGCTTGGAACAATGTTCGCGATTGGAAAGATCTCGTCTGCAACACGTTCAAATAGTAAACAAAACATCCAGTTTCAAAACATAATTTCTTGGCAATAATGTCGAGGTGACCTTTTGACGTTTAACTTTCCCACGTTCGACACCACAGACTTCTCAAAAAAAATAATGCTCGGCCCATTCTGGGCAGAGGAACTGGCAACCTCCATTTAAATCGATACCTGCACACGGCGACCACCTCGTAATGAAAACACTTATTTCCGACGTAATCTCACACGCCAGTTAAAAAGTCGTAATTGAACTGGTGTGCTGAAAAGACTCCTCCATTCGTGAGTAATAAAGTTCGCGAGGCCACTGTCCGTCGTAATTACGGTCAGCGGGACTCCTTCAGGTGACACGCTTTACTGTCGGTCGGCGGCGACAGGTATTGTCTCTGAGTTCACGACAGTGCAACAATTTGCGTTACGACATTAGTTCACAACACAACATTATAATAAAGATTGTTACGTTGCGCATCGGTATTTGCAAACCTGATCTGGTTGTTCACATATCTGACACCAGCCACGAACCTTACACATGTCACGTACATTACACACGTCATATACATTGCACTCCTTAATACCTTACCCCCGGAACGTACAACTGTCATATAGCTTACAGCCGTTAATACCTTACACCGGGAACGTACAATTGTCACGTAGCTTACAGCCGTTAATACCTTACACCCGGAACGTACAATTGTCATGTAGCTTACAGCCGTTAACACTTTATACGCACGGAACATACAACTGTCATATAGCTTACAGCCGTTAATACTTACACACGGAACGTACAATTGTCACGTAGCTTACAGCCGTTAATACATTACACCCGGAACGTACAATTGTCACGTAGCTTACAGCCGTTAATACTTTACACACGGAACGTACAATTGTCATGCAGCTTACAGCCGTTAATACTTTACACACGGAACGTACAATTGTCACGTAGCTTACAGCCGTTAATACTTTACACACGGAACGTACAATTGTCATGTAGCTTACAGCCGTTAATACCTTACACCCGGAACGCACAACGGTCACGTTACTTGGTTTTCACTAGTCACGTATCACCACACGACACGACACGACACGATACGCTAAGAGCGCCAACTGTCAACATGATGAAGACACTCTACGGAGACCACTACTCACTGTCCTCACACAGGTGACAGTCATTACGGCAAGGTACAACATGTCGACATAACATAAATAACTTGCTCAATATTACTGTCGTTGTGTGTTTTACACACGTCGCCAGTTGGTGAATTTACAGAAAGAGGCGAGTGAACTTCGGACCCTCGGTGGAGATACACTTACAACATTTCACAAAAAAGGTATGTCGTTGGTGATAATAAAGATGAGGTATATTAGCGGAGTCTGTTAGATCCTTTTGCAACGTTATGTCTGATGGTTCGATGGATACAGGTTCATCACTAATTCAACTAAACGGCCCCAGGTAGGTAGATTAGATATGATGACATAGCGGCGACAATAGGAAAATCGCTCAGAGATCCGTTGAAAATGGCCCGATGACCATTGCTCATATACTACAGGATGACCACAGGCGGCACGTGTGGTCAGACGACACGCCATGAACGAACATATGTATGTGAACCTCACGCTACTCGGGAGGACTGCATCGTTCCTGAGGGCGACATTAGGTCCGTCAAGTCTCACTTGACTGACTCTCGCTCTGCGGCGTGACTTCGCCGAGAAGAGAGTCTTGTGTTGAACCCTGATGTGGTGTCACAGCAGGAATCTGTCAGACGGGGTCA
The DNA here is from genome assembly GCA_965263245.1 of Metamycoplasmataceae bacterium. GTDB lineage: Bacteria > Bacillota_I > Bacilli_A > Mycoplasmatales > Metamycoplasmataceae > DT-68. The sequence continues at coordinate 8,016 of CBDHHR010000583.1, read as the reverse complement.
CTGTGTCGGACGGCATCGCTGTTTTGTTTTGGGTTAATTCACACATTTATGTGTATAATAATCGTTGATGTGTTATACTATATATGTTTTGACAATGAAACTGAAACTAAGTTATAAAATATCTGTACACAAAATAAAAAGTAGAAAATAAAATGAGGTGAAAAATAAACAACGACACCTTTGTATTTATGTTTAATTTGTGTTCGACATATTTCAGTATAAGTTAATTTTTTTTTATGTAGTATTATCTTATAGCCATTATATCCATTTTAATGGTATATTTCAAATTCATCATGAGAGGAAATAAGCGTCTCTACACTATTATTTAGGTGGTAAGGCAGCCCTGGCGGTCACAAAGGCGGAGCATCATTTTCCCGGGCAGTAGTGAGGGGATCAAAAGTGGTGCCACCTGTCAGCTCCTGGGTAATCGAGATGAGTTCCCGTCTAGATGACAACGACGAAGATATTTGGATGTAGGATGTGGTTTACAGCACAATGTTGAAGCAGATCAATACGTCAGTTTTTACTCGCATCTGTAATACCACACACACACACACACACACACACACACACACACACACACACACACACACCAACACACGCGTATATATATATATATATATATATATATATATATATATATATATATATATATATATTCTATTCTTATTACGGTGTTCTTTAACAACTCAAGCTACGATTAACAGCAATCGATCAAAATTAAAATGTCGAAAGGTCATGGGAAGAAACTAACACGTATGAATACACACACAGACACGCACACATACACACACACACACACACACACACACACATATATATATATATATATATATATATATATATATATATATATATATATATACGCGTGTGTGTATGTGTGTGTGTCTGTGTGTGTGTGTTCATACGTGTTAGTATCTTCCCATGACCTTTCGACATTTTAATTTTGATCGATTGCTGTTAATCGTAGCTTGAGTTGTTAGAGAACACCGTAATAAGACTAGAATATGAACTACACGACCGCTGCAGCCACATCATGTAGTAGTGACCCGAATGGACGACAAACACTACATAACACGACGCGTAATTATTCTCAGTTGAAGAATGTTCCCTGCTAACACCACATTAACATCACATAAGCGTCTAGTTCATTGCGCAATCAAATGGAGTTTCACAGCGTAATAAAATAGATATAAACGAAACATTTGTTATCCCAGGCAGTGACGCCATAGCCACGTTTACCACTGTTGCACCTGCTGGTGGTTGTGTGACATAACGTTCTTTTGACTATAGTGCCTGGCAATTTGAGATTAGTTTCTTTGTTTTGCTTGGAACAATGTTCGCGATTGGAAAGATCTCGTCTGCAACACGTTCAAATAGTAAACAAAACATCCAGTTTCAAAACATAATTTCTTGGCAATAATGTCGAGGTGACCTTTTGACGTTTAACTTTCCCACGTTCGACACCACAGACTTCTCAAAATAAATAATGCTCGGCCCATTCTGGGCAGAGGAACTGGCAACCTCCATTTAAATCGATACCTGCACACGGCGACCACCTCGTAATGAAAACACTTATTTCCGACGTAATCTCACACGCCAGTTGAAAAGTCGTAATTGAACTGGTGTGCTGAAAAGACTCCTCCATTCGTGAGTAATAAAGTTCGCGAGGCCACTGTCCGTCGTAATTACGGTCAGCGGGACTCCTTCAGGTGACACGCTTTACTGTCGGTCGGCGGCGACAGGTATTGTCTCTGAGTTCACGACAGTGCAACAATTTGCGTTACAACATTAGTTCACAACACAACATTATAATAAAGATTGTTACGTTGCGCATCGGTATTTGCAAACCTGAACTGGTTGTTCACATATCTGACACACGCCACGAACCTTACACCTGCCACGTATATTACACACGTCATATACATTGCACTCCTTAATACCTTACCCCCGGAACGTACACCTGTCACGTAGCTTACAGCCGTTAATACCTTACACCGGGAACGTACAATTGTCACGTAGCTTACAGCCGTTAATACCTTACACCCGGAACGTACAATTGTCACGTAGCTTACAGCCGGTAATACCTTACACCGGGAACGTACAATTGTCACGTAGCTTACAGCCGTTAATACTTTACACCCGGAACGTACAATTATCATGTAGCTTACAGCCGTTAATACTTTATACGCACGGAACGTACAACTGTCATATAGCTTACAGCCGTTAATACATTACACCCGGAACGTACAATTGTCACGTATCTTACAGCCGTTAATACTTTACACACGGAACGTACAATTGTCATGTAGCTTACAGACGTTAATACTTTACACACGGAACGTACAATTGTCACGTAGCTTGCAGCCGTTAATACTTTACACACGGAACGTACAATTGTCATGTAGCTTACAGCCGTTAATACCTTACACCCGGAACGCACAACGGTCACGTTACTTGGTTTTCACTAGTCACGTAGCACCACACGACACGACACGACACGATACGCTAAGAGCGCCAACTGTCAACATGATGAAGACACTCTACGGAGACAACTACTCACTGTCCTCACACAGGTGACAGTCATTACGGCAAGGTACAACATGTCGACATAACATAAATAACTTGCTCAATATTACTGTCGTTGTGTGTTTTACACACGTCGCCAGTTGGTGAATTTACAGAAAGAGGCGAGTGAACTTCGGACCCTCGGTGGAGATACACTTACAACATTTCACAAAAAAGGTATGTCGTTGGTGATAATAAAGATGAGGTATATTAGCGGAGTCTGTTAGATCCTTTTGCAACGTTATGTCTGATGGTTCGATGGATACAGGTTCATCACTAATTCAACTACACGGCCCCAGGTAGGTAGATTAGATATGATGACACAGCGGCGACAATAGGAAAATCGCTCAGAGATCCGTTGAAAATGGCCCGATGACCATTGCTCATATACTACAGGATGACCACAGGCGGCACGTGTGGTCAGACGACACGCCATGAACGAACATATGTATGTGAACCTCACGCTACTCGGGAGGACTGCATCGTTCCTGAGGGCGACATTAGGTCCGTCAAGTCTCACTTGACTGACTCTCGCTCTGCGGCGTGACTTCGCCGAGAAGAGAGTCTTGTGTTGAACCCTGATGTGGTGTCACAGCAGGAATCTGTCAGACGGGGTCACTGTGTCGGACGGCATCGCTGTTTTGTTTTGGGTTAATTCACACATTTATGTGTATAATAATCGTTGATGTGTTATACTATATATGTTTTGACAATGAAACTGAAACTAAGTTATAAAATATCTGTACACAAAATAAAAAGTAGAAAATAAAATGAGGTGAAAAATAAACAACGACACCTTTGTATTTATGTTTAATTTGTGTTCGACATATTTCAGTATAAGTTAAATTTTTAATATTTTTATAATGTAGTATTATCTTATAGCAATTGTATCCATTTTAATGGTATATTTCAAATTCATCATGAGAGGAAATAAGCGTCTCTACACTATTATGGGGTAAGGCAGCCCTGGCGGTCACAAAGGCGGAGCATCATTTTCCCGGGCAGTAGTGAGGGGATCAAAAGTGGTGCCACCTGTCAGCTCCTGGGTAATCGAGACGAGTTCCCGTCTAGATGACAACGATGAAGATATGTTGGATGTAGGATGTGGTTTACAGCACAATGTTGAAGCAGATCAATACGTCAGTTTTTAATCGCATCTGTAATACCTTTGTTCAGACACACACACACACACACACACACACACACACACACACACACACACACACACACACACACACACACACTCACACACACACACACACACACACACACACACTCACACACACACACACACACACACACACACACACACAAACACTCACACACACACACACACACACACACACACGCACGCACGCACACGCACACGCACACGCACACGCACACGCACACGCACACGCACTCACACACACACACACACACACACACACACACACACACACACACACACACACACACACACACACACACACACACACTAATCTTTCTTCTGGTCAACTGTTGCCATAACGTTTTACCTCTATCCATTAACAATCAGTTCGATCTTCTAAAATCTTGTTTTTGACACAAGATCATATCTGTAGCTCATCGTGTACTCACCAGATGCCGTACTTTATCAGAAATCTATAAATGTCCAACCGCAACATCATCCATATTTTACCACCACTAGTCGAGTCAACCCGTTGAATCAGCAATGTCACCGTTACATATTGTGCTAAGTATTAATTGACATGTTCGTGTAGGATTCATCTATTAGGATTCAACAGTATCGACGAGGACGCCGTAGAAAGCTCTGTTCAATATGGCGTCGGAACTTTGCTGAAGAATTTCCGTCAGCTAATTAGACTGCCGTAGATAGATTCTTATAAACTATGACAGTAATACATATCGACGTTGTCGAATATACACAACTATTGATTAACGGAACAGTTCCGGAGATGAATCGGCCACTAATGTAAAGGGTTTTAGCCCATCGATATAACTTAATTACGTAGTCTCCCTGTGACTTGAACGCTGATAGAAATAACGTGGACCTATATGTGAATTAATAATAGTCAACGAATGTCTCAAATGTCTCAGTGTCTCAAATAGTTTTACTACGGTTGCATCTCTCGTGGATTCCTTTCGGGGGAAACATTACGCCTTTAATTGTTTATAATATATATATATATATATATATATATATATATATATATATATATATATATATAATGTATGTAAGTTAATGCATACTCCTGTTTTGAACATAAAATTACACTTGTCGCGTCGCAGTTGCACAAATGCATATTACGCATTTGTATCTTCCGAACGAGTATTGGAGTATTAGCGAATTAATCGTTTTAAGTTCGCTAAACCGATTATACCAATGATATATTAATTGTTTGGTTGTAGCCTATTTCAACATGCTAGTAGTATGTTTTTTATGAAACACTGCCAAAGTTAGTTTTCATTTTACACAACTCGTAGGAAGATAAGAGTAACTTATGCTTACAATCACTTGATATGGCACGATATTTTGAAATATTAGCACTTACCTGCTATGGTATTTATAAATGTTGTCTTTGAAAGCCTAACACGTCCGTATGCAACATAAAATGTCAACTTTGGTTGACAAAGAATATCGACTATCATCTTAGACAAGCTTAGAGTACAACTGTTCATTTATATTTGAATATGTTGCTATTTTTATGTCTAACTTTAAATCATGCAGGGACAGTCGCCGTAAACGAGCGTGCATGAGTGCCGCATATGTGGGTTTATGGCTTGATTTCAAACCAAGAAGACGTTAGTTACAAAATGAGCCTAACAATCATTACGTATGGCCAGACCACAACAGTAGAGAAGAAGAGAAAATCTTAAGTATATTACTAAAATATTATACTTCACTAACCTACACTCTACAACGTTGGTCTAGTCTGAGACATTATATATATTTATACAACAAATAATTAAATACAACTAAATGCAAGTGCATTATTGTGAGCAAAATAGTAAATAATAAATTACTAAAATAAAGACATCATTATCAAGTAATAAAAACATGTGTTACATGATTACACAAAACGGGCGCTTGCAATGTCAATGTCAGGATAACACAGAGAGCGTCTCTCATATTCGGCGTCTTTTGTAGAGAGTTACACATCCGGTTAGCGCAAGTAAACGTTACGCTTGAGGTGTTGCCGTAGCCACGCTGTGCACACTCAAGTGTGTCAACGTCACTCTTGGTGCCAAGCGTCCAGGCACAAGTGACATACTCAAGTACTGGGCGGACGAGTAGGCACCGGTAATGAAGAATTACTCCAATATTGAGTGATCGCAAATATTCCGATATAATAATTTTTCAGTTACGACCTACGCAAAGACGACAGGATATTAAATCATTTTGTGAATGGACAAAGTAGATTTGATGATAAAATATTCATTCGCACAAACAGGAAATGAATTGAACACGTAATCAGCCGATGGGCGGAAGGCAGTAGTGAGAACATGTTTAAAACGGCGTCGAAGATATACATCTCTTATGGCATTACCAGTTATACGCGTTGTCATTTCTCTTGATCAGCTAAACAGGTGCGAACTGGACATCCTATTCCCACTCTAATATCGTCCAGGACCTACTTTACGAGCACCCACGAACTGCCTTGTTTAATTCGACCTGTAGTGGAGCACTGCTTAAAGCGACATGTTCCGTTCGTCGCTTTTTATTTTTATTGCAAAATTATGTTATACGGTATAAATTATACATATTATAGCGTAAAGACAGTCAAAATATGTTTGCATGTACCATTTAAGGGTTGAAAATAGACGCAGTATGGGCGCTTAAGTCTGTGTATACATCGAAATTGAGGCTATGAGTGACAGCGTCGGGATTCTTATAAACATTCGACGTTTAACATTACGAAGTCAGTTCTGTTTCGATAAAACATTTATAGGACGCTACAATAGTTACAACTTATACTGATTAACATGATTTTGCAATAAAAATAAAAAGCTACGAACTGATCATGTCGCTTTAAGGCTTCCTGCTGCACTGATCAGTGGTCAGTTCACCGGACAGTCACTCGATTAAATATGAGTTAGAATGTAAAATATTACGGCGACCATGTCACGAATTCAGCGTAATTTAAAGTGGGTGTCAAACCAAAATTCTACATCCATTTATACATGACCCGGTTTTTAATACAGAATTAATCACAATGTGTTACGTAAGACATACTAAATCAAGATGTGTACAAAACATGGAAACAAAATAGACAAAGTTTTCACATACATAAAATTACATACATGCATGAATAAATAAATACATACATACATACATACATACATACACACATACATACATACATACATACATACATACATACATACATACATACATACATACATACATACATACATACATACATACATACATACATACATACATACATACATACATACATACATACATACATACATACATACATACATACATACATACACACCTACACACTTACACACATAGACATACACACACATATACACATATTCACATACACAAATTCCCACACACACGCACACATGCATACACATATATGTGTGTATATATATATATATGTATATATATATATATATATATATATATATATATATATATATAGTATATATAGATGTATATATGTGTGTATATATATAGTTATATGTATGTGAATATATATGTGTGTATATAAATGTGTATATATATATATTATATATATATATATATATATATATATAATATATATATATATATATGTATATATGTATATATATATATATATATATATATATATATATATATATATATAATTATATATATATATGTATATATGTATATATATATATATAATTATATATATATATATATATATATATATATATATATATATATATATATATATATATATGGATAGATAGATATATTATATGCGTGTGTGTAACATCAATTATAATACATGCGTATTCATTTCCTGAAGGTAGGTGTACCTAAAAAACATTACTGCATCAAGCGTAACATAAAACAGTAACAACAAGTTTGGATCGTTTCTTTAATCATACAATACATAGTATATATCATTCCTATGAACGATATATCAAAAGTTGTTGATCTGCATGTTATGTGGACATTTCGACATTCGTGATAGTGATTAGCCGTCAGTCTGACATGCAGTGGCGGTATTCTGTTTCACCAGTGATGTTTCTAAATCAATAATTATCTGGTCAACTACATTATTCAAGTTGTATGAAATTGTATTCAGAACATTGTTACCGACTACAATACTACAATCTACGATGTTTGATAGGGGTAAATTTGAAGTTATTATAGTAACATTAAGCGCGCTAATAATGCAGAAAGCTTGAACACTCAAATTGTAGACGACGACACCGCAACTGACGTTACACTCAGTTATGAATGAGATCCCGTCTCGG
>CBDHHR010000582.1:0-9825 GCA_965263245.1 Metamycoplasmataceae bacterium | reverse complement strand
ATATTTAATTTTTGTACTTGAAAGCAGCACCATTGCATTGTAATTAATTACTATTATCAGAAGAAAAAATAAAAGCAATTTTAAAGATTTATTGGCAACATCAAATTTATCAGAAAATTGTTGGAATTTTTTTTTTAATTTGAAATTTCATATAATTGCAGTTTCATTAATATTTCATCTACACACATGAAACAAGCACAACTGCACTTCAATTATAAAATTATAAAAAATTAATGTGTGTAGTTTATAAGCAAAATTATATAATAATAATAATAGCAAACCGTCTGAAAATGTCATGAAATTAGTAACTTTAAACATCTGTAGTTTGCTTAATATTTTACTTAAATACATGAAACAACTACCATTATACTTCTCATAGTGACTGTTGTCAGAGAACTGTTTTTTATTTTAATTCTAAAGAAAAATTAGCCTAGGCTAGACTTAGTCTAGAGCAAATATTACTGCATACAATTACAATATTTGATACTTTAACAACTTTCCCTTAGGTTTCGGTCATAAAGATAACCTTCTGAAATCAGAATGTCAACAGACTATACAACGACCTGACCGTTTGACTCCCCCAGTAGGAGTGTTGGCCAGTATACCGACAAGACAACACAAGACGACAAGCACATGTTGGGCAGCCATTTTTTGGATTGCTTGATGTCGCCGTTTGCTTGCCTGCCCCAAAAAAGCAAGCTGGATACACTCGTTTAGATGGGGAACTTTTTGTTTTTGCCGCGTGTGCACATCACAACATTCGTTATATTTAATATGGTACCTGTAGGTCCTGGGCTTGGTTCAAACTATGGCTTACGAGTAATCCACATATTACGAGCTCTGTCACTGTCACTGACATCAGCGTCAGGCAGACGACAATCGACACTTTGCGTACGTGGACAGTTCATTACCAGACGGGAGCGTATAGCCTGGACGCAAACATTGCAGTTAAAACTTCCTATTTGATCGGTTATTAATGTGACATTGTCTGTGCATAAAGATGAATATAAAACCGTTTCATTGCGTACTATTTCCGTATGCATGAACGCTCCATGTGGTTTGACCAGACTTCGTAAATGACGTATTTTTTTCCGTATGCAAATCAGCGGTTCGTGTATGTGAGGAGAATGTTGTGTTTGATCGGCGCCACGGATGTGTTTCTTCTCCCATTTAACCAATCAACTTTAACATTTTGAAGATTGTTGTTGGTATTTGCAGGAGATGCGCATCGCATTAAAACTATAAGAGATAAATGGAAGAACAGTGTTTGCTGGTGAATGAAATGCACTTGACATATGAAGGGAGTGGATGTGGAAGGGATAAGGCCAAGGAAAGTGCAAGTTTATTTATTGGGCTCAGAAATGGGCGGCAACGCTAACTTTGAAACAGCCAAGACCACCCTGGCGTGGTAGGGGAAGCTGCAGCTGGTTACATAAGTACCAGTCATAATACACCCTTGGCACATCCCTGTGCATACATCTCACTCAATAAAATCGCTCACTTAGAGCGTGGTCGGCCTCCGGTCATATTATAAAAATTATAATGTTTGTGTTAATTATTTCAGTTAAATTACACGAACGGTGGTCGTGTTACATATAATGTTTAGGATGCGAATGGGCCATTATATTAGGATTCCCCCCAGTCGTGTACCATCTTCAATGTAGGGCGGGTGTTGGCGCTGTTCAGACGGTTTATGCAGTAGAGACTGGCGAAATCAAAAGCTATAATTGTATAGCTCGACTCCGCTCACTCCCACGGTTTGCGGAGACGATCAGCCAGGGAGTAGGCCTATTAGCGCAGCGACGATGTTGAGATGTGCCCAAATGTGTTCACATGTGTGCTATCATCTTGGAATATTCTGCCGTATCACAAATAGCACCGTTTTAACACACTAATTATTGACTGAAGTTTTTGTTTTAGTTAGCTAGTATAGCTAGGAATCCGATGCTGGAGGGCTTGGTTGACTTGCTGGTGTACAGGCAACTGAACGCCAGCTGTTACCTTCTTGAAATTCATTGCGGCCACAAACAATAGGCCTGCTTGTGATACTGGTCACCTCTGGCTCCCTTCCCGTCAAAGTGATGTTTAAAACCATAGAGGCTTTGCATGTGACAGCAAACTCCGATATTTTGTATACAAAAAAGTTTGTTGACTTAGCCTTAGATTAGGCCGAATGACCATGCAGGCCTACAAAAGTGGTATAACATTAATATAAGCCAATAAGCCACAGACAGAGACCATCAGATCGAGAGCCTCTGTTTCTAAAATTAGGAAATACTTTTACTCTTGGCGAGGAAGAATATTCAGCTAGTAATAGGAAAATAAATTGTATTGTTATTCGCCATAATGAAAATAAATTGTACTGTGTGTGTGTGTGTGTGTGTGTGTGTGTGTGTGTGTGTGTGTGTGTGTGTGTGTGTGTGTGTGTGTGTGTGTGTGTGTGTGTGTGTGTGTGTGTGTGTGTGTGTGTGTGTGTGTGTGTGTGTGTGTGTGTGTGTGTGTGTGTGTGTGTGTGTGTGTGTGTGTGTGTGTGTGTGTGTGTGTGTGTGTGTGTGTGTGTGTGTGTGTGTGTGTGTGTGTGTGTGTGTGTGTGTGTGTGTGTGTGTGTGTGTGTGTGTGTGTGTGTGTGTGTGTGTGTGTGTGTGTGTGTGTGTGTGTGTGTGTGTGTGTGTGTGTGTGTGTGTGTGTGTGTGTGTGTGTGTGTGTGTGTGTGTGTGTGTGTGTGTGTGTGTGTGTGTGTGTGTGTGTGTGTGTGTGTGTGTGTGTGTGTGTGTGTGTGTGTGTGTGTGTGTGTGTGTGTGTGTGTGTGTGTGTGTGTGTGTGTGTGTGTGTGTGTGTGTGTGTGTGTGTGTGTGTGTGTGTGTGTGTGTGTGTGTGTGTGTGTGTGTGTGTGTGTGTGTGTGTGTGTGTGTGTGTGTGTGTGTGTGTGTGTGTGTGTGTGTGTGTGTGTGTGTGTGTGTGTGTGTGTGTGTGTGTGTGTGTGTGTGTGTGTGTGTGTGTGTGTGTGTGTGTGTGTGTGTGTGTGTGTGTGTGTGTGTGTGTGTGTGTGTGTGTGTGTGTGTGTGTGTGTGTGTGTGTGTGTGTGTGTGTGTGTGTGTGTGTGTGTGTGTGTGTGTGTGTGTGTGTGTGTGTGTGTGTGTGTGTGTGTGTGTGTGTGTGTGTGTGTGTGTGTGTGTGTGTGTGTGTGTGTGTGTGTGTGTGTGTGTGTGTGTGTGTGAGTGTGCGTCCGTGCGTGCGTGCGTGCGTGCATGCTTGCGTGTGTGCGTGCGTGCGTGTGTGCGTGCGTGCGTGTGTGCGTGTGTGCGTGTGTGTATTGTGTGTATATTGTGTGTGTGTGCGCGCGTGCGTGCGTGCGTGCGTGTGTGTAGAGCGAGACAGTATAAACTACATATGTAGCTTGTTACTTAACAATGACGATGACACATATCTCGTATCCCAACAAGTTGACATAGACTTGCATCAATCCAAAGTCCAATACGTGCCCAGTCACACCGCGTGCGTAAACAGAATGTCTTGACTGATGATGTCATCAAGACAAATCAATCACTCCGTGGTTCTAGCAGAAATGATGCGATGTCAGGATGGAAAATGGTTTCTGGGAAAATGTGGTATGGTAATTAACGAATTTTCCTGGACACTCTTCTCAGTTCATGAAATAGATGCTGAGATAATTTCAGGAAACGGTCTGAACATGTTTTTGTTGTTATGAAGGAATATTGAGAAAAAACGTCTATAGGGAAATAAAACGTGGTCTCATATCGCATTTATTTCAATTCACACACGCGGGCGTGCACAAACACGCGCAATCTCTTGTACACACGCATGTAAAGGTAAAGGTAAGTTCTTATATAGCGAGGTATCCAGTACTCATGACGGTAAATGCGCTTCACATTTTATGTCCATGGCAGACATGTTCAATTAATGACCTTTCAACTGCGCTGGGAAGCATTCAGCCATATATAGAATATATCCTGTAGGTAATCTATATTGGGTCTTGCATTCTGCCCGTTGCGATGAGTGTAATTGTATATACTGTATATGAACTTCGCGGAGTGAGAGCTCACCGGGGATCCTCATCCATTCGTTATACTCAACACCAGGTAGTCCGAGAAAACACTAGGTCGATTGTGACACAATAATTCGGGGACGCGTGAGCAAGTTCAGATCGAAATGTTTTCATAAGAACAGCGTATCCCAATCACGGTTTGAAGCTGAAGAGCCCTCACCGCATACATATCCCGCCACGAACAGTCGGGTGTTTTGGAGGTCGCCGCGAACAGGTACAAAATACATTACCTCCTCCGCAGCATCGCCGTCTTGTCTCCAGATTTTAAAATCTGATAAGCGAGTAACTGTAAATATCGCGCGACAAATATTAACACCTCCCAGTCCGATAGGTGACCTATCGTGTCTTGCTGAAGTTACGCCTCAACCCTCCCAATTTTAGGTATGACCCCCTTCATAAGACTACACAGCAGGTTTTATGTAGCCGGTGGAGAATCACAGCTGCCAAACCGTGACCGATGTCGGTGAGTTTTCTTTGTAACGGTACAGGTGTCATTTTTGTAGTGATGTCATCACCATGAATTCTTCTCTGGCTCTGGCTCTGGCTCTGGCTCTGGCTCTGGCTCTGGCTCTGGCTCTGGCTCTGGCTCTGGCTCTGGCTCTGGCTCTGGCTCTGGCTCTGGCTCTGGCTCTGGCTCTGGCTCTGGCTCTGGCTCTGGCTCTGGCTCTGGCTCTGGCTCTGGCTCTGAAATGTTAGGATGGAAAATGGTTAATTTCTTGAAAAATGTGGTAGGGTATTTAAAAATATTTCTTGGCACATTTGTCAGTCCTTTATATAGATGCAGTGATAATTTTAGGAAATGTTCGGAACAAATTTTCTGGTTATGAATGATAGTTAAAATAGACGTATATAGGGAAATCAAAAGTGGTCTCAGCCCGTATTTGTTCCTTACACATGTGCAAACTCAGGTGGGCGTCCGGAAAATAGCGAATTTTCTTGTACACATGCATATATATATATATATATATATATATATATATATATATATATATATATATATATATATATATATAGGTAAAGGTAAGTTCGTATCAATTTTAGCGCAGTATCCAGTTCTCTGGAATGCCAAAGCGCTCCACACTTTACTTCCCTGGCAGGCCTATTCAATCAAGCACCATCTCAACTTGGCTAGAAAACATTCAGCCACGCAGCAATTAATGCGCGATCGAAGGCTGAATATACATATAAACACCACGTTCTATAGGATACAATCCTTTATATAGCTGTACGTGTGAACTTCAGCAATGTTCGATTAAATAACTTCGCTCTGAATTTGTTCCGTGTTTTACTGGTCGGATAGTGTCCCCAAACTCTACTTTCACCGATAAAAGACAAGTGTTTTAAAAAGACAAATTTGGCGCATGCGTTTAAGGAGACAACGTTATCAGGAAGTTGTGTATTCCGCAGTTGCGGTTTCGCACAATTAGCGGTCACAAGATTGCTGTTTCCGCCCAGCAACGAGCATGGTGTAAGATGAATGCGAAGTCGAAGTGGATTCGCGGAAGGTAAGTTGTTTTCTTTTTTTCGTCGTTTTCTCTTTCGTCGTCTGCGTTGGTTCGTTCTTGATACAATTATCATTTATTCGTTTCAATGTTGTTGTAGTAATCGGCCACGATGACATCGAGATGTGGACTAATAGTTCTACAATGCGTGCGACACGGCCATCGGACTGGAATTTGAAGAGGCTTTCTCAGCGAACGTCAACGGAAAGGGAAAACAATTCACATTCGAATCAAGTTGAGGAAACGGCTGTTACGCCTAAATGACAGTGACTTTATTCGTAATTATCAGACTTTAAATGTTAGCGTTTTATGAGGTGTAGATTGTTGTAATTTATTTTAGGTAACTATGGTCGGGAGGAGAGTAAACTCCTTTCGCTGTTGAAGCATTGGAAAATCACACCTCCTCTTCTTCGAAAGGTGTTTGAGGTGGGTGGCCGGCTTGCAGATTCTTTCCATGGATTACCCGCCGTCTTCAAATGTTGGTTATTTTAATAAGATATTGTTTATATCTCATCAAAATGACCGATTAATTGGTGACGGTGCATTTTCGTCATTCCGTGTATCATTTCGTTAAATAATAAAACTAAAATACCCAATGAAATTGTGTATTATATTTTTAGAAGCGTTGTGCAATCGAACCAAATATGTGAGGACTTATAAATTATAGACACGAGCGAAATGACGAATCCCAAAGTGCACCATGACAAACATTATACAGGTACTATAGTTCTTAATTAATTAACACGTTGAGATGTGTGTACGAACTTCGCAGAGTGATAGCTCCCCGTGAATCATCATTTGTTAGCTTTTTGTACTTTTCTTTTCAATTCTTTTCATGTCTCTCTCTCACACCACACCACACCACACCACACCACACCACACCACACCACACCACACCACACCACACCCCACCCCACCACACCACACCACACCACACCACACCACACCACACCACACCACACCACACCACACCACACCACACCACACCACACCACACCACACCACACCACAGCTCAATGCAGCAATACAATGCAATGTATTGCAATGCAGTGCAATACGCTGCAGTATGGAGTGATTGCTCCCGTGCATCCTCATCCATACGTTATATGCAACACCACGAAGTCAGAGAAAACACCAGTTCGATTGTAATACAATATTTCGGGGACGAGTGAGGAAGTTATGCTCGAAATGTTTCATCAGAATAGCGTGCCCGAAACACGCTTTGAAGCTTAAATGCCCCCACCGCATATAGGGGAAACCCGAGCTATATGTGAGAGTTAACATTCCGCTGTTCGTCGCACCCACGTTTTGCGCATTTGGGTAACCGTTTGTTTTGTATCGGCCAAACACACCAAAGCCCAACAGGGCATGGTAATGTTTTTTTGACATCATTATTTTTTATAAATACGGACTATCCCGTTTTACCCGCAAAATTCCCATTTTACCCGCATATACGGGTAAAATGGGATTTTGATCCGGGAAATATGGGTTGCATATTTTGTTCTGTCATTCGCAAATGTGACGTTGTCCCATGTATTCAGAATAGTTAGACTGACAGCTCACCGGGGATCCTCATCCATTCGTTACACTCAACACCAGGTAGTCCGAGAAAACACTAGGTCGATTGTAATACAATAATTCGTGGACGCGTGAGCAAGTTCACCTCGAAATGTTTCCATAAGAACAGCGTATCCCAATCACGGTTTGAAGCTGAAGAGCCCTCACCGCACACACATCCCGCCATGAACAGTCGGGTGTTTTGGAGGTCGCCGCGAACAGGTACAAAATACATTACCTCCTCCGCAGCATCGCCGTCTTGTCTCCCGATTTTAAAATCTGATAAGCGAGTAACTGTAAATGTCCCCCTTCATAAGACTACGCAGCTGTTTTTATGTAGCCGGCGGAATATCACAGTTGCCAAAACGTGACCGATGTCGATGGGTTTTCTATGTATTGGTCCAGGTGTCATTTAGTTGGTGACGTCATCACGACAAAATATTCTCTGGTTGTAGCAGAAATCATGGGGTGTCAGGATGGAAAATAGTTTCTTGGAAAATGTAGTATGCTAACGAATTTTCCTGGGCACATATGTTAGTCCATTATATAGACGCCGTGATAATTTTAGGAAATGTTCTGAACATACGTTCTTGTTATGAAGGAAAGTTGAAATAGACGTATGTAGAGAAATCAAAAGTGGTTTCACCCCGCAGTTGCTCCATATACACACTCAGGCGAACGTGCACAAAGACGCACTCTCTGTACACACGCATGTAAAAGTACGTTCTTATACATTTTAGCGCAATATTCAGCTCTCTGGAATACCAAAGCGCTTTACACTTTGCTTCCCTGGCAGACCTGCTCAATTAGCACCATCTCAACTTGGTTGGAATGCATTCAGCCACGCAGCAATTAAGACGCGAAGGCTGCTCATACACATAAACACCTCTGTCTATAGCCAAGCAGTCCTTCATACAGCTGAATGAACTAGAGCAATGCAGAGAGAAAAAACTTCGCTAAGTTTTTTCCATATTTTTACTGGGTGATAGTTTCCCAAAATACTACTTTCACCGGTGAAAGGCAAGTGTTGCAAGAAGACAAATTCACGCACGAAGGCAGACGCGAACGCACACGCGCACGCAGACGCGAACTCTCACACACAGGAATCGTATAAATTGGTGATTTGTATCTGGGGTGGGTTTTCTTTGTTTTGGTACAGTTGTCTGTTAATTGGTGATGTCATCACGACCGCAGCCCTAGGTTCATCACAGCAAGGTATTCATGTTAACATTTCACTATTTATATTTACGATTTGTTTCCACATATGACAACCCTTGCGTGATGGAGCCACGTCACTTGTTAGCTTTTCGTACTTTTCTTTTCAGTTAGTAATTCTATGTATTGTAGCAGAGTGAGTGAGTGAGTGAGTGAATGAGTGAGTGATTGAGTGAGTGGGTGATATATATATATGTGCGAAACCGCAATTGCGCTATGCGCAACTTCCTAACAACGTTGTCCCCTTATACGCATGCGCCAAATTTTACGTTTTCTGTGTCTTTGTGCGTGTGTGAGTATACGCGCGCGCGCGCACGTGCGCGTTCGTGCGGGTATTTGTCTTTTTAGAACACTTGTCTTTAATCGGTGAAAGTAGAGTTTGGGGACACTATCCGGCCAGTAATATACGGAATAAATTCAGAGCGAAGTTATTTCATCGAACATTTCTCTAGTCCACACAGCTGTCTAAAGGATTGCATCCTAATGACTGTGATGTTGATATGTATGATCAGCTTTCGCGCATGAATGTTTTCTAGCCAACTTGAGATGGTGCTTGTTTGAATAGGTCTGCCAGGGAAGTAAAGTGTGGAGCGCCTTGGCATTCCAGAGAACTGGATACTGCGCTAAAATTGATACGAACTTACCTTTACCTATACATACATGTGTACAAGAGAGTGCGCTTGTTTGCGCTCGCCCAACTGAGTGTGCACATGTGTAAGGAACAAACACGGGCTGAGAACACTTTTGATTTCCCTATATACGTATCGCAGCGCAGCGCAGCGCAGCGCAGCGCAGCGCAGCGCAGCGCAGCGCAGCGCAGCGCAGCGCAGCGCAGCGCAGCGCAGCGCAGCGCAGCGCAGCGCAGCGCAGCGCAGCGCAGCGCAGCGCAGCGCAGCGCAGCGCAGCGCAGCGCAGCGCAGCGCAGCGCAGCGCAGCGCAGCGCAGCGCAGCGCAGCGCAGCGCAGCGCAGCGCAGCGCAGCGCAGCGCAGCGCAGCGCAGCGCAGCGCAGCGCAGCGCAGCGCAGCGCAGCATAGTAATAATAATATAATAATAAGAAGAACACTATTTATATAGCGCCATAAATCTGGAAATATCCATTCGGAGGCGCTGTACATGAGTATGTATACATGACAAAATACATAAAATAAAAGTTAATAGTAATAAATAATAAAATAAATACATTAGCTAAATAAATAAAATACATAAATTAGCTAAAGATAATTATTAAAATAAATGATATATTGATAATAAAATAATGAGTATGACATTACGTAAAATTAATGTAAAACATGTACAAGATAATAAATAGGTAAAATAAAAAAACTGACAGGTGTCTATACTTCATACACAGCCCGGAATAGTTGGTTTTCAATAGTCTTTTAAAAGTCACGATGCAACCGGTTTTCTTTATCTCGGCAGGGAGAGAGTTCCACAGTCGTGGACCTGGTACTGAAAACATTCAATCACCGTATCGGCTGCGAGAT
>CBDHHR010000579.1:0-21135 GCA_965263245.1 Metamycoplasmataceae bacterium | reverse complement strand
CTTAATGCCTATTCAAAATTTTCTGTCAAAAAAGTTTACTGCACAGTTAAATAGTTGTTGAAATGTCTGTCTAAAATCACTGTGCATTTTAATAATTACTCTATTTGGTAACTGTATTTTGAATATAATATAATATCTAGTTTCTTAATAGAATGTCAAAAATCACTGTGCATTTTAATAAGTATTACATTTGGTAACTGCATTTTGAATGTAATATATAATATATCAATAGTAGTAATATATAAAACATGGTTGATATGTACTGTATAAATATTTACTGTGATATATTTATGATTGAGAACTAATTGTCATATATAAGAGAAAGCATTTTAAAGTAGTTGCTAATATAATTGTTTGTTTTATGAACGTGTTGTTATAATTATACTAGGCGAAAACCAAGTTCTCAATTGTTGTTAAAAACCTGAATTAATATATGGAATAATATTTATATGGATTGGAAAATGTAATTAACTTAACTCGTAAAGGTAAAATAATTTTAAAAAGTCAAACTATTGTTCATGTGAGTTATACAAGTGTTCTAGCGACGGTGAAGTCTGGACTTCGAGCGACGGATGAGAGCGGCCCTCTACCTCGCCGAAGGTTTCCGTGGCGATTTGAACATTTACATCGTTCCCGCTCGGCGGCAAGTTCGCATAAATAAACGCTGGTCGCCGCTGGCCGAAAACCGTTACCATCTACAAAGCGGCGCGAGCGAACTTGCCGCATCATCATTTTATAATATTGTTGCAAGAGCCGGTCGCGGTTTTCGACGCTGATTTATAAAAACGCTAACCTGGATTCGGAAGACGGAAAGCACTGTGTTAGACATTGTAAACATTGACATTTATTATATACATTAAATAACATGGACATTATTAAATTACATGGACATTATTAAATTACATGGACATTCTAGTATTGTAGATATATGTGGACACTTGATGGTATTAATTTATGTTATTAATGCATAGTATTTGTTGTTTACGTACAATTAATAATATTTGGTCTTTGTCTTTCTATATTATGTATATTAATTTACGTTATTAGTGCATAATATTTGTTGTTTACGTGCACCTTATAGATTTTAGGCTTCATATTTCTAAGTTGTTTATATTAATTTATGTTATTAGTACATACTATTTTTTTGTTTACGTACATTTTAATAATATTTTGACTTAGTCTTTCTATATTGTTTAAATATTTTCATTTTATACATCTACATGTATGCGTTCGTGGGTATGAGCTAGTGAGTTTACATATATGATCACACAAATGTGACGATGTGTGTGAGCTAGTGTGAATACCTTTTAACGGATGTGTATAATTAGATGTACATTTTTAATCAATTTCTTTCACAGTAAGACTTAACCATTATTTTCTGTCTATATTTGCATATATAAGTTGACATATACAGTCTCTTGCCATCGTGATGGGACAAGGTTAGGTGAACGCTGTTAGGTTATCCACACCTACGCACATCCTCGTCACAATATTTACACTGGACTTGATAATTGATCTCTATAGTGAGATTATACACAGTCATTTTAATCAGTTTCATGTCATTGTGTTTGGGCATGTGTGGCGGAACCCCCTTTGGGGGTTCTGTACACACATGCGCTTCACTTTGCCACTGGCGCGGCGTAAAAGCCCGTAAGCTACAAATATCACCATCGTAGTCAACATCACAGTCACCAGTTACAAGATTGAAGAAATATATACATTTATTAATTAATGCAAGTTTAGACAATTTTGGATGTAAGATATGCTGTGCTGGGAGTTCGTGCAGAGATATTTCAAAATTATAGTAAGACACTATTCAAAAACAATTCTTTACAGCAGATATATGTCACATCGATAGGTGAAATGAATCTGGTAAAATTTTAAAAATTCTGAGCAATAGGTTGAATATAGTAATATAATGAAAGTAACACGCTTCAATGAATACTGTAACATTTTATAAATGTGTCAAGCAATAGCTTGTGTATATATAATGTAGTTATATTATGATAATAATATACTAATAATGTTTTATGGTATTATTGTACACCTTTTCTACTGTATATATAACCCTGTACTTTAATGCGAATAAAATATTGAAAGAAAAAAAAACAGCTCGGTAACAGCTCAAATTGAGAAGCCAACACAAAAAGGCTGCGAAAAAGCAAGACGGACGTCTTTACCGTCGGACTGTTTCGTTACATCGCGTCGTTTGTCGACTACCGGGCCAACTGCGGCATCAAGTTGATCAACCATCGTCTCGACTACCGCACCGAGCCTCTCTCAGCATTTGACTACCGGACCGGACCAATCACGCTCACGGCGTCACTCACAGCCATCGCCAGCGACTGCTATCGTATCGTCTACCGATCATATCGTGGCATGGTTAATACTAACTATCGTGCCACCTTCGGACCTCAAAGCGCTACAATCTCATCGCGTCGAATTCGCTGCTACCGGCAACACATCGCCATCGGTAACACGTCGCCGCCACCGCTTCAGGCAACATCACAACCACTACCGGCAACGCTTCGCCGCCATCGCTATCGATAACACGTCGCCGCTACCGCTTCCGGCAACACCACGACCACTACCGGCAACGCTTCGCCGCCATCGCTATCGATAACACGTCGCCGCTACCGCTTCCGGCAACACATCTTCAGTCGCTGAAGTCTGGTATAGCTTCCGCCCCGTACGTCCTGTCCGTGTCTTGTCTCTTTCTCTGTGGGCCACTACGACGTATTAGTGTCAACGCCCGATTATATGTTCAGTGTTGTTTAGTTTTGTGACGAGGTGTTTGCTACGGGGGACCGTTGCAATCGCCGGATGAGATACAGGTCCAATCACTGAGTGTCCTGAAAAAGGTCGCACTGTTGATTGGATTGGCCTGATGTGTATCCAGACCTGGTGCTTGTGGTAGTTTGTGGACGGGACAAATGTTGCTTGTCTGTTCGACTTACGTGTCTGTTATGTGTATGTACTGTGTTTTGTTCGATTTGCGGAGGAAGCTGAAAGTCATCAAATCGTCCGAGAGAAAGCTCCGAAGAGATAATACGTCATACACAACTGAGCTCTCGTTATTACGGACGAATAAAAATAAAATACGGAACGATGAACTGTACAAAAACAAACAGCGAACATTACCATGATTATGAATATTCGTTCCATCAATAAAACTGTGACAAACTATAAAATAACGCCTATGTTGTATTTATAGTTAAGTTTGTCTCGGTGAGCTCAATCGCGAGTTCCACACATGGCCTTGTACGTCGACTGTCCTCAGACTACGTTCTTAAGTTCACACAAATACACCGTCACAACACTTATACTGAGAATGACACTTCAAACAGCGACTCATTTCGTCTCCAAAGTGCCCGACGTCTACGTTTGTGACGTCATAGTTTTACGTCTACCTGCCACGTGATGTATTCATCAATCACGACATCACGTGATTAGTAGACGCAAAACTATGACATCACACACCAACACTTCGGGAACCACATATGTTTAGCGAGTGTCATTCACAATTCTAACGTACGCATGCAAGCAAGTTCAGGACAACTCAACAACATTTGGCGCCACATGTGTTACTGTTATATGGAGGAGGATCTCGGGGCTGCGTGCCACGTGTCGCTTTAGAATTTAATTTGCCCGCGTTATGCTTGCGTTAGCGTGGCGTATCCCGAAACCAGATTTAACTTTTCCATATGCGGCCATCATAACGTTTCCTTCATACCCTACGGACGGACGGACGGACGGACGGACGGACGGACGGACGGAAGGACGGACGGACGGACGGACGGACGGACGGACGGACGGACGGACGGACGGACGGACGGACGGACGGACGGACGGACGGACGGACGGACGGACGGACGGACGGACGGACGGACGGACGGACGGACGGACGGACGGACGGACGGACGGACGGACGGACGGACGGACGGACGGACGGACGGACGGACGGACGGACGGACGGACGGACGGACGGACGGACGGACGGACGGACGGACGGACGGACGGACGGACGGACGGACGGACGGACGGACGGACGGACGGACGGACGGACGGACGGACGGACGGACGGACGGACGGACGGACGGACGGACGGACGGACGGACGGACGGACGGACGGACGGACGGACGGACGGACGGACGGACGGACGGACGGACGGACGGACGGACGGACGGACGGACGGACGGACGGACGGACGGACGGACGGACGGACGGACGGACGGACGGATATATATATATATATATATATATATATATATATATATATATATATATATATATATATATATATATATATATATATATATATATATATATATATACTTGCCTACCCGTGGATGACTGTGCAACTGATCCGCGTGTGACATAGTTTGTAGTGGCAATATCCAGCGAAGGCGAAGGCGAAGGCGAAGGCGAAGGCGAAGGCGAAGGCGAAGGCGAAGGCGAAGGCGAAGGCGAAGGCGAAGGCGAAGGCGAAGGCGAAGGCGAAGGCGAAGGCGAAGGCGAAGGCGAAGGCGAAGGCGAAGGCGAAGGCGAAGGCGAAGGCGAAGGCGAAGGCGAAGGCGAAGGCGAAGGCGAAGGCGAAGGCGAAGGCGAAGGCGAAGGCGAAGGCGAAGGCGAAGGCGAAGGCGAAGGCGAAGGCGAAGGCGAAGGCGAAGGCGAAGGCGAAGGCGAAGGCGAAGGCCGAAGGCGAAGGCGAAGGCAAAGAACAGTGTTTTGTAGTTTTACATCAGATTGCTCGTCAGCGTAAATCGTTAGATACTTTCGCCAAAAAAACTCATAAACAACCTAGGGATGTTTGGTCCTGATTTAAGACGCATACTTTGAACATGAGTGATTCAATACACAATTCACACATTTTAACTCGGGTTCAACAAGATTAAATAAGATTGCCCCTGAGAATGCAAGTGGACGTGACAGCTTTCGCCTTATCGACAGTGCGGCTGTTTGTGATCGTGTATCGGGCCCTATTGATGACTGCGTCCTTGTGTTTTCAAACATATTCAAGTTGCTATAGCCACCACCCAATACACAGTCAGTAGATAATATGTTAGATTCCTTTACAGTCCGCTGTGAAAATTAATACTTTCTGACGTGTTTCTTCATCTCTTCGTTTCTTTTCCGTCTTCTTATCTTCGCCTCAGAACTCTGTTCAACTCAAGACAAACCGGAAATGATTTGGTCTCAAGCTAACAACTACATTCCACTGTTTGCATTTTGAACAAGTCCGTCCGTCCGTCCGTCCGTCCGTCCGTCCGTCCGTCCGTCCGTCCGGTCCGTCCGTCCGTCCGTCCGTCCGTCCGTCCGTCCGTCCGTCCGTCCGTCCGTCCGTCCGTCCGTCCGTCCGTCCGTCCGTCCGTCCGTCCGTCCGTCCGTCCGTCCGTCCGTCCGTCCGTCCGTCCGTCCGTCCGTCCGTCCGTCCGTCCGTCCGTCCGTCCGTCCGTCCGTCCGTCCGTCCGTCCGTCCGTCCGTCCGTCCGTCCGTCCGTCCGTCCGTCCGTCCGTCCGTCCGTCCGTCCGTCCGTCCGTCCGTCCGTCCGTCCGTCCGTCCGTCCGTCCGTCCGTCCGTCCGTCCGTCCGTCCGTCCGTCCGTCCGTCCGTCCGTCCGTCCGTCCGTCCGTAGGGTATGAAGGAAACGTTATGATGGCCGCATATGGAAAAGTTAAATCTGGTTTCGGGATACGCCACGCTAACGCAAGCATAACGCGGGCAAATTAAATTCTAAAGCGACACGTGCCACGCAGCCCCGAGATCCTCCTACATATAACAGTAACACATGTGGCGCCAAATGTTGTTGAGTTGTCCTGAACTTGCGTGCATGCGTACGTTAGAATTGTGAATGACACTCGCTAAACATATGTGGTTCCCGAAGTGTTGGTGTGTGATGTCATAGTTTTGCGTCTACTAATCACGTGATGTCGTGATTGATGAATACATCACGTGGCAGGTAGACGTAAAACTATGACGTCACAAACGTAGACGTCGGGCACTTTGGAGATGAAATGAGTCGCTGTTTGAAGTGTCATTCTCAGTATAAGTGTTGTGACGGTGTATTTGTGTGGACTTAAGAACGTAGTCTGATGACAGTCGACGTACAAGGCCATGTGTGGAACTCGCGATTGAGCTCACCGAGACAAACTTAACTATAAATACAACATAGGCGTTATTTTATAGTTTGTCACAGTTTTATTGATGGAACGAATATTCATAATCATGGTAATGTTCGCTGTTTGTTTTTGTACAGTTCATCGTTCCGTATTTTATTTTTATTCGTCCGTAATAACGAGAGCTCGGTTGTGAATGACGTATTATCTCTTCGGAGCTTTCTCTCGGACGATTTGGTGACTTTCAGCTTCCTCCGCAAATCGAACAAAACACAGTACATACACATAACAGACACGTAAGTCGAACAGACAAGCAACATTTGTCCCGTCCACAAACTACCACAAGCACCAGGTCTGGATACACATCAGGCCAATCCAATCAACAGTGCGACCTTTTTCAGGACACTCAGTGATTGGACCTGTATCTCATCCGGCGATTGCAACGGTCCCCCGTAGCAAACACCTCGTCACAAAACTAAACAACACTGAACATATAATCGGGCGTTGACACTAATACGTCGTAGTGGCCCACAGAGAAAGAGACAAGACACGGACAGGACGTACGGGGCGGAAGCTATACCAGACTTCAGCGACTGAAGATGTGTTGCCGGAAGCGGTAGCGGCGACGTGTTATCGATAGCGATGACGGCGAAGCGTTGCCGGTAGTGGTCGTGATGTTTCCGGAAGCGGTAGCGGCGACGTGTTATCGATAGCGATGGCGGCGAAGCGTTGCCGGTAGTGGTCGTGGTGTTGCCGGAAGCGGTAGCGGCGACGTGTTATCGATAGCGATGGCGGCGAAGCGTTGCCGGTAGTGGTCGTGATGTTGCCGGAAGCGGTGGCGGCGACGTGTTATCGATAGCGATGGCGGCGAAGCGTTGCCGGTAGCGGTCGTGATGTTGCCGGAAGCGGTGGCGGCGACGTGTTACCGATAGCGATGGCGGCGAAGCGTTGCCGATAGTGGTCGTGGTGTTGCCGGAAGCGATGGCGGCGACGTGTTACCGATAGCGATGGCGGCGAAGCGTTGCTGGTAGTGGTCGTGGTGTTGCCGGAAGCGGTGGCGGCTTACCGATAGCGATGGCGGCGAAGCGTTGCCGGTAGTGGTCGTGGTGTTGCCGGAAGCGGTAGCGGCGACGAGTTATCGATAGCGATGCGGCGAAGCGTTGCCGGTAGTGGTCGTGATGTTGCCTGAAGCGGTGGCGGCGACGTGTTACCGATACTGATGGCGGCGAAGCGTTGCCTGTAGCGGTCGTGATGTTGCCGGAAGCGATGGCGGCGACGTGTTACCGATATGCGATTGCTGGTAGTGGTCGGCGAAGCGTTGCCGGTTGCCGGTAGTGGTCGTGCCACTCGTGGCGTTGTCCGTAGCGGTGGCGGCGATGTGTCGCTGGTAGTAGTCGTGGCAGCGATATGGCCGGTCGCTATTGTGGCAGCGAGTGTTGCCGGTAGCAGCGAATTCGACGCGATGAGATTGTAGCGCTTTGAGGTCCGAAGGTGGCACGATAGTTAGTATTAACCATGCCACGATATGATCGGTAGACGATACGATAGCAGTCGCTGGCGATGGCTGTGAGCGACGCCGTGAGCGTGATTGGTCCGGTCCGGTAGTCAAATGCTGAGAGAGGCTCGGTGCGGTAGTCGAGACGATGGTTGATCAACTTGATGCCGCAGTTGGCCCGGTAGTCGACAAACGACGCGATGTAGCGAAACAGTCCGACGGTAAAGACGTCCGTCTTGCTTTTTCGCAGCCTTTTTGTGTTGGCTTCTCAATTTGAGCTGTTACCGAGCTGTTTCTGAACGTGTCTTTTGCTTGGTAAGTTGCGCTCAACTGATTTCCTCAACGGTCAAACCAACGTATAACGTGACTCTGTCGAAGGGTTTCATTGGCTAAAAGTGAAGTATGTTCTCTAACCAATCAGAAAGATTCCCGCCACATCCTAAAAGAACATTCTAGAACAAAAGACTGTTCTACGGACCAATGAGAACAATCGTTTAAAAAACGGTGGACGTAGCCCAAACAGTGGGTGGCCAGATTATTTCCTGCCACGCACGTCATCGGTATTTATAGTAACGCGACGTTTTTTAATATGAAACAAATCGTTTCTAAGCAATTTTGTGTTGTAGTAGAAATAGGGCTTACATAGCGTTTGGGCGGTTTTTGCCCTTGTGATTGCTTCAACCGGCGTGAGGGTTTTACACCCTAATGTGATCAATGGACTGGTCCGTGAGAGACAGAACGCGCATGCGTTTAAAAACGATGGATGTAACTAAAACAGTGGGTGGCCAGGTTATTTCCCGCCACGCACGTCATCGGCATTTATAACAACGCGACGTTTTTAATATGAAACTGGTCGTTTCGAAGTAATTTTGCATTGTAGTTGAAATAAGGTTAACATAGAGTTTGGGCGGGTTTGAGCTTGTGATTACTTCAACCAGCATGAGAGTTGTTTCACCCTATCGTGATCAGTGGACTGGTCCACGAGAGTCAGAACGTGATTGCGTTTGATGACGTATGCGCTGACGTGTTTCATTTTACCAGTTACGCACCGCGAGAAAAGCGACCCCTTCAATGCCGATAAACGCGGGTCCATGGACATAACAAATTATCATTCGACCGTGCTTCCTCCGTAATACTTAAAACTCCGCCGCTGAGAAGTTCTTAGAAATGTAAAGGCCTAACATATTTCTACATCAATAAAAAGTGCTTGACCTTGTGAATAATGCAAAATATGCACCTTGCGGCCCCGGCTATCTGGCCATCTGTCTGTCATTCGCAGTCTCTCTCTTTTCCCCTCCCTCTTCCTCCCCCGTTCTGAAAAGCCGATTGAATCTGAAAGAACCACACAATCTATTATGCAGGTTTCGGAGCAAAAGTGACACTGACAATGACAATCTTGATTGTATTCAACGCCCTCCGGGAAAAGACGCCGGCCTGCCTTGCGTCATTGATTTCCACATCGAGCCGCGTTACGCCGCACACTCCGGTCAACTGAATATACCGCGGCACAACCTTGAGAGATACGGCCTTCGGTCTTTCTCGTGCGCAGGACCGGGCCAATGGAATGCGTTGCCGGAAGATCCGTGACTGGAATAGTGCACAAACAAATTAAAATCTCCCTTAAAACACATCACTTTAAACTCGCTTTTAATGTTTACTCATCATAGTTATATATTTTAGCCGTTAAAAATCTAGACAGTATATAGGAGCCTACATATATACCGATATACATATATATATATATATATATATATATATATATATATATATATATATATATATATATATATTATTATCTTCTATCTATAAAGTATATAAGTCCCTTTGTACTGCTGATGGAATTGGATCTCCTTTAATAATTGGTACAGCAATTTCTATTTTTAATTCTCAAAATGAAATTAGTACCCCATTATTACTGCTTTTATGGTGCTAAAAACAAATTCTGATGTAATGATCAATATTTATATATAATTGTGAGATTTTCATTGTATGATAGGTAATATTAAGGGCTTTGTATATAGTTCTTAGTCATACCATTATTAAGTATAGGTTAAGCATTTCGTTCGTCTATTAATGGACTTTGTATAATATCCTTATTAAACCCTACAACGACGCGCCCGTACTGACACTGATGATAGCCGATGTAGCGCTTACATTTTTCCGGTCGTTAAAAACGTCCCAGTTGACGTTTCTGCGCATGCGCGATATATGTAAAATCGTCAATGTGCAGCGAAAAGACAAAGCATTTATGGTATAAATATTACGGGTTGTTCGTTAGGATGTATATAACCTCTCAGCAAAGTTATTTGTCGAAAATTAACACCAGGCAAACAAGTTTTGAGGCATATTTTGATAGCAAGCGTAAATCACGTGACAGTAGTCTTAATCTGTGGCAGTGATTTATAAAAACGTAATATTTTATTGCGTTGAATGACATTTTAAGAGACTCTTCACAGTAATCATCTCAGGTAAGTTAACGAACTGCTCGTGGCATTTATACCGAAAATGCTTTGTTGTTTCGCTGGACATTGGTGATTTTACATTTATTGCGCATGCGCAGAAACGTCAACCGGAACGTTTTTAACGCCCTGAAAAATGTAAGCGCGACACCGATACTGCGTGTTCGAAAATAAATGCGTTGAGTGCTCGGACTTTTATCATCAACATACATGGTTCCGAACACAAAGATAGCAAATAAGCAAACATTTCGCGCGTGTGCGCGTTGAATGCTCGGATCTTGATCACCAGTAAACACGATTCTGATGCTCGACTAGCCTCATGCTCGGGTTGCTGCTCCGCGTCCGAGTACCGGAAACAGTTAAACAAGGCGCATGCGCGTTGAATACTCGGACCTTTATCACCAGCGAACACGGTTCCGATGCTCGGCTACGCAACAACAAGTAATGATAATGTTTGTAAACTGGGTGTCACGTACCATTTATAAAACGGTTGTTTTTTTTGTTTTTAACTTGCCTTTTCCAATGCACCTCCGGGGGAAACTGTGACAAAATATAGGCCTAATTGATTTCGAGAGCTTCCTGCCAATAATAACTACCCGTGGATAACTGTGCAACTGATCCGCGTGTGACGTAGTTTGTAGTGGCAATATCCAGCGAAGGCGAAGGCGAAGGCGAAGGCGAAGGCGAAGGCGAAGGCGAAGGCGAAGGCGAAGGCGAAGGCGAAGGCGAAGGCGAAGGCGAAGGCGAAGGCGAAGGCGAAGGCGAAGGCGAAGGCGAAGGCGAAGGCGAAGGCGAAGGCGAAGGCGAAGGCGAAGGCGAAGGCGAAGGCGAAGGCGAAGGCGAAGGCGAAGGCGAAGGCGAAGGCGAAGGCGAAGGCGAAGGCGAAGGCGAAGGCGAAGGCGAAGGCGAAGGCGAAGGCGAAGGCGAAGGCGAAGGCGAAGGCGAAGGCGAAGGCGAAGGCGAAGGCGAAGGCGAAGGCGAAGGCGAAGGCGAAGGCGAAGGCGAAGGCGAAGGCGAAGGCGAAGGCGAAGGCGAAGGCGAAGGCGAAGGCGAAGGCGAAGGCGAAGGCGAAGGCGAAGGCGAAGGCGAAGGCGAAGAACAGTGTTTTGTAGTTTTACATCAGATTGCTCGTCAGTGTAAATCGTTAGATACTTTCGCCAAAAAAACTCATAAACAACCTAGGGATGTTTGGTCCTGATTTAAGACGCATACTTTGAACATGAGTGATTCAATACACAATTCACACATTTTAACTCGGGTTCAACAATATTAAATAAGATTGCCCGTGAGAATGCAAGTGGACGTGACAGCTTTCGCCTTATCGACAGTGCGGCTGTTTGTGATCGTGTATCGGGCCCTGCGTACTTGTGTTTTTAAACATATAGCCACCACCCAATACACAGTCAGTAGATAATATGTTAGATTCCTTTACAGTCCGCTGTGAAAATTAATACTTTCTGACGTGTTTCTTCATCTCTTCGTTTCTTTTCCGTCTTCTTATTTTCGCCTCAGAACTCTGTTCAACTCAAGACAAACCGGAAGTGATTTGGTCTAAAGCTAACAACTACATTCCACTGTTTGCATTTTTAACAATCCGTCCGTCCGTCCGTCCGTCCGTCCGTCCGTCCGTCCGTCCGTCCGTCCGTCCGTCCGTCCGTCCGTCCGTCCGTCCGTCCGTCCGTCCGTCCGTCCGTCCGTCCGTCCGTCCGTCCGTCCGTCCGTCCGTCCGTCCGTCCGTCCGTCCGTCCGTCCGTCCGTCCGTCCGTCCGTCCGTCCGTCCGTCCGTCCGTCCGTCCGTCCGTCCGTCCGTCCGTCCGTCCGTCCGTCCGTCCGTCCGTCCGTCCGTCCGTCCGTCCGTCCGTCCGTCCGTCCGTCCGTCCGTCCGTCCGTCCGTCCGTCCGTCCGTCCGTCCGTCCGTCCGTCCGTCCGTCCGTCCGTCCGTCCGTCCGTCCGTCCGTCCGTCCGTCCGTCCGTCCGTCCGTCCGTCCGTCCGTCCGTCCGTCCGTCCGTCCGTCCGTCCGTCCGTCCGTCCGTCCGTCCGTCCGTCCGTCCGTCCGTCCGTCCGTCCGTCCGTCCGTCCGTCCGTCCGTCCGTCCGTCCGTCCGTCCGTCCGTCCGTCCGTCCGTCCGTCCGTCCGTCCGTCCGTCCGTCCGTCCGTCCGTCCGTCCGTCCGTCCGTCCGTCCGTCCGTCCGTCCGTCCGTCCGTCCGTCCGTCCGTCCGTCCGTCCGTCCGTCCGTCCGTCCGTCCGTCCGTCCGTCCGTCCGTCCGTCCGTCCGTCCGTCCGTCCGTCCGTCCGTCCGTCCGTCCGTCCGTCCGTCCGTCCGTAGGGTATGAAGGAAACGTTATGATGGCCGCATATGGAAAAGTTAAATCTGGTTTCGGGATACGCCACGCTAACGCAAGCATAACGCGGGCAAATTAAATTCTAAAGCGACACGTGCCACGCAGCCCCGAGATCCTCCTACATACAACAGTAACACATGTGGCGCCAAATGTTGTTGAGTTGTCCTGAACTTGCGTGCATGCGTACGTTAGAATTGTGAATGACACTCGCTAAACATATGTGGTTCCCGAAGTTTTGGTGTGTGATGTCATAGTTTTGCGTCTACTAATCACGTGATGTCGTGATTGATGAATACATCACGTGGCAGGTAGACGTAAAACTATGACGTCACAAACGTAGACGTCGGGCACTTTGGAGATGAAATGAGTCGCTGTTTGAAGTGTCATTCTCAGTATAAGTGTTGTGACGGTGTATTTTTGTGAACTTAAGAACATAGTCTGAGGACAGTCGACGTACAAGGCCATGTGTGGAACTCGCGATTGAGCTCACCGAGACAAACTTAACTATAAATACAACATAGGCGTTATTTTATAGTTTGTCACAGTTTTATTGATGGAACGAATATTCATAATCATGGTAATGTTCGCTGTTTGTTTTTGTACAGTTCATCGTTCCGTATTTTATTTTTATTCGTCCGTAATAACGAGAGCTCGGTTGTGAATGACGTATTATCTCTTCGGAGCTTTCTCTCGGACGATTTGGTGACTTTCAGCTTCCTCCGCAAATCGAACAAAACACAGTACATACACAAAACAGACACGTAAGTCGAACAGACAAGCAACATTTGTCCCGTCCACAAACCACCACAAGCACCAGGTCTGGATACACATCAGGCCAATCCAATCAACAGTGCGACCTTTTTCAGGACACTCAGTGATTGGACCTGTAGCTCATCCGGCGATTGCAACGGTCCCCCGTAGCAAACACCTCGTCACAAAACTAAACAACACTGAACATATAATCGGGCGTTGACACTAATACGTCGTAGTGGCCCACAGAGAAAGAGACAAGACACGGACAGGACGTACGGGGCGGAAGCTATACCAGACTTCAGCGACTGAAGATGTGTTGCCGGAAGCGGTAACGGCGACGTGTTATCGATAGCGATGACGGCGAAGCGTTGCCGGTAGTGGTCGTGATGTTTCCGGAAGCGGTAGCGGCGACGTGTTATCGATAGCGATGGCGGCGAAGCGTTACCGGTAGTGGTCGTGGTGTTGCCGGAAGCGGTAAGGGCGACGTGTTATCGATAGCGATGGCGGCGAAGCGTTGCCGGTAGTGGTCGTGATGTTGCCTGAAGCGGTGGCGGCGACGTGTTACCGATACTGATGGCGGCGAAGCGTTGCCTGTAGCGGTCGTGATGTTGCCGGAAGCGATGGCGGCGACGTGTTACCGATGGCGATGGCGGCGAAGCGTTGCCGATAGTGGTCGTGGTGTTGCCGGAAGCGATGGCGGCGACGTGTTACCGATAGCGATGGCGGCGAAGCGTTGCTGGTAGTGGTCGTGGTGTTGCCGGAAGCGGTGGCGGCTTACCGATAGCGGTGGCGGCGAAGCGTTGCCGATAGTGGTCGTGGTGTTGCCGGAAGCGATGGCGGCGACGTGTTACCGATAGCGATGGCGGCGAAGCGTTGCTGGTAGTGGTCGTGGTGTTGCCGGAAGCGGTGGCGGCTTACCGATAGCGATGGCGGCGAAGCGTTGCCGGTAGTGGTCGTGGTGTTGCCGGAAGCGGTAGCGGCGACGAGTTATCGATAGCGATGGCGGCGAAGCGTTGCCGGTAGTGGTCGTGATGTTGCCTGAAGCGGTGGCGGCGACGTGTTACCGATACTGATGGCGGCGAAGCGTTGCCTGTAGCGGTCGTGATGTTGCCGGAAGCGATGGCGGCGACGTGTTACCGATGGCGATGGCGGCGAAGCGTTGCTGGTAGTGGTCGTGGTGTTGCCGGAAGCGGTGGCGGCTTACCGATAGCGGTGGCGGCGAAGCGTTGCCGGTAGTGGTCGTGCCACTCGTGGCGTTGTCCGTAGCGGTGGCGGCGATGTGTCGCTGGTAGTAGTCGTGGCAGCGATATGGCCGGTCGCTATTGTGGCAGCGAGTGTTGCCCGTAGCAGCGAATTCGACGCGATGAGATTGTAGCGCTTTGAGGTCCGAAGGTGGCACGATAGTTAGTATTAACCATGCGACGATATGATCGGTAGACGATACGATAGCAGTCGCTGGCGATGGCTGTGAGCGACGCCGTGAGCGTGATTGGTCCGGTCCGGTAGTCAAATGCTGAGAGAGGCTCGGTGCGGTAGTCGAGACGATGGTTGATCAACTTGATGCCGCAGTTGGCCCGGTAGTCGACAAACAACGCGATGTAGCGAAACAGTCCGACGGTAAAGACGTCCGTCTTGCTTTTTCGCAGCCTTTTTGTGTTGGCTTCTCAATTTGAGCTGTTACCGAGCTGTTTCTGAACGTGTCTTTTGCTTGGTAAGTTGCGCTCAACTGATTTCCTCAACGGTCAAACCAACGTATAACGTGACTCTGTCGAAGGGTTTCATTGGCTAAAAGTGAAGTATGTTCTCTAACCAATCAGAAAGATTCCCGCCACATCCTAAAAGAACATTCTAGAACAAAAGACTGTTCTACGGACCAATGAGAACAATCGTTTAAAAAACGGTGGAAGTAGCCCAAACAGTGGGTGGCCAGATTATTTCCTGCCACGCACGTCATCGGTATTTATAGTAACACGACGTTTTTTAATATAAAACAAATCGTTTCTAAGCAATTTTGTGTTGTAGTAGAAATAGGGCTTACATAGCGTTTGGGCGGTTTTTGCCCTTGTGATTGCTTCAACCGGCGTGAGGGTTTTACACACTAATGTGATCAATGGACTGGTCCGTGAGAGACAGAACGTGCATGCGTTTAAAAACGATGGATGTAACTAAAACAGTGGGTGGCCAGGTTATTTCCCGCCACGCACGTCATCGGCATTTATAACAACGCGACGTTTTTAATATGAAACTGGTCGTTTCGAAGTAATTTTGCATTGTAGTTGAAATAAGGTTAACATAGAGTTTGGGCGGGTTTGAGCTTGTGATTACTTCAACCAGCATAAGAGTTGTTTCACCCTATCGTGATCAGTGGACTGGTCCACGAGAGTCAGAACGTGATTGCGTTTGATGACGTATGCGCTGACGTGTTTCATTTTACCAGTTACGCACCGCGAGAAAAGCGACCCCTTCAATGCCGATAAACGCGGGTCCATGGATATAACAAATTATCATTCGACCGTGCTTCCTCCGTAATACTTAAAACTCCGCCGCTGAGAAGTTCTTAGAAATGTATAGGCCTAACATATTTCTACATCAATAAAAAGTGCTTGACCTTGTGAATAATGCAAAATATGCACCTTGCGGCCCCGGCTATCTGGCCATCTGTCTGTCATTCGCAGTCTCTCTCTTTTCCCCTCCCTCTTCCTCCCCCGTTCTGAAAAGCCGATTGAATCTGAAAGAACCACACAATCTATTATGCAGGTTTCGGAGCAAAAGTGACACTGACAATGACAATCTTGATTGTATTCAACGCCCTCCGGGAAAAGACGCCGGCCTGCCTTGCGTCATTGATTTCCACGTCGAGCCGCGTTACGCCTCACACTCCGGTCAACTGAATATACCGCGGCACAACCTTGAGAGATACGGCCTTCGGTCTTTCTCGTGCGCAGGACCGAGCCAATGGAATGCGTTGCCGGAAGATCCGTGACTGGAATAGTGCACGAACAAATTAAAATCTCCCTTAAAACACATCACTTTAAACTCGCTTTTAATGTTTACTCATCATAGTTATATATTTTAGCCGTTAAAAATCTAGACAGTATATAGGAGCCTACATATATACCGATATACATATACATATATACACTGTATATATATATATATATATATATATATATATATATATATATATATGCTAATGTTTAGTCATCATAATTATATACTTCAGTCGTTATACCGTATATCTGTAATAAGTATATACATATATATACCGATATATATATATATACAGTATATAATATATATATATACTAATATTTAGTCATATATAATTATATACTATCAGTCGTTATATACACAAGTGTATCTAAAAAAGTTATATATTATATATTCAGTCATATATACACACACTTTATATATCTATAAAAGTATATATATATATATATATATATATATATATACACACAGGGTATATATATATATATATATTATATACATATATATATATATTTATATATATATATATATATATATATATATATATATATATATATATATGTACCATTCTAGCGGGGGAGGCATTTCTTGGGAAAAAGAAATGATAGCAACAAGAAGCCGACCACAGGAATGGTAAGCACACATGTGGATGATTGCAGTCTTGCCATAACATTTACCCAGTAGGTTTGACTAGTTTGCTAGATCTGTTTAAATAAACTGTTGCAGCATGTTCACCAAATATGCTGCATGCTAGGAACAGTAGCGTTTTAATATACTGGCTAATTTGGTTTTGTTTGTCATGTGTAACCACTTTCATAGCTCATATAGTTTTGCAAAATCCGGAAGGAGGGTTGCGTCTGTGAGCCTTTTTGGAATTAATGGGATCTGTGTATGACATTTATGGTGAAAGAATGTAAAATCTAAGCTGTCAGTCGTTTTACCCGGATAACGCTTTCATCTCATCTAAAATGAGTGGTTGATTGCTGACGGTGTTTTTCGTTATTCGATGTACAATTTCTTTTTTTTAAAATACTGAAGTGGTGTACTGTTTGTTTCGAAGTTTTTCTTACAGTCAATGGAGATGTTGGTAGGCCTGTAGATAATAGACACGATGGAAGTGACGGTGTCCAAAATACTCCTTGACAAACACTTTACAGGTGTAGATCTTCCTATTACCTATGATGAGTTAAACAACACCACAATTTCCTAGAAAAGAACAGCTCAGGTTTTAATGCAATGTTCCGGAGACGGGTGAGAGAACCATCGGATCAATCTGGCCAATGAACAACCTCTGTAATTGTGTGTGATAAATTCAACAAAGTGATATGCCGGACATAATAATGGCCACGATCACCTTGGTCAGCCATATTTTAGTAGATATATATGGCTGTTAAACCATTACCTAGAATTGTATCAGTTGAGAACATGTTAAATGCGCTTTTTTGAGGTTTGACTCGCTCAGCGCAACATAATTGGCACATCCCTTGATCGTTCGACAGACATGTGCGCGGACAGTCAGACTTTGCCACGACCTAAAGTCAGTAGACGGATATAGGGTGGATTGAAGGTAATTGTCCTCCTAGACCTTTGCAATGTAGCCCGCGATGTCTGCATTAGAATAACGCATCCTAAAGGCTATACGTGTTTTGAATCTGAAGTGCCGCCACCACATAGACAGTCTGTACTAGATATTGTGGAGTGGTAGATCTCGCCGCGAACAGGTATAAAAAGCACAATCCACCCTTCTCGTCTTCTTCCATCCCTTACCATCCCACAGCGTGCAATGTCTACCACTTCACACAATTCTACCACTCGTATTCTCTACGTTCGCAATTGCTGGTCACTGACTTCTACACAATTGAATTGTTCGTGAATCATTTAGCTGACAATACCAACATTATTTATTCGTAATGGGACACTTTTGATATCATAATAACTACATATCGTTGTTGTTTTGTGTTCAGCATGATTGCAGATGTATTTTGCTTATACTATGTGCATGCAATGTGGCCGCTGGTGAGACGTAGTTTGTATTAGAAAACGCTATTGCAATGAAAATGTGGCCGTATAATCCTGGCGTAATAGGAAGAACTAGCAAGTCTTTTTTATTATTGAAAATGCTTATTATGGACTGGTTTGCGTGAACCCTGTTAAACACAATAACACCGGAGGGCAGAGACAGACAGACAGACAGACAGACAGACAGACAGACAGACAGACAGACAGACAGACAGACAGACAGACAGACAGACAGACAGACAGACAGACAGACAGACAGACATACAGACAGACAGACAGACATACAGAGAGAGAGAGAGAGAGACAGACAGACAGACAGACAGACAGACAGACAGACAGACATACAGACAGACAGACAGACAGAGAGAGAGAGAGAGAGAGAGAGAGAGAGAGAGAGAGAGAGGGAGAGGGAGAGGGAGAGAGAGAGAGAGATGATGATGAATACTTGTACCGAAAGGCGATATAACGCATAACGTAATATCCTCGTTTCTAAAACCGCGGGAGTTATGCAACGCGATGATTGGCTTAAGCTCCGTCTAACCGGTTGTTGACGTCATGAAACGTCACGGTAACAACGAGTTGGCGGTTAAGAATTTCACAACAATCGCAACAGCCAAACGCAAAAGACGTATCGAGAATGACACCGAAGAAGCGATACCAACAACTGTTCACGATGTCAGAACACTTCGTACGCTGGCGACAGGACGGCACAGGCTACGACATCGCTACCGCCAAATCGGGCGATTCACTACGACCCCTTTGATGTCAGCCAATGCCTGTCTACCGAGGAGGGAGGGACACGTGAAGGCACCGCATGAGTGTGGAGAGCAGCCGTTGACGCAGTACTCCACGGTCGGCGCATCCGCATTCCGAGGTAAGATTTTCTCGTACTTTGTTGAAGTATTAACATTTACTCCCACTTTTCGGTTTCGGTGTTATTTTTGTGTACTGCTTCAACGTTAAACAAAATAATTATCGGTTATCTTTGAATTCCAGGTGCCTCACGTGTCCGTCCCGTTCGACGACGAAATTGCTGCGATAACGGCGAGGAACCTGCTCCGACGAGTTGTCTTGTAAAAAGTAAGGTTTTATAATAACTGTCCGACTATAATTTATTGCTATGACTAGGAGAAAATCCTGGGTTCCGCGGCGGGGGTATCCGGGGAGACTCGGGGGGGGGGCGGATTGGGGGGCGTAATTTTCCAGAGGTGACAGCAGTAGATATGACGAAAATATCTTGTTAAACGTTAAGGAAACGTCCCGGGGTTGGGGGTGGGTGGGTACCGGAGAGATTGTCACTGGGGGTCGCACACATCCAGATAGTGACGACTGCTGTGGATAGTTGGGCCTACGTTGTAACTTTTCAGTGAGACTATTCGTTTAATTTATTACGGCTGTGAATGTTTGATTGCTCGTTCAATGTCCAGTTTTGTTTTCGGAGCAAGCCGGAAGTCAACGTGCCGATCGACCAGTGAGGACAACTGAATCAACGACCCACGAACTGCGATCGTACCTCGTCGGCACCGACGGCTAGACGCGTTCACGGACCGACGGCCGTCGCGCGAAACGTCACTCGCTGTCGTCACAACACAACACGCGTGCGCCGGAACAAAACATGTCCGTCAGCGGTGACCAAGAAGCGTTCGCTTCGAATGGACTGTACTAAATGAACGTTCAGTCGAATACGCGCCGACTAACCGACGTCAAGCGAGAAGTCCGTTGCTGGTAGGTAGCCTGATACCGCTGCCAGGTTGCGTAGACAAGACACACGTCTATCAAGAAACGCATGCGCAGATCAAAAGTTCCGGCTCTGACAGAAAACTGGACATTTGCTACCATCTGTGACTGTGATCGGAAACCTGCTAACTGTTTTATCAAAACATTAGATTACAAAAAGACAATGCGTTGCCATGGTAACAATAACGCTCGTTGACGCGAACAATGAGATCACGTGGACTCTGATCGTTTCTTCTCAGTTAATAAATAGTTTATGCTCCATTAACCGTGAATACATTTGTTGATATCGTTCTATCTAGTTACGACTATTTTCAGGCATCCCATATAAGTACTGATCCAGCCGATAGAAATGGTATCGATAGGTCCATATTATACATCACTAAAGTTATAATTATATAGTGCCTAGTGCTTAGCTGCCTGCACCATTTCTCATCAGATATGGCCTCTATATTAGCATGTACCTCCTCACATGAAGTTTTGTAATGTTGTAGAGTAACTATTAATTTCAAGACGTTTGCTAGAAAAAGGACACCACCCAGACTGTGATAGTTAATACTTACTGCCGAATGCCTTTTCGACCATTTCCACTGCTTTCGGGAAATCACCTATCTGTACAGAAACACATTTAGATGTTACAGAACAAAATCTTAGTACACGTACACCCTGGTACTTTATTGCACTACGCTACATTTAGTATAGAAAAGAAAGTACGTAAATACACGTATTTTATGCAGGATAACATAGTGGATTCACATCAGACCACAAACGGACGGAGGGACGGATGGGTGGATGGATGGATGGATGGATGGATGGATGGATGGATGGATGGATGGATGGAGGGATGGAGGGAGGGAGGGAGGGAGGGAGGGAGGCAGGGAGGGAGGCAGGGAGGGAGGGAGGGAGGGAGGGAGGGAGGGAGGGAGGGAGGGAGGGAGGGAGGGAGGGAGGGAGGGAGTGAGGGAGGGAGGGAGGAGGAGAGGTAAGAAACCGGGCGGACGGACGGACGGAAGGAAGGACGGAAGGACGGAAGGATGGACGGGGCTGTTACATATCCCACCTGTATTTGAGCTTCACCAGCCATGTAATGACGTCGACCCGCAGCATGCTTTTGTCCTCTGTCGGGCCGTCTCTCAAGACGACCAGCAGCCACTGTGCTGCGAGGCCGTAGTCGGCCTTCTAGAGCGCGTCGTGCCGAGCAGACCCCGGTCGCGGCGACTGATA
>CBDHHR010000578.1:0-3367 GCA_965263245.1 Metamycoplasmataceae bacterium | reverse complement strand
TGAAGTGACGGAAGTGTGGCCGCTTTGCATCTGTGGCGATACTTAACGCCCCGACGCAACTTTCAGAGTAAAGTGCGCCCGTGTGTGGGGCGTTTCTTGAGGGAAAAAGCAGGCACACTGGCCGATTCTTGTCTCGGGACCGTGTTTGACAGATCTCCGTGCATTCGGCGCCCGTCGTCGCGACCACTTGACTCCCCCTGCCGACAGTGAAGGAATGATGGCCGGAAACATCTTCCCGCTGTCGACTCGACGCCGGCTCGTTTATTTGACTGTCGTCGAGTTGACAGAATATTCCATGGACACTGTACGGCTTCTGGTGGTTCGTAAAAAAACTGTACAGGCTTCTGGGCCAAGGAAATGTGGGCAGCGTAAGGAAGACACTGTTATGGACGCACTCAGAGGAAATGATGTCACTCAGCAAAATGTCGCGTCGTTGTCGCACAAGAACCGACCCCTTTAATTAGGTCTTAAAGTAACCCCAACTCAAAGAAGGCCATAATAAACAGCTAAAACTCAGTCCCTGAAGTAAACAGCTAAGATCACGTCGATACGACGTGGCCGGGGTTTCGAATTTGACCAGTGTCACTTTCTAACGCCATGATGAAGTAATGACGTCGCCCTCATTTCCATGTGAAAGGACCGTCGCGAGTAGTGTCGCGAACGGGAACAACGGAATGCTTACCTTTTGCGTTCCGAACTGTCGCTAGCGCCAAGAGTACTCCGAGAACGACCCAGCGACGCCGCATAGTTATCCTGGCACGCTATTCCCACCGTAATCCAGTCATGTGTGCCGCTTAAAGTGCACGAAAATCCTGCGGTATGTCCGTAGAAAATCACCCGCTACGCGCGAGCACTACTCGCAGCTTGTAAATAAATTCCCCTGACCCCGTTTACAACAAAAGTTTGCTCGCGCCTGAAGCTTGACGCCGCGTGACGCGGTCCCCGCATATCACTACACGCCACCGGCGCCAAACCACCGTTTTTGTTCACGCGCTAACTCACATCAAACTATAGAAAACATTTCTCCTATTAAAACTGCTCGCCATTTTTGCGAAGAATCGCAAAAGAAAATAACTTGTTGTTTGAAATTTTTGCGCGAAATAGGGGCGTGTTTGTTGCACTATTTCGCTGTTGATTCTACGGCGGATTGGTTGAGTAGATCTGTGAGTTCCACGAGTTCTGCTCACTCAGCCGGGGCGAGAGAGCGCCAGCGTGGAATGGGCAGTCGCGTGAAACACGCGCGCTAGACCCAATCCACGGCACATTATTGGAATAACCACTGAACACGTGCGCGATCAATGAACGTGTAGTACAATACTCGCGTCTTTGTTGTGATCATTAATAACCTGATAGTTTTCGCGCCAACCTAGGCCTATAATTATATCGTTTAGGCCTATATAAAACTCAAAGAATTATATAGGTCTAGATGCTCACACATTAATATAGTTTTAGTAAAGGGACAGTGTATTGAGAATTTTTTTTTAACATAGGGGTCTATCAAATTTGGTTTATATTAATTAAACCAAGTATGTCCAATACTCACTGTACATATGTTATGAGGAAGACAATCAGTTATTATAATGCAAATGGCAGTCTCGTGTGAACGCCAGTAAAGCATTTGATAGGGTCAATTATGTGAAGCTTTTTAA
The DNA here is from genome assembly GCA_965263245.1 of Metamycoplasmataceae bacterium. Taxonomy (GTDB): domain Bacteria; phylum Bacillota_I; class Bacilli_A; order Mycoplasmatales; family Metamycoplasmataceae; genus DT-68. The sequence goes on along the minus strand of CBDHHR010000578.1, from coordinate 1,718 downwards.
CCACGTAAGGTATCACACGTCGAGGTGTTGTGTATGTATACACTAAACAAAAACTTCAAGTAAGATTGGGCTCGATTATATCATCCCTGTTTACCGCATGTAACGTTAACGGAGTCAAACAGCCACGGGGCGATATCCTTTTTCGCATTTTCTTTCTCAATAAACATGGATGGATTCTTTTAACAACAAGTAGAAAAGAGTGGTGTTTGATGCCACATGGGCAACCACTATACATGTTCTATTGGATACGCAGATGATATAACTTTGCTAAAATCCAAAAAATCTGGAATCAAGGTTTTATTCGAGATATATGCGAAATATATGCAAAAGAAAATATTCTGTGAACGGTGATAAAAGTAGATAGTTATTTCATGTTATAGGTCGTAACTATAAACCCGACAACATAACTTCCCAAGATGCTGTACGCCTAGTCCATCATATCCGTTGCTGGTATGGATAATTTAGTTGCAATAATGTTCATGACCGATTTCGGTCCTATTATAATTATTATCACGGCTAATTACCACCTGAATGCGCTATATCTAGGTGAGCCTCGCATGCCCTCAGATGATGCAATGTGCACTCATGTTTAGGATCAAAGGGTTGCGCAGAAATGAATAACTTTAAATAAATAAAAGAAGTGCAGTTGGAAGTAATGTGCCGCTCAAATCTACTTTCTGGATCCGCCCCTGGTGGTGATGCCATCACATCTCATGTTGGGTGCATTCTTGTCGACCTGCCTGCTTCGTTCTACCATAAGTATTGAATTATTCTTTTTGGGCGTAGTCATGATTTTGCATTGGAGGCAGCCATCCGATAACCTAGCAAACTTCTCTCTCTCTCTCTCCTCTCTCTCTCTCTCTCTCTCTCTCTCTCTCTCTCTCTCTCTCTCTCTCTCTCTCTCTCTCTCGCGCGCTCTCTCTCTCTCTCTCTCTCTCTCTCTCTCTCTCTCTCTCTCTCTCTCTCTCTCTCTCTCTCTCTCTCTCTCTCTCTCTCTCTCTCTCTCTCTCTCTCTCTCTCTCTCTCTCTCTCTCTCTCTCTCTCTCTCTCTCTCTCTCTCTCTCTCTCTCTCTCTCTCTCTCTCTCTCTCTCTCTCTCTCTCTCTCTCTCTCTCTCTCTCTCTCCCTCTCTCTCTCTCTCTCTCTGGGCGATATGGTATCTCCATGTCGTACTCCTCTCATGGTGTTGATCTGGTTGCTATCTTTGTGTAGGTGGACTGTCATCGAACTGTCGGTGTAGATATCCTTCAGGAGTTCGATGTACACATCTTCTATCCCCTGTTCTTGAAGCGAAGTTAGTACTGGCTTGAGTTTGCACTGAGCCAAAGGCTTTCTCGTAGTCGACGAATGCGATGCAGAGTGGGATATTATATTCTCTGCACTTCTCTTTCAGTTGGTTTACGACGTGGATGTGGTCTGTCGTTGAGTATCCGCTTCTGAGTACAGCTTTCTCTCGTGGCTGGTTTTCGTCGAGTGTCTTCTCTAGCCTTTTTATTAATATTTCATGAGTAATTTACAGATGTTTTGATAGTAGACATATCGGTCTGTAATTCCTGAGGTCTTTCTTATTTCCCTTCTTGATTATCATCATCTTAGCGTTCTTCCACGCTTTGGGCATTTGTCTTTCTGATAAGCATTTAATGTACAGCTTAGTAAGGGTTTTCGAGATGGTATCTTCTGCTTTCAATGTCTCGATGTTTATATGGTCGTTGCCTGTTG
>CBDHHR010000577.1:10000-11427 GCA_965263245.1 Metamycoplasmataceae bacterium | reverse complement strand
ATGACAGAACGCAGCTCCTTGACTCAGCAAATGTCATGTATAAACTGACCGAAGATCTATCGGGAAAATATATCGAATTGAACACATTGAATATACGAAGAATGTTGGCGATGGATCCGGCTACGAGGAGTATCGTCCAAGGTGTCGTACCGAGGAGTGGCTTACCAGAAAGAATAAACACATATCCTGCCGCGTTCGTGTAACACCTCTGACGGCCCTCCCGGTAAACACTGGATAGCCATCTCCGTGACGGCAGACAGTTATGGCGAATACTCGTTCCTCCCGGTAAACACTGGATAGCCATCTACGTGACGGCAGATAGTTATGGCGAATACTCGTTCCTCCCGGTAAACACTGGATAGCCATCTACGTGACGGCAGACGGTTATGGCGAATACTCGTTCCTCCCGGTAAACACTGGATAGCCATCTACGTGACGGCAGACGGTTATGGCGAATACTCGTTCCTCCCGGTAAACACTGGATAGCCATCTACGTGACGGCAGACGGTTATGGCGAATACTCGTTCCTCCCGGTAAACACTGGATAGCCATCTACGTGACGGCAGACAGTTATGGCGAATACTCGTTCCTCCCGGTAAACACTGGATAGCCATCTACGTGACGGCAGACGGTTATGGCGAATACTCGTTCCTCCCGGTAAACACTGTATAGCCATCTACGTGACGGCAGACGGTTATGGCGAATACTCGTTCCTCCCGGTAAACACTGGATAGCCATCTACGTGACGGCAGACGGTTATGGCGAATACTCGTTCCTCCCGGTAAACACTGGATAGCCATCTACGTGACGGCAGACAGTTATGGCGAATACTCGTTCCTCCCGGTAAACACTGGATAGCCATCTACGTGACGGCAGACAGTTATGGCGAATACTCGTTCCTCCCGGTAAACACTGGATAGCCATCTACGTGACGGCAGACAGTTATGGCGAATACTCGTTCCTCCCGGTAAACACTGGATAGCCATCTACGTGACGGCAGACGGTTATGGCGAATACTCGTTCCTCCCGGTAAACACTGGATAGCCATCTACGTGACGGCAGACAGTTATGGCGAATACTCGTTCCTCCCGGTAAACACTGGATAGCCATCTACGTGACGGCAGACAGTTATGGCGAATACTCGTTCCTCCCGGTAAACACTGGATAGCCATCTACATGACGGCAGACAGTTATGGCGAATACTCGTTCCTCCCGGTAAACACTGGATAGCCATCTACGTGACGGCAGACAGTTATGGCGAATACTCGTTCCTCCCGGTAAACACTGGATAGCCATCTACGTGACGGCTGACGGTTATGGCGGATACTCGTTCCTCCCGGTAAACACCGGATAGCCATCTACGTGACGGCAGACAGTTATGGCGAATACTCGTTTCTCCCGGTAAACATTGGATAGCCATCTACGTG
>CBDHHR010000577.1:0-5000 GCA_965263245.1 Metamycoplasmataceae bacterium | reverse complement strand
TATATATATATATATATATATATATATATATATATATATATATAGTTATAATACTAAACTCTATAACAATGTTACAAATTGGGCCAAAAGAGCATAACATTAATATCCATAGTTAGCTTTTACAAATTGGTTATGGTAATGATACGAATGTAATAATAATACTAATGATAACAACAACAATAACGACAAAGAGCTATCTTTAGACATCATGTGACAGCCGAAATTGAATCATGGGAATGTTAATTTACATAAATAAGTCTTGCGTTTTCTTTCAAGACGTTGGTATAATTTCTGATGATATGGAAGCCATCGGGATTATATTCCAGATGTTGGGTGAATTGCAGCTACAACAAATGCTCTTATCAATGACAAGAGAATACGGCCACGATTTCAATTTCGTGAAATTAAATGCGAAATCATGTTATAGAACATATTTGTCGATGTTTTCATAATTCATAATATTTTAGGCATTACTGACTTACGGTAACTATGCTTAAACTGTTCTTATGTACATATGGAATACAATTGTGTCATTATATTTAGCACGCAAATTTATACTTATATTTCTATTGGTATTTTATATATTTAATTCAAAGCAACAGAACAGTTCCTTGCATGTATTTCGATGTGCCCACACTCATGTATACTGCGTATAATTCGTGGATGCTTCACTGTGATGGTTAACGATATATGGGCCAACTTGAAATTAAAGTATCGTTATATTGAAGCACGCATAAAGCGAAAACGTACACACCCAAAAACGCACGAAACCATAAACACACTAACGCAAATATGTAACCTATAATATATGTCTGTTTCCAACGTCAAACAATTAAATGAGGAAAAGGTAATGTAAATTGTTGGACTTCTTTACACAACGCATTATTCAAACAAAACACAAAGGCCGCGGTTTTTATGTTGTGAATGTGTTATGACAGATCACGTTTCTTATTCTAATGAATTATTTTAGTACCTAAAACCAATTAATAACCCAATGATTATTACGGAAAATCGTAAAATTTATGCTATATAAACAACATAAATATTATAGCGTAGATAATGTATTGTATTAATTTTGTCATGTTATACACAGACGCAAGCACATGCTCACAGACATGCACGCACGCACGCTAGCAATACATTTGGAATTGATATACCTTGTCAACATTACACATCACAAAGAGACTCCATCCGAAAGATGTTTACGAGAACGTACTCACTGTTTTAATGTTACGCTGCTTTGAAATCCATACGAGAAAAACCAACGTCAATAGTTTCCCTTTGTTACGTTTTGTACACCGTAATTCGCGTTCCAGTTTCAAATAGTGTTTACTTTAATACTAAGAATAATTTTGTATTTTTTATTTAATTTCCCTCTCTCGTGATCTCAATAAATTTCAGTATCTTCCTTTCTCCATCACATTTTCAATCCCTTCTTGTTCCTGTTCATTCTATACTCACACTTTCTTATCTCTAATTCGTACGAACCTATATAAAATTAAACTATCTCCTGTCCGCGATATCAAACTTACAAACAACAAACGTATAAGTAATGGCACTGCTGTCAAGGAAATTACGTCACTTCCGGCGCCGCGGAAGCCGGTCGCGTGCCCACGACGTGTGCGGCCCAAGCCGGCGAGGCGGCGACATCGCGCGGCGTAACCCGATCCCCGTTAATGGCTATCTAGTTCAGCGGTTCATCGCGGCGCTACATACAGCGTCAACGCGCTGCCAGAGTCAGTCGGGCCGATACGAAGAATCATTATTAGATCGCCGACAAAGAATGATTATTTTCAGCCGCCGCTGTCGGCGTCTTGGCTTTGAAAACAATGAGGACACACGCTACCTATCGTGCGATGAGCTTCTTATCTCGTCTTATCTCGTCTTATCTCGTCTTATCTCGTCTTATTGCTATCGTGCAGGTGCATGGAGCGCTACCAGGCGGCTCCGGACTCCGCCTACTTTATACACCATGGCCAGCCTCTTATTTTACAGACGTCTCCATGCACGCAGTGACGTCGTCTTTGTTTCGTGCGAATTAAACAGCGCTTGTGTCACGCCTGGATCGTGGTAGACCACAGGACGCGTCAGAATGCATGAATGAATGAATATTTATTTTTTGGAATCGTACAAACAAACAGTATGTATAAACAACAAATGTAACAATCAATTACATCATGTACGATTCCGGGGCAGACAGCGGAGCCAATTAAGGTTGTTACCAGTTGGTTTATATAATAATTATTAATACGAAACCATTTCTCATAAATTAAACTGGTCGCTGCCAACCCTACCATAGCTGTATAAACAATGATGTTATAATAATACTTTCACGTGTACCACATACTTATAGTTTTTTGCGATTGATCAGGTGTGTAAAACGTAACATTAATATTAAATGAAGAATGTTCAATTGACATGTATAGCAAACGTGTGGTAATACCAACTACCGACAATGACAAGGATATAATTACATACATATATGAACAGGTATTTTATATTGAATAAGCTGCAGCTAGCTCTTCATACTTCTTTTACAGAGATAGTTTACCTGCATTCTTCTGCAAGTCAGGCTTGGACTTTTTGCACTGACGCGATAAAATAGACATTTGGTGGAGACAATGACGGTATGGAACTACGGATAAATCATTTCCTTTGATTTAGTCCGGCGCGCGTCGCTTTTGTTAATGTTCTCGTGAGTACCCGGAGTAACATTCGGAAATGATTTAACGAAAACGTAACGAACTTGTTGAATTTAGCTCGCGAATGCTACAATGGTAGATATGTCGGAATATTTGTGATAGTGTTGGTAGCATTCAATATTTAATATCAACCAAAACTGAGCCACACTTTTTCTTGAATTTTGTTCGATACAAATTAGTAGGTTTTCTTCTGATTTTTTCAACAAAACTGCACCATTTGCTCAAAAGACCTTTATTATAATCAATCAGAGATATATTCAATGTTTTGTATAATCAGTTTGAAGCGAAGGGGAGGAATTATGAAATAGGGGAGACATGTTTAAAGTGCATTGCCCCCCACACTGGGCTATGCAACATTTTTGTAGCATGTAAAGTTGGTATTTATAGCAAAACAACACGTTCTAAGTACAGTGTATGAGGAAGGAATGGACGCGATATATATATATATATATATATATATATATATATATATATATATATATATATATATATATAAATATATATATATGTATGTATGTATGTATGTGTGTGTGTGTGTGTGTGTGTGTGTGTGTGTGTGTGTGTGTGTATGTGTGTGTGTGTGTGTGTGTGTGTGTGTGTGTGTGTGTGTGTGTGTGTGTGTGTGTGTGTGTGTGTGTGTGTGTGTGTGTGTGTGTGTGTGTGTGTGTGTGTGTGTGTGTGTGTGTGTGTGTGTGTGTGTGTGTGTGTGTGTGTGTGTGTGTGTGTGTGTGCTGTGTGTGTGTGTGTGTGGTGTGTATATGTATGTATGTATGTATGTATGTATGTATGTATGTATGTATGTATGTATGTATGTATGTATGTATGTATGTATGTATGTATGTATGTATGTATGTATGTATGTATGTATGTATGTATGTATGTATGTATGTATGTATGTATGTATGTATGTATGTATGTATGTAATGTATGTATGTATGTATGTATGTATGTATGTATGTATGTATGTATGTATGTATGTATGTATGTATGTATGTATGTATGTATGTATGTATGTATGTTATACTGTGTCATTATATTAGTAGATACAAAGAAAGACATAGTACAATTAAACGTAAAAGGGTCTCGTCATTCATCGAAATTATTAAGAAAACACTCAATGGACGTGTTATGCTCATATACTACACCAGTGGGTTAAATAAAATATAGCAATGTAATATATCAAATGGTTATCAACATGATTGATCAATTTCTTCCACAAACAATAAAAAGAAAAGAATCAGAGGACACGGAAGTACGTTTATTATAGGTATATATATATATATATATATATATATATATATATATATATATATATATATATATTCTTTTTTGTCGAGCAAATTATAGTTTGTGATCACCTACATTGCGATCACAACAGCTCATAATTACAACCGATAATGGTGTAACTCTGCTATGGTTTCAGTTTGTCCAAGACAGTCCAGTGCCAGCTGGATGCATGTTTATGCACTTGGTCTGTGTAGCCAAGAGAACACGTTAAGCTGGCACTCCTCAAATGTTAAATCCTGTTGACACGTGTATCCAAAACAAGTATATATTTATTTTGCCAACTCCGTGTTCGTTCTAAGAGGACTGTTAATCACCAAACTGTATATCCTTTCCTTCCGGTGTAGTATTTCGCAACTAGTCTCTGCCCTGTCGGCCCACGGGTAGGGGGCAGTCGTCGCCCTATCTCCCCCTAGGCAGGGGGTACTGCTACCGGTGGCCACTGAGACACAGGGTAAACACCAGGCGCAGTCATTGTCATCGTGTTTACGTAATCACCCCAGGTCGGCCCAGCGGTAAGTCGTGTGGTTTCGTCATAGCGAGATCTCGTTAACGCGCTATCAGAACTGTATTGTTACGCGTTCGTGGCTGTGACTTTATTTATGTTTGCGCAATCAGTGATTAGACGCGTTGAATTATTGCCCCAATATTGTTGTAAGCTCGCCGTTGACGATAGGGGAGACACGCGACCCGTTACCCAAACAGTTTGTGCAGATAATTCTTCAAAACTGACACGCGAGAGACACATTCCTGTAACAATTATGAGATTAGTACAGTGTTAATCAATTAATTACACCCATGACGTCACCCAACACGACCGAATGTAACTGGTGCGAATGGATCACTAAAGAGGGCAGCAGAGTAGGATATTGTTAAACTTATCAGTAACTGAATACATGGATTGTGCGTATGTTTTGCATACTTGCAATATATATATATATATATATATATATATATATATATATATATATATATATATATATATATATATCATTTGCTATCTTGTGTTACGGT
>CBDHHR010000576.1:0-2500 GCA_965263245.1 Metamycoplasmataceae bacterium | reverse complement strand
CACAATAAGGATGTTGAAATAAGTAAATGGTACTGTGAGACAGACTGCCATAGACAAAGTAATCACAATAAGGATGTTGAAATAAGTAAATGGTACTGTGAGACAGACTGCCATAGACAAAGTAATCACAATAAGGATGTTGAAATAAGTAAATGGTACTGTGAGACAGACTGCCATAGACAAAGTAATCACAATAAGGATGTTGAAATAAGTAAATGGTACTGTGAGACAGATTGCCATACACAAAGTAATCACAATAAGGATGTTGAAATAAGTAAATGGTACTGTGAGATAGACTGTCATAGACAAAGTGATCACAATAAGGATGTTGAAATAAGTAAATGGTACTGTGAGATAGAATGCCATAGACAAAGTGATCACAATAAGGATGTTGAAATAAGTAAATGGTACTGAGAGACAGACTGTCATAGACAAAGTGATCACAATAAGGATGTTGAAATAAGTAAATGGTACTGTGAGACAGACTGCCATAGACAAAGTAATCACACTAAGGATGTTGAAATAAGTAAACGGTATTGTGAGACAGACTGCCATACACAAGGTAATCACAATAAGGATGTTGAAATAAATAAACGGTACTGTGAGATAGACTACCATAGTCAAAGTAATCACAATAAGGATGTTGAAATAAGTAAATGGTACTGTGAGACAGACTGCCATAGACAAAGTAATCACAATAAGGATGTTGAAATAAGTAAATGGTACTGTGAGACAGATTGCCATACACAAAGTAATCACAATAAGGATGTTGAAATAAGTAAATGGTACTGTGAGATAGACTGTCATAGACAAAGTGATCACAATAAGGATGTTGAAATAAGTAAATGGTACTGTGAGATAGAATGCCATAGACAAAGTGATCACAATAAGGATGTTGAAATAAGTAAATGGTACTGAGAGACAGACTGTCATAGACAAAGTGATCACAATAAGGATGTTGAAATAAGTAAATGGTACTGTGAGACAGACTGCCATACACAAAGTAATCACAATAAGGATGTTGAAATAAATAAACGGTACTGTGAGATAGACTACCATAGTCAAAGTAATCACAATAAGGATGTTGAAATAAGTAAATGGTACTGTGAGACAGACTACCATAGACAAAGTAATCACAATAAGGATGTTGAAATAAGTAAATGGTACTGTGAGATAGAATGCCATAGACAAAGTAATCACAATAAGGATGTTGAAATAAGTAAATGGTACTGTGAGACAGACTGTCATAGACAAAGTAATCACACTAAGGATGTTGAAATAAGTAAACGGTATTGTGAGACAGACTGCCATACACAAAGTAATCACAATAAGGATGTTGAAATAAGTAAATGGTACTGTGAGACAGACTGCCATAGACAAAGTAATCACAATAAGGATGTTGAAATAAGTAAATGGTGTGAGACAGATTGCCATAGTCAAAATAATCACAATAAGGATGTTGAAATAAGTAAATGGTACTGTGAGACAGACTGCCATAGACAAAGTAATCACAATAAGGATGTTGAATAAGTAAATGGTACTGTGAGACAGACTGCCATAGACAAAGTAATCACAATAAGGATGTTGAAATAAGTAAATGGTACTGTGAGACAGAGTACCATAAACAAAGTAATCACAATAAGGATGTTGAAATAAGTAAATGGTACTGTGAGACTGACTGCCATAAACAAAGTAATCACAATAAGGATGTTGAAATAAGTAAATGGTACTGTGAGACAGACTGCCATACAAAAATAATCACAGTAAGGATGTTGAAATACGTAAATGGTACTGTGAGACAAACTGCCATAGACAAAGTAATCACAATGAGGATGTCGAAATAAGTAAATGGTACTGCGAGACAGTCTGCCATTGACAAAGTAGTCACAATAAGCTGACACGTAGAATGTTGTCTTCGCGTTATATTAATACAATATCGTTTGTGTTGTGAATGTTGCAGTTGTGTGCAATATAACAAAATAATACCAATAACGTATACATATGTCAATTATGAAAGAACGGTCTTCTTGCAAAATTCCAAATTGTAGAGGAACGACAAATGCCACTGATCTCAACAGGAATTGCCTGGTATCCATACACAAAAACAACGTATGGTATCTTGAATTAAGAATTGTTAATATACCCACAAACATGATAATTCTAACATGCACAGACAATGTGGTGTTGTCCTTGTATCCCTACCAAATACACATGCTCCAATTGCCTATACAATAGCACGTTTAACCAAATATTCCTTCCCTTTGAATGACTTCTGGAATCATGCATACTAAAAGACCCATTAGATAGCTCACGGTAATATAAATAGCTTAATTGTCCAATATAATAGTAAAACGGCAAACGCATAACCAGGTTGTTTAACAAAGAAATGTATCAATTTACTCTGAAAATCCACATCCACTATGCAGTTGCATAAATACAATATTACAGAGATGGACTGCCCCATGTGTGCCTAAAGATAATTCGTTTATCTCTGTGCGAT
>CBDHHR010000574.1:7500-8649 GCA_965263245.1 Metamycoplasmataceae bacterium | reverse complement strand
AGAAATACAAAATTGCATTATATTTACCAAGCAGGAATTATAGCAGGATTAGCCTTGATTACCGAGGTTCCGTGAGGTGGCAGCACTTTACACATATAACATTCAAAAGTCGGCAAAAGGCCCAGACGGTCTTCTCAGCGAGTTGAGCGACAGTCGGTTAAGCGAGACTGGTGTCACTGAGGCTATGTCTGACGTCCACACTGACCAGAGCAAAAGGAATGCGTCAACCGGTGACGCCATCTAGCGACTTACCGCGCGTGCGGAGTTATACAGGTTGGGCTCGTCGTCGGTGAAGCGGTTCTCGCAGCACGAGTCGAAGTCGCGATTCTTCCGCCTCGGACCAGAGAATGGACAACACACCTCGTCGACCGCCAACTGCCACTGACCACCACAGCACCGTGTCTGCATGCTGACCACTTCACCTATAATCGAATGGCGTCCAGGCATCAAGCGACCAATATATATTGCTATGCGAACAGTATACGTACTGAATAATAATGTCTGTATGTGACGATTTATTCCGTAGGAAGAGATAAAACTGTTCTATGTTTTATATTATATTAGTGTATGCTCGCACGCACACACGTACACATACATATATACACACACACACACACACACACACACCACACACACACACACACACACACACACACACACACACACACACACACACACACACACACACACACACACACACCACACACACACACACACACACACACCACACACACACACACACACACATACACACATACACACATACACACATACACACATACACCCATACAAACACACACAAATACACACACAACAACAATAATAATGGCGTAATATGCTGTTAAGAAGATATTGACATCATTGTATTTTACTACATCTTTGTATAACTACTAATTTCTCACCTCCGCAACACTGTTCGCTTTCTTTGCTGTAGGCGACGGCAGAGGTCGCTGTGCCAAACACGGTGCTGCTATGTTCGCAGCAACCCTGGCGGTTAGGGCTGTACAACTCTCGGCCACAACACTTCCGGTCAGGTGACTTCTGGTGGGGCATGCCGTCACAGCATGTGTGAGTCGTCGAGTTGATGAGACCTATAGGGAAAGGTTGTTGTATGGGAGTTCATTAAAATATATACTATTTTATATATAT
>CBDHHR010000574.1:0-2500 GCA_965263245.1 Metamycoplasmataceae bacterium | reverse complement strand
ACACGGGCACCACAGCAGGCGAGTCCCTCTTTCTTGTCCCGCCGTTCGAAACGCCACGGGTACACGTCGTCATAGCAACACACTTGTCGCGTGTCGTCGTACGTCGCGTTGCCACAGCAACGCGTTGGTTGACTCTCGCTTCGGGACACTGAAAAGTGATGCATGTAGGCTGCTTAGCAAACTCCGTCAAACGATCAACAAAATGGCTGCCTGTACGCGTGGTTTTTGTCGTACAGTTTGTTGACATTCTGGTTTTTATACGATTATCTTTATGATTAATACGTAAGGGAACGTTGTTAGTGTCTAATGCATGCAGTAATGTTTGCTCTAGGAGACGTCATGTCGCTGCTGTAATGTTTGCTCTATGAGACGTCATGTCGCTGCTGTAATGTTTGCTCTAGGAGACGTCATGTCGCTGCAGTAATGTTTGCTCTAGGAGACGTCATGTCGCTGCTGTTATGTTTGTGCTCTAGGAGACGTCATGTCGCTGCAGTAATGTTTGCTCTATGAGACGTCATGTCGCAGCAGTAATGTTTCTCTAGGAGACGTCATGTCGCTGCTGTAATGTTTGCTCTAGGAGACGTCATGTCGCAGCAGTAATGTTTGCTCTAGGAGACGTCATGTCGCTGCAGTAATGTTTACTCTAGGAGACGTCATGTTGCTGCAGTAATGTTTGCTCAAGGAGATGTCATGTCGCAGCAGTAATGTTTGCTCTAGGAGACGTCATGTCGCTGCAGTAATGTTTGCTCTATGATACGTCATGTCGCTGCAGTAATGTTTGCTCTATGAGACGTCATGTCGCTGCTGTAATGTTTGCTCTAGGAGACGTCATGTCGCAGCAGTAATGTTTGCTCTAGGAGACGTCATGTCGCTGCAGTAATGTTTACTCTAGGAGACGTCATGTCGCTGCAGTAATGTTTGCTCTAGGAGACGTCATGTCGCTGCAGTAATGTTTACTCTAGGAGTCGTCTTGTCGCTGCAGTAATGTTTGCTCTAGGAGACGTCATGTCGCTGCAGTAATGTTTGCTCTAGGAGACGTCATGTCGCTGCAGTAATGTTTGCTCTATGAGACGTCATGTCGCTGCTGTAATGTTTGCTCTGTCGCTGAGAATGTTTGCTCTAGGAGACGTCATGTCGCTGCAGTAATGTTTGCTCTATGAGACGTCATGTCGCTGCTGTAATTTTTGCTCTAGGAGACGTCATGTCGCAGCAGTAATGTTTGCTCTAGGAGACGTCATGTCGCAGCAGTAATGTTTGCTCTTGGAAATGTCACGTCGCTGCAGTAATGTTTGCTCTAGAAGACGTCATGTCGCTGCAGTAATGTTTGCTCTAGGAGACGTCATGTCGCTGCAGTAATGTTTGCTCTAGGAGACGTCATGTCGCAGCAGTAATGTTTGCTCTATGAGACGTCATGTCGCTGCTGTAATGTTTGCTCTAGGAGACGTCATGTCGCTGCAGTAATGTTTGTTCTAGGAGACGTCATGTCGCTGCTGTAATGTTTGCTCTATGAGACGTCATGTCGCTGCAGTAATGTTTGCTCTAGGAGACGTCATGTCGCAGCAGTAATGTTTGCTCTAGGAGACGTCATGTCGCAGCAGTAATGTTTGCTCTAGGAGACGTCATGTCGCTGCAGTAATGTTTGCTCTAGGAGACGTCATGTCGCTGCAGTAATGTTTGGAGACGTCTAGCAGTAATGAGACGTCATGTCGCTGCTGTAATGTTTGCTCTAGGAGACGTCATGTCGCAGCAGTAATGTTTACTCTGGGAGACGTCATGTCGCTGCAGTAATGTTTGCTCTAGGAGACGTCATGTCGCTGCTGTAATGTTTGCTCTAGGAGACGTCATGTCGCTGCAGTAATGTTTGCTCTAGGAGACGTCATGTCGCTGCAGTAATGTTTGCTCTAGGAGACGTCATGTCGCTGCAGTAATGTTTGCTCTAGGAGACGTCATGTCGCTGCAGTAATGTTTGCTCTAGGAGACGTCATGTCGCTGCAGTAATGTTTGCTCTAGGAGACGTCATGTCGCAGCAGTAATGTTTGCTCTAGGAGACGTCATGTCGCTGCAGTAATGTTTACTCTAGGAGACGTCATGTCGCTGCAGTAATGTTTGCTCTAGGAGACGTCATGTCGCTGCAGTAATGTTTACTCTAGGAGACGTCATGTCGCAGCAGTAATGTTTGCTCTAGGAGACGTCATGTCGCTGCAGTAATGTTTGCTCTAGGAGACGTCATGTCGCTGCAGTACTGTTTACTCTAGGAGACGTCATGTCGCAGCAGTAATGTTTGCTCTATGAGACGTCATGTCGCTGCAGTAATGTTTGCTCTAGGAGACGTCATGTCGCTGCAGTAATGTTTGCTCTAGGAGACGTCATGTCGCTGCAGTAATGTTTGTTCTAGGAGACGTCATGTCGCTGCAGTAATGTTTACTCTAGGAGACGTCATGTCGCTGCAGTAATGTTTGCTCTAGGAGACGTCATGTCGCTGCAGTAATGTTTACTCTAT
>CBDHHR010000573.1:0-7932 GCA_965263245.1 Metamycoplasmataceae bacterium | reverse complement strand
GCGGCATCATGGGGCGTGAGGCCATCCACCTTCTGAAGGACTACAAGCAGAGCAGCACCGCGCTCAGGGAGAGGTGAGTCTACAAGCAGAGCAGCACCGCGCTCAGGGAGAGGTGAGTCTACAAGCAGAGCAGCACCGCGCTCAGGGAGAGGTGAGTCTACAAGCAGAGCAACACCGCGCTCAGGGAGAGGTGAGCTTACAAGCAGAGCAACACCGCGCTCAGAGAGAGGTGAGTCTACAAGCAGAGCAACACCGCGCTCAGGGAGAGGTGAGTCTACAAGCAGAGCAGCACCGCGCTCAGGGAGAGGTGAGTCTACAAGCAGAGCAGCACCGCGCTCAGGGAGAGGTGAGTCTACAAGCAGAGCAACACCGCGCTCATGGAGAGGTGAACTTACAAGCAGAGCAACACCGCGCTCAGAGAGAGGTGAGTCTACAAGCAGAGCAGCACCGCGCTCAGGGAGAGGTGAGTCTACAAGCTGAGCAACACCGCGCTCAGAGAGAGGTGAGTCTACAAGCAGAGCAACACCGCGCTCAGGGAGAGGTGACTCTACAAGCAGAGCAGCACCGCGCTCAGGGAGATGTGAGTCTACAAACAGAGCAACACCGCGCTCAGGGAGAGGTGAGGTTTACAAGCAGAGCAACACCGCGCTCAGGGAGAGGCGAGTCTACAAGCAGAGCAGCACCGCGCTCAGGGAGAGGTGAGTCTACAAGCAGAGCAGCACCGTGCTCAGGGAGAGGTGAGTCTACAAGCAGAGCAACACCGCGCTCAGAGAGAGGTGAGTCTACAAGCAGAGCAACACCGCGCTCAGGGAGAGGTGACTCTATAAGCAGAGCAGCACCGCGCTCAGGGAGATGTGAGTCTACAAGCAGAGCAGCACCGCGCTCAGGGAGAGGTGAGTCTACAAGCAGAGCAGCACCGTGCTCAGGGAGAGGTGAGTCTACAAGCAGAGCAACACCGCGCTCAGAGAGAGGTGAGTCTACAAGCAGAGCAACACCGCGCTCAGGGAGAGGTGAGTCTACAAGCAGAGCAACACCGCGCTCAGGGAGAGGTGAGTCTACAAGCAGAGCAACACCGCGCTCAGGGAGAGGTGAGTCTACAAGCAGAGCGGCATCGCGCTCAGGGAGATGTGAGTTTACAAGCAGCGCAACACCGCGCTCAGGGAGATGTGAGTCTACAAGCAGAGCAACACCGCGCTCAGGGAGAGGTGAGTCTACAAGCAGAGCGGCATCGCGCTCAGGGAGAGGTGATTCTACAAGCAGAGCGGCATCGCGCTCCGGGAGATGTGAGTTTACAAGCAGAGCAACACCGCGCTCAGGGAGAGGTGAGTCTACAAGCAGAACAGCGCCGCGCTCAGGGAGAGGTGAATCTACAAGCAGAACAGCGCCGCGCTCAGGGAGAGGTGAGTCTACAAGCAGAACAGCGCCGCGCTCAGGGAGAGGTGAGTCTACAAGCAGAACAGCGCCGCGCTCAGGGAGAGATGAGTCGATATTGAAACGGGTACATCAACACACGACAAATCATACATTTGTTGTTACGTCCGCCAGGCTCTTTTCGCTCGCCCTGCTCAAAGAGTTCGTCAACTACCTGAGCCTGTGCCATCTGCCGGCCAAGGTCGAGACCGCGCTCGCCACGGAGAAGGACGTAGCGCCGCAGATATTCTGGCGCGTGACGGCGATGACACTGAGCGTGTCGGGACTGCCCCCTAGCTCGCCCGACACGGCGGACGAGGTAACATAGCGCCCCTGTCGCCTCCAATCACCAGTGTCAGCTTGTAATATGATTCCCGTGTAAAATGGACCGCGGGTGCGTTTGGATATCGTGGTAAAATGTGAATGTTAATGTTTTAAGTGAGCAGACGATGATGGGCGTTCTGTAGTAATATTTATATATTTAAATGTAATACATTGAAAGGCAAAACGGTAAATAAAAATTGTTAATTAGCATAATATAAACATTGAAATGGCCAGTGTAGCTTTGTACCACAAAGGTTTAGAAAACTGTTTTGCATAGTTTTGTTTTCTCTTATAGGACATTCACCAAATAACTATTTATTACCTTTTTCACGCCGAGGTAAATGGATCACCGGTCCGTATACAATAGTTGTTATTTTATAATAATTATCTCGCAAAATAATAAAAATATATTGATCCTAGCAATCGTTCTTAGTTAACCTAACTCTAACCCTATCGACATACTGCTCAAGACCGATATTCATTGCCAGATTTCGGCCTACGGAAGCCCGTGTACAGGTAACAGTCGTTGAGCGGGTATCGCTTTGGGTAGCTGGTAGCCTCAAGCGAAGTGCAGTCGGTCAGAGTCACCCCAATATATTGAACGCTGTGAGTCTGTAATGTATTCTCGAATAGTGGGTTATATTATGTATTTACGAGGTTATCATCGGCTGAAACATTGAGAGGTACCTCCCCGCCAAATCCTTGACCCTACAAGCGTAGATTATATAGTTAGCGTTGACCCCACTAGGTCGCGCTCGAGTCGCATTTACGCTCAACATGTAATATAATTGTGGATATTGCACTTACATTTATATGTTCAGCAAAAACCTTTGTATTGCGGATGCAATAAATAAAGTAGCGATTAGATGCGCTGAAAAACGAGTTTAGGTAAAACAATGAAGTTATTGCTGAGTAAAAATCTGCATCTTTTTGCAGAAACAAGTCTAACAAGTTAAATGTCTTCTTGGTTGTTCTACTAAAACGACTAAATGGAAACATATTATATTGCGTTCACGAATATGATCGTTATTCCATGACCATAACGGGTTTTGTAAATATAAAATGCAATAATACAAAAACACCTCCCCTTATGCAAAAAAAAAAAAAAGTTTGGGCCGACATACTGCAGTTATACATTGGCATATATATATATATATATATATATATATATATATATATATATATATATATATATAATTACAGGGGTATACTGATTGTCAAAGAGCGCATTGGCTCAGGGGTAGAGTTCGGACTCTCGACTACGAGAACCCGGGTTCGAATCCTGTGCTGCGGTGTTAAAATCTTGGGCAAGCTGTTTTTCACTCTACATTGCTCCAGTTAACTCAACTGTATAAATGAGTATCTGGCTATAGACAGTGGGGGTATGTGTACGAACAGCCGTCGCGCATTAATTGTAGCTGGATGCTTCCCAGAGAAGCCGAGATGGTGTCTGAGTGAACAGGTCTGTCAGGGAAGTAAAGTGTAACAGCGCTTTGAGCAATCCTGCGGATTGGATACTGGACTATATAAGAACTTACCTTTAACTAAAGACACATTTACAGACACAGATGAGAACTATCTAAAGAACAGTAATTGTACACATTTTACGTTCACTGTGGAATTACATTACACATTACAAATATTATCCCAAAATAGACCCTTCACACACCAACCCAGCGATGATATTTTGGGGTTATTGATTTTTGTATTCACGAAAGCCCTTAATATAATGTATTGTGTTTAACAGATCATCGATATTCTGAATGAGGTGCGGTGCCGCATCAAAACCCAAGTGTCTATACATGATTTGACCTTATTGGACAGTACAAGCCACGACATCTACATCCTGGCCGGTGGGTTCCTTACTCACATCCCCTGTGTGTATATAGGTCTACAAGTGTGGCCCTTTTCCGTGCCCCTGTCCGTGAAGTCCTGGTGAAGCTGGTGTCGGAGCTGGTCGACAAGTCGTATCTTTAAAGAGACGTCTTCTCTTCATCTGCTCCTAATTAGACCGTCATTTATGTCACAGACAACCGGCTCTGTTGGACGTGAGGACAGGGGAAATCACTCATACTCACACAAACACAAACACACACACACACAAACCCAAACACACACACACACACACACACACACACACACACACACACACACACACACGCACACACGCACACACGCACACACGCACACACACACAAACACAAACACACACAAACACACACACACACACATACACACACACACACACACACACACACACACACACACACACACACACACACACACACACACACACACACACACACACACACACACACACACACACACACACACACACACACACAAACACTTGACGTCACTAATGGTGTCTTGTGCAGGTCTCGAGGATGAGGATGAGTACGCCCACGCACTGAAGATGGCGCGCTTTGCCCTGGATCTCAAGCACGAAGTAACGACCCTGTCCCTTGAGACGTTCCCCACCCGCAATATCAGTTTGCGCATGGCAATTAACACCGGTAGGAAGTAAAGTATAATGATACTGAGCGCGTGTACGTAGCTCACGGCAATGTCAATGGATTAAAAAATTCACTACTACTAAAAATTGAGGAATGATGATATTTCAAAAGTGCCTTCTGATTTGATTTCAAATCCAATAGTTTGTTACCACGTATAGTGTGCTTAGTATTGTTAAAGGAACTAAACAAATACGAACTAAATGTTTGTAAGTGCCTAAACCATTTCCGAGCCCAATAAATGTAATCGTTTTTTTCTCTCCAGGATCAGCCATTTTGGGACTTATCGAAAAGAAGACTGTGCCTAAATACCACTGCTTTGGTGATATTCTGCCGAACCTCAACCACTGTAGAGGTTTGTTTCAGAAACATAGTTTCGCTGGGTTTCTATTGGCTAAGTTAATATTGCCTGGCATTTTTATGTTTACTTGACAAGGTCAGACATAAAACATATTATGGTTTGCATCTGTACTTAAGGATCACTGCTATCAGGGAGCAGTTCTTGGGTCTACAAACGTATGAGGCAATAGAACAGTTCACCCAGATCTTTGGGTTGATAAGATGCGAAAGACGTTACTAAGAGAATATGTGGCTATCATTACCAACCATTATCATCTAACTGATAATAAACACATAGTGGATCTGTATTTTGTTAATAAACCAGTAGAGTAACATGTCCCAATTTAACGGCTAATGCAATTCCGGTCGTTTTTCTAGTTAAATATTTTATCATACATACACACATACATACGTACATACATGCATACATACATACATACATACATACATACATACATACATACATACATACATACATACATACATACATACATACATACATACATACATACATACATACATACATACATACATACATACATACATACATACATACATACATACACACATACATACATATATACATACATACATACATACATACGCACATACATACGCACATACATACGCACATATATACGCACATACATACACACATACATACACATATACATACATATATACATACACATGCACCACCCGCATGCATGAGTACATACGCACATACGCGACTATGCACATACGCACGCACGTATATAAGCACATACGTTCGTCGTACATACATACATACATACATACATACATACATACATACATACATACATACATACATACATACATACATACATACATACATACATACATACATACATACATACATACATACATACATACATACATACATACATACATACATACATACATACATACATACATACATACACTTACATTCGTACGCACATATGTGCATACGTATGTACGTACGCAAATGCATGTAGCACAATCCTTACAGGTGCTGTGAATATCTACAGACACCGAGAAATGTACACTGTCGTGTTTTAGATGGCAAGATCCACTTGTGCGCGTCTACGTATAAGATCCTGACCAAGCGAGGTGGCTTTGTCACCAGAGAGAGAGGACAAATAACCGTACGTATCATCCAAGACTGTTTACTTCTGCATTTATCACCTGTAAACATACGTACATATACACATACATACATACATACATACGTACATACATACATACATACATACATACATACATACATACATACATACATACATACATGCATACATACGTACATACATACATATATACATACATACATAAATACATACATACATGCATACATGCATGCATACATACATACATACATACATACATACATACATACATACATACATACATACATACATACATACATACATACATACATACATACATACATACATACATACATACATGCATACATATATACACACAAATATACACACACATACACACACATTCATGCATGCATGCATGCATGCATACATACATACATACATACATACATACATACATACATACATACATACATACATACATACATACATACATACATACATACATACATACATACATACATACACACACATACATACATACATGTATACATACACATACATTCACCACCCGTACACCCGCATGCATGCGTACATACGCACATAAGTACATAAACATATTTATATGTATGCACATGCGCGACTACGCACATACGGACATACGTACATATGCACATACGTACGTATATACGTACATCCAAGACTATTTACATCTGTGCGATTTCTCCTCTAACCATGCGCCATACTCATGTCCGTTAATATATACGTGTAAATGTTCGCGCGTGTGCGTACGCGCGTGTATATGTTGTATGCGTAACTGTACGACTTAACCTCTTAACGCTGGCACTGTTCTGACCGCAGGAGAAAGGGAAACCGACTGGGTGGCTGGTGGGACTGGGTACAGCCGAGGAGAACAAGTAGAGGCAGAACAACCTGACAGGGTCATGACACAGTTAAACGAAACATAGTCACATATAATTTTTTATTTTGATTTTCTTTCTCAACCTTCACCTGCTGTGACATAAGTGCATTTGAGCAGTCAGAGATCTAGGTGTGATTGCGGAAGCTGTTGACAGTGAAATAGTGCATTTTAGCTGCTTTTACTAAGCGGATGGGTACTTGGCAGTGATCTGGCTTGTTGACACCTCCGTTGTATTACTGCCTGCATTCATGTGTAAATAGTGACGGGTGTCATACATAGCGGCACTTTACGAGAGAACGAAATATTGGAATTTGACTAAACTCGACCAACATGTCCGTGAGATGATGGTACCAACAGCCAATAAGTTTTAGAATTTATCTGCGTCTGGTTTTCTTATAATCCTACAAAACGCTAACATGGTGGCCAAAGGAAAGTTAACTGTGTCATGAGCCCTGAAATGTTGATAGTCTCACACGAGGACAGTCTCACATGGGACAGTCTCAGAAATTCGCAAAATCGAATGTAGTTTCGCATTTAGTGTTTGTTCAACCCCCAGTTGACCCAACAATACCTGTTTACGACCCAATGTGGCGGCCATTTCTTTCGCTCTCTCAGCAGCAGTGACGTAGCAATGTATTGTTCTCACTCTACACAATGACGTAATCCTACGTAATGGTTAAAAGGATCTTTTGATTATGTTTAGCTCTTTGTGATGTTCGCAGTTTTTATTAATCATCTTAACATAATTATTTCATGTAATTTTAAGCCTTCATTTAATTACAAATGTATTTTATTAATCACTTATAACCCTGACAACATATCGAAACAAACAACTCCGCGTGCGCGAATTTTCTAGTTTGGTCTCCGCCTTTGCTCTCCGTATAAGGCGTGGTCATGGATATTCGGTTCAGTTCGCTAAGACTTCGGTTTTATCCGACAAATTCACTGTGTTTAAAGTAAACGGCCATTACAAGATTCACTCTGCTCCTCTTTAGATAATGCAAATACGTTTATAAAGTTTTGTTGTAAATAAACCGTACGCAAAAAAACAAGGTAGGTTTATAATGAAATTAGTTTATTATTACGATATTTCAACCCGTGTCCTTAGCATTATCGTTGGCAATTAAGTTTAAATTTTGTGTGTCAACGTAGTTTCGCAAAGTTAAAGACCTGTTCAAACGCTGTTCTCTGTCACAACGATGTGCTCGACACGATGGACAACGTAGTATGATTGAAACATTTCGACATGGCTACAAGGCCACGTCATGGAGTCTAGAGGGAAAGCAATGTTCGTTGATGCTTGTGTTGGTCGCCAGGA
>CBDHHR010000572.1:10000-12312 GCA_965263245.1 Metamycoplasmataceae bacterium | reverse complement strand
AACTTTCTGTTAATGAATGAAATATATCTAGAGATATGCAATTGTTATACAAGTGAACTCCAATAATTAATATAAACAGAAAGCTTAAAACGCGGTTAAGATTCGAAAGAAACACATTTTGAGTATGTTGTTTTTACAAACCAACATTCTAGCTGTGGTATCTCAATTCAGGACTACATCATGTATTGACGGGGTGGATGCTTATATCAACTAACAAACATCATATATATTTCTGACTTCCGAACTAAAGCCGTAGGTTAGGATGCAGGACCGAATTCGGGAAATGTATTAGTTCGTCAGACGGACATGGTTTGAAGGCTTTACTGATGACAACGCGACCGTAAACATGCTACACTCTGCCATTATCGGGTGTTGTCCTCCTGCAATAAATGTCCTGTAAACATCATATCAGCTAAGTATTGCAGGTGGCGACATTTTACTTTCACGACAATAAGGAAGCCCAACGTGAACACTCTTAATCTGTAATACTGAACCTGAATTTTAACGCGGGAAAATCGATGGGTTAGAATTTGGCTAACAGAACTAAGATGCGGATTAAGTCATTAAATGTGGACCCGCCGTGTGTTCTGATTCAGCGATGGCGGCCCTGTTGCACGACAGGGGGCTGTAGTATCCACGTGCAGTAGTAATGTCATTTTGTAGCAATTGGAGGACTATGACGGTCGACATTATGTTGTAATAGACTTACACAGTTGTCATAGTTGATCCGCATCGTAACTGTATATGTGAATGCATACAGCCGTAATCTGTGAGACGTGGATTACAAATTAATCTTACCTTCCGTAGAAGCTTTCCTCATCCACTCGTCCAAGGCCGGTAAATAGTCAGCGTTGCCCTACAGGTGTGAATACAAATAGAGTTGTTTAATATATTAAAGGTGTTCAAAATATGAACCTCTATGTTGCTGTTTTCGTCTACCAGTGATATACATTCTTACTTATAAAGTAGGCATTAAACACATCACTACAATTTATGTAGCCCTATCATTAAAACGTTGTCGTTTGCTGTAAAATCATAATATAACACAGCATTGCGAATATCAGTTGTAAGGAACGGTATGTCGCCTTCAACAAACTGATGTTGTTACTATTGTTGTTGTTGTTGTTGTTGTTGTTGTTGTTGTTGCTGTTGTTGTTATTATTATTTGGGTGTACACAACTTTAATGTTAAAACGTGCTTTGGGTGGAAACGTTTATTTTCGGCAATATTGTTAAATCTTGTTAAATCTTGTTAAATATTGTTAAATCTTGTTAAATCTTGTTAAATCTTGTTAAATCTTGTTAAATCTTGTTAAATCTTGTTAAATCTTGTTAAATCTTGTTAAATATTGTTAAATATTGTTAAATATTGTTAAATAGTGTTAACTATTGTTAAATATTGTTAAATATTGTTAAATATTGTTAAATATTGTTAATATTGTTAAATATTGTTAAATATTGTTAAATTATTGCTCACCTTGTCAGGTCCGAAGTAGTCCCGTTGGTACGTGGTGTTTCTGGGCGCCTGGTAGAGAGGCCAGTGTTGGGTTGTAGGTAGGGGTTGGGGACGTCCATCCAGGCGTAGTCGGAGGGCGTGTAGCACTGGCCGCTGTCGTGTCAAATCAGTGACGGTTTCTATAATTATTACAAAACAGTGTTTCTCTGTATGTATGACTGTATGAAATGTACCAATGTATAAGTGTGACTGTGTGTGTGTGTGTGTGTGTGTGTGTGTGTGTGTGTGTGTGTGTGTGTGTGTGTGTGTGTGTGTGTGTGTGTGTGTGTGTGTGTACGTGTGTGTGTACGTGTGTGTGTACGTGTGTGTATGTGTGTGTGTGTGTACGTGGGTGTACGTGTGTGTGTGTGTGTGTGTGTGTGTGTGTGTGTGTGTGTGTACGTGTGTGTGTACGTGTGTGTGTACGTGTGTGTGTGTGTGTGTGTGTGTGTGTGTGTGTGTGTACGTGTGTGTGTGTGTACGTGTGTGTGTGTGTGTGCGTGCGTGCGTGTGTGTGTACGTGTGTGTACGTGTGTGTGTACGTGTGTGTGTGTGTACGTGTGTGTGTGTGTATGTACGTGTGTGTACGTGTGTGTGTACGTGTGTGTGTGTGTACGTGTGTGTGTATGTACGTGTGTGTACGTGTGTGTGTACGTGTGTGTGTGTGTACGTGTGTGTGTACGTGTGTGTGTACGTGTGTGTGTGTGTGTGTGTACGTGTGTGTGTACGTGTGTGTACGTGTGTGTGTACGTGGGTGTGTGTGTGTACGTGTGTGTGTGTACGTGTGTGTACGTGTGTGTGTGTACGTGTGTGTGTAC
>CBDHHR010000572.1:0-5000 GCA_965263245.1 Metamycoplasmataceae bacterium | reverse complement strand
GGCTTAGCCTTAAAACTCTGCGTTAGAAACCTCTAGGAGCCTATATTAGTCGGCGTTGTATGTGTAGACACACGCAATTAAACATCACACGTTACGTCATATTAGTTGCCGCTTCGCTCAGTTACTTCGACGTTTACTCCGCAGCGTCGCTAGTCATCTGAGCACGTGGACCACCCTGTCAGACGTGCATCCTTTGAGCACCGCGAAAACAGATCGCTATAGCATGCTGTTTGTGAAAGTAAATTGCCCCCCGCCCACACACACACACATAGTCACGATATGTATTGTGTACAGTAAGTATCGCGACACGAAACTTATCGGGAGTGTTGTATCGCCCGTACCTAAGAGAAGAGTAAATGCTATATATGGTGTTGGCCAGTATTCAGTCGAACACTCGAAGTGAGGCTGACATTGAGCGCAGTGCAATAAATAAGGCTCCGAGCTGGGTCCGTCTGCCGATGACTGTCACTGTGAAAATTAAGTATTCTAAATGAAATTATCGGAGGACTGAGCACTGTAACACTGTGTGTGGTCGACAGCTGATGGCCGGTCTTACGATGCCATGTAGCTGGACGTCCGGATGAAGTAATTATTATAATTGCACTTTACTTTGATAGTGTAGTGTTATACCGATCGCACGCACAGACACATGCACGCACGCACGCACGCACGCACGCACAGCCCCTCTCAACACCGGAAAACACTTCTAACACTTTACACCCGCCGCCTTCGAAGACATATCAACAGCCACCAACGGTCCGCTTCAAATCTAATCGATCTTATGCAATCAAATTAAAATAAAAAGCATTAATCCATGTAGATTTGTTTGATTTGTCAAGAGATAGATAGGCCGAGAACATCTTGCATCATCAGTTAAGACAAGCGAAACGACGTTGTCACCATTATTGACCATTATCGATCGCTGCACAGAGCGTCTCTTTCGGCGTATTTTCAGCAAACTATTTACATAGAAACCGGATGACGTAAGGAATAATATCTTGACAAATGCGTTTACGTGAGACGTCCAACTGGTGCGTCTCGCTTTTGAAGTGCACAATAACTGCAGGTTGTAAATAACACAAACATTCAATACAGCGAAAGTAATTCATGTCGAAAGTCCACGAGCAATCAATAAATCTGTCAAAGAAGATTGGTCTTAGTTTAGGCTGTCTGCGATCTTGTTTAGATGGTCATTCGCAGAATGTGCTCACCGGAAGTGATCGTCTGCGTCACTGCCCCTACATGGCAACTACGGTGTCTGTGCCTTTGCATAGCAAGTGGGGGACATGAAAGGTGTGCCGGTTTATTTGGCGTCTCGGTGTAGTTGTCTCTGGTCAGTGATGTTTATGTCGGCTCTACATCGTCTTTACGGTACAGGTCTGTGCACGTCGGCCGTGTGTCGTTGCTGTTAGATGGAATGCGCAATACGCATGCGCCAGGTCTTCTAGTGTAGTCGGGAGGTACGCTAATATTAGTCCTACAGACAGGATAAAACACCGTGTTTCAGTTATCTTGTGTCAAATCATACTGTATAGGGGGACTACATGCCGGACGGCACAGAATGGACGGGTGGCACTGGCAGAACAATCGGGACAGGCTGGACATGTGGGACAGGCTGGTCATGTGTGACAGGCCGGATATGTGGGACTGGTTGGACATGTGGGACAGGCCGGACATGTGGGACAGGCCGGACATGTGGGACAGAAGAAGATTAACCGTGATTGGCGGGAGAATGCAGTCAGTCATACTTGTTTACCATGATTCTTTCCGAAACATTTGATAACCGGTTTAATTTGAACAACCAAGGGAGGCGGCATAAGATATGGGCGTGTAGAGTTTATGACAACCCTAATCACGAGCCTTACTGGCGTTTAACCTCGCTTTGACAATTGCGTCTACATCTATACACTTAGACTATCTATAGTGTTACCCCGAGTATTACAAAAACTTGTCAGACCAATTTTACCCACCGCTGTCTTTTACACAACGTAGTCATTTGTTTTTGTTGCAAAAAAAGCAACAACCAAGCAACACCTCTATTAAAATTCGAAGAAATGTTATGGTCAAAATATCCACAGTTGTGGCGGCCATATTAATAACTAATCGGAACCGGTTGCTAGGCAAAATTTGACGTAAAACTTCAGTAGTTCGTATTTTTATTACAAGACCGCAAGGTCTATTACTTTCAAAGGGTGGTCAGTAAAAGCTCCGTCGATTTGACTACCGATAAAACGTCATCGATAACAGTTGCTTTATTTCTAGAGCGCCTCCCGCATTCGAATAAGATTAGCCAATTAAACGGGTTATCAAGTGCTTCGTAAAGCATCTTAGGCACACGAATATGACTGATTGCCTCCGTGTGCAATCTCGACGGAGAAGTTGGGGGATTGAACTTTTTATAAGCGCCAGTGAAGTATCGTCTGGCGGAGGTCTAACCAACACGACGTGTGTCCGTTCTCGGGCAGTCTGACGCTACTGCTGATATTTCTGACGCCGTAGCGGTGGCACAGCCCGGAGTGGACCTTATGTTGGCCGGGATGGTGATGGCACCTCGGTGCGTCGTGTACGAAGTAGATTGCCACGTCCTGTTTGAAGCCAGCCGTCCGCCAGTGAATCGATGTTCCAGTTAGCACGAGTTGCTAGTGTCGTCAATTCCGTCCTTTCATTACATGGCGCGCGTGAATGAAATCGACAAAGAAAGGACAGCGACGCGAAAAAAACATGCAGTCGAACAGCGGACGGACACACGCACGCACGCACACATGCACGCACGTACACACACGCTCTCTAATAGATTAATAGGCGAACGAAGATGACCGCAGGATGAATCCAAGTTCGACCACATAAATGTGAGTATGCCTGGTTTAGCGTGCGCCTGGAACCAGAGACGAACGGATTATGTTCACCTTCGATGCCCCAGGCAGCGTGTGTGGGCGTCTTACTGGATTTTTCATAAATACGGACAAACTGATTACTTACCTTGTTTATTCTTACGGACTTGTTGAACTGGACAAATACTGTTTCGAAATTTCGCTCTCTCCCTTCCCCTTACCCTGCCCATCTCATTGTTGTTCATCTCGCCTCACTCACTCACTCACTCACTTTCTCACTTACTCACTCTCTCACTCACTCTCTCTCTCACTCACTTTCTCACTCACTCACTCACTCACTCACTCACTCACTCACTCACTCACTCACTCACTCACTCACTCACTCACTCACATTCTCACTTACTCTCTCACTCACTTTCTCACTCACTCTCTCACTCACTCTCTCACTCACTCACTCGCTCGTTCTCTTCCACATCTCCATGTCCGTCTTTCTTCCTCTCATCCCCAGCCATTTAGCTGTTTCTCTCCTCATTCCTCCCCTTCCTACTAACCACTGTGTTGTCATTGTCGTGTGTTGTCATTGTCTTCTATATCCTACCATTTCCCGACGGCGCTATATATGTGTGTGTGTGTGTGTGTGTGTGTGTGTGTGTGTGTGTGTGTGTGTGTGTGTGTGTGTGTGTGTGTGTGTGTGTGTGTGTGTGTGTGTGTGTGTGTGTGTGTGTGTGTGTGTGTGTGTGTGTGTGTGTGTGTGTGTGTGTGTGTGTGTGTGTGTGTGTGTGTGTGTGTGTGTGTGTGTGTGTGTGTGTGTGTGTGTGTGTGTGTGTGTGTGTGTGTGTGTGTGTGTGTGTGTATATATATATATATATATATATATATATATATTAACGCTTCCCAATGAACTTTTTGTTTAGATTGATGGCGCCTTTGTAAATGTTCTTCTAGTTTGTCTTGTTATTATTATTATTCAACCGTCTCATTGTGTCCCGGTGTCATCCGGGTCGTTGCGGTAGCCACAGTTCGCCCTCAGAGCATCGATTCCTCGCGGCCGAGGACAGTTCTGTCCATGTTGTTTGCGTCCACTAAAGGTAATTTGCGGAAGTATTGATCTGGTCAGTCTCCATTCAGACGGCGTCGACGCGCATTCCGCAGCACGTGGCCGGGTGGTTTGTTATTGTTGACTTCGTTTGTCTTGTCGCAGCCTCCAGTCGTGTTATATCGTCGGTGTCTCTCGTGCACTCAATGTACGGTGCATCATCTCGTGCGTCCGTACGTGTGCGTGAGGGTGCGCGCGTGCGATTGCGACAGCGTGCGCCTGTAGGTGCATTTATAAGCATGTGCGTGGTGTGCGTGCAGGAATTCGTGGCTGCCCGCGTAAGGATATAGACCGCTACTTGCAAGTGTTGTTTCTGACTAGACATGTCCAGCAGTATTTCGACAACGTCCATTAAACGACGCTCAGACCACATCGGCGTATCGATGTCACCGCGAGCCAATCACACACGCTACCCGCGAACGGCCAACCGTTTTGTGAACCTCTGAGTTGAGTCGAAATCGATTAGTCTAAATTCGCGTATGAATATATTCGAGTCACAGCAGCGAATAGACTGTCGAGTCGTAGCTGAGACTGACTGGTGCGATGACCCGGCCTATGGTGGTCGGTCCACTCATGCGGTCAAGCCATTCACGAACCGATTATTGATAACAAAACGGAGCCAGCCGACCATTGAGCTAGAAACAATTTCATAGCCTAATTTTCGAATTTCGTAATTTGTTCATACAGTGGAAACTCATTACTAAGGTCACCGTTGTGACTAGGAAAAAATGACCCCATTAGTGAGGTGTCCCTATTAGCTGAACTGATTTTTATACTGTGCTCTTTTTTCGTCATCGTTCTTTCGCTTAGACATTGGCTCCAGCACCAATGTATAATGTGTTCCATGATGTGTTCCACGATGTGTTCCACGATGTGTTCCACGATGTGTTCCATGGTGTGTTCCATGATTTGTTTCATGATGTGTTCCACGATGTGTTACATGATGAGTTCCATGATGTGTTCCATGATGAGTTCCATGATGTGTTCCACGATGTGTTCCACGATTGTTCCATGGTATGTTCCATGATTTGTTTCATGATGTGTTCCACGATGTGTTACATGATGAGTTCCAT
>CBDHHR010000571.1:0-10914 GCA_965263245.1 Metamycoplasmataceae bacterium | reverse complement strand
CCGTGACACGTCTGATCTATTAAAGTAATGATCGCATAGACACTGCTGTGACACGTCTGATCTATTGAAGTAATGATCGCATAGACACTGCTGTGACACGTCTGATCTATTAAAGTAATGATCGCATAGACACTGCTGTGACACGTCTGATCTATTAAAGTAATGATCGCATAGACACTGCTGTGACACGTCTGATCTATTAAAGTAATGATCGCATAGACACTGCTGTGACACGTCTGATCTATTAAAGTAATGATCGCATAGACACTGCTGTGACACGTCTGATCTATTAAAGTAATGATCGCATAGACATTGCTGTGACACGTCTGATCTATTAAAGTAATCATCGCATAGACACTGCTGTGACACGTCTGATCTATTAAAGTAATGATCGCATAGACACTGCTGTGACACGTCTGATCTATTGAAGTAATGATCGCATAGACACTGCTGTGACACGTCTGATCTATTGAAGTAATGATCGCATATACACTGCTGTGACACGTCTGATCTATTGAAGTAATGATCGCATAGACATTGCTATGACACGTCTGATCTATTAAAGTAATGATCGCATAGACACTGCCGTGACACGTCTGATCTATTAAAGTAATGATCGCATATACACTGCCGTGACACGTCTGATCTATTGAAGTAATGATCGCATAGACACTGCTGTGACACGTCTGATCTATTGAAGTAATGATCGCATAGACACTGCTGTGACACGTCTGATCTATTGAAGTAATGATCGCATATACACTGCTGTGACACGTCTGATCTATTGAAGTAATGATCGCATAGACACTGCTGTGACACGTCTGATCTATTGAAGTAATGATCGCATATACACTGCTGTGACACGTCTGATCTATTGAAGTAATGATCGCATAGACATTGCTGTGACACGTCTGATTTGTTGAAGTATTGATCGCATAGACACTGCTGTGACACGTCTGATCTATTAAAGTAATGATCGCATAGACACTGCTGTGACACGTCTGATCTATTAAAGTAATGATCGCATAGACACTGCTGTGACACGTCTGATTTGTTGAAGTAATGATCGCATAGACACTGCTGTGACACGTCTGATCTATTAAAGTAATGATCGCATAGACACTGCTGTGACACGTCTGATCTATTGAAGTAATGATCGCATAAACATTGCTGTGACACGTCTGATCTATTGAAGTAATGATCGCATATACACTGCTGTGACACGTCTGATCTATTGAAGTAATGATCGCATAGACATTGCTGTGACACGTCTGATTTGTTGAAGTAATGATCGCATAGACATTGCTGTGACACGTCTGATTTGTTGAAGTAATGATCGCATAGACACTGCTGTGACACGTCTGATCTATTAAAGTAATGATCGCATAGACACTGCTGTGACACGTCTGATCTATTAAAGTAATGATCGCATAGACACTGCTGTGACACGTCTGATTTGTTGAAGTAATGATCGCACAGACACTGCTGTGACACGTCTGATTTGTTGAAGTAATGATCGCATAGACACTGCTGTGACACGTCTGATTTGTTGAAGTAATGATCGCACAGACATTGCTGTGACACGTCTGATTTGTTGAAGTAATGATCGCATAGACACTGCTGTGACACGTCTGATTTGTTGAAGTAATGATCGCACAGACATTGCTGTGACACGTCTGATTTGTTGAAGTAATGATCGCATAGACACTGCTGTGACACGTCTGATTTGTTGAAGTAATGATCGCATAGACACTGCTGTGACACGTCTGATTTGTTGAAGTAATGATCGCACAGACATTGCTGTGACACGTCTGATTTGTTGAAGTAATGATCGCATAGACACTGCTGTGACACGTCTGATTTGTTGAAGTAATGATCGCATATACATTGCTGTGACACGTCTGATCTATTAAAGTAATGATCGCATATACACTGCTGTGACACGTCTGATCTATTGAAGTAATGATCGCATAGACATTGCTGTGACACGTCTGATCTATTAAAGTAATGATCGCATATACACTGCTGTGACACGTCTGATCTATTGAAGTAATGATCGCATAGACACTGCTGTGACACGTCTGATCTATTAAAGTAATGATCGCATATACACTGCTGTGACACGTCTGATCTATTGAAGTAATGATCGCATAGACATTGCTATGACACGTCTGATCTATTAAAGTAATGATCGCATATACACTGCTGTGACACGTCTGATCTATTGAAGTAATGATCGCATAGACATTGCTATGACACGTCTGATCTATTAAAGTAATGATCGCATATACACTGCTGTGACACGTCTGATCTATTGAAGTAATGATCGCATAGACACTGCTGTGACACGTCTGATCTATTAAAGTAATGATCGCATAGACATTGCTATGACACGTCTGATCTATTAAAGTAATGATCGCATATACACTGCTGTGACACGTCTGATCTATTGAAGTAATGATCGCATAGACACTGCTGTGACACGTCTGATCTATTAAAGTAATGATCGCATATACACTGCTGTGACACGTCTGATCTATTGAAGTAATGATCGCATAGACATTGCTGTGACACGTCTGATCTATTAAAGTAATGATCGCACAGACACTGCTGTGACACGTCTGATCTATTGAAGTAATGATCGCATAGACACTGCTGTGACACGTCTGATCTATTAAAGTAATGATCGCATAGACACTGCTGTGACACGTCTGATCTATTAAAGTAATGATCGCACAGACACTGCTGTGACACGTCTGATCTATTAAAGTAATGATCGCATAGACACTGCTGTGACACGTCTGATCTATTGAAGTAATGATCGCATAGACACTGCTGTGACACGTCTGATCTATTGAAGTAATGATCGCATAGACATTGCTGTGACACGTCTGATCTATTAAAGTAATGATCGCATATACACTGCTGTGACACGTCTGATCTATTGAAGTAATGATCGCATAGACATTGCTGTGACACGTCTGATCTATTAAAGTAATGATCGCATAGACATTGCTGTGACACGTCTGATCTATTAAAGTAATGATCGCATAGACATTGCTGTGACACGTCTGATCTATTAAAGTAATGATCGCACAGACACTGCTGTGACACGTCTGATCTATTAAAGTAATGATCGCATAGACACTGCTGTGACACGTCTGATCTATTGAAGTAATGATCGCATAGACATTGCTGTGACACGTCTGATCTATTAAAGTAATGATCGCATATACACTGCTGTGACACGTCTGATCTATTGAAGTAATGATCGCATAGACACTGCTGTGACACGTCTGATCTATTGAAGTAATGATCGCATAGACATTGCTGTGACACGTCTGATCTATTGAAGTAATGATCGCATAGACATTGCTGTGACACGTCTGATCTATTAAAGTAATGATCGCATATACACTGCTGTGACACGTCTGATCTATTGAAGTAATGATCGCATAGACACTGCTGTGACACGTCTGATCTATTAAAGTAATGATCGCATAGACATTGCTGTGACACGTCTGATCTATTGAAGTAATGATCGCATATACACTGCTGTGACACGTCTGATCTATTGAAGTAATGATCGCATAGACACTGCTGTGACACGTCTGATCTATTGAAGTAATGATCGCATAGACATTGCTGTGACACGTCTGATCTATTAAAGTAATGATCGCATATACACTGCTGTGACACGTCTGATCTATTGAAGTAATGATCGCATAGACATTGCTGTGACACGTCTGATCTATTAAAGTAATGATCGCATATACACTGCTGTGACACGTCTGATCTATTAAAGTAATGATCGCATAGACACTGCCGTGACACGTCTGATCTATTAAAGTAATGATCGCATATACACTGCTGTGACACGTCTGATCTATTGAAGTAATGATCGCATAGACATTGCTGTGACACGTCTGATCTATTAAAGTAATGATCGCATAGACACTGCTGTGACACGTCTGATCTATTAAAGTAATGATCGCATAGACACTGCTGTGACACGTCTGATCTATTAAAGTAATGATCGCATAGACACTGCTGTGACACGTCTGATCTATTAAAGTAATGATCGCATAGACACTGCTGTGACACGTCTGATCTATTGAAGTAATGATCGCATAGACATTGCTGTGACACGTCTGATCTATTAAAGTAATGATCGCACAGACACTGCTGTGACACGTCTGATCTATTAAAGTAATGATCGCACAGACACTGCTGTGACACGTCTGATCTATTAAAGTAATGATCGCACAGACACCGCTGTGACACGTCTGATCTCTGATTTCATCAATAATCTAACTACACAATTAATTCGCAAAATATCAGTGATATAGCAGAATATGTTTTAATATCCTTGTTTCACAAACAACGTATGGCAATACAAGATAATTCACAGTGGTACAAGAAATCCGGTGATCGTCCGCAAGTTAAAGGGAATAGTAAATTATATATTTTTCAAAATTTCCATTCCATGTTTCCAAGAACACTCGATAGTATATCAATACTCCCAGACAGAAGGAGATATACGTGTAGACATGTGATCTATGTTTTGAATAAGTAAGAAAGAATCATAACAAGTCAAGAGAAAACGTCCGGTTTCTTGCGTTGTGGCGACATGTGGCGGACACATGGCAAACCACGTGCGTCGTCGGGCGAATGCAGCTACTTCCGGTTTTTGCATTTGACTCGCCTGTTCGATGTGTTGTCATAGCATTTGCATTTGCCCCCGCGATCACCTGTCACCTCGCACCAGCGCCATCGCCCTTGTTGAAAGTTGTAGACGGCAGCGCCGCATCCTCTGTTCCCTTTGCTTTTGCAGCCAAACGACGTCCACTTGGCGTAGTAGGCAGAGTTCCAGTACCAGCAGATACAACCACCGACGTGTGAGTGTCTTCCACGATGCAGCCTTTGTGAAGTCTTCGCCCCAGCGTGTCTTGGGGGTGGGGGTGGTGGTGGTCTGCCTGGAGGTCTGCCTGGTGGTCTGTGTGGTCTGCCTGGAGGTCTGTGTGGTCTGCCTGGAGGTCTATGTGGTCTGCCAGGTGGTCTATGTGGTCTGCCTGGTGGTCTATGTGGTCTGCCTGGAGGTCTATGTGGTCTGCCTGGAGGTCTATGTGGTCTGCCAGGTGGTACTGGTCGGGATGTAAAGCGTCGTGCTGCAAAATATGAATGTTCCCATGAAAAAACACAGTGGTAAATGAACCGAGCCTTATTGTCACAGTTTTGTTATACTTTTACATGCATTGACTTATTAATCAATATAACATGTATGCCTAATATTACAATGGAGTATGTCTTTCAAGAAGTGATCAATACAGGCTGTTTGTTACATTATACATTATATTATCAATAAATTATAATAACATAATTGTTGATATAAAACATTACAAGTACAACAATATGAATATATATATATACATAAACATATATATATATATTTATATATATATATATATATATATATATATATATATATATATATATATATATATATATATATATATATATATATATATATATATATATATATATATATATATAAACAACACAGTACCTCTTTTGATACGTAAACCATCAGCAGCTAAAAAGAAAAAATTCCTTTGTAAATAAAATGTCGCGCCGCGCCGCGCCGCGCCGCGCCGCGCCACGCCACGCCACGCAATGCAGCGAAAAAACAGGATACGATAAAATAAACTTGTATTGTCCCGGAAGGGACATTCGTTTGAAGCGCTCATATAACAACAAGCAAATATATTAGTAGCAATAAATAGTATAAATCAATATAAATTACATTTCTGTTTTGGTGTTATTGTAAGAAGCAATTACCAATTGAATCATTACTCAGCACTCGCATACCCAGTCTCACACGCACACACACACACACACACACACACACACACACACACACACACACACACACACACACACACACACACACACACACACACACACACACACACACACACACACACACACACACACACACACACACACACACACACACACACACACACACACACACACACACACACACACACACACACACACACACACACACACACACACACACACACACACACACACACACACACACACACACACACACACACATGCATGTTTATACACTGTGTCTCACTCACCTGTCGCGTCGTCGTTGTCTTCTTTCATTGACACCACTGACACGGCTTCTTTCTATTGAATCAGCAAAATAATCAATCACTTTGGGCGTTCTAACGGCTTTTTATTATGGCTAGTCTAGCTAACGGAAGAGCAAGAAAAAACAAAACAAAATATAACAAATCACAGGAGAAACATTACATTAACATTAACAACTGAAAATACGAAAACTACCATGGCGTTCGCGATAAGGCGGCGACAAAACTTATAATGATAACCAAATTAAAGTGAATCAGCGATGAAATCACAATAATGATGCTATTTGGTGCTTCATTTTGAAAGGAGTTTGTGAAAAATCGATGTGAATTGACACTTTATCGTTGTTAATTAAGATACTTATTTTAATATTTGCATTCTTCCAGCTTGACGTTTTCTGTCTTTATTATATCTTTCGTAATTCTAACGCAATATAACCAGCAATGCCACTTACTTCATCACCAGCGTAAGCCACTACACACGCCAATGCCAGGAAGGCGAAAAGTAAGACGACACTCGCACGCATTGTGTCTACAAAAGCAACTATGTCACATAAAAAGTAGTCTTGTCGAAACTCATATAAAGGCCATCACAAATATTTATAGTATAATCGCATTAGCTGATTTACCGACCGATACTTAAAAGAAAAACTGTCTCCTGCGCTAAAACCTTTGGGTTCGCCCTACCACCGCCCTGAATAAATATGCAATCACATACATACATACGTACGTACATACATACATACATAAATACATACATACATTCATACATACATACATACATACATGCATTTTCCATTGGCAATCACACATGATTCTTATGTTAAAAACACTACAGACTTCATTGAGAAAGTGACTGGAATCGAAATCCCTAGTGATGCCCTACTGTTCTCCATGGATGTAGAAAACCTCTATACCAATATTGACAATAATTCGGGGATTGAAGCATTAAACAAGCTTTTCTACGGAACCCGGACTTTGACCGCCCAGACATAGACATTTTAGAACTACTTAAAATCTCATTGGAACACAACGATTTTTATTCGCATCCAACTGGTACCATCAAATCTTTGGCACTGCAATGGGAAAACGATTTGCCCCCAACTATACCAACCTTTTCATGGCGGAACGGGAAAACAAGCACTAAGGAAATGCAATAAATTACCTTTGATTTATCTACGATATTTGGACGATATTTTTGGTATCTGGACCAACGGTGATGATGAATATCGGGTCTTCCTGGACATTGTAAATAGCCATCAAAATTGTGTTAAACTAACGTCGGTAACGAGTAAACAATCCATTGATTTCCTGGACACTACGATCTTTAAAGGGAAACGCTTTAATTTGAATGGACACCTTGACAGCAAGGTTTACTTTAAACCAACAGATACACATCAACTACTGTATAAAGACTCGTTCCATCCCAAACATACCTTCTCCGGTATACTCAAGTCGCAACTACTACGATTTCACAGGATATGCAACACTAAATCAGACTTCGAGGAAGCCGTTCAAATACCTTTCCATAGTCTGAGGCAAATGAATTACACACCACGTTTTTTAAGGCACATTAAAAACACAACCGTAGCGGACATTAAAAATAGGAGTAGGAAAGAACAAGCCGCAAAATGCCAGGTTAAAAGATGCCAAGCCTGTAGGTATTTGTAGAATTCACTGCTATTAATAATACAAAGGTGACACAACGGGACAAAATCAACAATTGCGGTACATCCTAACTAAATGCAACGCTTGTTCAGTTAGTTACGTGGGTGAGACGGGCAATCAACTCAGGACACGCCTAAATAACCATAGGTCGGACATAAGACATTACAACGACACAGAAGTGGCCAGACATTTTAACTGAGCCGGTCATTCATATGCCGATTTGCGAATCATAATCTTGGAATCAGGGCCATTTTCTGACGACACCTCATTGGAAACCATCTACCGACGGAACTGTGAATCCAAATGGATTACAAGACTTAAAACTAGGCAGCCAGGAGGTTTAAATATTAGAGAGGACTCTTGATATTATGCCTTTTGTGATTCGTTTCTCCCACCAAGGAAAGACAATTGCTAAACTGGCTAAAGCTACCTATAAACTGCTTCAATCCGCTTATCCAGACATTTACACGCCTCGGTTTATAACAGCCTTTTCCAAGAATAAGAACCTTAAAGATATGCTGGTGTCCACCAAATTACAATGAACTATGGACTTCTACGGGTGTGACTGAGACACTGCGTGGTCCTGGGTGAGGGGTGGGCGTCTTGTGGCGGCTACTGGCCGGGGCATAGTGATGTAGTTGTTATGGGGATTGGATTGCGTGCGTGGTTCGTCGGGCTGCAGCAGCGCTGGTCCGTGCGGCTTCGCGCGTGTCTGTCCCTTGTACAACTGCATTATGATAGTTATTATTCTATATATTACTTAATGTATTCTGATTCTTTGCAGGTGTACAATTGTTTAGTTAGGTGTCTATCCCTTGTGCTACGGTGCTATGACATACGTTTAGGCATACAGTAATGAACTATTATTGTTATTCTACATGTTTACCAACCAGGGGATAGTTTTATGTATTAATTATTAATAAACAACGTCACGTGGATTGTGGAGGTGTGAGGTGGCCAGCAGTAGCAGCACTGCGGGCTGCACCACAGTTTCGCAATGCCCTGCTTAAGTTTTATTTGTTCATTTCAGACCATATTTTCTCACTGCATATGACATGTTTTTCCAATACAACAGGGTCCCTCTCGCATTTAAATGTACACCACCTACAAAAATATATAAAAAGGAAAAATAAACAACAAAATCGTTTTAATCAATTTAGATTTTTTAACAGGACAGAATGGAGAACATCAACTTCTATAGTCGATCTTGCAGACGTGATATTGGTTTAATATATATTGACATGTGAGTGTAACGGCCGTATGCACTCCTGTGCTTCCGGTATATACGCGTATTCTTGTTCAATATATATGTTATTCATTTTTAGGCAACTCATATATACCCCCTCTTTTTATAGGTATACCCTATATCGGAAAGGATTACACTGACTGATCAGTCATCATGAGCTTATAGTTCACATACGCCACCTATACTACGTTGCCAGTGCATTAGGGTCATTGTTCATGTTCCAAAAATCCTAAATAGAGGATACTTGAACTAAGTACACCCGTTTCCCATAAATACATATATACATACATACATACATGCATCCATACATACATACATACATACATACATACATACATACATACATACATACATACATACATACATACATACATACATACATACATACATACATACATACATACATACATACATACATACATACATACATACATACATACATACATACATACATACATACATACATACACACATACATACATACACACATACACACATACACACATACACACATACACACATACACACATACACACATACATACATACATACATACATACATACATACATACATACATACATACATACATACATACATACATACATACATACATACATACATACATACATACATACACACATACACACATACACACATACACACATACACACATACACACATACACACATACACACATACACACATACACACATACACACATACATACATACATACATACATACATACATACATACATACATACATACATACATACATACATACACAAACAAGTACTAACCTGATTCAGTGAAGACGGTCTTCTTTCAGAAGGCGAGTCTTGCTCTGTCGCAGTTGTGTCACACATATCCTCTCTTTATACTACAACCTATCTGGCTGGCATTCTATGTCATGTGATGTCTTTCAGACCAAAACACTAAATCAACTTTCTTTCATAATTCAGACGTGACCGTTGTCACAATATCAAACAAGCCAGTCTGCTTCTACCCGATGCCGTGATCGCTGACACTTGTATACGATCTTCATTATATGTTTCATCATAAGATTGAACTCTTTCAAGAATTGTTTTTTGAACAAACACTACATATTGTTTATTTGAGCACTTGCAACATCGACTAAATTGTATGGTATCAATGAGAGTCCCCATTAACATCACTGACGGTGATCTGAAAGAATTCGTACGTTTATTCGTAATGCGCACGCCTTTGTGTATGAACTA
This sequence comes from Metamycoplasmataceae bacterium, assembly GCA_965263245.1. GTDB lineage: Bacteria > Bacillota_I > Bacilli_A > Mycoplasmatales > Metamycoplasmataceae > DT-68. The sequence continues at coordinate 598 of CBDHHR010000571.1, read as the reverse complement.
GTCTGATTTGGAGGGCATGTGTCGGCCAACGGAATATAACAAATGACAAATATGTATGATTTGAATATTATCGCAGCCAGCATGTCTTCAACAATCACATAGTAATATAATCGTGCGTGTGTTCATTAAATTAAACTTAGCGTTTGTCGTAATGGTGAATTATCTTAGCGACGTTGTAGAAAATTACGTCTAATAACATAGACAATATATGGATACCTAGCCGATTTTCGTATATATATATTTTATAAATATGGGTGTTATCATAATAATTATATATATATATATATATATATATATATATATATATATATATATATATATATATTACATTTGTATAAATAGGTTACATAATACAAAAGTAACATTCATTGCCGCCTTAATTTCGACTGGACTCCTTTAAATATAGTTCATTGATGGTTTTACTGGTCACATCGTTTTTATTGCACGGCGTATTCTATATAGTATATACCACAACAATATAATACAATAATAAAATGTTATGGAATATGTTTCTTTATGTGTAACGATTGATATATATTCAGCTCTAGCCAATTCTCTGTCGTGTGACAATTCTGAACACCGAGCATCATTTTCGTAC
>CBDHHR010000570.1:2500-5749 GCA_965263245.1 Metamycoplasmataceae bacterium | reverse complement strand
CAATAAAGATAATGGACTACGGTGATATGATTTTGCCTATAGCTTTTAATTAAGTTTTACGCGTCTGTATAAATGCCGCGTAATATTCTGGACAGTACTTGTGGCAGACCTCAATGTGCGGCGTAGGGACACAGAACACAGTCATTAAAAGGCATAGGAACCGACAGCGAAGAGTATCACTGCACCCGACAACAACATCTGATAGCGACTTCGTCGTCTTCCCGTCATTTTGTTTCCACAGTCATTACCGTGTACTACATCATTGTCAAAGTACGATTTCACCAGCATCTTCATCATTACTACTCATCCTGGTTTTCACCATCCTAGTCATCAATGCTGTTACAATCATCGTCGTCATCTTCACTTCACCTTCCTCTTCCTCCTCCTCCTCCTTCATTATCACTCCCCGTTAGTTACTTGCACTCTCCATCAGTTACTCGTGCTCTCCATCAGTTACTCGCACTTTCCGTTAGTTATTCGCGGTCGCTGTGGGTTAGTCGCAGATGTTGGCCTCTCTATTGCTAGAGTCCTTCACTGGTGTATTTCTCGAACTGTTCCTTGGCCGTGTCGACGTGCCGTGGCGTGCAGTAGAGGTCTATGGCCGTGGCCGCCAGTAGCTTGGCCTGGACGAGTGTGTACGCCTGGGCGGCCGGGCCTCCTGTAAGCAACAGCGGCAGTGTCTCACTTAGCACCATCGGGACTCGTACGAGAACAAGTATGTCCTCTTTGTAAAGGAGACAGCTTAAGATGAACAGTGTAGTGATAAGTTTCATTGTCGAACAGATAATGTCAACATGTGTCGTAAATTACAAGAGTCTCGACGAGAAAAACATTCATTGTGAATAATACGTAGGATCTAAATTGCAGTGAGACAGGCGTGTATACAGAGATCACAGGAGGCTGCAGTGCAACTGATCTAATCCACGGTTGTCCACTTTCATGTACGTGAGCAACCAAAATTTTCACATTTATGATGTACACTTGCAAGAAACCAATCCAGCTTCGATCAGCTAGTTCTGACTTACTTTGTGTTGCTACTAGAGTTAACACAAACATTGGAACTACAGCATGTTCTGTAAATGCACCAATTCTCTAGAACATGTTCCCTCTTAGCGTTAGATCAGTCAAAACTGTTATACAATTCTCCTTTCTTATCGTCCTTATCCACCCTGGAAAATCCACCCATTTGTTGACAACATAAATAGTTCTGATATCGAGGTCTAGATAGACCAACCATTCTGCCTTGTTGCGCATAATTCTGGGTTTGTTTTCCAGTAATTTAGGCGCATTTCGTAACAACAAAATTACATTCTACATAATCAAACAACCAGAACAGTATTGTTACGTGGTGGTCACATGGCACATTTTGTGCCGTCTTCCTGTGACCCCAAAACATAAACTTCGAAATGATAGATATATATATATATATATATATATATATATATATATATATATATATATATATATATATATATATATATACGTATATACTTATCCACGTACACTCATTTGCATGACAACGGACTGGGGGATTTAAGAAGTGTGTGAAAATGTGTGAAAATCCAAACAGTGTGTCTTTTTAAATGAAAACAATTAGTTACAGTCTACACATCTGGGATTTAAGCAATGTACTTGGTTAAGATAGTAAGATAAATATTGTTTAGATAGTAGAGATTTGAACTTATATCTGGGTTTGACATTTTGAATGTAATAATTAAGGTTATTCCATAGTTCTATAAAATGATGTCTAGGTAATTTAGAGGAAAGTGAGTTCTGTGCTTTTCTGTGCGTGGTAGGTTCTGTTGTCTCGTAATTCTGGTGTTAGTGGCTAGATTATTGTTTGGTGTATACTGTTCGAAGGTTTTAGGCAGAGTATTAAGGTGATAATCATACATAAATTCGGTGGGTTAAATATACAAAACAAAACTTTTATATTCAATGACAATTAATTAGCACACAACCAGTCGTACAAATGTTTTAATTCTTGGTTTATGTTGTAAATTAAAATATCAACACCAGGACCTGATTTGTATAGAGTTGTGTCGTCAGCAAAGGATAATAAGTTTAAAGACGTAGAGTTAATTATATAATTGATATAAATTAGAAATAAGATTGGTCCAAGTATGAATCCTTGGGGCACTCCACTTGTTATGTTTTTTTGAGAAGATTTACATTTGTGTATTTCGGTGTACTGTTTTCGATTGGATAAGTAACTGGCAAACCATTTATTACTTATTCCCTGAATATCATAACAAATTAATTTATACAGCAAAATGTCATGGTCTATTGTATCAAATGCTTTTGAAAGGTCCTGAAACAGTTATTTTATCATTTGCTACTGAAATGTCCTTGAGCAAATGCAATTTTGGGTGAACAGTAGAATGTTTCGCTCGAAACCCATACTGGTATATTTTTCTAAAAACATCATCAGTCTATTGCAGACAACTTTTCCCATTATTTTAGAAATCGCAGGTAAAATACTTATGGGTCTATAATTGTTGAACAGTTTGTTGTTACCTGATTTGAAAATGTGCACGACTTTGGCAGTTTAAAAATTTTCAGGAATAGTTCCCGTGACAATGGTTTAGTTTAGTATATGCTCAAGTGGAGTGGTTATTTCGTGTATTGTCGCTTGTAGTAGTTTAGTGGACAGACCATCGACATCTTTGGTGCATTTAGGTTTAAGATACGTAAGATAAGTTTTATTTCTGGGATTTTTTGTAGAATGTATGAAACAAATTACTGGATAGTTTCCCTTTACATGTGCTTCAAATTACTTAACAGGAAGACCTATTGAATTGCTTATTGTTTTACCTATTCCAACACCAAAATTATTAAATTTTCAGCGATTTTTTTTCATATTTGTTTCCTCATGTCCATTTATGATGAAGGCTTCAGGGAACTTAGAGAATTCTTTTTGTTTGTGTATTGCTTGTCGTAGTATAGCCCATGCTTCTTTGACGTTATGTTTACGTGCTTCTAGCATTTCTGCATAATAAGCACGTTTTGCTGCTCGTTTGATGTTACTAAACACTCTACAATATTCTTTGCATTTATTAATCGTTTCTGGATTAGGTCTACTTAGTTCCTTTCCAAGTAACTTTGCTTTATTTAGTGATGAAGTCAATATGCCCGAACTAATCCACGGTTCTCGTTTAATGTAATTTTTCTTAACCTTCATATGTTTAACTGGACAGGATATTTCGAAAAGTGATTTGTATATTATAATGAAATTATCATAACCTTCAT
>CBDHHR010000569.1:0-2500 GCA_965263245.1 Metamycoplasmataceae bacterium | reverse complement strand
ACACTACTAAGCTCATAATACCCGGACTTACCCTATTAGAATCCTCTTATTTAAATATCGACGATCGAGCAGTTTCGTTTACTCCGCGTTGCTCCAATTCTCTCAGCTGTGCACGAGCGACATTGCGTTATGTAAGAGCCAACCTTGACACGTGACAACGACCGTTCAATTGTCGAGTGAAATCTATGCTAGGCGTCGGTATTCTGGGAGCTGTGGAAGATGAAATATGTCGTATGACGCGCCTTCAGTTGATAGTATTCCTGCTTTCAGCGACTTGCGATATATCAACGGCATTGTACGATGCACAGAGTCGCTCAAAGGATATGGAAATCGTATGAAAATGATTTCCTATCCTGGGAGACATTGGCACTACTGGGAGATGGACTCGGTATCGTGGGCCCTATCGTCGTTACACTGTCTGGGGTCTACACCCAGAGTCTCATGTCTCAATGGTTTTGTAAAATAAAAATCGACATCAGTTTCCGACGTCAAGTATGTTCAGCGCAGATGCCGGAATTTAAATTACAATACAATAAAATTCACGTCCTCACATTGGCTGTGGTTGACCCCAAATCATCAAATTAGTTGATGATAGTATTTTCTAAGCTATGTTGTTATGCGCAAGCTTCGGCAAACGAAATGACCGGCCACTTTGACCTCTGTTTTATTCCTGTAAATAAATTCACAGGTTAATTAATGACTGGCTATTATAAACTTAATATGTATTATTATAATCATGTATCGGTAACGCAAACCTTCTTAGAAACAACGTCTACTTCTGTCAAGATCCGGAGACCTATTTATGAATCGATATATCCGCGAATACTCTCTCTACTAATTAGTCATTCTACTTGACCAGCTGTAATTATATTGTAGCTGGTATTGCAGCTGTCGATGTGGTTCTGACGTCAATAGTGAATGTACATACGCTAAAACATTTCCACAATTACGATGTCAGATTTTTCTCGTGAAACAACACCGTTTATTTACGACGATAACTCACCAGCGGCAATTAATTTGTTTCACGAAGTCTTACTGACCGCTAATCCGACCAAGAAACTGTTTGCAGAATCAATTCCTCAAATGTTGACGTCTAGCAGAGTAGATTATATTCTTACATAGTAAACACTTCATTCACAGAGTATCTGGACTTACAAAGAGGAACGAAGCTAATCCGTTCGAAAGGGCTACAACAATACCACAGCACGGTACGAAACAATACCACATGACCTACTTCGAAGACGTTTTGCGATTTCTCGACTTATCAGGAAAGCATTAAGCCACGTTCCACGAACTTTCCGAAGCAGCAGTAACTGGATCCGTTTATCGGTAGGTCACCGCACTCTACAATATTGTGCATACGTTTGATATATAATGGGATAATATTGTTTCCGTTTGAGATTGAAAATGTGAGCTATCGCATGTAAGAGATGCGATGTCAAGACGATGTAATGTCAAGACGTTCTGACTTTCAAACGCGAATAATCGATAATCTCTGTTTGCTTAAAAGCTAACATAAACACACTTTTCTGTCAAACCTACACGCTGTTGTGTTTGCAGATTTTGTTATATGATCGTTTCCCCGTTATATTTAAAGCCACTTCTTCGGATGAATTAACTAATCGATATCCACGTGTGATATGCTTAATAGTTTAAATTCATCAGAACATAAATGTTCTCCTTAGATACGGTAATTAGATTTGTTTAATATGGCTATATACTTGCATGTAGAATTGGACCACCTATGCCGTATTGCATTGAATATAATGTTTCATTAGTTTATTCAATTACAAATTCTCTTAAACTATTAGTTAGAAATGTATACGTCTGTAAATATAATCTCGGTGGTTTGATAAATGCACAACTTCCTTTTCCAATTGCTATTTTGTATATTGATGTCTTATGTTAACAATTGTGATGGATTTAAAAATTATTCCGACTTATGACTCAAGGGTTTTGTCTTAGTCAGAACCAGGAGACGTTGGAACTTGGCGATCACGATTTATGCTAATTCCAGACATAGACAGGAAGTGACGTGCCATTTCCGGAATAGCTAACGCCCAGAGTATACATAATCTGGGGACAAATCCTTAGCACAAACTCATTGTTCGAGTTGAACTCAGGTCCGCAGGGAGAGACTCGCGGACGATCAATACAAGGAGCTATTTCATTATCGAACCTAGAACGCGGTAAGTCGTGACTTGTGGACGTTGGGCGGTCACGGATATCATCGTCAAACATCACGATAGTCGCCGTCGCCGTCGCCGTCGCCGTCGCCGTCGCCGTCGCCGTCGCCGTCGCCGTCGCCGTCGCCGTCGCCGTCGCCGTCGCCGTCGCCGTCGCCGTCGCCGTCGCCGTCGCCGTCGCCGTCGCCGTCGCCGTCGCCGTCGCCGTCGTCAACAATCTCATAATAATAATTATTATTTTTCTGATTATTATTACTACTACTATTCTACCGCCATTGTCATCATCGCTGTTAACATCATTATCATCACCATTG
>CBDHHR010000568.1:0-8272 GCA_965263245.1 Metamycoplasmataceae bacterium | reverse complement strand
ACAATGGTGAACCTATGGATTTTGTTTATAGTGTAAGGGTTTTTGGTAGATTCATCATCACATGGGGTCACTGATGAAATCCAGTTCGGTTGTTACTCCGACAACCTTGGGGAATTTTTTTTATATGCAAATTAGTGCGGCCATTATAGTAAAATCTGTTTGATTGAATACTGTCAAAAGTATGCATGATAATGTCACAAATATTATGTCTATGGTTATGTTTTCATGGTGAATGATTACGATAGGCACCATTAGAAAGTTGTAATATGTATATATAATATTGCTAATATGCAAATTATATGCACATTTCTGAAAGTATGCATGATAATTGTATAAATGCAAACTACAAAAACCCACATCTTGCCTTCTCGTTCAAAAGTTACGTTTTCGCTCTACGGGATGGCGGCCATCTTTGACCGGATGGCAATCATCTTGGATTCCTGTGTCAAAACGATGTCATAACGTCAAACAGATGTCCGAATCGAAATCCTCATGGTCGACGTACCCTAAAAAGTGTCTTCGTACATGCTTCTTGGTGTTCTGGTTTAAAACTTACGTTTTCGTTCTACCAGATGGCGGCCATCTTGGATTTATGGGTCAAAACGATGTCATAGCGTTAAACTCATGTCAGAATCCTCGTGGACGAATTACCCAAACAAGTGTCTTCATACGTGGTTCTTGGCGCTTTGGTTCAAAAGTTAATTTTTCGAGATGGTGCCAGCGGCCATTTTGGATTTGGCCCTCTGGCGGAAAATGCTAGGATTTTTTTAGAGGGACCGGGGTGCTACATCTTTTTTAAATGGTCCATAGAAGTCAAATCAATCGTCAAACATGGGATCTGTTTTGCTACACGATAACAAACCAGTAGCACACGCAAGCCGATCTCTGTCTTCAGTTGAACGCCATTACGTTCAGATCGAGAAAGAAATGTTGAGCGTGTTGTTTGGTTTGAGCAAGTTTCACCACTACACGTACGGTCGAGATGTCACTGTGGTGACTGACCATCCGGGCGAATCCATTGGGGAAAGCTCCCTTGTGGCTACAACACATGCTGCTGACGTCACAAGAGTGATCTTACCAGCTGACGACCCGGACACGGATGAGGTAACCATCAACAACGTCACGAACACAGCGTTCATTCCCGATCGCCTAGACCGGATCCGTGGTGCTACATTACTGCAAGAACGGGTACAGTCATCATGGAAGGATGGCCAAGTGACAGAAGACGCGTGTCAGATCGTCTGCTACCCTACTTCAGTTACCGCGCCGAGCTGAAGATCTAGGATGAGGTCATATTTTCGCGGAGAACGCATAGAAGTACCGTCTCCACTGCGAAAGGTCATGAAAGAGAAAGTACATGCCGGGCATATAGGCATCAACTCGTCTTTGAGGAGAGCACGAGACCTGATTTACTGGCCTCAGATGTCTACAGACATCCGTCACTACGTAGAAACATGTGGTGTGTGTGCAACCTACGTTAACAAACAATCTGCAGTGTCAGTGGTTATGGCTGATACCCTAGAATATTTTAAACACTTCTATCTGATCTACTCTCAATCTCCTGGTTTCTAGTGTTGTTAAACTACATTCTTTTAGACGCAATTCATAACTAATATTCATGAGTTATTGTATCATTTTCGTTGCTCTCTTTTGTACTATATCTAGCATATCAATATCCTTCTTGCGATATGGCCTCCATGCTTGTATACATTATTCTAAATGAGGCATAACTATTGTGTAGCACAGCGGTCTTATTAGTTCTTTTTCCTTGTACACAATATTTAGCCTAATTAATCCAAAATTTGTGTTTCCCTTCGCTGCTGCAAATCTCTCACACTGCTATGATACCTTCATATCAGCACTAATAGTTAACTATAAGTCCTTTTCATTTACGGTAGTATTTAGTACAATATCACCCATTGTATATTGTGCGTCTTCATTCCCATGTCCTGTGTGGAGGCACTTACACTTTCCAAAATTAAACAGCATTTGCCACTTTTCAGACCATTCGGTCAATTATTAAGATGATCTGGTAAATGCTGTCTATCTGCATCACTTTAAATTTTTCTAAACACTTGTATCGTCCGCAAACTTCAACAACTTTCTTGTTATATCATCATCCAAATCATTGGTATATAAACATACAATAGGTCTCAATACTGATCCCTGCGGTACTCCACTCAAAACCGATTTTCAGTTTTAAACCTCCCCATCAACTACTACTCTATGTCTTTTATGAATAAGTCATTTTTCTATCCAGTTAATCATATAATTTCCTATGCCATAGGCCTTTAGTTTAAGTAGTAATCTTGGATGTGGCACTTTGTCAAAGGCTTTTTTAAAATCTAAGTACATTACATCTACTGATTATCCCTCATCTACCCACTTTGTGACATATTCCAAAAAGAAAACACATTTGTTAAGCATGACGTCGCTTTGCAAATCACCGATGTTAAACTCAATGGTCTATTGTTCTCTGTGACCTTTTAAATAATGGCATATGATATATATATATAATATAATATATATATATATATATACATGAAAGAGAAATATATATATATATATATATATATATATATATATATATATATATATATATATATATATATATATATATATATATATATATATACAGTCGTCTCAAAGCTCAGAGGGCCGGTACACGAAAAAACGTTGGGGAATCGCTGTCCTACAGAAAGAAGCTTCAGTTGTCGTTTACCTTAGAGGCCATATCCGTATATACTGTAGTATATTGTCTAGTTAGGGCGACCATATTCTGAATGACGTAACACCAAACAACGATGACGTTGCGTCGTAGTGTGCGGGCTGCCGTGGCTCCTGGAACTACTGTTACCATTAGCGATGAACAATTATACTAATAATGTGAAATAATTATACCGTACTTCTCAAATAAAATATTTTAAGTGTCTCCCATGCATTTGGAATCGTGTATTGTTTGCAAAGCATTTCTTTCAAGCGGCGCCGTCACGTGACTGCGACGGAGTGACGTCATAATCAGTGCACGGTAACGTCGATTAGCTCAGTTTTACCAGCCGCTGGACAACATAACAGAAGACGGAAACAAGTTTCACGCACAATTAGCAGATAAGTTCATATTTACAACACGTAGCTATGCCTCTACTTACATATGTGACGCTAGTTTAGCTTCGAGTTTTACTTTCTATCTGGAACAGAACTTGCTAGGGGACTGTCGATCGATTGATCATCCATCAAACACAGTTGTGGAAAAAGAAGGAGGATTAACCACGGGGAACGTTTCAAGAAATTACATGAACATTTTAGTAATGTAATTTAGCAGTTATTTATTTAACGTCTGCATCAGTTTAGCTTTGACAATCCATCTGGAATAGAACTAGCTAGGTGACCAACGATTGGTGAGATTGTACAAAAGTTGTGTCAAACGCGTGGTTTTGAACGGAGTTACACGGTCATTTAGCAAATAGGATCATCGTTTAACATTGGTGTAATATTTTAAACTATACTTCGGTTTGGCTCTGACGTTCCGACTAGAACAGTAGGTAGGAATATACGAATAGGGTGTTGTGTAACAGACCCCATAAAGGCGTACGGCTCTAAGACATCTGTCTTCTCTATCAATCTACATTTATTGCGCATAGTTAAATGGTTAGATGGATGGACCATCTACACACCCACCCACCACCACCCTCCTACCCACCTACCACCCACCCACCCACCCAACCACCCACCCACCCACCCACACACCCACCCACCCACCCACCCACCCACCCACCAACCAACCAACCAACCAACAAACCAACCAACCAACCAATCAAGTACCCACCCACCCACCAACCACCAACCATCCATCCATCCATCCATTCATCCTTCCATCCATCCACCCATCCACCCATCCACCCATCCATCCATCCATCCATCCATCGATCCATCGATCGATCCATCGATCCATCGATCCATCGATCGATCGATCGATCGATCCATCGATCCATCGATCGATCCATCGATCCATCGATCGATCCATCGATCCATCGATCCATCGATCCATCGATCCATCGATCCATCGATCCATCGATCCATCGATCCATCGATCCATCGATCCATCGATCCATCCATCCATCCATCCATCCATCCATCCATCCATCCATCCATCCATCCATCCATCCATCCATCCATCCATCCATCCATCCATCCATCCATCCATCCATCCATCCATCCATCCATCCATCCATCCATCCATCCATCCATCCATCCATCCATCCATCCATCCATCCATCCATCCATCCATCCATCCATCCATCCATCCATCCATCCATCCATCCATCCATCCATCCATCCATCCATCCATCCATCCATCCATCCATACATCCATACATCCATACATCCATACATCCATACATCCATACATCCATCCATCCATCCATCCATCCATACATCCAACCATCCATCCATCCATACGCCTCTCCCATGTATCCACCTAAACATCCCAACCACCCACCTAAAAATCCGTCCCACGCACATAATCCACCTAAAAATACTACCTACACAATCAACATAAAAATCACCCACCCGCCCACCAATCCACCCAATAACCAACCACCCTACAAACCAACCACCCACACATCCATCATCAACCCATCCAGCCACCCATCCATCCACTCCTTCATCATTCCATCTAGCCATTTACCCGTCCACCCATCCATCCAACCACCCTACCATCCATACGCCCATCCGTCAGTCCATCCACATAGCCATCAATCCATCCATTTATCCACCCATCCATCCATCCATCCATCCATCCATCCATCCATCCATCCATCCATCCATCCATCCATCCATCCATCCATCCATCCATCCATCCATCCATCATCCATCCATCCATCCATCCATCCATCCATCCATCCATCCATCCATCAACCCACCCATCCATCATCCATCCACCCACCCACCATCCATCCATCCATCCATCCATCCATCCATCCACCCACCCATCCATCCATCCATCCATCCAACCGCCCAAAACTCCCACCCATCTGTCTCTAAAATGTGGCCACAACGAGTGTGCTGGTGCACACCACATCCCTGCCGCAATCCCCATGCATAGGCACTTCCGGGGTCTTAGCTAGTCTCGTTTACGTCGCGCTTAAAGCTAATGCTAGTGTCAGTTTAACAATAATCCGGAAGCGGTCTGTGTTTGGGGAATGCCACGTGAGCAGACAATACGGTTTCTTCCAGTGCACGCGAGTTTCTTATAAACCTTAGCTATGTCATAGGCAGTTATCTCAAATAGTTTCACTAGCATACGTACAGTTAGTAAGAAAACAGACGAAGGTCACTGGTGCATTTAACAACTCAAAATACGGAAAAGGACCTGTAGAATACAAGATAACGGATGGACATCATGTACCACCTCTGCTGAAGTTGCGTCCGTTGACCGGCGGCGACATCTTTGCTATTCTGCTGACAGGCCACATTGTAAGTGTCTATTGTGTTGCATTATTTCCGTATTTAGTATAGATATTTCGCTTGTGTTACTGTATGCCGTTACAATAACTTGAAAAAAGACGGTTATGTAGCCTTGCTTAAATAAGTAAGTAAGTAAGTAAGTAAGTAAGTAAGTAAGTAAGTAAGTAAGTAAGTAAGTAAGTAAGTAAGTAAGTAAGTAAGTAAGTAAGTAAGTAAGTAAGTAAGTAAGTAAGTAAGTAAGTAAGTAAGTAAGTAAGTAAGTAAGTAAGTAAGTAAGTAAGTAAGTAAGTAAGTAAGTAAGTAAGTAAGTAAGACAGTTTATTACCAAGTAACTTTAAAAATGCACAAGGAATTTGTCAGCGTTGTGGCGTTAACATACATACAGTAATACATACATACATACACATTTTGTATATGTGTTAATTATGGGTCATTTACGATTGATTCCAGATTATACCTCGCTACTGTCATAAGGAAGGCACGAGGTCATAGAAAATCAAGCAAGTGTTAAACGATGGCTTGTTGCTTGAAGTCAAGTCAACACGACACCACCACAACGATACGTGTGATTAATTGTAAGAAGACGAAGGTCATAGATGGATTGAACAATTCAAAAGATAAATGTGGACCTGAGCATGACGACACATCAGTAAACTACGAGATAACCAATAGAGCGAGACGACGGAAAGACAAACTTGAGTACTGGAAGGGCTCCACCTAGCGGAGGACATCGCAAGACAGGCAGATCTGGTGGTGCCGTTTCGCGCGGTGGCGTTTCGAGCACTTTTACGAGGAGGGTTATCCAGCTGAGGGAGTAGAGATCCGAGGGCTAATTTAAATATTCAAATACACTTTCTATGAGGAAGATAGTTTTCGTGGCTCCAATATTTTGTTGTATTGTAAGAATTGGCACTTTCCAATAAAGTCCTCTAAAGTAGGTGGAAATGTTTACAATACAACACTCTTATAGTAAAAATAAGTCGGGCCGTGTGATGGCTAGAACGAAGGCGACCACGAAGAAAAGAGAGTAAATTTAAGCGAACACCGGTGAAGCTGTGTGTACACAGAGAACAGAGGATGTACCATAGCAGTAGCTGGTAAACGGTCAATGCGATAGCTTCAGAAATCTTTGTCTAGGGACAGGTTTAACAGGTATAAACTAATACAATCCTCGTGTGCACTGGGATGAAACCGGGGGACCACAGACCATAGAGTGACCATGTCATAAGCTTTTCTTTTCCTTATTCACATACTCCAATGCATCCTTTTTGCCCCCTTAATTTGAATTGGTCCCACTGACCTCCGTACTGGTATGTTTCAGGGAGCGACGGGTCATCGCGATGGACGGGGTCTCGGCAGACGCAACAGCGATGCAACAGCTAGTCAGCGAGCGCAAAAGTGACTGCAAGAACCCACGTTTTCGTAAATGATACCCTGCTTGGAGGCGATTTAGGATGACGCTAGTACGATGGTTTTACGGTGAACTGATAAAACAGACTCCATCATCAGCTTCAGTTGAACGTATGCTATGTTATGCGTTATAGAGTTATAGAGCCGATTTCTCATAGAAGTTGGAATCTGAGTGCTGCATTTACATTTTCCTGTGCCGAGTTGAAACTGGTCTGGACACGACCGGTACACATTTTGTAGCGATTCCACGTTGGACTGAATAAAATCAATTTAATTTGGAAATGTTTTCTTGAGCTTTTCCTATATATAACCGTTAGCATTGTATGAGACTGTCCAAACATGTGGCGATAGGAGGCCATCCAACATAGCCAGAAAACATCAGACACGCTGCATTGTCGTACGGCGTTGTCTGTTGGTGCATCAGGACCTTAAGAGAGTCACTTGATGAGGACAGGCGACAGTAGCAGCAGCTTCCATGCCAGTCAGTGTCGACGGAAATGAGTTGGGTAATTAAGCCGTAGGTCGACCGTATATATATATATATATATATATATATATATATATATATATATATATATATATATATATATATATATACGTCTGTAATGTTACATGTATATGTAAAATGCTGTTTCATCATATAATTATGCGAGACAAGAATATAAATTATATAATTACAAAAATAACGCATACATTTGTATACACATAGGCTCTATAGGTAGAATATATTGGTGTTCTGTGTGCACATTTTTTTATGTCTAGCACACGAGGCGACGCTTGTTACAAACAATAATGTAGGCCTAATTTAATCGCCTGTTAATATAGTAAGTCCCTGATAATGTGATAAAGACCACCCGATAATGTAATAACTGCCCGATGATGTAATAAAGTCACCCGGTAATACAATAAATTTGCTGGTCTGATAATGTAATGATTTTTGACAGATAATGTAATAACGTGCTCCTGCCTGATAATGATAACGTAATAACGTTTGACCGATATCGTAATAACGTGCATATTCCACGTAGTACTTAATCGTTTTCGTGGATTTCATTTTGATTTCTTGCACTTAATCCATTTTGTCTATTTTGCAATATTGCAATTTTTGCTAGTTGGATAAAAGTAACCTTTTAGATTAAATCCAATATACTGATTCAAAATATGATGTAATATTTGTCGCAGCAGGTCAGGATATTAACTTATACATTCTCGCATCATGATTGATACCTTTTCGCACCACTTACGAATGACGTGTTGGGTGTAACACGCTACTTTACAACTTCATAGATATCGAACATGTCGGCGCAGATCGTGGTATCGATGACCGCACAAGTGTCCATTTCCATGCTATGATATCAGGGTATCGAATGCCCACAGGCGTGTGGTTCAATCCTAG
>CBDHHR010000567.1:0-10000 GCA_965263245.1 Metamycoplasmataceae bacterium | reverse complement strand
ATGACCGTCTTCGATTTGTATGAAATTTTGTGTGTCGGTTTATGATCATGAGTCTATGCATCCCACACATTTTTAGGTCAATCCCAGTCAGCATCCAAGCCATTGTTTCGCTTAAATTTGACACAGAATGCTTGAACTGGTCCAAATGTTTAGTGTTAAAATAAACTAGTATGTATGTGTACATATATATATATATATATATATATATATATATATATATATATATATATATATATATATATATATATATATATATATATATATATATATATATATACTTATATACATAGACATTCCACATGTCCATGGTGATTTTTTAATCATCATCAAGCCATGTCTCCACAAAGTACTCGTTAAAAATTATCACATGACTTTGTTGAAATTCCTTATATCAAAGCCGTCCACCCCTCATGGACATCAGCTGGATGGAAATGAAATAGTTAATGCTCCCTTATCTTGTTACATTGTAAAATGGAGAAATAGAAAAATAGCTATAATGGGACTAGTTCAACTGTCAAACTTAATTAGTAGCTATAACGGGAATAAAAAGTAGCTATAACGGGAAGTAGCTATAACGGGAAGTAGCTATAACGGGAAGTAGCTATAACGGGAAGTAGCTATAACGGGAAGACACCGTTTTCTCGGTTGCTCCACCAACTCTGTGGAATTCGTTTCCTGCCAAAGAAGGAAATATAGTTTCTTTCCGCCGGCGTCCAAAAACCTATCTCTTTAAAGTATCCTATCCTCCTTAGATTCCTAGTACCTTCATTCCTCCGTCGACGATTCACGCATTGTTATACGATTACGAGATTACTTAATCCCTTGGTTTCGTCGCGTAATTTTTCGAGGATATTGGCGCATAGGAAATCATGATTAGTATTATATTATATTATATTATATATATATATATATATATATATATATATATATATATATATATATATATATATATATATATATATATATATTAAGTGTATTTGCAACAAAATTGCAGTTCGTTCTTCATATATGCGGGTCCGGTCCGTGTAGTGTGACAACGCGCAAGCAGTTGTGTGATCTTCAATTAAAAGTTATGTCCCAGCGCTCCTGTACCGAGATGGCAAACTACCAAACACAATGTATCCTACTCATGTGCAAATTACACCAGTTTACTAATAATATAATTGTCTTCATATAATATAAAGTCTGTACAGCTTTGGCGTTTACATAGTAAAATAAAACAACATATGGGAGACCGGGGCTAGTTGTAACACGGGACAATTGTAACAGGGGGCTTGAAGACAAAACTGCTTATGCAAATTTGTATGTTCATCAATAGATTTGAGCATGTCACGTGTAATATCACCTGAATCCGTGGAGACGCTATAAAGTTACGCCATTTTAAAGGAAAAGAGGTACTACCGTATTGGGGTAACTTGAAACACTTTAGGACACCTCATATAACTCATTATGCCACAAACATGTAATAAACCAGGCATTTAATTATGCACCAGTTATCTGCGGGATATATGTGGGGACCTTTGGCATGACAACAGTTTCGATCGGTTAAGAAACCTACCCGCAATCCTGAAATATGTTGTTTTTGTTACAACTAGCCCAGGTCTCCCCTAACGAATTTATTACGGCACGATAAAACTACAGTGATCCACACCAATTAAACTAACAGCGCGAAAAACCTAGCATGGTAGGATTAGAAAAGTAATTACAAAGAACGGAACTAGTTCTTTGGTCGTAGTGATTTGACCTTCTCCGTGCGGCCTCCCCACACAGATGGTCGGCTTAACCGACGACACGGGCCATTGTGAAAGACGACGAAACACCCGCCGAGGATCCCGCGTTCTGCTCGGACGTTCGTGTCGACAAGCCGACGTAGTCGTCTACCGCGGTACTTGATTGATTAGACCGGCCTCTAAACACACACATCCTGCGCCGACAGCACGCTTGATTTCCCCCGAGGACGCCAGGTCGAGACGCGCTCACCGAGCAAGACGTCGGCCGGGGCTCGCTGGCTCTCGGCGGCAGTTGCACGCGCTGGCGGAGACCAGCGACGTCGTCGGTTAGTGACGGGCTGTGAAGATCGCTATAGGTTCCGTGTCCGACGAGTGTGTTGTGTTCCCGAGTCGTCGTTTTAGACAACAGCGATAGACGCGTAAAGTCGGGCGTTGCTAGCAAACGGAGAAATCATACTTGACGCAGAGTGACAGCGACAGAAGCGCCAAGTGTCCTGTTTCCTGTTTTTGGAAGGTCTTCCATGTACGCCATTATATGTTGATTATTTTAGCACTGGTTTGTATAAAAAGTAAGTAAGTAAATAAGTAAGTTAATGAATGAAAGTATTATGATGGTGACCATGTCACGTGTTACATCATGTATCCAAAGTGCCATCTCACAACATACATTCACAAGTATACAGTTTTGATAAAATATACAATTCACGTAATATATATATATATATATATATATATATATATATATATATATATATATATATATATATATATATATGTATATATATATATATATATATATACATATATATATACATATATATATATATATATATATATATATATATATATATATATATATGTATATGTACATGTACATGTACATGTACATGTACATGTACATGTACATGTACATGTACATGTACATGTACATGTACAGGTATATGTATATGTATATGTATATGTATATGTATATGTATATGTATATGTATATGTATATGTATATGTATATGTATACATATATATATATGTATATGTATATATATATATATATATATATATATATATATATATATATATGTGTGTATGTGTGTGTGTGTGTGTGTGTGTGTGTATGTGTGTGTGTGTGTGTGTGTGTGTGTGTGTGTGTGTGTGTGTGTGTGTGTGTGTGTGTGTGTGTGTGTGTGTGTGTGTGTGTGTGTGTGTGTGTGTGTGTGTGTGTGTGTGTGTGTGTGTGTGTGTGTGTGTGTGTGTGTGTGTGTGTGTGTGTGTGTGTGTGTGTGTGTGTGTGTGTGTGTGTGTGTGTGTGTGTGTGTGTGTGTGTGTGTGTGTGTGTGTGTGTGTGTGTGTGTGTGTGTGTGTGTGTGTGTGTGTGTGTGTGTGTGTGTGTGTGTGTGTGTGTGTGTGTGTGTGTGTGTGTGTGTGTGTGTGTGTGTGTGTGTGTGTGTGTGTGTGTGTGTGTGTGTGTGTGTGTGTGTGTGTGTGTGTGTGTGTGTGTGTGTGTGTGTGTGTGTGTGTGTGTGTGTGTGTGTGTGTGTGTGTGTGTGTGTGTGTGTGTGTGTGTGTGTGTGTGTGTGTGTGTGTGTGTGTGTGTGTGTGTGTGTGTGTGTGTGTGTGTGTGTGTGTGTGTGTGTGTGTGTGTGTGTGTGTGTGTGTGTGTGTGTGTGTGTGTGTGTGTGTGTGTGTGTGTGTGTGTGTGTGTGTGTGTGTGTGTGTGTGTGTGTGTGTGTGTGTGTGTGTGTGTGTGTGTGTGTGTTAAATCATAGCAGCTACCTAGCGGTGCAATGCATTTGCGCGCCAAATTAATCGACATCTTGGTGCTGTGTTAGAAAACAATAGTGAGAGCATTTGATATAATACTATCTCTCCAGTTTTTGTTGTTCCACGTTCATGATCTTAATATGTGGCATGAACCTATAAACACTTAAAATAATAATTATGACATCTACAGCTGCACATCAACTTTCATTATCAACATTTTATTTTTTATCAGTGTGTTTTGTTATGTAATTTGCTAGCTACAGTTTACTTAGGTATGCTAATGTTGGTCTATTGTTCACTTAGCCCCAATGACGGAGCTATGTGAATTGTATATTTAATGTGAATTATATTTTTGTATATTATCAAAACCTATATAAATGAAGCCGTAAGAGTGCACTGTGAGATGGCATATTGGCCACGATTATGGTTACACATAACAAGGCCACCATAACTAAATAAATATTTTACTTGCTTACTTGCTTGCTTGGATAGTTGATAATGCAGTAGGAACTTTCAGCGATGCACACATATTGTTATACAATTATTTCAATATCACAACAAATGCCTGCATTGAATCTGCATGCAAAGGGTTTGTATAAATACTTAGAAATACGCGTCAATAGCTTTGTGTTAGAGAGTGTGCTTTGACCCGGTGTAGCGGTATAAAATTGCAGGTTCTGATTCCCCCCCGGCAGTAATATAACGGTGGGGGGGGGGGCAATGATAATTTAACCGTATATGACGATTGGCGACTAATTATTAAAACAATTATAATCCTGTTGAATATATTGTTCATGGCTCCAAGGATGGTTTATTGTAATATAATTTAACTTACTTTGGAGCTTAGTTGTCGACAATTAAGCTCCAAAGTAAGTTAAATTATACTACAATTATGATCCTATTTAGTATTAAGCTTAGGGCAAGGTTTAGAGTTAGGTATAGGGCTGGGATTAAAATACGGTTTAGGGTGATGTTTAACGCTTTCAAATCACTTTGCATTAGGATTATTGTTTTTGTCGTATTTTAGCATGGTATTTATAGGGGGCAATCTTATACTGGGAGGCAGCATAATATTGGTATAAGATTATCCACGGGCGGTTTTATACACGGTTAATGTTGCCAGGTAGGTTGGGGTCAGTAATACTCTGGCGCAATAGTATACCTTTACACCAGTCGGGTGACTCTGACAAAAACTCAAGGTCTTATAGCGGACCACCTCGAACAACTGATGGCAACAACGCCACTGCCCCCATTGGGTCATTGCAAGTACCTTGTACGTTTTCCGTCGCAGCCCGCTGTATTGTGTTGCCGTATTCAGGGTTAATGCGGAAATCTTTCTTCCAGTTCTAGAATATGTGGAAATGGCGTCAGTTACGTCACTTCCGTAGCAACGCGCTGTCCGCTGCGTGGCGCTCTGCTCGTCTTCAATGCTAAACACGACGTTACGACAGTCGTCACGTCATTGATGACAACGACATTTTCTGCCGTCCTTCTGGTTTTGCTCCTGCGTGCCGCCTAAACGAGCCACAAGTTCTATGTAAGATGTCGTCTTTTATTCAGCAACACGAGTAGCACGCGTACCCCCAACGTAATGTACCCCGAACGTAGTCCTACCCTAGTAAACCAACTGAACAGCCCATTATGTAAATAAATAAAATAAAATAATCAATTGATCAATATATGAATGTGAATGTTTCTTTCTGAGATCATAATCCAGAGATTGTGATGACTTTAATGTAATGTAATGTAATGTAATGTAATGTAATGTAATGTAATGTAATGTAATGTAATGTAATGTAATGTAACGTAACGTAACGTAACGTAACGTAACGTAACGTAACGTAACGTAACACGTCACGTCACGTCACGTCACGTCACGTCACGTCACGTCACGTCACGTCACGTCACGTCACGTCACGTCACGTCACGTCACGTCACGTCACGTCACGTCACGTCACGGCCACGGCCACGGCCACGGCCACCGCCACGGCCACGGCCACGGCCACGGCCACGGCCACGGCCACGGCCACGGCCACGACGCACGACGCACGACGCACGACGCACGACATGACATAATAAATACATATTTAAATTAGTGTTTCACGTAATGTTTCATTCATAACTTGTGCAGTAGGGGCCTACGTTCCCTATTGACTGTCACTGTTAATGACGATGTCGCCCACAGTGACAAAACAGTCACAGTCCAACCGAACGACAGCGACAATTATCCCAATCCACCAGATTCACAGCTCCGCAAGTGCCACTAATCCAACAGGGCGTGAAGCCTTAGTAGGCCAGCCGTCCCTGTGGGAGAGGGACGAGCCGAGACACGATCCCCGCTAAGTGCTAGGTGTCGTCAAGCCGGGAAGAAGACGTCTCCAGCGTATTGCACTATTCTGCGGGCGGGGAGAGCGGCGAGGCCTCTCTGACAGCGATATAATGAAGAGTGTCGTAAGCGGCCCAGAGGGCCCATTACGAAAACGGTTAATCAAATTAGATTAGCAATAGATCATCAAAGAACGCTGTCGCTGACGGATTCACTGAGCACAGGGAGGGATCATCGCACGGCGCAGAACAGAACAGAGAGCGATTCTGTAGTCGGTGATGAAGTCGTGCTCTTGTCGCGGTCGACCGGGAACTACGACAGACGACTGACTGTCACGGGCCGGGTCTGTCTCGTTGTTTACGGCGACTTCGCGTGCGGGTTGTCACAAATAGAACGTGTCAATGCGTCTCGGAGTCACTCAGCTGCAGCCGGAAGCCTGCCAAGTGCTGGGCTGACTGAAGGAACACCGCCGACGCGTCGTCTCTCGACATCCGCTTGCTTCCGTCAGCGTCGTGCGCCGGCCCGACTGCGACTACGACGGCCGATAAAGAGACGTGATTACAGCGGTGATTACGCGTGATAATCGGCCGGGTGGCAGCATTCGTCTGCAGTTGGAACAAAGGCAGACGACGGGCTTCTTGGATACCTGATGCCGTGTCCACAACGATAACAGCGAAGCTCGCGGACAAAAGGAGACAATGTCTCGCGCTTGATCGACAAGGAGGGGAATCCGCACAAATGCGAAGCGGTTTGCCACAGGTGGTCCATTAGTTGATGGCCACGGATATGGGCTTGGTCACCGACACCGGCCTTGGTCACAGGTTTGGCCGGGGGGTTACAAGGGCCACATGTGTTAGATACACATCATGCGCAACGAATCGGTAGGACCCTATGCGTGGGTCCAATTTTACTTTTTCATCTATTTATAACCAGAGTAAATTTACGGTTAATAGCTGCGTTCACACCAATAGAATTAAAACGAGTTAGTTACACCAGTTTAGTTAAACTGGTTTAAGTTTGGAGATTGGGAGCGTTCACACATACAACAGCTAAGCCGTTTTGAGGCGGAAGTTGATACGAGGCACATGCGCAAACTAGCATGGCAGAGTGGCCGCTGATACCGTAGCCGCCACGCAGGTCTCTTTATCGACAATGTCAGCATCAGACAGGAGACGTCGCTTGCTGCCGACTCTTTTTATTGTTTGTACGACAGGATACTGCCGTCCGTTTTGACCTGCCGGTCACGCCTGCCCCAGGCTCCACGCCCTCGGCCAGCCCGCGATTCAAACGATCGGCAATGCGCCGATATGTTGTTAGATTTCGACTGTGCAGTTTTGAGGAAAGCTCATGCTGTCGCTGCTGATTCTGACCGTGTTCTCCCGTCTGAAGGAGGTACCGGTGCACGACACGGTACAGCAGGACATGTTTGATCAGAATGTCGAACCAGTAATATTGATGTCTACATTTCATATATCTTCTTTGGCACTTATATATATATATATATATATATATATATATATATATATATATATATATATATTCAAATATACATTGTACGTCTAATATGTACTGTATGTAATTTTAGTACACGAGGTGATGACGAAGATCTTTCTTAGGACAATATAGTGAACTGAATTGTTTACGTGAAACAGTGCAATTACGTGCTTGGTTTGCATTCATTTGAACACAGTCGTGTATATATTATATACACTATAGGATGTCAAAGATATTTACCCTTAAACACATAGGAAAACATTCATCAACAATTTCATTGCTGTCGAAAGCCAGGCGTGGTGTCACCAGTGTAAACAATCACTTTGCCTCGTGCCCCATTTTAGACCTCAGTGTTAGCGTGTGACGAAGTAGGAGGTTAACTGGGAAATAATACTCTATATTACTTCGGTCGTTAATACGTTAATACAATAACACTAGAAGTGGGCTACACACATTCTGCCGTTTCCGCCGACTTTCTTTCTGGTGAGCAAAATACGACGATAGTTCGTCGGTCCGTCTGTCCGTCTGTCCGTCGGTTCGGCGGTCCGTCGGTCCGTCGATCCGCCGGTCCGTCTGTCCGTCGGTCCGTCTGTCCGTCGGTCCGTCGGTCCGTCGGTCCGCCGGTCCGCCGGTCCGCCGGTCCGCCGGTCCGTCGGTCCGTCGGTCCGTCGGTCCGTTCGGCTCTACTTGTCTGTCCCAGGCCGTTCCCAGTGATAGTCCGTGTCGCCATCTAGCGGTCTGTCTCACAACGACTGCCGACATCAATCGAATTAACATAGACAAAAGGTAAACCGATAATAGCATAATTAAAAATAGTATCCACTTCCGTCCTACAGTTGAAGACAACTGCACACGGAGGCCTACCTTTATGTGCCTCCATTTCAAGACATCCAGGGTATTGGACGCTAATAAATATACCAACTGCCTCACGCCATTAGCGTGCACTTAGTGGAGATAATATATAGATTAGGTCCATTGACCTTCTCCCTTGACCCCTGGCCTGGCGCGTGCCTGGAGCCCCCCTCGAAGTCGGTGTATACGAATTACTGAAAAGAAATAACAAATGAATTGCCTCTTTGCTTCTATTGTAGTTTATGACATGCTAAACGTGTGGCCGATGTGATCTTGTAGATAGACCCCCTCTGTGGTAAAAGTTAAATACTACGTGGTTGTATATCAACTTCCTTTCACTGTTTATTTTGAGTGATTTTTAATTATGCACACGGTTCACTATCTCAACTTGATTGGCAATTTTTTTCTCAAATGTCAATCGTACTTTAAGATTCGTTAAAAGTTCCTTATTGGTAGGGGACTTAATTCTGCCCCTAGATATATAAAAACACTGATACTACAGAGAAATCTACTACATTGTCATATTAGATTAATTGGAATATTGCTCGATGAACTTTGTTGTTGCAAAAGTTGAAGTATAAAACAAATGAATGTCAGTTGTGCTTAACCAGTTTGTGGTACTACAGAAGTCCAGCTGGAATGTGTTAGTTTTTAAAATTTTCCTCAAAATATTGATAACTAATTACCATTGTGTATTCATTTGTTGAGTTAAATAATTTATACCAATTAATAATGTTAAAGTACACTATTATTTAATATATAAAAATAATAGTGTAATAGTTGTGCAGTAGTATACTATTCTACTGCTACACAACGAATGGGCAAATGTATAACGTTTAAAATTACGATACCCTTTCAACAATAAGGCACGTAAATTCATGAAATGTTTGGGTTCATTTGACAGAGAGAGAGAGAGAGAGAGAGAGAGAGAGAGAGAGAGAGGGAGAGGGAGAGGGAGAGGGAGAGGGAGAGGGAGAGGGAGAGGGAGAGGGAGAGAGAGAGAGAGAGAGAGAGAGAGAGAGAGAGAGAGAGAGAGAGAGAGAGAGAGAGAAGGGGAGAGTGCGAGAACGAGAGCGAGAGCGAGAGAGATACGGAGAGCGGGAAAGAGACAGACAGACAGACAGACAGACAGACAGACAGACAGACAGACAGACAGACAGACAGACAGACAGACAGACAGACAGACAGACAGACAGACAGACATACAGACATACAGACAGACAGACATACAGACAGACAGACAGACAGACAGACAGACAGAGACAGAGACAGAGACAGAGACAGAGACAGAGACAGAGACAGAGACAGAGACAGAGACAGAGACAGAGAGAGAGAGAGAGAGAGAGAGAGAGGGTGAGAGAGTGAGAGAGAAGGAAGGAGGACGGGAGGGAGGAAAAGAGGGAATCTCCCTACATATATAGGTTCATTCTTGTATCACCTGTCCATTTGTCTGGTTCTGACCTCTCACGAAACGCTTGGACGAATTTAAACCGCCTGCGAACATGCGTTGAACATTTCAATGCTAACATGCACAGTTGGGGGTCTACATGAAAGTGCTACTTGTGAATGCGATGCTGTCCAACAAAGAACACGCTGCATGTCCCACACCATCGACCACTGCATGTCCGCTCCGCTCTGCTCTGCAGTACTCCACACGGACAAGAGATCGTGGCGTTTGTGAACTGGACCTGGCTATCCAGTAGTGGTTGCTCAACAGCGATCTGCAAGCCTACGCCGCAGACAAACGCGAGAAGAACAACCTACAAATGAGGCTGGTGACCGCAGGTGTCTCATTTACGACGCTTACGACCGAACGAGAACGCCGTCTCGCACAGGCGCA
>CBDHHR010000566.1:0-6912 GCA_965263245.1 Metamycoplasmataceae bacterium | reverse complement strand
AGAAGCTCTCTCTGCAGTATGTAGACCTGCAGGAACCCTACGTCGCTGTCGTCGACATGGGTATGGCAACTCCAACATTGGCAGGATCGGCAGACGCAAAATGGCACCCCATACAAGTGGTCGGACTACGTGCACATGGTGTCATCCATTATCCTTGCACGCCATGGCGATGCTGACCTCAGTCAACTTGCGGGTACAGGGTAAGGCATGTGTCCCCTACACCTACATGCAATTGGCAGACCTTTTCCCTTGTGCCAGAGCGTTCAAAACGCTGTTGTGTAGCGTCAGCAACAAGGGGCGGCTGCAAGAATTGATATGCAGCTACCTGACCCACCTAGCACAGAATGTTGATGCAAAGATTATCTACTCATTTGACGCCCACTGCACCAACGTGTCAACCTAACAACCGATGCAGAACTGCGGCTTTGACCAGTCTGAGGCTGACACTGTCATCTTCTCCGCTTACGCAGTGTTGCGCCAGTCAGGCTACAGTGGCCTTGTTGTCATTGATGCCGCTGATATAGATGCGTATGTCGCGACAGCGGTCACCTCGGAGCAGTCATCTCGAGTTCACACGACATGTCATCTACGGCGACAACAAGAGTAGCACCATAGCTGAGGCCCGTGCCGCGAAGTGGAAGAGAATGAAAAACAAACCATTCATCCGTCTCCCTCCAGAAGCAGATAGCCTACACCAACACTGCCTCCGCGCCAACTACTTAGGTATCTCATGTGCCACCTGTCTGGCTGGGAGCTGGTGGTGGTCGCTGTAGCCCTGTCCGCCACATGCGACCTGCTCTCCCGACGCACCTACCTGCACCAGGGCCAGCTGAAGAGAGCGGGAAGATGCAAGCGAGGATGAGGATGAGTGAGATGATGATGTACAGAGGAGGGAGAATTCAGTTGAATCTGAATCTGGCAGAATGCTCTGATTCCGACTGATCATATATTTCTCAATGTCACATTGATTTGTTGACATGTTTTTAGTGGTTTCATGTGATAGCTATTGAAGTTACAGCTATTCAAAAGAGCTTGTCTTGAAGTATAATTAGCCCTCTTGTCATACTTTCATCAACTATTTTGGTTTTTACTGCAATATATCCTTATGGAGGTAGTTTGCTTAAAGTACAGCAATACCAAGGTAAACTGGGTTTTGACGATACATTTTTTTCATTGAACATACATTACAAGTATTGTTTTTCTACTTATTTACATACCGTATAAATGCAAACTCCAAAACCCTTCTCGTTCAAAAAGTTATGTTTTCGCTCTACCGGATAGCGGCCATCTTTGACCGGATGGCAGCTATCTTAGATTTCTGGGTTAAAATGATGTTATAACGTCAAACTGATGTCAGAATCGGAATCCTCGTGGTCGACGTACCCGTAAAAGTGTCTTCATACATGTTTCTAGGTGCTCTAGTGTTTCAAAAGTTACGTTTTCTTTCTACCAGATGGCGGCCATCTTGGTTTTATGGGTCAATATGATGTCATAGCGTCAAACTGATGTCAGAATTGGAATCCTCGTGGACAACTTACCTGAAAAAGAGTCTTCATACGAGATTTGTGGCGCTATGGTTTTTAAAATGGTCCATAGAAGTCAAATCAATCGACAAACCTTAGTAGCAAGAGAATGGTCACGAAACTGCAATTCTAGGCCCTACTACCATGTTCACTTTTCATGAATACACGTGGTTATGGCGAACTACTGGTCACGTTAATATAACAAAACAGTGGACGGTAAATAAGGTTCTGATAGATATATATCACAATTGTAGAAGTGAGTCGACTGATCGAATTCTCGGAATAACATTTACTGCGAGACCTACCCAATGAAAACTTGGTTGATCACTCCTTACCAGGATTACTGTATTTGTCATCAGTGCAAAATTGCTTTAACAAGAAACCCTCGGCAAAATGCCAAGAAATCGAAAGGGTCTTTAGACAGTTAAAGGGACTTTTCCATAGTCTTACTAGTCTAGTCGGAATGAGGGGGTACCTTGCAACCTACCAGAAATATTTTTTTTATCGGTGTCACTAGATTGGAAACAATATGTAGAAAACGATTTACTATGTTAACAAGTCAGCAAAATGTCCCATGTGTCATTTTTATGCAAATTAGTGCCGCGTTATTGAATATATCTTTTTCACTATATCTCGGCCAATATGGCACATACGTGCACACCTAAGGAGTCCAGACGCACGAGTACTCAAAGGTCAACGATCATTACAAGACCATTTCTGGATTAATTACGTGTGTTCTTGGCATGCTATTAACATTCGAAAGTGCCAACATTGCTGAAACTGTATTATTTCGCTGTGTATCGGCCAATATTGCAAAGAAGTTGAGAGGATATTTTGAAGCCAGAAATCGTGTTTTTGTTTGCGACCAAATGTTAAGCTTGGAATCAATTCAAGGTATTTTGAATACGACTAGACTACACATTTTGCAGTTGCAAAATCATGATTTAACCGTTCATGCGACCACCAGCGTGTGTGTAGTGCACAGTATATCTAGTTGAATGTTAACGAAGGAATTAAGATTTCTTCGTTGATGAGTATATGGTATTCACCGCACACGTAAGCATACACTTATTTATCATGTCACTCCTTTTTGACCGTTTTCTTGCAGTTTTTGCCCATTTGGTTTCGATTACTTTGATACTTATGTTGTGCACGTGTTTCGTTTTGCGATCAGATTCAAATGTGTGTTCTGTTGCAGGAAATTACAATCATATTTGTGCTGTGCAAGGCATTACCAATAACTTCATACTTAAACACTGCGATTGCATTCATACTTGCTCATATATGAATTTATTGTGACAGTGTTAGATATATAATATACCTAATATTACAAGATGACAGTACTTTGTGTAGAAATAAATAAATCAACCATACACATCAGGCACACACACACACACACACACACACACACACACACACACACACACACACACACACACACACACACACACACACACACACACACACACACACACACACACACACACACACACACACACACACACACACACACACACACACACACACACACACACACACACACACACACAGACACACAGACACACACACACACACACACACTCACACACACACACACACACACACACACACACACACACACATAGAGAGAGAGAGAGAGAGAGAGAGAGAGAGAGAGAGAGAGAGAGAGAGAGAGAGAGAGAGAGAGAGAGAGAGAGAGAGAGAATGCAGTCAATACAGGAACGAGAAACTAGCCAACAAAAAGCAGCTGTGATAAACATTACTAACTGGCTATCATATGTCTGAATGAAAATGCACATGATGCATGATATGTTTTTCCTTTAAATATTTAGGAATCACGATATCGTTTACATGACGTTTTACACAGGAATTGTAGAAGAAAGTGTGTCCACCATTAAAACAGCAATTAATCAACGCGGGAGACATCCTGGCCAAGTAATACGAGCTGTGCTGGGGCTTACGAACCAGGTTGACTTAGTATAATAGCGCCGAGCAGAAACAAACACTAATGCGCTACAAACGTCTGTGATCATGGTGCACGCTTCGCAGAAGGCGACAACATGGACATTGTGGACCCTTCTTTGCTGCACCGGAAATCTTCGAGTGTCTTTGTCCTGTGTAATGGTAAGTCGGGTGGAAGTGATAGCTTTTTCTGCATGTACAAATGTCATATTATGGTTGTTTGTTGTCTAAAGTTTACGATTAGGTTTACGAAAGGTTTACGTTTATGGTCACGTTTAAGGTTAACACTAGCTTTAGGGTTAGATTGAAGGTACGTTTTACAATAATCTTTCGTTGTTGAACCGCCTAGTAATGTATAACTTCGTGACTAGGCGAAGTGTCATTTACCGGGTAATTACTGTAATCAATACGAGGTAATGCAGTATAGTTGTATATGTGTATATCCCGTCCTTCTGCGGTATATGTCCACATAAATCTATTAAACATGATATCATGATGTTTTGTAATGTATTGCTAGATAGATTTAGACGTTAAAATGTGTAATTCACATAAAAGTGAGAAACAAACTATGCTAAATGAACTGACTGTGTCCAGATAGAACCTATTTTACATGCGTTCTGCTTGCCTCTTCAAAACATGCGTTTATTAACCTGGTTAATAAGACCTTTGTCGACGGATTGTATCTAGGGGAACATGCTGACTTTGGAAGAATATGTGAACATACCAGACCCCGTCTATACGTACAGTGAGGTGAAACGTACCCAGGATTCTCGCCACGAAACGTACTTCTTGAA
Source organism: Metamycoplasmataceae bacterium (assembly GCA_965263245.1). Lineage (GTDB taxonomy): Bacteria > Bacillota_I > Bacilli_A > Mycoplasmatales > Metamycoplasmataceae > DT-68. The sequence continues at coordinate 2,633 of CBDHHR010000566.1, read as the reverse complement.
CATGACGTCACAGAAATGGATGGATGGTAAACTAAGGCCAATTTACATTTGTGCGATGTTTGTTTGTGTGTGTGTGTGTGTGTGTGTGTGTGTGTGTGTGTGTTTGTGTGTGTGTGTGTGTGTGTGTGTGTGTGTGTGTGTGAGTGTGTGTGTGAGAGAGTGTGTGTGAGCGTGTGTGTGTGTGTGTGTGTGTGTGTGTGTGTGTGTGTGTGTGTGTGTGTGTGTGTGTGTGTGAGTGTGTGTGTGTGTGTGTGTGTGTGTGTGAGTGTGTGTGTGAGTGTGTGTGTGAGCGTGTGTGTGTGTGTGTGTGTGTGTGTGTGTGTGTGTTGTGTGTGTGTGTGTGTGTGTGAGTGTGTGTGTGAGAGAGTGTGTGTGTGAGCGTGTGTGTGTGTGTGTGTGTGTGTGTGTGTGTGTGTGTGTGTGTGTGTGTGTGTGTGTGTGTGTGTGTGTGTGTGTGTGTGTGTGTGAGTGTGTGTGTGTGTGTGTGTGTGTGTGTGAGTGTGTGTGTGTGTGTGTGTGTGTGTTTGTTTGTTTGTTTGTTTGTTTATTTGTTTGTTTGTATGTGTGACAATGGTCGCTGCTATAAATAAACTACCTTCCAAGTTAAATAGAGCAAATTTCTATATGTTTGTTCTTCACTTCTTTATTGTCGACATATCTACTGTGTATATGGAGGGTAATTATCGAGCAAACGAAAAGTTATAGCACGAAAGCGGGTTTATTTGTTATAGTATAAATGTTGAATATGCCGTTTTTATTTTAAACTGGCATTTGTCATACCCGTTCATCTCCACTTAAAGGCCCAACACAACTATTAGCAATCAGACACCGAACAAGTTTTTAAAATTAAATAGCTAACCGCTTTTTATACTTCCTTAACTCTGTGTATTTTGAAATGATGAATTGTTTAAATAGTCCGGGTTAGTTCATAGTTGTATTCGTCCGAGGTAGAAACAAACATTCCTGTATCTTGTTCTTCTTCTCCGTTATCGCGTCGCGGCAGAAACCTTCAGTGACCGGCCGATCTGGTGGCACGATATGGTCATCTCGGTGCCACGTCGAATCATCGACCCTACCGTGGCACTTGTACTTGTCGTAGGAGGATCTAATGAACAGAAGAGGTATAGTTAACGCCAAACATATTCTCTAAATAATCGCACATGTCAAACATCCTTGTTTGAATGTGTGATCCGTTCAATGACACGCAAGCGCATGTCACGTAGACGCGCACAAACACATGCACATATACACATACACATTCCATACACACATAATTTTACACATACTTACTTACATACATACATACATACATACATACATACATACATACATACATACATACACACACACACACACACACACATACCTACCTACATACATACATACATACATACATATATCCATCCATACATACATACATACATACATACATACATACATACATACATACATACATACATACATACATACATACATACATACATACATACATACATACATACGTTTGTATATTAATTATAATAATCAATGAGTGGCTATTCAAAAACAATGCTGGCATTTGCTGTATTTTTTAGTTTTTGTAGATAATTTGTCAGCATCTTTTCTTGAAGCAAACGGCATAGCCCGGATGCTGTGACAGCAATGGTGCAGAGAATGAGTGTGCGGATGCGAACTGTAGTCTGCCTATTGAAGCAAGTACTAAATCAGCCGATCGTCTTTAAAGTAAGTCTAAAATTGCTTGCTTTTAGGGCCAACATATTAAAAATACTACACATGAGTTCCGCAGCTTGTTGAAGATGATTACTAAGCCTTAATACCAGGTTCGAGTACATCGAAAATATAACACAAAATAAGTGGTTTCTATGATATATTAATAGTGACGTTTCTGACAACTTTGGTGGTCAATACTATTGTATATCGACAGAAGCTCGGCACCACAGGTGATGGTTATTATGATGTCATACATGCGTATGATTTGTAGAACAAATTTGTAATATTTCCTTTATCTCAAAATATTTGTTAATTACATGTTTAGATCTGAAATATAACATCACGATCTGGCTCATTTCTCAATTGTTTCCGTTCAAATAGGATGACGAAACACAGAAAAGCCGGAAGGAAGACGACGCCATTGCATATGTGTGGCGAACATTTATAGAGAATGAAGATACTTCCCCAGAGACATTACTTCGTTATCCAATGACCAAGGTGGGGTTTACCGCTGCCACTGTTGGTGTTAACACCACGGCTAGTAGACATCACGTTCACTGTACCTTAATTAATTCGAATGCATGGCACCCTCATTTTGCCAGTAACGTTCTATTGAGTAGATGTCTGGACACTACATTCACAACAATCTCAATATCTTTATAGTTTTTTCATGCGTTATCAACTGGTCATCGGCGTTGTTGCCACAGCAGACAGATTGCAAATAACCAGATCTGAGTGGATACTTTCTCGCATATTAGATACCAGATGTAAGCATATTTGCAGCAGGTCAAGGAAAAACCTTGTTAATTTCGTTTAAAGAAATAATCTAAAGATAAAATAAGAAGTGGTTTTATTTTTCCACACTGTAAAGGACAACGGAGAAGAGGAAAGCCATGGAAATAATGATGTTGTCAAATAGAACT
>CBDHHR010000565.1:0-5000 GCA_965263245.1 Metamycoplasmataceae bacterium | reverse complement strand
CAACGACGGCCCTTCGGCGAATTTGCGATTTCCTTTGTTCGCCTCGACCCTCGTGTGTGCCGCCATTTTGCCATCTGCCGATTTCACTGCTCACGTTCCCTTCACCAGGTGCAGCTAAGTATAATTTGTGTTCTTTGCATTACGTTCTGCGACCGTATGGCGGTTACGACCCTCGCTTTAATTCTCGGGGATAGCCACGTTTGTTGGCTGGAGAGATTTGTATCGTCGTCCGGTATCCGTTTCGGAACTGGGTCTTCGTTTGTAGGCACGGATTGCCATTTTAAATTTGCCGGTTTTCGGGGTGGCAGCTTCTCGTCTGTTCGTGACGACGGCGCGGTCGACCGATTGCTGGATTTACAGATGCCAGCTATCGTCGTTCTCTGTCTCGGTGGCAACGATGTTTACGGTAGCCCGGAATCGGTGCTTACTGTAGGTATGCGCCTGTACGAGTATGCGCAATCCCTTCTTGCTCGCGGTGTGTTACATGTTGTTGTGTGTCAGATAGTTCGACGCCAGTGTGTTCGCCGCTATTCTTGGGAAGATGGGACGCAACGGGTTGTAGATATTAATGAATTTTTGAAGGCAGTTTGCGACACTGAACGTTTGTCGTTTTGGTATCACCGCGGATTTTGGCAGTCGCAGCGTAACATTTTTCGGGGGGGTGGTGTTCATTTTAATGATCTCGGGAACTACAAGCTTTGGCGGAGTGTTAAGGGTGCTGTTTTTGTGGCTTTAAAACGTTTGGGACTTGGGCGATAATGGGGAGACTGAGGAAGGTGGCGAACGCTTGTCTTATTGACGTTCAGGTGGTTTAACCGTTTCATGATGTGGTTTTAGGGGTCATCTGCTCACGTGAGGGTTGCATTACAGGGCACACTTGCCCTGGATATCTGCTGTTGTATTGTTCATATGTTCAATAAAGACAAGCCGTGCTGGCCTAGGATTTCGAATCCCAAGTCATATGTCCCATTTCTTCACACTTCTCCCTTACACGTCAATCTGCTAATCCGTTTCCACGTCTTACGCAAATTGTGGGTCCTTACTGACTTGGAACATCCTGTCTATGTATTCAAGTGTGAGTGTCATAAGATACTTTTCTCCCGTGTCTGGTATCGGGAACGTCAGCTATAACAGCTGTGTGAGATAGTGTCAGTTATTTTCTCCCGTGTCTGGTATCGGGAACGTCAGCTATAACAGCTGTGTGAGATAGTGTCAGTTATTTTCTCCCGTGTCTGGTATCGGGAACGTCAGCTATAACAGCTGTGTGAGATAGTGTCAGTTATTTTCTCCCGTGTCTGGTATCGGGAACGTCAGCTATAACAGCTGTGTGAGATAGTGGGGAAAAAAAACCGTGCTGGCCTAGGATTTCGAATCCCAAGTCATATGTCCCATTTCTTCACACTTCTCCCTTACACGTCAATCTGCTAATCCGTTTCCACGTCTTACGCAAATTGTGGGTCCTTACTGACTTGGGACATCCTGTCTATGTATTCAAGTGTGAGTGTCATAAGATACTTTTCTCCCGTGTCTGGTATCGGGAACATCAGCTATAACAGCTGTGTGAGATAGTGTCAGTTATTTTCTCCCGTGTCTGGTATCGGGAACGTCAGCTATAACAGTTGTGTGAGATAGTGTCAGTTATATTCTCCCGTGTCTGGTATCGGGAACGTCAGCTATAACAGCTGTGTGAGATAGTGTCAGTTATTTTCTCCCGTGTCTGGTATCAGGAACGTCAGCAATAACAGCTGTGTGAGATAGTGTCAGTTATTTTCTCCCGTGTCTGGTATCGGGAACGTCAGCTATAACAGCTGTGTGAGATAGTGTCAGTTATTTTCTCCCGTGTCTGGTATCGGGAACGTCAGCTATAACAGCTGTGTGAGATAGTGTCAGTTATTTTCTCCCGTGTCTGGTATCAGGAACGTCAGCTATAACAGCTGTGTGAGATAGTGTCAGTTATTTTCTCCCGTGTCTGGTATCAGGAACGTCAGCAACAACAGCTGTGTGAGATAGTGTCAGTTATTTTCTCCCGTGTCTGGTATCGGGAACGTCAGCAACAACAGCTGTGTGAGATAGTGTCAGTTATTTTCTCCCGTGTCTGGTATCGGGAACGTCAGCAATAACAGCTGTGTGAGATAGTGTCAGTTATTTTCTCCCGTGTCTGGTATCGGGAACGTCGGCAATAACAGCTGTGTGAGATAGTGTCAGTTATTTTCTCCCGTGTCTGGTATCGGGAACGTCGGCAATAACAGCTGTGTGAGATAGTGTCAGTTATTTTCTCCCGTGTGTGGTATCGGGCACGTCAGCTATAACAGCTGTGTGGTTTCACTAGTGTGAGTTACATATCCGTCCACTATCTGCCCCTTTCTCACTTCTGTTGAATTGTTGCGGATGTCTATGGGCTCTTAGCTACAACTGATATGTACCTGTCATGATTGTGTGGCATTATTACTGTTATGCATGTGAGTAGATACCTATGGTCTTTGTACATTGGGTTTTGTGTTATACATAATGTTACACTGTCTTGGGCAATGCATAACCCGTCACTTTCAAATCTTCGGTGCGGTCTCATAGGCCCAATAAAATATTGGGATTGGTAATATCAGTAACGATACACATTTCAATGTTTTGCATATTACAATGCTATTGATCCTACGATGTGTTATGGCTGCTATATGGGAAGTTCAATAACATTGAAAATATGTTGGTATCTGCTTTCCAGTGCCTTTTATTGCCCAGGTTAATTGACTTTCGTATATACACCTGGGGCATTGTTAATATACACTTGGAGTTTCTTGGTTGACAGTGTGTCGACTCTTTCACTTGTGTTATATTTTGTCAAACGCTTACATATCAATTTGTAGTATGGCCCCAGTGCGACAATCGGCCCGACAGAAAGCTCGAGGTCGTCCTGTGCAGGCGACGGACCCATCTTCAGTAGATCCGGCGAGACGCCTTGCCACTGCGGCTGCCACAGGGGTGGCGCACCGACGGCACCTGGCTAACTCTCAAGTTAGACAAGACACCACTGCATCATTGCGGAAGGACTTGGATGAGATCAGGGACTTGCTGAGGTCAGTTTTGCCAGGTGCTGCATCCGCTACCCCGGTCCCAGTCGCGGGTCCATCCGAGCCTCCACTGCCACCATTGGACATGCCTGAGGCTGGGTCAGTTGCCCCCCCCCCTTGGCCTACTACCGTGGACATTGAGCCGCCAATGGCCTCTAGTGCAGGTATGGTGGAGACTTTCCTCACTCTCCCGGGCCCGACGCAGGCTACAGTGTCCCGCCTCATTACTAATTCCTTGTCCCTCCACAGTCACGTCCCTCAGAAAACACGTCTGAAGATTTGGTCCAATGATTTTGTCGACATATATTCCCTTCTGCCTGAGGTCAGTTTAGTTCCCCAAGAAATGACCCTGACAGTTCGCCCTGGTGGCACCGATGGGGGACCCTCGGTCTGCGTCTCCCCCAAGCCTAAGTCCGACTCGCATACATTTTACGCCTGGGCAAAAGCTTTTGACATCTTTTGCTCTGTATACCTTTTGAAGCCAGGAAATACTGTGCAGGCAACTAAACTCTTCCAGTATCGACACATAATCCGGAATCTGCTGGAGAGGGGTGGTGACTGGCGGGGGTACGATGAGTCCTTTCGTACCATGCGAGCGAGTGAGGGCTGGGAGTGGGACGAGATGCACTCCCAGCTTTGGCTCATGGCTGACCAACGACCAATCCCTAAGCAAGCACCTCAGGTGAGGACCCCCTTTCTTGGACGGGGGGCAGGTTCGCAAGTTGCCCCCAATCGCTGCTACACCTATAACTCCCGGGGTACTTGTCCATTCAACCCTTGTAGGTACAGACACCAGTGCAGATTCTGTGGGGGAGGTCATCCTGGGATCAAGTGTCCTAGCCGCAAAGGTAGGCCATCCCCAAACCAACAGGGGGGGTTCCGTTAAACAAGTCGTACCTTCGCCAGTGTCGCCTACTAGGCTTAAATGGATGTTACAGGGATACGATACTATTGCTACTAATTATTTGGTTACTGGGTTTACAGTGGAATTTCATCTAGGTTGTTTAGGAGCTCCTATCCAACTGGATCACCACGTTGCTAACATGAAATCTGCTTTTCAGTTGCCACATGTGATAGATGCTAAATTAAAAAAGGAGAAATCATTGCAGCGCATCTTAGGTCCTTTTGCTATACCACCCACACATCCAGCCTTCCGAGTCTCACCCCTAGGAGTGGTCGCTAAGAAACTGCCTGGCGAATTTCGCATGATTCATAATCTTTCATACCCTGAAGGGTCTTCTGTTAATGATTACATCCCAGCTGAATTCGTTACTGTACAATATGCAACAATTCAGGATGCCATCTCATTTGTCACATCTGCTCGTTCAATAGTATTTATGGCTAAAGTTGATATCGAGGCCGCTTTTCGAATCATCCCGGTGGCACCTAGCGACACACATCTGTTAGGTTTTCGGTGGCGAGATTTATATTACATGGATGCTGTCCTGCCCATGGGCTGTTCTAGCTCTTGTGCTATCTTTGAATCTTTCAGTACTGCATTAGAATGGATAGCTATGAATACCTTGGGTGCAACTAAAGTGATTCATGTATTGGATGATTTGTTTAGTTTTAGCCGAGTCACAGGACAAGTGTGGGACTGATCTCCGGGCTTTTATTACTATGAGCAGCCAGCTCGGTGTGCCATTAGTACCGAGTAAGACAGTGGGTCCATGTACAACACTTCAATTTCTAGGTATTGTCATTGATACAGTAGCTATGGAGGTGCGCTTACCCGATGACAAGTTGCTAAAGGCTAGAATGCTACTACGCTCATTTCTGGCTAGACATAAAGTTACGCTCAGAGAAATTCAGAGTCTAATTGGATTATTACAGTTCTTTTGTTATGTCATCAGGTTCGCTAGGGCTTTTTTACGCCGAACAATCGACTTAACTTTGGGTGTAAGTAAGCCTAATCATCACATTAGGCTGACAAAT
>CBDHHR010000564.1:22500-25000 GCA_965263245.1 Metamycoplasmataceae bacterium | reverse complement strand
TCGGACAATAAAAAAAATAAAAATTGACTGTTTTCGGATGGCGCAACTCATGTTATCATCTTTTACTTTTATGTTGTCTATAGATATTTTGTAACTTAATTTTGTTACCAAAACATGCACTATATACACGTGAATAGTTATTATGCTCGCAGACTGATGAATTAACCTAAAACAGTGATGCCATCGGACGGTAGCAATCTGTATAATTGTCATTAGACGGTAATTTCACGACTGCAATTCTCCGTGACGTGGCGCCACCGTTTGTTATTCTCATATGCACATGGACCATAGGTAGGGATGTGCAAAAAAATGATTTACAATGTTTATGATGGTGCATGTCGATTGTATGTATAATAGGTAACAGGATACCGTTTACAGAATTTAAATATCTTCATGCAATCAAACATTATGGCAATTTGAACTTTCAGAAAATTGTTATTATACATTTTGTGACCACTGCACAGCCTGCTCGGAAATAAGTAGCTTGCAGTTACCAGTCGCAAAATATCATTCTAGCTTGATATGTTGTTTTTGTTCCCTCGTGGTGTACCGGGTGGCATTACATGCGATACAAAAGACGTCAGGGAATACTAGAAGTTAACATAATTTATACAAACTGGCAAATGAATGTGCATTTCGACAACAAAAGGACTGAAGCGTCACTGCGGCTTTATAGGCGCTCATTGGTCAAGCATCGGGGGAATGTCTCAATGTGACAGGCGTTGGGAACTGTGTGATTTCAACAGAACGGCCAAAAATAAACCATATGCATGATATTGCTGATTGCATTTGCAATGGTTAGTTTGTTTAAATTGTAGATGTGTAGATCTGCACAACTGTCTTTTGTTATCATTTAAAATTACCATAAAGCTCTACAACGTTTGAATGAATATTCTTATCTCGGTAAACAAACACTTATTTCACCATAAAGTATTATACTATAAATTGTACCATACTAATAACATCCCAGTTCGCCGTAACTGTCACGGACACAACGGGAAATAAAGTTGTCCTGCGGGCGTTTTCACAGACAAAACTACTTCATCTTATAAACAATAACGTCTTCAACGAATAACATTACTTAAAGAGACTGGGATATGTCAATGTGCAAATTTGAAATTCGTGAAAGGATTCACGTAGTCACTATGAGACATCCATTAAGTCAAAACAACATATGAAAATTTAGAACAGATCAATGCGTTTCATACGTGACTTTTATTTCAATAATAATAACTTTATTTTGACACCATCAAATCCGGGACGGCTGTCCCGTTCACGGGTGTGTACATACATGTAAATTTGCGTATACTGATTAAAATAATGGTGACAGTAATAATGATAATAATATAAAAGAATGAGACACTATGATAAAAACCGTGTAAAATTGGCTATGTATAAATTATATAATTCTTTAAAAAATTGAATATTAAACATAGACATTACAGACAAAACATTAGAACCCGCTATACTGCACTGATAGTAATAAAAATAAATAAGATAAATAATATATGTATATATCGTAATAATAAATTAGCTAAAATATAATGTTCGTTGTGTGAAACTAGTTATGTGGAAAATAAAAGTGTCTTTAATTGCTTCTTGAACTGTGTAATGTTGCTGTTGTCACGTATGTTCCTTGGAAGTTTGTTCCACGTAGTGGGTCCTGCACAGGCAAATGCACGGCGGCCGAAACGTTCCAGGTTGACTCTGGGCACCTCTAGCAGTAACCCGCCTGCAGAGCGCAGCGAACGGGAAGGTGTGTGGCGGTGTAGCAGTGCCGCAAGATACTCCGGCGTGCCATTGTATATGGCCCTGTGCACAAGTACAGGTAGTTTAAAATCGATTCGCTTTCTGACAGGCAGCCAGTGTAACGTAACTGCCGCAGTATTGTTGTCATGGACTGCCGGTCGCCCCGCCGAATTTGCCTGACAATTCGTGCCGCAGACCGCTGCACCATTTCCAGACGGTGCATGTGACGATCACTTATGCCGTATAATATTGCGTTGCCGTAGTCAAGTCGCGAAGTTACGAGTCCGTGTATGAGACTCTTACATACAGTGGTACTGATGGAGTCTCGTATCTTGGCGATTCGTGACAGATGGTAGTAGGCAGAGCGACACACGTTGGCCATTTGTGACGTCATAGTTAGGTTTGCATCGACGTTGAATCCTAGATCCCGTATAACGGGGGAAGTTTCGACGAGCTGGCCACATATGTTGACGCAGGTTAACGAGGTTGGTGTACGCAGGCTTGATGAATGAATGACAATGGCTTGTGACTTGTTGTTATTCATCACGAGTCCGTTATCACAGAGCCATGCTTTCGCGTCTTGTACGCAGGCTTCCATACGCGCGAGGGCTTGTGTGTGGTCGGTTGGTGGGAAAGTGATGTAGAGTTGGGTGTCGTCTGCGTATAGGTGGTGGCGAATATTGTGCTTTTGTAAAAGTGTCGTCAGTGGTGCGATGTACGCGTTGAACAGTAGCGGTCCAAGGACTGTCCC
>CBDHHR010000564.1:15000-17500 GCA_965263245.1 Metamycoplasmataceae bacterium | reverse complement strand
AATAGTAAATTAGTAACTCGTGCGATGTATGTTAAGTACTCCACGATATGCGTCGAGTCTTCAACACAGTTGTTTGCATTTTGCTAACAATTCAGCGTAATGCCAGTCGAAACTGAGACATTTCGCCACTTATATGTTTGTTGACGTCAATAAAGAGCAGTAAAACAGTATTTTCGCTAACAATTTTACGTAATACAAGTCGAAACTGAGACATTTCGCCGCCTAAGTTATCGTTGACATCAGTAAAGAGCCGTTTATGCGACAAACGTCGCAAACTATGTTGACGTACGATGTCGTTTCTCTCGCTCGACAGTTGCTTTTTCCTCGTCAACAGCAACATCCTCATCCTCGTACTCATCGACGCTGGTTTCTGCATCTTTCAAATCCCGCGTCTCCCGATCTAGTTCGTGGTCTTCGCTGCCCTCAACCGCTGCTGCTTCGCCGCGTTCAGCCTCGCAGTGAACCACCGCCAGGAAGACCAGTAGACAGCAGACGACGAAAGCGCCTTTCAGCCACATCGTCTAGCCTTCACGAAGGATCAAATGAAGACTTAGTCGATCCCCAAGAATCCAAATTCGGCGGGGCGACCGGCAGTCCATGACAACAATACTGCGGCAGTTACGTTACACTGGCTGCCTGTCAGAAAGCGAATCGATTTTAAACTACCTGTACTTGTGCACAGGGCCATATACAATGGCACGCCGGAGTATCTTGCGGCACTGCTACACCGCCACACACCTTCCCGTTCGCTGCGCTCTGCAGGCGGGTTACTGCTAGAGGTGCCCAGAGTCAACCTGGAACGTTTCGGCCGCCGTGCATTTGCCTGTGCAGGACCCACTACGTGGAACAAACTTCCAAGGAACATACGTGACAACAGCAACATTACACAGTTCAAGAAGCAATTAAAGACACTTTTATTTTCCACATAACTAGTTTCACACAACGAACATTATATTTTAGCTAATTTATTATTACGATATATACATATATTATTTATCTTATTTATTTTTATTACTATCAGTGCAGTATAGCGGGTTCTAATGTTTTGTCTGTAATGTCTATGTTTAATATTCAATTTTTTAAAGAATTATATAATTTATACATAGCCAATTTTACACGGTTTTTATCATAGTGTCTCATTCTTTTATATTATTATCATTATTACTGTCACCATTATTTTAATCAGTATACGCAAATTTACATGTATGTACACACCCGTGAACGGGACAGCCGTCCCGGATTTGATGGTGTCAAAATAAAGTTATTATTATTGAAATAAAAGTCACGTATGAAACGCATTGATCTGTTCTAAATTTTCATATGTTGTTTTGACTTAATGGATGTCTCATAGTGACTACGTGAATCCTTTCACGAATTTCAAATTTGCACATTGACATATCCCAGTCTCTTTAAGTAATGTTATTCGTTGAAGACGTTATTGTTTATAAGATGAAGTAGTTTTGTCTGTGAAAACGCCCGCAGGACAACTTTATTTCCCGTTGTGTCCGTGACAGTTACGGCGAACTGGGATGTTATTAGTATGGTACAATTTATAGTATAATACTTTATGGTGAAATAAGTGTTTGTTTACCGAGATAAGAATATTCATTCAAACGTTGTAGAGCTTTATGGTAATTTTAAATGATAACAAAAGACAGTTGTGCAGATCTACACATCTACAATTTAAACAAACTAACCATTGCAAATGCAATCAGCAATATCATGCATATGGTTTATTTTTGGCCGTTCTGTTGAAATCACACAGTTCCCAACGCCTGTCACATTGAGACATTCCCCCGATGCTTGACCAATGAGCGCCTATAAAGCCGCAGTGACGCTTCAGTCCTTTTGTTGTCGAAATGCACATTCATTTGCCAGTTTGTATAAATTATGTTAACTTCTAGTATTCCCTGACGTCTTTTGTATCGCATGTAATGCCACCCGGTACACCACGAGGGAACAAAAACAACATATCAAGCTAGAATGATATTTTGCGACTGGTAACTGCAAGCTACTTATTTCCGAGCAGGCTGTGCAGTGGTCACAAAATGTATAATAACAATTTTCTGAAAGTTCAAATTGCCATAATGTTTGATTGCATGAAGATATTTAAATTCTGTAAACGGTATCCTGTTACCTATTATACATACAATCGACATGCACCATCATAAACATTGTAAATCATTTTTTTGCACATCCCTACCTATGGTCCATGTGCATATGAGAATAACAAACGGTGGCGCCACGTCACGGAGAATTGCAGTCGTGAAATTACCGTCTAATGACAATTATACAGATTGCTACCGTCCGATGGCATCACTGTTTTAGGTTAATTCATCAGTCTGCGAGCATAATAACTATTCACGTGTATATAGTGCATGTTTTGGTAACAACATTAAGTTACAAAATATCTATAGACAACATAAAAGTAAAAGATGATAACATGAGTTGCGCCATCCGAAAACAGTCAATTTTTATTTTTTTTATTGTCCGACTTGTT
>CBDHHR010000564.1:5000-10000 GCA_965263245.1 Metamycoplasmataceae bacterium | reverse complement strand
CTGTCCTGTTAACTAGGTAGGTGACACCTGAAGACAGGAGTAGGGTGGTTAGGGGGTATTGTTGATATTTTGAAAAGAAAATCGGGAGATTCGTCTGAATTCCGGGAGATAAACCTAATGCACAAGAGAATCCAGGAAATTCCCGGATTAATGGCAGGCGTGAATTAGTTGTTAATAGAAAAGCTTTAATACTTAATTGCACACTGTTTATACTGGTCCATTAAATGATATCCACTTCCTCTGGGTAGAGTCGCGAAGGTATCCGGATCAGTGTTGTAACTGCATTCTGCTAAGGTCGTTACGACGTTTGTGTTATATGATTAATGTTAACTAAATTTTTTCTCAGGAATATACGATCGTTTTGTTTGTTTCTTGGGAACACACGATCACTGTCTTAGCTGGAGATTTGACGGTTTAGTCGCATTTGTGTCGTCTTCTGTTTCGCCGCTCGATCTTTGTTCGCAATCTTTTCGTGGCCTTCATGTTCATCAATTGTTTGTGAAAATACTAAACGCAATATATATATATATATATATATATATATATATATATATATATATATATATTATATTATAATTTATTTATATGTGTGTGTATGTGTGTATGTGTGTATGTGTGTATGTGTGTGTGTGTGTGTGTGTGTGTGTGTGTGTGTGTGTGTGTGTGTGTGTGTGTGTGTGTGTGTGTGTGTGTGTGTGTGTGTGTGTGTGTGTGTGTGTGTGTGTGTGTGTGTGTGTGTGTGTGTGTGTGTGTGTGTGTGTGTATGTGTGTGTGTGTGTGTGTGTGTGTGTGTGTGTGTGTGTGTGTGTGTGTCTGTGTATGTATATGTGTGTGTGTATGTGTGTGTGTGTGTGTGTGTGTGTGTGTGTGTGTGTGTGTGTGTCTGTGTGTGTCTGTGTGTGTATGTGTGTATGTATGTATGTGTGTGTGTGTGTGTGTGTGTGTGTGTGTGTGTGTGTGTGTGTGTGTGTGTGTGTGTGTGTGTGTGTGTGTCTGCAGTAATGTTTGCTCTAGATGTCATGCCGCAGTAGTAATGTAATTTACATATTTAACCGGAATGGAGATGACATTTTTGTCGAAGGGAAAGTTTGACGGAAGTATCTCGGATATATCAGTTGATATATCCAGGTTGCCTAGCAATCTCTATCAAGCGGTCGACAAAATGGCTCCCTGCATATGTACTTTTCGTAGCATAATTTGTTGAATTTATTTTCAGAAGGTTATCTTTATGATAAAAAATGTATAGGTTTCTCGTACCCCGCATACCGTCCTGGATTTCCCCTGCCACAGTTTTATAATATCTGACAGCATATCATACAGTTCATATACAAGAAAAACCCTGACATCTCCCTCAAAAATGTTCTTCCAGAAATGCGCATTAGGGATCGACGCAGCAGGATTGTTCAGCAACAGGATTTTTCACTACACCGTATCCACATTCCTAACTATAGGTCATCTTCACAAACAGATGGAACTTTTCACCAGTCTCTATTGCAATCACACGACGAGTTTGACAGATGAGAGGCGTAGCAAGCAAACACGCACATGGTGTTACTAAGGAATATATCAAAGAGCACGCAACTACAATAATATGCGCAGTTACATTTGCTAAAGGAGTACCATAAAAGTAAAATTATACTAATTTCTGAATCTGTGAACTCACTCTTTTTTGTGACTATGCCGTAAGTCGATTTATATATATATATATATATATATATATATATATATATATATATATATATATATATATATATATATATATATATATATTATATATATATATATATATATGCCGTAAGTCGATATATATATATATAATACATATATATATATATATATATATATATATATATATATATATATATATATATATATATATATATATATATATATATATATATATATATGTATATATATATATATATATATATATATATATAGTAATATTAAACTTTATTTTTACACAGGTCTCCAGAGTATATTTGTGTTCAAAAATATGTACTTACTACAAAGTCATCTATAACACAACATAAATTTATGTCTTCACAAATAAAATAAAAACAAGTGATGTAATTGTGACTATGTCTCATTTAATTTATATTTGTTTCCAAAGTCAAAGGTAACAAAAATTGTAAATCAAATACCTTAAATAAAATGTAAAACATAAACAAATTTAATATTCATAGTAACATGTTAGGGGAGAGCGGGGTAAGTTAAGCCCTTTTTTGTTATGAAAATCCTGTGTCTTACGGGTGTGTTGAGGAAAAGCGGATTTTTTAATGCATACAACGACATGTCATGTACACATACTAGTGATATCTTCCATGCAGAATCTGCACAGGCAAAATGATGGGGTAAGTTGATCCTTGCACTGGGGATAGGCGAAGAAGTAGGCTACGGAACACATGGCAAGGAGACACAGAAAGGAAAACAATATATTATATGTATTGTCATAAATGATATGTGACAAGTTGATCCATGGCTCAACTAACCTCAATCTGACTGGCTCAACTTGCCCCGCAAAGTACCATAAAAATGCATTAACTTATTGTAACCTACTGACGCGTGGTAGGTAAGTTTAACTAATTACGAATGAGGCCTAATTTGCCAACTGTTTCATATTACCTGCAAAATAATGTAGATCTGTATAATAAGCATAATACAAATTCATATACCTATTCCAACAATTTTCACTTTTACCGCCCCAAAACGATCTTTTATTCAGAACATGCTTGAGCTTGTCTAACACTGTTGGCCCCTAGCTTCATTATTATGTTTATATGTGGCAACACCTTTCAGCTAAAACTACCCATGAAGCATTGGGTAGGGGTGGTTCAACTTACCCCAGTCTCCCCTATTAAATAAATAATTATAAAAAATCATATACTAGTATAATAGTAAACACCAAAATAACTGGATATTAACAGCAGAATGATATGGTGAATGTTTAAATGTTTGGACACGATTTAAATATGTTGTGGCACATATTAGCGTTTGTCACACGTCCGTCAATTCCTACGGCACTGCATTCTATAGAAATGGTCCGGCTCGAGAACAAGATCGGCGGCCATAGCGCACCAATTTGTATTGCTGCACAGTCAGGTGAGAACAGTCCTGTGATAGGAGTGACCGACGGGGTGCGCAGCGGTAACGTGACGCAAAGTAGGCGGGTTTTTGTTTGTGTAAGGCGTTAAACACCAGGATCAGTATCTTGTATTTTATCCGCCATTTCAACGGTAAACAATGGAAACGTAATGTGTGTGTGTGTGTGTGTGTGTGTGTGTGTGTGTGTGTGTGTGTGTGTGTGTGTGTGTGTGTGTGTGTGTGTGTGTGTGTGTGTGTGTGTGTGTGTGTGTGTGTGTGTGTGTGTGTGTGTGTGTGTGTGTGTGTGTGTGTGTGTGTGTGTGTGTGTGTGTGTGTGTGTGTGTGTGTGTGTGTGTGTGTGTGTGTGTGTGTGTGTGTGTGTGTGTGTGTGTGTGTGTGTGTGTGTGTGTGTGTGTGTGTGTGTGTGTGTGCCTATTTATTTGTCAAATGTCTGCAGTAATATTTGCTCTAGATGTCATGCCGCAGTAGTAATGTAATTTACATATTTAACCGGAATGGAGATGACGTTTTTGTCGAAGGGAAAGTTTGACGGAAGTATCTCGGATATATCAGTTGATATATCCAGGTTGCCTAGCAATCTCTATCAAGCGGTCGACAAAATGGCTCCCTGCATATGTACTTTTCGTAGCATAATTTGTTGAATTTATTTTCAGAAGGTTATCTTTATGATAAAAAATAACGGAAAGTTGCTTTAAAGTGTCAAATGTATAGGTTTCTCGTACCCCGCATACCGTCCTGGATTTCCCCTGCCACAGTTTTATAATATCTGACAGCATATCATACAGTTCATATACAAGAAAAACCCTGACATCTCCCTCAAAAATGTTCTTCCAGAAATGCGCATTAGGGATCGACGCAGCAGGATTGTTCAGCAACAGGATTTTTCACTACACCGTATCCACATTCCCAACTATAGGTCATCTTCACAAACAGATGGAACTTTTCACCAGTCTCTATTGCAATCACACGACGGAAACAGGTCAATGTTTCTATTCAGATGCAGATCTTTGGCCGGCCACATGTAGAACTTGAATTTGTTACTGTTATGCCTTCGATGTGCTATCAAAGTAACCCAGCGACATTTCGGCTCATGACACACAGTGCACAGCACGTAGTGCATCGCCGAGACGTTACGACTGGACACCAAATGAAAGCAATGATATACGATTATGGTCCAACTCACCTGTGTCCTTTAGTTTGGAGGACAAACAAAGGGGTAGGTGCGTTGTGAGTTTGACAGATGAGAGGCGTAGCAAGCAAACACGCACATGGTGCATTACTAAGGAATATATCAAAGAGCACGCAACTACAATAATATGCGCAGTTACATTTGCTAAAGGAGTACCATAACAGTAAAATTATACTAATTTCTGAATCTGTGAACTCACTCTTTTTTGTGACTATGCCGTAAGTCGATTTATATATATATATATATATATATATATATATATATATATATATATATATATATTATATATATATATATTATATATATATATATATATATATATATATATATATATATATATATATATATATATATATATGCCGTAAGTCGATATATATATATATATATACATATATATATATATATATATATATATATATATATATATATATATATATATATATATATATATATATATATACATATATATATATATATATAGTAATATTAAACTTTATTTTTACACAGGTCTCCAGAGTATATTTGTGTTCAAAAATGTGTACTTACTACAAAGTCATCTATAACACAACATAAATTTATGTCTTCACAAATAAAATAAAAACAAGTGATGTAATTGTGACTATGTCTCATTTAATTTATATTTGTTTACAAAAGTCAAAGGTAACAAAAATTGTAAATCAAATACCTTAAATAAAATGTAAAACAT
>CBDHHR010000563.1:20000-27839 GCA_965263245.1 Metamycoplasmataceae bacterium | reverse complement strand
CCCACGGATTATGTAATTGTTAATCTAAGTGTGATAGAGAAACTCATCGTGCTTTACCAAAGATCTGCCATCTAGACTTCTAAGTGCAATGAGGTCGTAAATCGCCGAATCATCGCCCAATGCTGGGCGCCATTTTCTGAAAATTAATGTTGATTGATGACAGGCAAAATGTGATGAATGACACCGTCTTAGAGAAATGGAATGCAATGTCTCAGCGGTCTTTACAGAGCGAAGGTTCAAGTAAAACGTTTAAAAACATATGGTGACGTGTTTGGGATCTTAATTTCTACTTTTAACTGCTTTATTCTTTTACAGAATGGTAAAACATTCTACTCCACAAGTTTTTCACAAAGCGAAATATACATTCATACGATATTTTCAGATGTCACGCAGTAGATCACCAGATCATGGATCATCATGTGTTGGTGTGATATTTAGCACAACAAACAATCCAACACGCGTATTCCTAAAGATGAGGGCGTATTTAACAGTGACACGTGACTTTTTCTAAATACGACACGTCCACGGTTCACTTTGACATATTTATTGTTAAAAAGCACTTGTAAAAAGCAACGCGGACTGAACTGACACTGTATTATCCAAATTCCTGGAATTAAGCTATATTGTTCTACATTGGGTCAACACGTTTCTCTCAACATTAAGTGAAATTCCCCCTCACCAGAGAAAGTAAGTTTTTCACGAATCGCGGGGATCTGCTTCACCATGTAGACCAAAGTACAGTCACCTTCCAACAAGCACTGTTCGAGGGCACGGGATTATTGCACCTGATCCACCTAATCCGTCACGGATCAGCATGACGATTATCACAAATATGCCGTGTAATTGGGGGTGTTTAATCACTCGTATCTCGTCGGAATCTGACCACACTGACCGCGGCCGGACGGACGTAGCATGCTCGGACATCGCCCGTGGTCAGGTGACGCACTGGATGAACTGAACGAACGAGAGAATGACAAGTGGCAGTGGACGAGTACGTGATGAGTGAGTGAGTAGTGGATGAGTGAGTGAGTGAGTGAGTGAGTGAGTGGGTGAGTGAGTGAGTGAGTGAGTGAGTGAGTGAGTGAGACCCACCCACTCACTCACTCACTCACTCACTCACCCACTACTCACTCACTCACCCACCCACTCACTCACTCACTCACCCACCCACTCACTCACTCACTCACTCACTCACTCACCCACTACTCACTCACTCACTCACCCACCCACTCACTCACTCACTCACCCACCCACTCACTCACTCACTCACTCACTCACTCACTCACTCACTCACCCACTACTCACTCACTCACTCACCCACCCACTCACTCACTCACTCACCCACCCACTCACTCACTCACTCACTCACTCACTCACTCACTCACTCACTCACTCACCCACTACTCACTCACCCACCCACCCACCCACTCACTCACTCACTCACTCACCCACCCACTCACTCACTCACTCACTCACTCACTCACCCACTACTCACTCACTCACTCACCCACCCACTCACTCACTCACTCACCCACCCACTCACTCACTCACTCACTCACCCACTACTCACTCACTCACTCACCCACCCACTCACTCACTCACCCACCCACCTCCACTCACCCACTCACTCACTCACTCACCCACCCACCCACCCACTCACTCACTCACCCACCCCACTCACTCACTCACCCACCCACCCACTCACTCACTCACCCACCCACTCACTCCTCACTCACCCACCCACCCACCCACCCACCCACCCACTCACCACTCACTCACTCACCCCACCCACCCACCCACCCACTCACTCACCCACCCACTCACTCACTCACCACCCACCCACCCCCACTCACTCACCCACCCACCCACCCCACCCACCCCCACTCACCCACCCACCCACCACCCACCCACCCACCCACCCACCCACCCACCCACCCACCCACCCACTCCACTCTCTCACCCCACCCACCCACCCACCCACCCACTCACTCACCCACCCACCCACCCACCCACCCACCCACCTCACTCACCCACCCCCACCCACCCACCCACCCACCCACCCACCCACCCACCCACTCACTCACACCACCCCCCACCCACCCACCCACTCACCCACCCACTCACTCACTCACTCACTCACTCACCCACCCACCCCCACTCACCCACCCACCCACCCACCCTCACACTCACTCACTCACTCACTCACTCACTCACCACCCACCCCCACCCACCCTGAGTGAGGTGGGTGGGTGAGTGGGTGGGTGGGTGGGGGGTGGTGTGAGTGAGTGGGTGGGTGGGTGGGTGGGGGTGGGTGGTGAGTGAGTGAGTGAGTGAGTGAGTGAGTGTGAGGGTGGGTGGGTGGGTGGGTGAGTGGGGGTGGGTGGGTGAGTGAGTGAGTGAGTGAGTGAGTGGGTGGGTGGGTGGGTGGGTGGGTGGGTGAGTGGGTGGGTGGGTGGGTGGGTGAGTGAGTGAGTGAGTCAGTCAGTGAGTCAGTGAGTCAGTCAGTCAGTCAGTCAGTGAGTCAGTGAGTCAGTGAGTCAGTGAGTCAGTGAGTGAGAGATTAATAATGACACAAGTATTATTAGTGAGTGAGTGAGTGAGTGGATGAGTGTGAGAGTGAATGGGTGAGTGAGTGAGGATATATATATATATATATATATATATATATATATATATGTGTGTATGTGTGTGTGTGAGTGTGTCTTGTATCCTCACTCACTCACTCATGCACTCACTCACTCATTGACTCACCCACTCACTCACTCACTCACTCACCTACTCATATATATATATATATATATATATATATATATATATATATATATATATATATGTGTGTGTGTGTGTGTGTGTGTATGTGTGCGTGTGTGTGTGCGTGTGTGCGTGTGTGCGTGTGTGTGACATACGTGTATAAGTAGGTATGTGCGTGTGTCCATATGTACATGCATAATATGCGTACGTGTGTATGTACGGACATATGCGCGCTTGTGTTTCTTTCAACTTGTCTCTATGCGCCAAAGTGTCCCGGTGTGTGTCTACGTGCACGCTTGCCATGCCGGCGCGTGTCCGTACAATTGCGACAAATGGTTACTTTTATGATAAATGGCAAAACGCAACTGTCCCATCAGCAGCCACATTTGCACCAGATGCGTGTAAAGACCGCCGTTAAAACGCATTCGTCATATCAAATGCTCCAATCGATTAAAGAAACCATTTTCTATACCACGTCTTCAACACAGAGGTGAACGACCGGCGGAGTCGATTAGTTTCCTATCATCCTCCTTACAGATGACAACGACGACGCTGATCAATGTCCGTCTGTGTTGACAAATACTTCTCGTTGTCATGGTAACGTGTGTCCCACAACTGCGTTGAGCCAAATTGATCATCTCTTGTTATTTTGAGTCGTTTTAAAATAATCTCCTTGAGACCATTCCGTGTATTCTCTCTACCGCAACTAATCGCCAGCTTTAAGAGGCGTCGCGGTTTTTTGCGCGACCCCCCCCCCCCCGCGGGGGGGCAACGAAGAAAGCACTCGTCGAGATAATCTGGTCCGTTGAAGCAAGATGACAGAGGATGCGGGTCGACGGCAGACGATGTGACAGCAGATGGAGAACACGAGTCTAAGCCGCACACGAGTACGTGTCCTGGATCTTTGTGGTACCGCAGTGACAAACCGTCACAGTTGTCAACCACGCAGATCGACACGGTGGGCTTAATTGGCTTTTGTTTGACATTTTACAAGATTGTATTTTACATGTAAAACTGTATGCATAAAAGAAACGCTATTTATAAAATTGGATATTTGAGATGTTGATTTAAAGCCTGTATTGTGCGACGATATCGTTCTTCGTATATACGCACGCACGCACGCCAGCACGCACCCACGCACGCATGCACGCACGCACGCACACATGCATACTCAAACGTACACACACACACACACGCGCACACACACACACACACACACACACACACACACACACACACACACACACACACACACACACACACACACACACACACACACACACACGTGGGCTCGCACGTACAAACATACATGCATGCAAGCATAAACACGCAGGCACACGCGCATGCCACAAGAAAACATCTTTCAAATTTGTTTAACTCCTATTACTGCTTAAAGTGTCGTCGGTCGCTAGACAGAGAAATAACTACATCCAACAGTGCTACAGTCGTTTCTCATTTATAACAATTTATTACGGCGTCAGTTGAACATTTCGAAATCCTTTTCTGCAAACCCGACTCACGCGGTCTAAAATATCGAGCGGGTACGTGTATACAATATGTGGATGTTCTCCGTAAAGTTGACAATAGGCTTCAGCAAATTGCTCTAGGGCCTTCTCTGTGTGACATCGTCTGGCCAAAGATGATATTTAAATGAGTTTATAACCCTCAACCTTTCTCAACCATACAATTACTAGTATTTGCCACCGTTTCAACGAACGAATTCCATACTGGGGTAGACTGAATAACATCGGAGCGAACTGCGCATGTGCACACACCATGACCTTTGAACTTCATACTCTAACACCACTTTGACAAGCGTGGATAATTTCTGTGAAATCCCTTACAAAATAGCGTACGAGGCCCGCGTAATCACTCGCTTTCAGCAACGCCCAAGCGCGGGCCATGCTGAACGAGAAAGCATGTGATGGTCCCTCATAAAAGGACATCGTATGAATCAATGTCGCCATCGATCAAATGTTACGCGGCATAGTCCGATGGAGATGACAAATTATAGGTCATAAAAACACGTACGGTTGATCTTTGGCTTAATGTCGGTATATTAGTGAAACGACGGCAGAGACGACGCACCACGTACAATCGTCGATTTGCGAGTCGGGGGATATTTCGTTTCCCCCGCCGCAATCATTACGCGATGTTCAGCGGTTGTAAATAAAATATGGAATTCCATTAAAAAACTGCGCCATTACATCGTGTTTTAAGGTAATCGCCTGATTACAGATGTCGAGTTGCTAAAATAATAGGCGCCTGATCGTTGCAGTCGGCGGTGTGACTAAGCGAGACTTAGCGAGACTTACGTAACGACTAACAATAAAAACGTGTGATGTCTAGCTCGCTGTTTTTGTGTATTAATCACCATACGGATCTATAATCTACTTGTAGACTATGAATCAACGCGTTCATGAGATGAATGTGAAAATATGTATACATGCATTTTAAGGCGGGGTTCGTGTGATTCTTTAAAAAAACGTAGTTTTAGGTGCGCCGAGGACACCGCCCCGTCGTGTCACAAACCTCGGGGGTCCAAGAACGTCCAAGAAAGGGTTCCACAAACTGTGTAGGTGTGGGTCAAATATTTTAACTTGGCAAGTCACACAAAACACCCGTTTGTAGCTGCTCCTAAAGAGTGTTTTGTATCTTGACAACGTCAATATAATATTAAAGTTGTTCTCTGCGTGAATTTTGAAGAATGGTAACGTCATGCCGAAACTTCCACTGCTTACTGGTAATTACGTTGCACCTCCATTGACGCATTCAGCTTGTCCAAATGTCCGTGATGTCTAAATGGTGTCCGTCATCAGCATTCATACAAGACAACATTTGCGCACTTTATTCCTGATCATAGTGGGGTGGTCATTGCGGAAATGCTTGTAGTTGGTCGACGTTTGTCTTAAATGCGAATTCTCTCTGCAAACCGACTGGTAGCGCTGCTCGCTCACGCATGACCAGTTCAGTTAAACACTAACGATATCAACAACAAAAGTTCATTCATAACATAATCCTTAATAAATGGCTCAACATCGATATGGGGAGTCACTTAAATCGTATAACCCATCATGCGTCATTTCAGGGTCGAACGCACCAATCGGGATCAATGTCGTTAATGCGTGTGAAACGTGAGAAGACGGGAGTAGCAGCTGCCACAACAGGCGCGGCTCACTTCAAACAATGGCCAATGAACCGTCTTCGGTTCTCCGTGACGTCACTGGCGGTCGTGACGGCACCGGCATTAAAGAGCCTACAAAGCCGTGCCTGTTTTAAGCTCTAATTATTTTTCAAAAAACAATGCGTAGCCAATAATATACATTCCCGGTAAGATCATGCGGCACTCTGCACACGTCATTAAGAGTTATCTTTAGCAAAGAGCTCGTGACTGATGTATTCAGTACGTCGTTGTACCTGCGATCAGAATTTGCCAGCAATGTTGATAACGGTTGAACACGCGAATTACGTTATTATTATTATTGCCTGGTGACATCTCATAAATAACACATGCCCGCATTCAGCTGTCATTTGATAACATCAAACAGCATCAAGAAACACTTTGTGGATCAGAATTTCAATAAAAAATATGACTAAAGTGCTACTTTTGTGCGTTTTTCTACAAGACCATAACATGTAGACCGAATTGTGCACATTTATTTGATTCATCGAATACTACACACGTAAATACACAATACGAATCATGCCGATATTTTGAAGTACGCGAACTGTGGCTAACTGATCAGAGAAGTACGACTCCAACCTTCAAGTACAACAAGAGCTACAGTAACGGTTGAATATTCTGGAGTAGGGAGGAAGCAAGTCAGCCACATTAGGGCACAGAGAGTTGGTTTTCCCATTGGCGACCATGTTAACGTTTTGTCAGATTAGAAGGAAACTGGACCTGATTTTGTTTTAATTTTAACACAATCACTGCAGTCATGTCACTCATATGCTGATTAAATTTCGTCAAAAAAGCATATCTCAGGCTCTCTTAAAATGCATGCATGTGTACTGCACCTCAATATTGACCAAACTGAGCACGCTTTTCTGCATTCGCAGGGTCATGTAAGAAAAAATGCCTAAATATCACTACGCCAACTACACTCTGCCTAACATGCGTCATTGCACTGTAAATACATCATAGCACTGAACCTACTAGTATGCCTGTCCTACTGTACTCATTTCATATAAAAAGAATTTTTCAAAATCTCAAATGACACAATTATTAAGGTACTACATTCATATGGGTTAGACCAGGAAGTCTAACTGTGCTCTGACCCCATTATGCATGTTCCGGGGTACATTAAGGTAGACATACTATTTATTAGCTTTCATGCGCATGCGCATGCGTTCCGCCAAGGCGACTTCCGTGATCCCCACAAACTGGCATCGGTATACGTCAAATGCTTCACTGTCCGTCGTGACATGTGTCTTCCAGATAACAATAGCATTCTTATAGACAACAATAGCACCCTGGAAATATAGTAGTTGTTTGTTTCGGCAAGACGATTTGGGTCTGTGATGAAGAAGACGGGATTCCTGCTGTCGACAACTGCGTTCTACAATTACCCGCACACGTCTTATCGCTGCCGCGTGATGTACCCGAGGAATGCCCACGAATAGACCGCCGCGTCGCTAATGCATCTTCAAAACAAACCCGCTAAATCGGGAATCGAACGTCAGGATTGATAGCCGTGCTGCAATGGCCGAGCGACGGACGGACTCGAAGCACGCGAGTGGCAGGAACTCGAGGAATATGAATACTATTATCTCTCGTCGTCTAAGTCTAAGTCTGAGTCTGAGTCTGAGTCTGAGTCTGAGTCTGAGTTGTGTGTGTGTGTGTGTGTGTGTGTGTGTGTGTGTGTGTGTGCGTGTGCGTGTGCGTGTGCGTGTGCGTGTGCGTGTGCGTGTGCGCGTGCGCGTGCGCGTGCGCGTGCGCGTGCGCGTGCGCGTGCGCGTGCGCGTGCGCGTGCGCGTGCGCGTGCGCGTGCGCGTGCGCGTGCGTGCGTGCGTGCGTGCGTGTGTGTGTGTGTGTATGCGAGACCCAGCGTATGCGTTTGCGCCGTGCGAGTCTGCTCACGTACG
>CBDHHR010000563.1:0-7500 GCA_965263245.1 Metamycoplasmataceae bacterium | reverse complement strand
AATAATGGTCGCATTGCGTTATGTTTTTCTTGGTTAATAGTCCCAATCCCGTATCTTTGGTTGTCTTGATTTACACGCGATAAACTACAAATGCGGTGCATTCGTTTGAAACCACGGTGACTATATACCAATCCCGATCCGCATATTTGGTTCTACCTTTAAATACGACAAACAAACGACAACAGCTTCATTAAAATCAACATAAGTATTTACCACGCTCGAATTAAGCACAAACAAACAAACAAACAAACAAACACACGCACGCGCGCGCGCGCGCGCGCGCACGCACGCACGCACGCACGCACGCACGCACGCACGCACGCACGCACGCACGCACGCACGCACGCACGCACGCACGCACGCACGCACGCACGCACGCACGCACGCACGCACGCACGCACGCACGCACGCACGCACGCACGCACGCACGCACGCACGCACGCACGCACACACACACACACACACACACACACACACACACACACACACACACACACACACACACACACACACACACACACACACACACACACACACACACACACACACACACACACACACACACACACGGTCAATGGGGAAAAATTAAACCAAAACAGTCAAATAGATCAGATGCCCAAAAGTGGAGTGGAAAGGAAGCGAGGAAGACCGAGAATGCGATGGGAGGACTGCGGTAAGAGAGAAATGGAAAGAGTGGGAGGAGAATGGAGAACAACAGTAAATTATGAAAATAAATGGGGACTGTTGATAGCGAACGTAGTGAGAGAAATGTGAAGGCATGTCGAGAGAGAACAACAATACTACTTCATTCCTCGAACTGCGCTCACCGATCACACACCTCGCCGAGACATCTGTCGCTCGCCGGACGCTCATTTATCAGCGCCTTCGAGCATCGACAGACAGACCGGGCGCGCCCGCTGCCGAAGACTCGCGGGGACGCGCGGGGACAGAGCGAGACGCGATGACACCTCTTCGTACCACGACAATGCGCGCGTGTCGAGAGAAGAAGACTAATCGAGTTGACGCTCGGACCAGCTGCAGTACCCGCCACGATTGATGGGCTCCCGGACTGGCCGGAGAACGGATCCAACGGCAATGAAACTGCCATCGAGCTGGAGACGACGACAAACAATCGGTCGTCGTCTGAACAACGCGTTGACTCCAGCCGATGACGTCAGTCGCCCGGATGACGACGCTGCCGGACGGTGTAATACGATTCGACCGGATCTAACGGGAGTTAACAGTATTAAGACGTTTTAGCAAAAATTACAATAGTTACAATCTCGCAATATTTTGCCTAGAAACTGCATAAGTCAATATACGTTACTTCGTCAATCCGCTAGTAACCATTACTAAATTGCTGTCATTTGTTTCAAAACATTCAACATGCGGGTACTCTCCATTGAAACCATTCCGATCAAGCTGATTCTGTCTGTATGCCTAGTGGATCATACCGCCATTGATGCATTCATGTTTCCAAAAACCGCAAACGAAAATTCCCACTCTGTAAAGGATGAAAGCTACAGTCCCTAACGATGCCGACATCTCTAACCAAAAACGTACAGGTGTATTATACATATTGCAGTGAACAATACATCCCAGGTTGTAGGTATCACATTAACACTTCTTTTATTTACCCTGAACCAGGAAGTAAAACTCGTCCCCTATAATCCCACACTGCACCGGGACCGACCGGAGCAACTCTCTCCTCGCTGCCCCGCTCGGGACGCGAGGCCGCCGCGGCGACGGAGCTGGTGTCAGCGGCGCCGTCGGAGCCAATCAATCGTGGCTTCGTCGCCGCATTCCGCCGCGTTAAACAAATCGACTGCTGACAAAATTCTAACTTTTTTCAGACCTCTGACACTCTTCTGTACTCGCTTCGTCGGCTTATCAATGCGCGTTAACGGACGGTCTCGTCCACTCGGTACGGGCTGTCCACGCATCAACATCAGCGGGAGTGATGGAGGGATGGACAGAGAAGAGAGGGGGTAGACGGAGAGAGAGAAAGGCAGAGATAGAGAGAGAGAGAGAGAGAGAGAGAGAGAGAGAGAGAGAGAGAGAGAGAGAGAGAGAGAGAGAGAGAGAGAGAGAGAGAGAGAGAGAGAGAGAGAGAGAGAGAGAGAGAGAGAGAGAGAGAGAGAGAGAGAGAGAGAGAGAGAGAGAGAGAGAGAGAGAGAGAGAGAGAGAGAGAGAGAGAGAGAGAGAGAGGGAGAGAGAGAGAGAGACAGAGAGACAGAGAGACAGAGAGACAGAGAGACAGAGAGATAGAGACACAGGGAGACAGAGAGAGGGGGGGGGGAGAGAGAGAGAGAGAGAAAATGAGAAAGAGAGAAAGCGAGAGAGAAAGAGAAGGACAAAGAGGGGGGAGGAGGGGAAGAAACAGATGAGAGATAGAGGAGACAGGGGAAATGGAGAGGGAGTCATGAGAAGGGTCGAGGGATAGACAGCGAGGCAGCCAGACAGCCAGACAGCCAGACAGCCAGACAGCCAGACAGCCAGACAGCCAGACAGACAGACAGATAGACAGACACACAGACAGGCAGGCAGGCAGGCATGCAGGCAGGCAGGCAGGCAGACAGACAGACAGACAGACAGACAGACAGACAGACAGACAGACAGACAGACAGACAGACGGACATATATAGAAAGAAAGAAAGACAGACAGATAGAGACACACTGACTGAACAATAGAAAGATAAAGAACGACAGGAAGTAAAACCAACAGACAGAGCCTAATAGACTAACAAACCAGACAGACAGACAGACAGAGAGAAGAGAACGCAGCCGTTTAACACATCCTGGTGTTATTACTGCTGTCGACAGAACGGCCATGTATCAAGACAAGAGTTAAGTAAGACATACAGTGCACCAATCTGTCACTGCTCACGGTGCTAAGCACCACAGAAAGAGCCCAAAATCAACAAGACGTTCATATAGCTCGTTAATCATTCATCAGCGTTCTGTTTGTCGATCACTTTACGTCACAGCAGGAATTCTGCAACGTGCGTTCGTTGCCAGATTGAACGCGGATGCATCACGCACATAGCTCTTTGGTGTAAATCTAGGCAATCTGTGTGAAAGCCGTATCCAGGCATTGTATGTTGTATATTTAATAACATTCTTCAGCTGTAATGTACTCCCTTCTGTTGCTGACATAATCTTTGAGATGACAGAAACAATACAAAAACCAACAACTGCGAGATGATGATCTTGTTAAAATCAACTTTTCTGAGTTGTTTGGTGCCACGTTTAGAAATATCTGCATATTAAAAAGTATAGTAGTTTATAGTATGCTATAAACTGTATCATTTGCATAACAGTAAGATGATATGACCATCTGGAAAAGCCAATGAAATTTGCCTATCTGGCATTACATCATATCCTCTGTCATCATTCGTCTTCGTCACTTCCAAAACATAACAGCGGTAACCGTAAGCTGTAATACATCACTACTGAACTGTGACATCGCGCCCGCCTAACAACATCAATGGCATATCTGGGTTGACAAGTTATTATTTATTTACAATAACACCACACAGTGAGTCACGTGTTGACATCCAGAAATCGACACATCTTTTGTTTTGACAGAAACACGTGTTGCGTAATTTCTACGCTGTAACACAGCTGCGTGTGTTGGCGCATATTGGAAACATATCTGAAATGTTTTCACTTTCCTACACATAATTCCCCCAAACCTCTTACCATGAAAGATTTCCAACACAGAACCGCTGATACCAAATTCACAAAGTAACACGATTTGCTTATTCACATGGGGCCGGTTTCTTGAAACATGTCTACAAATACGCAGTTACTACCTGTATAGATTTGCAAAAAGATAATGAAGACATAGCCAAGACAGTCTTCGCAAAGAAAAATGGATGATCCAGACCAACGCTGAGAACATGCGTCGACAAATGCACGTCAGTTTTCTAAGCCTGCAAACCAACAACATTCCGGACACACTGTTTTTGGCACGAAGAAGATTAAATAAGTAATTCATAAGCACCACGATCATGCATACAACTTTATAACATGCTTCATCAGTACGTGATTAAACCGCACACAAATCACCGTCCTAAAATACCAATTGTTCCGCGACCGTGGGTGTGTCCTATAATTAAATTTATTAAAAGTAGTGACCAACCTTGATTTAGGCACCTTTTTAACCAAAGAACATGACGTCATCACCCTCGTGATGAACGCATACCGCACGCCGCTTTCCTGCATACGACGGTGTTTCATATCTGGTGCCGATCGATATCGATGGGATGCGAATCCTGCTTCTGGATGATCCCATTAATCCCATACCGAGTAATCATCAACTACTTATTGCAAATCTCATTCTGCCATCCTGATCCGATACTAATGAAGCGGCGAGATCAAAGACAAACATCGAGGGCGCGTCAAACTTAATGACAGGAGGGGTAGATGTGGAAAGATGGGAAGGGGTGAATCAGCGTCCTCATCTTTGTTTGCCTCTCTGGAGCAATCTACTGAATACTTGACCGGATAAGCTGCAGATTTGAGTCAGTCGTAAATCACATTTCGTTCAGGGCGGTATGATTTTGCGCCGTTCTCATTACAACGAAGTCTGTTTGTTAAATTGAATAAGCATCGTAAAGAACTTGGCAAAAGTATGTGTTAAAACAAGTGCAACTCTAACATTGAACGTCGCTATTAAAATCACGAATGGGATTGCGCTAAGATGACGTGAACTGCGAATAGAGCGTATTAACGGAAATCGAGTCCGAAATGTTATTGCAACGGACGCAATTTGTATCATATATACATATCATATACACGAGGGATAATAGCGAGGCGGTTGCGTTACAGAAATGGCCGCAACCAAAACGATGTTTATCAACCGACTGTGTTTACAGACAAAATAAAATAAAAACTAGCGGCGATTGAGTGAGAGTACGTCAGTAAAATAAAGCACGAAGCATCTTCTGTCATTTGCCTGTCGTCATCTCGAGACAAATCGCCACTGCCCATGCACTGACCGTCGTTTTTCATCTGTCTTAATTCAGCTCAACTTAGAGACGACGACTAACTGTGCTTTGCACGCTCGCGCCGTCCTAGCTTTGAGTCAACGGGATTTCGCGACAACGACGAATTAGCACCAGTTCCCGGAAGTTCAAAACCGAAATCGCAACATACCTTTGCGCTTCCAATCCAATCCGACACGGCTCCTCTTATGTGCGTCCGGTGTTTATCCACGCGTGCAATACAGCGCAACGAGAGCGCGGCGTATTCGAGTAATCAACTCCTGCTCTACCGTAGTTATCCGACTCGGCTGAGTTCGACTCTGATTGCGTTGGGATCGTCTCTGTCTTGCGCGCGGCTACTTGCTCGCTGCGTCTGTGTTCAATGAAAGCGTTCGAGCGCGCGCAACACACCGCGCCAGGCGTACGGCAGCGCTGATTGGCTGAGCGCGGTCACGGACAGGTTCGCGCGACGTTCAATAGGGGCGCCGCGAGCGACGCGCGGGAAATATTCGACGAGAAGCGCGGGAAAATTGAGGGGCGCCAAACGGACTGCGTCTGCCGATAACACCGCGCCTAGAATTCGTCGCCTCTTCCCGCGGGCGTCTGCGGGGAAGGGAATAGGGATGGCTACCCGGAAGGGAGTGTCGGTTGTAAACATCATTATCACGGCGTGATGGCCGAATTCGCACGTTAGCTGGAGCGTTGCACGAGCGGTGAGAAGCGATGGCGCCAGTAGGCTGGAGCCAGAGGACTCCTCACCCGTGATACGCTTTGATTGAGGGGATGTGGAACTGGCGTGCGTTGGGTTGTACTAGGTAGATGGGGATCTACGAGGCGGCTGTAGCATCACCCAGATTCCGGCGTGTGCACCTGGATGTTAGGCATGTAGTTGGAAGTCGGGACACGCGTGGGTAGATACGCGACTGCGCAGCGCATGCGCACTCGTACACACAAACGTGCGTATAATAATTCACAAGCGTATCCACAAACGCACACACCATCCACACAAAGACACATGGACGCACACGCACACACACGCACACAGACGGAATACAAACCGCAGAAACGAAACTACTAGCAATTTCGTTCTCCCTACATTGCCTGTGTATTTTCGGGGGACACTAAAAACCGTTGGTCCTTTCTATCTGGTGTCTGTGTCAGAGGAAGCAACAGATCACACAAATGGAAAATCCTTTTGTGAACAGAGAACAAATTCTTACAAAACACTACGACATAGTCATCAACAGAATGGGGTTGGCCGTATAATAGAAGTAGAAGAAGGAGAAGATAAAAAGAACAAGAACAAGAAAACAAGAACAACAAGAACAACGACAAGAACACGCACAAGAACAAAAGGAACAAGAAGAAGAACAATAACAAGACCAACAAGAAAAACAAGAATAACAAGAAGAACGACAAGAACAACAAGAATAAGAAGACCAACAAGAAGAAGAACAGCAACAACAACATCGACACGTGTACCAGGCCAGATGAAGAATGGGTGGAAGATAAGAAATATGTGTCTTCTCTCAAAATTCCTCGGAATGTATGTCCGTGTGCACGTGTTAGGTCATGTGCCGAGCCGCGCGGACTCTTCGCCAGCACGTGTTTGTACACGGACGGACGGACGGACGGACGGACGGACGGACGGACGGACGGACGGACGGACGGACGGACGGACGGACGGACGGACGGACGGACGGACGGACGGACGGACGGACGGACGGACGGACGGACGGACGGACGGACGGACGGACGGACGGACGGACGGACGGACGGACGGACGGACGGACGGACGGACGGACGGACGGACGGACGGACGGACGGACGGACGGACGGACGGACGGACGGACGGACGGACGGACGGACGGACGGACGGACGGACGGACGGACGGACGGACGGACGGACGGACGGACGGACGGACGGACGGACGGACGGACGGACGGACGGACGGACGGACGGACGGACGGACGGACGGACGGACGGACGGACGGACGGACGGACGGACGGACGGACGGACGGACGGACGGACGGACGGACGGACGGACGGACGGACGGACGGACGGGCGGGCGGGCGGGCGGGCGGGCGGGCGGGCGGGCGGGCGGGCGGACGGACGGACGGACGGACGGACGGGCACGCGCACAGAGAACAAGTGTTACATTCCATAAGTGCGTCAATTTCATTGTCAAAAACATTTCAAAGGAATAAAACAGTTCTGAATTGCGAACACTGTCTCAAAACCAGTGGCGTAGCCAGAGGGGCTATGCCCTTCACAATCCCGGAAAATTTGGATGGTGGGGAGCAAAGGACCAATAACTGACTGTCTGATTCATAGTCACAAAGTTCAGAGGGTATAAGCCTTTCCTTCCCAATCCCACCCTTCCGCAAATACATTTATCATAATTCAAATATGGAATTTGATGGTAATACTTACATTTAGGATTCAAAGTAATAATTGTCCGGTTACTAAACTAGGGGTCAAATTTCATTTTTATTGTTGTTTTCTTGGC
>CBDHHR010000562.1:5000-12500 GCA_965263245.1 Metamycoplasmataceae bacterium | reverse complement strand
ACTATAGTCGACAACATAATTTCGGTGTAAGGTGTTGGCACTCTGCGCGTTCGGGTACACTGAAATTTGTCATCAAAAACAACGCTCCCAACGAAAATGTTTAACGTGTATGATGTCGCGCTTACATATTTTCGGTCGTTATACACTTTCAGATTCACGTTTCTGCGCACACAGTGTGCAGCGAAACGACCAAGTATTTTTGGTACAAATGTCACGGGCTGTTCGTTAACGCTCCTGTGGTGGTTACTGTGAAAAGTTAAATTGGTTAAAATGTATTTCACTCAATTAAAATATTATGTTAGTTTAAATCACTATCACGGATTATGGCGCACCATAGTCACATGATTTGCGCTTCCTATCGAAGCATATGCCTCAATACTTGCTTACCTCGTGTTAACTTGCGACAAATAACTTTTGCACATTGATGTTTTTACTTTTATCGCGCATGCGCAGAAATGACATCCGGAACTTTTTAACGCCGGAAAACTGTCAGCATTACAACGACACAGAGTTATAGCTTTAATCATCATTGTGCAGCCATATTGTCCCGTGGTTGGATGAAGGCGCCAGCATGCTGTTTCTACATCCGCCTATCGTGGGCTATCCTCTGTCAGTAGTCATCTAGTTCGTCTCTCCAACGTCTCGCCGATCTTCCTTTAGGTCGTTTCCTTTCGCAGGATTTCGAGCTGGTGATACGCAGCGTCCATTGCCATTGGTTATATCTCGTATCCTGCTGATGTGACCTGGCCTGGTCCACTGTGTCTGTGACCATTGTCTTTCCTTTTACATTTCTGTCCCAGTATGTGCTGTCTCGTATATGTAACACTGCCAGAATGTGAGTCCAGCCCACTAAAGGAAGAATGATCGCTCGAGATGGACAGTTTCGATAGGTTCGCTTAGCTTTCAATCAACGAAGTCGCATTGGAACCAAACGCGCACAGATCTCGCTCATTCTCGGACGTCTCGTCGTTTAGTACGGTATCTGTTTAAATTTATTATACTATCCGTGTGAGGGCGCTGTGTGGTAAAGAGCCCCCAGCTCGGATGGATTCGCGTCATCACAACAACACCAATGTCGTGAAGACTGGGGAAGCAGGGCAACTGCATGACAGTGAGTAAAACTCTGAATATCCCTGTCTCTCTGTCTCTCTGTCTCTCTCTGTCTCTCTGTCTCTCTGTCTCTCTGTCTCTCTGTCTCTCTGTCTCTGTCTCTGTCTCTCTGCCTCTGCCTGTCTCTGTCTCTGTCTCTGTCTCTGTCTCTGTCTCTGTCTCTGTTTCTGTTTCTGTTTCTGTTTCTGTCTCTGTCTCTGTCTCTGTCTCTGTCTCTGTCTCTGTCTCTGTCTCTGTCTCTGTCTCTCCCTCTCTCCCTCTCTCCCTCTCTCCCTCTCTCCCTCTCTCCCTCTCTCCCTCTCTCCCTCTCTCCCTCTCTCCCTCTCTCCCTCTCTCCCTATCTCCCCATCTCCTTATCTCCCTCTCCCCCCCTCTCTCTCTGCTGTCCATCGCTCCCGATGATGACACCAGTGTAAGGTAATGTCCATGTGTTTTGCTCGTCGGCGAGATATTAGTCCAATTTAATTCAGCTCATATTGGACTGGCCTCTCCCGCAGTTGACACAGAAGCATCAGGAAAGCCATGGCGGAGATAGTGATCATGTTGATATGTGTGTGATATATTTTCTTGAATATGACTCTTTCCTTTGTGAATGGCATGCCTCCACTGTTGTCGGTCTTGTGTATCTACGACCAAGAGTCAAGGTCGTCTGGTGCCACTCGCAACGTGTGTGGTCACATCTGCGACCAAGAGCCAAGGTCGTCTGGTGCCACTCGCAACGTGTGTAGTCACATATACGACCAAGAGTCAAGGTCGTCTGGTGCCACTCGCAACGTGTGTAGTCATATCTCGGGGAATCGTTTCACTAAGATGTTATGCTCTTATGGACGATCAATCCAGAAAGATAATCTGACGGGAAATATCAGTTCACAAGATCGCACAGAATGCAAATACCTTAACTCGAAATTCTGTCGTCGAGCATAGATCCCATAGTTCCACGGCAGCATTGCGTATTGTAAGTTAGATAGATCTATAGCCCAAATTTACATTTGTAAAAATGCACAGGTTGAATGCATTAGAAATAGACAAACGATCGAACTGTGTTATGCGTCATATATTACGGGCAGTGGGAAATAAAAGAATATGCATTGTGTGCCATTTCTGGGCGTTATAAACTATAGGCCGTGGATATTGCGCCGACAGTCGGTCCATTGACGCACGACTATTGCACCGACAGTCGATTTGGACTAAACCACGAAACAATGGGAGCCCGACTTGACTTGTATAAAACGTATTACACTGACCCTAAGCCTGACTCCAACCCTGACACTAACCCTAAATTTGACCCTAATCTTAAACCTAACCCAAACTCACACCCCCATTTTGGAATAGTGGTTCGGTCCAAATCTGCCATGCACCGTCAAACTTCGATGCTCTTTTGACAGCGTTTGTCGTCGTTTTCTTTGCCGCGTTCTAAGTTCATGCGTCTCTCGTATACTACTGACAATGCGTTTGTTGCTCAAACAAATGTAGCGCATTCTGCAATTCGACAAACGTTCTAACAGATGCGCCGACTCTAAACACGTCATCTGACTCCGGCAACGACGGCATGCGCATTCCTATGCTGTAATGCATATGCGTCGAAAAACTGTCGGTGCAATAGTCCCACAACTATTGTACCGACTTCAGGTGCAATATACACTTTATATAAACTATCCGGGTGACGTTTCTGCGCATGCACGATAAATGTAAAATCTTCAATATGCAGCGAATCATACAGCATTATGGTATAAATACCACGGGCTGTTCGTTAACTCTCCAGTGCCTGGGGTGGTTATCGTGAAGAGTTGCTTAACATTTCGTTCAATACATTACAATATTACGTTTGTTTAAATAACTGCCACGGATTATGGTGCACTGCAGTCACGTGATTTTGACTTTGCTGAAAGGTTATATACGTTCTAGCGAACAGTCCGTGGTATGTATACCGTAAATGCTTTGCGTTTCGGTGCACGTTGATGATTTCACATTTATTGCGCATGCGCAGAAACGTCACCCGGATCGTTTAAATAACGCCCTGAAAATGTAAGCGCTACACCACGCCAAGCGGTCTATGTCTTTGTCTCGCTTGCAATGACGACATTTGCCAATTTGTTTTTTAATGTTTATTGCATAATCATTACAATTCAGTATGACAATAATTATTACCGTCTTTATCGTTATAAAACGAATTGTGCTACACAGGCCTATGCATGTACACAGTGTGCATATTTGTACATAAACATTATGTAAATGTAAGTAAATTAAACAAAATGTTAGTATTTTGTATACAGGCCTGTATATTATCCGATTATATGACGTAATTGGGCCACACCACTTACGGTAAGTACTTTTCTCTGACCAATACAAATTAATAAAAATCTTCTCACATACACAGGCACTCACGCGCTCACGCATACACGCACACACGCACACACGCACACACGCACACACGCACACACGCACACACGCACACACGCACACGCGCACACGCACACACGCACACACGCACACACGCACACATTGTTATGTACATTTTAACATAAGTCATCCCTTTGAATAGGGGCATGCGTTACTAGCATCTTCGCATCGTTTGCAACGTTTTGTCGACTGGCCAGAAACATCGAGTCACTAGTATCTTCGCACGTAACGAGAATCCTCTCTGAATCCATTCCCTTGCAGGCGCCACTCGTCGAAATGTCCTCCCTACACAGACAGGAGAGTAAATATTACCATTTATACGCAATGCTATAATCAAAAGTTATGCCTTTCTTTAAGCGAGTATATTTGTACGAATACGTTGAAATACCGTTTAGAAGACTGTGACACGCGGTTCGCAATTAATATATATATATATATATATATATATATATATATATATATATATATATATATATATATATATATATATATATATATATATATATATATATATATATATATATATATATATATATATATATATATATATATATATATATATATATATATATATAATTATATGAAATACCAACGTTAGGTTTATATTACAGTAACGCAAATTACTAAAACATATCGAGCACATGTTGAGACCTATAACTATTTAAGTGACGACGGAATTGTGTAACATTTCCAACAGATCTGACACTAAAAGGCAGCAGACATTCCAAAGAGTCGATGCAGCAACAAAACAACAACGACAACAACAGTGACGTCATCCCGTACCCTGGTGTCATAGGCAGGGTTGTGGAGTGCCACCCCTATCTTCTCCCGCAGTGTCTCCCGGTTACGATTCTGTTCACGCAGCCACGAGTCGTCCTTCCGCCACAGCATGTTCCCGGCGCCGACCCACCGATGTACACCGACGTCGCTGTAGTCTTCCTCGCCGACCCAACGTCGCTCCGCCGGACGCTGTGTCTCCGTGAGACGTCGTCTCACAATCACAGCCGCGAGGGCGACGACGGCCAGAACAACAAGACCGACCAGAGTGAGGAAGGCGACGACGGACCACTCGGGCAGATCGGTGGTTGCAATCAGGAGGGTTGTTCACTGTTATTTTCCACTTGAAGAGTCTTACACAACGGATAATATATTTTAGTTCACTGTTTATATATTATCAATGTTATTTATTTTATTAAGATTATTGTGGTATAGCTGGTATTCGTTTTTTTTTAATTATTTTACATGTCTAATAATACTTTTAAAGAATATAGTTTAATATGTAACTATATACTTAAAATAATGTGTACATATAATATATTATGCAGTTTATATCATACAACATCATCATAGCGCAAAATACTATACTCAAGATGCCGAAAGATAGATAACACTACATTTTAGATGGTCATGCTAAGGCTCGTATTCTGTGTCTCAGTATATGCATTGACATACAGTGATTGATTTTGTGCTAGTTAAAATAATTACATTGAAACAATGCACATTCATTCATTAAACATGTAATAAACTTAGAATAAGATAAGTACATAAAATCAGCTTTAAGCGAGGGCGATGTGCCTCATATACATTGAGAATTCTTACTCCAGTTTGTCGTAGTCTGTTTCGCCGGTACATCTGGAGAGACGGCGTCTGAACAGACAAACAACAGCGCGATGAAACAGCCATAACTGACCGTCGCGGGGGGCGGGCAGGAAGAAAGGAGAATGGGGCAGTTTTCATTGAGTAGCATTTAGGGGTTGACACATCGCATCACCATGCCGCTCACGTGCGTGTGGAGCCCTGGCTTAACAATAGTTATTTTAACAAATGTCCCACAGTGGAGTCTGGTTCCAGTGTAAGATTGGTGAGTGTGTCACATAGTGGGATGGGTTGAATTTCAGATTAAGCCGTGTCCCGGATTCTTTCCGACCCACCGTAACGTTTCATAATAATGAATTATAATCATCACAATTTAAGTTTGACGTGCAAACTGTACCGATACCACTTACACTAACTGCGAATAAATATATGTTACAATTTCAGATGCAGAGGCGAAGGAGATATAATTTCACTCATTTCTCCCTAGCTGTTGTCACATGTTATGTAATAATTTTTTACGACGATTACAGAAATAATTAAATGACACATTTGCACATACACGTGTTGCAATCTCTTGAGGAACACTGGAGTTTCTAGAGTGAATCTTCTGCACGGATTTACTGCGCTACTTGTACGGCCGCAACTACCTTCAAAGGACACGCTGCTTGCGTTGACCATCAACTTGTGAACGTAGCCAGCATGGTCGTTGATGTACTTCTTCAGTTGCCGTCTCAAACTCTCAGACGTAATCGCCAAGTCCAGGTCGAGCTTGCACTCGGCTACCACGCTGCCCTTACTGCGTAGTTGCAGAGGACATTTAGCGATTGCACATAAGCCCGATGTGTCAGATGTTACGATGTAACATATACAAGTGTGTGTGTGTGTGTGTGTGTGTGTGTGTGTGTGTGTGTGTGTGTGTGTGTGTGTGTGTGTGTGTGTGTGTGTGTGTGTGTGTGTGTGTGTGTGTGTGTGTGTGTGTGTGTGTGTGTGTGTGTGTGTGTGTGTGTGTGTGTGTGTGTGTGTGTGTGTGTGTGTGTGTGTGTGTGTGTGTGTGTGTGTGTGTGTGTGTGTGTGTGTGTGTGTGTGTGTGTGTGTGTGTGTGTGTGTCTGTGTCTGTGGTGGGGTGTGTGCGTGGGTGTGCGAGGGTGCGTACGTACATGCGTGTGTGTGTGAAATACATAACGCGTTGTATTAACACAATCAAAATGCCATTATCGAAATTCGATTATCTGTCTCTCGCATTGACGTCTCAGTAATAATCATACATATTGCCGGCTGGTAAAGAAACATGTCCCTAATAGCAGCAACTATGCTGCTGCAACCATAGTCTCGCTTGACTCTCGTCAGGCTACGAGCTGTGGACAGAGGCAAACATGCAAACCACTAGCCTCGATTACTCAGGCTCATTGAGATGCGAGCACTCTTTAGCCGTCGCTTGTCTTCTCGACGAAGTGAAGCAGCCGAGCCTGAGTCGGTTAAGCGAGACTACGCGAGCTGCTGATTGTACCTGTGTAAATACCTGGAAGTATAACTGATTTCGTTATGTTATCAGCTCATTACCAGTGTTCAGCCAACCGTGGCTGATGCTACATGACACCTTAATGTGTCACCACATTTGGCGACTCTCTACTATAGCCTCGAACTTTCTGTTTTACTTTGCCGGATGTGTGAGCACACATATGCCTCATATTATAATTGGGCGCAGCTTAGCTTCATGCATGTCTGATCTCTGGTTAGTAAAGATACAAAACAAATGTAGGTGTACCTCCTCACATTCCAAACTAATAGAACATTGGGTGCAACTGAGCAAAGAGGTAGTATAGTCGAACTCAAACACCCGACGATAATTTGTGTAAATAGCGAGATGGTAGTGTGTCCCAGTCACTTTTAAGTGGCGACACAATACAATAACTATGCAAATCGTCAAAATTTTAACAAATATAATTCTTGTCATACAAAGCAGTACAACATGTGGCATGGCGTGTGAAAAAGGAAAGCATTTCCTCATCGCGGATTCGTCAATTTATTTGATCAATTTTCATCACGGTTGATGCTACTTGCATATACGCAATAGTAAATACAGCATTCTATTAATTAAACATGCTCTGTGGAGATTAATAATTCCGCCAAACGATACTCTGTTCCTTCTCTAACGCATCGCATCCTTGAGTTATCGTTCAAGATACATAAGAAAGAAGACATTTACTACTGCCTACCTCAGTTTTCACCTGTTCAGCCAAGCTTCTGTAGTCATCGCTTGTTTTGTCCGCCAGTATTTCCCGGTAGACTTTGTTCACGATTGTGAATCTTCCGCGCTGTGTGAACAACACTGCAAGACAACACTCGGTGGTGAAACCTTGTACGTGACACGTACTCCAAACCATTTACTGTAAC
>CBDHHR010000560.1:0-6096 GCA_965263245.1 Metamycoplasmataceae bacterium | reverse complement strand
TGATTGTTTGGCTTGCGACGAGAGACGTTTCGTGCAGTATAACTATGGAGACATACAGTAGACATTTCACCAATATAAACGCCATATCCCGTGAAGGACTCGTCTCACGCCGCGTCGTCTTTGCCACTGACGGCGCGGTGAGTAATGAAACAACTTATGCATATTGTTTCAGGTGTAGTTCATTCCGCGGTGACTGGTCTAGGATGTCGTTCTACTTCCATTTATCATCGGTATTTGCATATCGCGCTTGACTCTCGAACATGTCAAAGGTTAGCGCGTACTTCGGCCCGCAGCTTACCAGTCTGGAATGTATATCCGGTCCATGATGTCGTACAGCTCTGTTTTGAGTATTGTCTGTGGACTTCATTGTTTATGCCCTCGTACATGTATGTCAAAGGTTACCGCCTACTTTGGCCACCTTAAACACTGTAACTGCCGAATCTGCATTTTATAGTTTACGTTAATGATTGATTGGTGCGCTTACGTATGGAGGACCACATTGGAAACAAGTGTACTATTGTGTGCTTTAATGTGTCTATATCCTCGGTAAATATTATATATATATATATATATATATATATATATATATATATATATATATATATATATGCGTATTTCTTTATTTGCTTATGCATTGTTTACAAATTCTATTATGTGCATGTATTATAATGTTTTACCAAATAAACTCACTTACTCACTTACTCACATACGTTCTTTTAATTATTGTTAATAAACATAACAAAACCTCATAATTCGTAAGACATGTCTAATTTCCAATTTCATATCCGGAGGCAGATTCCACAAAGAGTTACAGACGCTGAGATTACCGTATTTTAGCATGCTGTTCTCTGTTCCGTCATGCATAACTGAATAAAGTACGAGAAATTTCCTTGGAAAGAATTTAAGTTACATGTGTTACGATCGCCAACAGACTTCGAACAGTTTATAATGTATTTAAGTTAATAGTTCGGGAACCATAAGACCAATCACAAGACGGCGTTAGTAACGTGACTGTCTTAATGATGTAGTTGGGTGTGGAAATTCTCAATGCTTGATTTCAACGAAACTAATAACGACAACATAGGGCCAATGGCTAGATATTCTAATCGAGTACACTCACAAGGAGGCGCCACTACTCATCTCGTTATCTGGGATCACGCCACACACTGATTTCCGTTCTTACTGCGTTTCTGTAGTTATCTAAAGTTTTATTTACAATTTGCAATTGTATATTCGTAAACTTTTTCTGGCACACGGAAGCGACTTACTGAGCTGTCACTCTGGTCAGTATATGGAACTTGGATGTGTTTTCTGGCACACGGAAGCGACTTACTGAGCTGTCACTCTGGTCAGTGTAT
Source organism: Metamycoplasmataceae bacterium (assembly GCA_965263245.1). Lineage (GTDB taxonomy): Bacteria > Bacillota_I > Bacilli_A > Mycoplasmatales > Metamycoplasmataceae > DT-68. The sequence continues at coordinate 4,738 of CBDHHR010000560.1, read as the reverse complement.
GGAACTTGGATGTGTTTTCTGGCACACGGAAGCGACTTACTGAGCTGTCACTCTGGTCAGTATATGGAACTTGGATGTGTTTTCTGGCACACGGAAGCGACTTACTGAGCTGTCACTCTGGTCAGTGTATGGAACTTGGATGTGTTTTCTGGCACACGGAAGCGACTTACTGAGCTGTCACTCTGGTCAGTATATGGAACTTGGATGTGTTTTCTGGCACACGGAAGCGACTTACTGAGCTGTCACTCTGGTCAGTATATGGAACTTGGATGTGTTTTCTGGCACACGGAAGCGACTTACTGGGCTGTCACTCTGGTCAGTATATGGAACTTGGATGTGTTTTCTGGCACACGGAAGCGACTTACTGAGCTGTCACTCTGGTCAGTATATGGAACTTGGATGTGTTTTCTGGCACACGGAAGCGACTTACTGAGCTGTCACTCTGGTCAGTATATGGAACTTGGATGTGTTTTCTGGCACACGGAAGCGACTTACTGGGCTGTCACTCTGGTCAGTGTATGGAACTTGGATGTGTTTTCTGGCACACGGAAGCGACTTACTGAGCTGTCACTCTGGTCAGTGTATGGAACTTGGATGTGTTTTCTGGCACACGGAAGCGACTTACTGGGCTGTCACTCTGGTCAGTATATGGAACTTGGATGTGTTTTCTGGCACACGGAAGCGACTTACTGAGCTGTCACTCTGGTCAGTATATGGAACTTGGATGTGTTTTCTGGCACACGGAAGCGACTTACTGAGCTGTCACTCTGGTCAGTATATGGAACTTGGATGTGTTTTCTGGCACACGGAAGCGACTTACTGAGCTGTCACTCTGGTCAGTATATGGAACTTGGATGTGTTTTCTGGCACACGGAAGCGACTTACTGAGCTGTCACTCTGGTCAGTATATGGAACTTGGATGTGTTTTCTGGCACACGGAAGCGACTTACTGAGCTGTCACTCTGGTCAGTGTATGGAACTTGGATGTGTTTTCTGGCACACGGAAGCGACTTACTGAGCTGTCACTCTGGTCAGTATATGGAACTTGGATGTGTTTTCTGGCACACGGAAGCGACTTACTGAGCTGTCACTCTGGTCAGTGTATGGAACTTGGATGTGTTTTCTGGCACACGGAAGCGACTTACTGAGCTGTCACTCTGGTCAGTATATGGAACTTGGATGTGTTTTCTGGCACACGGAAGCGACTTACTGAGCTGTCACTCTGGTCAGTATATGGAACTTGGATGTGTTTTCTGGCACACGGAAGCGACTTACTGAGCTGTCACTCTGGTCAGTATATGGAACTTGGATGTGTTTTCTGGCACACGGAAGCGACTTACTGAGCTGTCACTCTGGTCAGTATATGGAACTTGGATGTGTTTTCTGGCACACGGAAGCGACTTACTGAGCTGTCACTCTGGTCAGTATATGGAACTTGGATGTGTTTTCTGGCACACGGAAGCGACTTACTGGGCTGTCACTCTGGTCAGTGTATGGAACTTGGATGTGTTTTCTGGCACACGGAAGCGACTTACTGAGCTGTCACTCTGGTCAGTATATGGAACTTGGATGTGTTTTCTGGCACACGGAAGCGACTTACTGAGCTGTCACTCTGGTCAGTATATGGAACTTGGATGTGTTTTCTGGCACACGGAAGCGACTTACTGAGCTGTCACTCTGGTCAGTGTATGGAACTTGGATGTGTTTTCTGGCACACGGAAGCGACTTACTGAGCTGTCACTCTGGTCAGTATATGGAACTTGGATGTGTTTTCTGGCACACGGAAGCGACTTACTGAGCTGTCACTCTGGTCAGTGTATGGAACTTGGATGTGTTTTCTGGCACACGGAAGCGACTTACTGAGCTGTCACTCTGGTCAGTATATGGAACTTGGATGTGTTTTCTGGCACACGGAAGCGACTTACTGAGCTGTCACTCTGGTCAGTGTATGGAACTTGGATGTGTTTTCTGGCACACGGAAGCGACTTACTGAGCTGTCACTCTGGTCAGTGTATGGAACTTGGATGTGTTTTCTGGCACACGGAAGCGACTTACTGAGCTGTCACTCTGGTCAGTATATGGAACTTGGATGTGTTTTCTGGCACACGGAAGCGACTTACTGGGCTGTCACTCTGGTCAGTATATGGAACTTGGATGTGTTTTCTGGCACACGGAAGCGACTTACTGAGCTGTCACTCTGGTCAGTATATGGAACTTGGATGTGTTTTCTGGCACACGGAAGCGACTTACTGAGCTGTCACTCTGGTCAGTATATGGAACTTGGATGTGTTTTCTGGCACACGGAAGCGACTTACTGGGCTGTCACTCTGGTCAGTGTATGGAACTTGGATGTGTTTTCTGGCACACGGAAGCGACTTACTGGGCTGTCACTCTGGTCAGTGTATGGAACTTGGATGTGTTTTCTGGCACACGGAAGCGACTTACTGAGCTGTCACTCTGGTCAGTATATGGAACTTGGATGTGTTTTCTGGCACACGGAAGCGACTTACTGAGCTGTCACTCTGGTCAGTGTATGGAACTTGGATGTGTTTTCTGGCACACGGAAGCGACTTACTGGGCTGTCACTCTGGTCAGTGTATGGAACTTGGATGTGTTTTCTGGCACACGGAAGCGACTTACTGGGCTGTCACTCTGGTCAGTATATGGAACTTGGATGTGTTTTCTGGCACACGGAAGCGACTTACTGAGCTGTCACTCTGGTCAGTGTATGGAACTTGGATGTGTTTTCTGGCACACGGAAGCGACTTACTGGGCTGTCACTCTGGTCAGTGTATGGAACTTGGATGTGTTTTCTGGCACACGGAAGCGACTTACTGAGCTGTCACTCTGGTCAGTGTATGGAACTTGGATGTGTTTTCTGGCACACGGAAGCGACTTACTGGGCTGTCACTCTGGTCAGTGTATGGAACTTGGATGTGTTTTCTGGCACACGGAAGCGACTTACTGAGCTGTCACTCTGGTCAGTGTATGGAACTTGGATGTGTTTTCTGGCACACGGAAGCGACTTACTGAGCTGTCACTCTGGTCAGTATATGGAACTTGGATGTGTTTTCTGGCACACGGAAGCGACTTACTGAGCTGTCACTCTGGTCAGTGTATGGAACTTGGATGTGTTTTCTGGCACACGGAAGCGACTTACTGAGCTGTCACTCTGGTCAGTATATGGAACTTGGATGTGTTTTCTGGCACACGGAAGCGACTTACTGAGCTGTCACTCTGAACTTGGATGTCACACGGAAGCGACTTACTGAGCTGTCACTCTGGTCAGTGTATGGCACTTGGATGGAAGCGACTTACTGAGCTTGGATGTGGATGTTTCTGGCACACGGAAGCGACTTACTGAGCTGTCACTCTGGTCAGTATATGGAACTTGGATGTGTTTTCTGGCACACGGAAGCGACTTACTGAGCTGTCACTCTGGTCAGTATATGGAACTTGGATGTGTTTTCTGGCACACGGAAGCGACTTACTGAGCTGTCACTCTGGTCAGTGTATGGAACTTGGATGTGTTTTCTGGCACACGGAAGCGACTTACTGGGCTGTCACTCTGGTCAGTGTATGGAACTTGGATGTGTTTTCTGGCACACGGAAGCGACTTACTGAGCTGTCACTCTGGTCAGTGTATGGAACTTGGATGTGTTTTCTGGCACACGGAAGCGACTTACTGGGCTGTCACTCTGGTCAGTGTATGGAACTTGGATGTGTTTTCTGGCACACGGAAGCGACTTACTGAGCTGTCACTCTGGTCAGTGTATGGAACTTGGATGTGTTTTCTGGCACACGGAAGCGACTTACTGAGCTGTCACTCTGGTCAGTGTATGGAACTTGGATGTGTTTTCTGGCACACGGAAGCGACTTACTGAGCTGTCACTCTGGTCAGTGTATGGAACTTGGATGTGTTTTCTGGCACACGGAAGCGACTTACTGAGCTGTCACTCTGGTCAGTGTATGGAACTTGGATGTGTTTTCTGGCACACGGAAGCGACTTACTGAGCTGTCACTCTGGTCAGTGTATGGAACTTGGATGTGTTTTCTGGCACACGGAAGCGACTTACTGAGCTGTCACTCTGGTCAGTGTATGGAACTTGGATGTGTTTTCTGGCACACGGAAGCGACTTACTGAGCTGTCACTCTGGTCAGTGTATGGAACTTGGATGTGTTTTCTGGCACACGGAAGCGACTTACTGGGCTGTCACTCTGGTCAGTATATGGAACTTTTCATATACTGACCAGAGTGACAGCCCAGTATGTCGCTTCCGTGTGCCAGAAAACACATAATTATTATATCATCTATGTAGACACAATTCATTTTCCAGGATAGTTTCGATTCTAACGAGATGACGACAGCTATTACACACGCCAATCCGTCCAGGAAAGCTTGATGCGTTAACAACACGCGCATTACTAACGAGAATTCTTCTCCGTGTGTCGCAATAGTTACCATCGTTCCAAAATTGGCAACAACGCCGATGGACGCAATTGTGGTTTGAGCGACGCCGATAACTTTCACCCAATTTTGCCTGCTGATTGCCTGTTGAAACGACACGGTCACCTGATGCTAGTAAGAGCAGTCCGGTGTCGTTCCAGTGTGCCGGATATGACGCATCTCCAGCGTACTCTCCCCCGTGTATTACATCTGCGAAACCGTCATCCACCAGCCAAGTGAATTGTTCTCTATGATGAGAAGGAGCTTCGCCGCTGATTGTTTGGCTTGCGA
>CBDHHR010000559.1:0-5000 GCA_965263245.1 Metamycoplasmataceae bacterium | reverse complement strand
TCGATTAGGTGGCGTGATGTATGCACCAGGCACAGCACCGTGTCCACTGCTTGACACCTTCAAGAACGCCTTAGAAATATAGTTGCTTAATCGCCAATAAATTATTAAAAAAACTGCTAAATTGCTTGGAATTGCGAATACGTTACATAATCATAGTTGCTGATGAGATATTGTGCATTTGGCGGTTTAATGGCCGGCACGCGCATCTACGTTTGTGTGGTGTGGTCACGTGTCAGTGCGTTTTTAGAAAATATTACACAATTTACGTATACCAGGGAAAATCCTGCTAGAGAAATGTTTTTCCTGTTACGACATGTTATGTCATGTTACGGCAATTTCCTGTTACGCATATTTTTATTTATCATCACCACCAAAGCACCAATGGTTGGCCGGAGCCGATCAGTACATAAACTGTGATCTGATTGGTTAATGTTTGCAGTGTTCCTATTTCTAAAATACAAATGGTGGACCTATTGACATGGATTGGCTATATAATCGTAAATGAACACTGTTGGACAGTTTCGGTCTCTCTGTATAAGCCCAAAAGACTTTCTTGTTCATTGCTATCGTTTCTCATTGTTTTCCCTGGGAGCAGGTCTTGTTAAACACTACCAGCTGCATTTGCCTCCGTTCCAAGTAAGAAGTCTGTTGTGTTTAGCGCGGATGGGTTGAGTGAAAGGAATTAGTCACAGGTGGCCCCCGGTAAACGGATAGACCATGATGACTGATGTTACGGCCGGCCAGATGATGACGTCCGACTAATAGGCTAGAATCTATACGGGTTGAGCCACACTAAGACGTATGAACTGCAAGTACCTGTTTAATCAGTTGAACAGATAATGATCGTGTTTTATTCATGGTACCCTTTATGTTTGCGTGCGTGCGTGCGTGCATGCGCGTGTGCGTGTGCGTGAGTGCGTGATTGCATGGGTGGGCAATGGGCACTTGATGAGTGTATGATTGCACAAGGGTGTGTGTGTGTGTGTGTGTGTGTGTGTGTGTGTGTGTGTGTGTGTGTGTGCGTGCGTGCGTGCGTGCGTGCGTGCGTGCGTGCGTGTGCGTGTGCGTGTGCGTGTGCGTGTGCGTGTGCGTGTGCGTGTGCGTGTGCGTGTGCGTATGTGCGTATGTGCGTATGTGCGTATGTGCGTATGTGCGTATGTGTGTGTGTGTTTGCGCACGCGCATGTGTGTGTGCGGGATGTGTGTGTGTGTGTGTGTGTGTGTGTGCGTGTGTGTGTGTGTGTGTGTGTGTGTGCGTGATGTGTGCGTGCGCGTGTGTGTATTTGTGAATGCGTTCGCATGTGTGCACATACATATGTGATGAGAGAGAAAGAAGAAAATAGGGAAGGAGGGAGGAAGGGAGGGAGGAAGAGGGGCAGGGAGAGAGGGAAAACTAGGGAGGGAGCGAGGGAGGGAGAGGGAGAGACAGAGGAAGGGAGTGATGGAGGGAGGAAGGGACAGAAGGAAGGATGCAGGGAGAGGAGGGAGGGAGGAGCGTATAGTTCATTACCCATACACTCTATTAAACAATGTCTTCTCGAGCAGTTGGCTAATTAAGGTTATCAACAATAATAAGCACATTACAACTAGCAGCTGCCTAAACCTAAATTTGCTCTACCTTCTTTAAAAAATGATTTTGATTAAATAGCCAAAACTACTTGCGCACCATTAAGGAATTCACCACATATAACCAATACATCGCTATCAGTAAACAGCGCAACGATTGGCAACCGTGCTGTATTTTGATGTAATCTGCACGGAAATGATTACTGAGATAATAGGCGACGCGGTTAATATTATTAATATTATTCATTGTCAGGTCTCATTAAGCCAGGCGCTCGTTCTGAGTAACAAGGTTATTACGAAGGTTAATCAACAAGACCGGTGAATTGTGGAATAAATGTCGCTGGTCCAATAAATGCTGAGCACCAACTGAAGATTGTTGAAAGGTAAGTTCGTATGTAGCGCAGTATCCAATCCTCAGGACTGCTCAAAGCGCTTTACACTTTACTTCCCTGGCAGACCTGTTCAATTGATCACCGTCTCGACTTCTCTGGGAAACAACCAGCTACGCTGCAGTTAATGGGCGAAGACTTTTCCATGCAGACATATCCACCACTATCTATAGCCAAGTACTCATGCATACAGCTGTGTGAACTGGAGCAGTGTGGAGTGGAACAAACTCGTCCACGATTTGTACATGCCGAGTTCTCTTAGTCGAATCCAAAGCTCTATCCACTGCACCACTGCACCATTGCACCACTGCACCATTGCACCATTGCACCACTGCACCACTGCACCACTGCACCACTGCACCACTGCGCCACTGCGCCACTGCACCACTGCACCATTGCACCATTGCACCACTGCACCACTGCACCACTGCACCACTGCATCACTGCACCATTGCAGCACTGCGCCACTGCCATTGCACCACTGCACCACTGCACCACTGCACCACTGCGCCACTGCGCCACTGCGCCACTGCGCCACTGCGCCACTGCGCCACTGCGCCACTGCGCCACTGCGCCACTGCGCCACTGCACCACTGCACCACTGCACCACTGCACCACTGCGCCACTGCGCCACTGCGCCACTGCGCCACTGCGCCTCTGCACCACTGCGCCACTGCACCACTGCACCATTGCACCACTGCACCACTGCACCACTGCACCACTGCACCACTGCACCACTGCACCACTGCACCACTGCACCACTGCACCACTGCACCACTGCACCACTGCACCACTCCACGACTGCGCCACTGCACGACTGCGCTATTGCACGACTGCGCCACTGCGCCACTGCGCCACTGCACCACTGCACCACTGCACAACTGCACCACTGCACCACTGCACCACTGCACCACTGCACCACTGCACCACTGCACCACTGCACCACTGCACCACTGCACCTCTGCACCACTGCACCACTGCACCACTGCACCACTGCACCACTGCACCACTGCACCACTGCACCACTGCACCACTGCACCACTGCACCACTGCACCACTGCACCACTGCACCACTGCACCACTGCACCACTGCACCACTGCACCACTGCACCACTGCACCACTGCACCACTGCACCACTGCACCACTGCACCACTGCACCACTGCACCACTGCACCACTGCACCACTGCACCACTGCACCACTGCACCACTGCACCAATGTGTGGACTCGGTTCAAACATTCAACGTTAGGGATTTGGAACTTGATCGACAACTTTAATGTATTGACAACTAATAATAATGATCAGTTTATTCCTCTCGGGTAGAACAATTGTGAACAAGGATACAGGCTTAGTGAGTAAGTGAGTGAACAAGTGAGTGAACTATGGAGTGAGTGATGGAAAGGGTGAATCAATGAGTGCGCGAGTGCATGATTACATGAGTGAATGAGCGAATGAGTAAAGGAGTAAACAAATAATTTTATTTTTAAACATCTCTTATACACACGGACTTTCGGAACGTATTGTGACTTTACACTTGAGCATCAGAAATACGGGTGCTCATACTTAAAGGTCACTACACAGGGTGTTGTCTACAGTTCTCCGACTGCCTGTCAGCCGCCCTACAAGTTGTATACACACCCCAGCCGCGGTACTCCACTCACCGCTACGGAAAGTGCATCCGACAAGTTGGCCCTGAGGCGCGGTGGCGTAGGTTCCATGCGACGGCAACTTGCAAGGTGTTTATTATGGGCTAGCATCGGCATACCTGCCTTGAGCCCGGGAATACCTGGACTCAGCATTACCGATTACCGACCGCCCCCCAGTCCAGCGCAGCAACGACATACCAGTCTATCGACGGCTTCGGCTCGGCTCCACTCTGACTTGCCGTTCCCGTGGCAAGACCGACCGCTACGCGTGTTCAACGCGAAATCGAGTACAGTCGCTGGGATACGGGTACAGCGGTGAACCGTAGCGACTAGAGTAGTATACATATAAATATATAGTGTGCGGTATGCGTCTGTATAGCGTATGTTAAGTGGTGGATTTACTTTAGCAAGCACGGAGAGAGAGAGAGAGAGAGAGAGAGAGAGAGAGAGAGAGAGAGAGAGAGAGAGAGAGAGAGAGAGAGAGAGAGAGAGAGAGAGAGAGAGAGAGAGAGAGAGAGAGAGAGAGAGCGGCGTATTTTCACGGGTAACCGAGGACAACATTACAACGGAATTCAACGCTACAAGGCGACGGCAACGCGTTGCTGGACCGGGCATAAACCAGCATTCCGTAAGTCGTCGAATGGTCAAACACACGCGCGACCTATCACACACGTGTCGATATGTTTCTCTCTCGAATCGACAGTTGTCGGATTTCGTCTCGGCCGTCGTCCACGCGCACGGGACGTCAGCTTCTCGAGGTTTATCGGCGGCACCCGTGAGTCCCCGCCGTCGTTAACAAGACACTTACGAGCGATTCAGTTCGTCGCCGGCCGCATTTCCATCGAGACATTAGCAATCCCGCGCGCACAGCGCACAGCGCAGACGACAACGCGCAAGACGAATTGCGTCACCAGTTCTCGGCAATAAGCGCAACGGCTCGTAAATTTCTGGCCTAACCAGACTGGACTCGTGATAAACCTGTTGGCACACACACGGACCAGGCGGGATTGTAGGCGTAGGTCTGTGCGGAGATGAGAGCTTCGACCCGGGATCGTAGAGGCCAAGCGCGCGCCGCCAGACTCGACGGCTGTGTCGGCCCGTGCTATGTTGTTATTGCCGCAGTAGCATCGTAAACGTCAGAACAAGCCCGGAGTCTGTACGACGCGCCGCCGAGGTAATGTCACTAGTCATATCATATAACTGTCGTCGTCGTTAACGGATTTAGTCGTGTTTAACATAGTTATCTTCGGTGTCTATTGTCACTACTAATATCTTATGCATATCTGTTACTCGCGTCGACGGATTTAGTTGTGTTTAACACAGTTGTCATCGGTGTCTATTGTCATTACAGATATCTTATATCTGTCACCTCGTTGATACATGTAGCCGTGTTGAACAC
>CBDHHR010000558.1:5000-13977 GCA_965263245.1 Metamycoplasmataceae bacterium | reverse complement strand
AATTAACTTGTAAACATATTAGCAGCAGTAATTGTGGGTGATAAAAAGCAGGCTTACTGGACGACACCTGCTGATCAAAATAGCCCTAGCGGCGCGAGACGCCTATAAGCCAAGGGGGCAATACGCCTATGTAAGCGTTTTACCCCACAGCTGCTTTGGCAAACGTGATTATACATTATAATATATAGGCCCCTACAAACATGTTATAAATTACAGAAACGTCTTGTGTGATGACAACGACTATAATAATAATTACACAATTATCAATACCAATCACTACTTCTATATACTACATAAATCTATCTTAGGTGGACATACACTTTATTTGTTATAGTTCAAGTTCTTGCTTAAGGTGGGCGCATTTCCCACCCTACCCCACACTCAGACACTCACCTATATCAAACGTTTGTCTTTTGCGCGTCTGCCCGCGTCGTTCTCTCACAAGGCGACTGTGTGTCTACATATATGCCAGGTTTTAGTGTTAACAAATGTCTCGGGTCAGAGATGTTCTGTCCAGTCGAGATCCGTCGCTACAGCAACGGAACAACACTCTTTGATGAGTACGTAACATGCTAAGACGCATTTCTTCAAACCGTAAGTTCCAAATAGGTTGATTGATGCTCCACTAAACGTTCGACTAAACACTTCGTTGACTTCCTCTTATTACACCTGCGCGTTCTGATAAAAACAAACGAATACGAGTTACTGCAGGTAACCCTTTTAAAGAAAACCACAGACACATACATCCACACATGACGTAGATGTCTAGCGCCGTTGTTCTGGGGTTCTCCACTGAAGATTGAATGTGTAAATAAACAAACTACGCCACTGGTTTTTTTCCGCAAGAGAAGAAGATACGCCAGAACCCCGACTTCCAACTGTACAACAGCTGTGACAATTCCACTGTCAGACACAACCGACATGAGCGGTCAAGATAGCCGCAATTTCAGGGCCGAAAAAAGCGAAGTTAATGTTATGCTATCAGTGTATCTCCCACCCTTGTGGTGCCGAGGGAAACGCGGCGTCAGCGGAGGATATATTTCACTTGCCGTCCGTCATAGTTCTCGCTGTCGCAGGTAATTTTAGTATGTACGATTTAAAAACCAGCTACAATCGTGATTACATTGAATTGGACTTTTACGAATCACTATAACTAGGAAGAAGGAAAACGAAACGTCCATCTTTGACATGAGCGATAAAGGAATATACGCGAGAACAGACTCATTCACGATCAAACGATTGGCCTGCGACAAGGCGCGACACGACTCCGTCAGACAATTGATGGTGACGCGAGCAACATGTTTTGATTAGTGACGGCTCTGTCATTGCCTCCCGACGGCTGTTTTATTCAGTTGCTTGAAAAGAAATGCCTTTATCTTGAAAACACACTGTTTTTATGAAAAGTTGCAGCATGATAGATTTGATTAACGTCAACGTGTGGCTGTTGATAACAAACCTCAAAGAAAGACCAATATTCTCACTTTACCTAGCAGTAACGGTTTGCTTTATAATTATTTCCTCTAAAGTCTTGACCTCATAGTAAATCAATCCTTTTTACTGGCATGGAGCTAAAATAGCACACATTTTCACAAAAGGAAACATCCACCTATACAATTATAATAATTACAGACCAATACATATTTCAGTATAATTTCCTTAATAATGGAGGGGGAATGTATATGATCGACAGGTAATATGTTTGGAAAATACAGTATTATACATAAACATAAATATGGATTTCGCTTGAAACATTCCAATTTACACCTACTATTGCACTTACTTGAAGACACAGCAGGTGCAAATTACAAAACTACTAAATACCAAAAACTACAAAATTGGGTGTATTTCTAGATGTGTGAAAGAGTAGGTTATATGCGACCAGGTACAATTGTGGCCATATGCCTTATGTGTACATTCCAGACTAGTTGAGATGGTGTTCGTTTGAATACGTCAGTAAACGTCTTTGAACAATTCTAAGGAGTGACGACAGCGCTTTATAAGAACTTACAGTTCTGTATCTAAATGTGCACAAGCAAACTCGTTCTAGGAAACACACACACACACACACACACACACACACACACACACACACACACACACACACACACACACACACACACACACACACACACACACACACACACACACACACACACACACACACACACACACACACACACACACACACACACACACACACACACACACACACACACACACACACACACACACACACACACACACACACACACACACACACACACACACACACACACACACACACACACACACACACACACACACACACACACATGACGTGCATTAAGAGTTAGCCGTTGTTAATAATTATATTTCTATAGCACAGTCAAATGAATTTCTTATAATGTCTAATCACAGAAACCTATTAAATCCTTTCTTTAACCACTTCCTCCACTGGTTAACCACAGACGCGCACTTGCTACGATTTCATGTTGGTCAGACACCGTTTAGTTTCGTCTAGGTCCCAAACGGAATTGATGGTCTACAGGTATAATTAACGAGCGTCAAACATCAAGTTTCATCAACATGTACTAGCCGATTTGTCAACCAGCAAAGAAAAAACCGTAATATTATAATAATTTATTGACTGATTGCTTTTAATGGGATAAACAAGATTGATAGTTCGCACTGTTAATGTCGCATATATACAAAGCACATTATAGGTAGTAATACTGTTTAATGTTCAATGTTTAATCTATTGCATACACCTGAAGAGTATATGGTATCGTATATTTGAATTAAATAGATATGTTAGGAGTTGTGCAACATAACAAATGGAACTTGCTTTAGCCTTTCCATATATTATCATGACTGCGATTACTTGTGATCACGGTACAACGTACCCACAGTGATCTCTGAGACGTTGCTAACCGTTACAGTTAAGCGAGTTGAGATTATTTATCTTGTTTTGAAGTTTATTATCAAAAGCCACACGTTGACCTTAATCAAACCAACAACAACAAAACAAAAACAGTGTGTTTTCAAGATACAAGCATTTCTCTTCAAGCAACTGAATAAAACACGTGAGGGGAAGCAATGACAAATCCGACATTAATAAAAACATGTTGCTCGCGTCAGCACCAATTGTCTGACGGAATCGTGTCGCTCCTTGTCGCAGGACAATCGTTTGATCGTAAGTGATATTCTGATCTTCATATACACCTTTATCGCTCATGTCAAAGATGGACGCTTCGTTTTCCGTCTTCCTAGTTACAGTGATTCGTACTTAAGTCCAATGCCATTTAATCACGATTGTAGCTAGTTTTTAAATCGTACATACTAAAATTACCTGCGACAGCGAGAACTATGACGGACGGCAAGTGAAATATATCCGCCGTTGACGCCGCGTTTTCCTCAGCACAACAAGAGTGGGAGATACACTGATAGCATAACATTAACTTCGCTTTTTTCGGCGTTGAAATAGCGGTCATCTTGGTCGCCCTAGCCGGTTGTGTCTGACAGTGGAATTGTCACAGAAGTTGTACAGTTGGAAGCCGGTGTTCTGGCGTATCTTCTTTTCTCGCGAAAGAGATACCTTTATAAGGACATTGGCGTAGCCAGTGGGGGGAGGCCAGGGAGGCCATGGCCCCCCTATACCGGACCAAAATTACGATGGTGGGGAACGGAGGACCAATAACTGGCTGCCTGATTCATAGAGTCACAAAGTACAGTGGGTTTCAGGATGCCTGTATAAGACTTTCTTTCCAAAATCAAATGTCGTCATTCAAGTAGGATTAAGTTAGAAATTCTCCACTTCTGTCGCTGGCTGCAGCAAAGCAATGCAAATGTCACTGTTCTCAATGTGTATGATGGCTAATGGTTATTAAGGATTCTAAATAATAGATGCTCGGTTAAAACCTTGGGTAAAATTGCATTTTGTAATTATTATTTTCTAGAGTATGAATATTTAAGAAAATAAATCCATGAATTCCTTTTCCATGTTCTTTTTTCTTCCTCTCACTTTTGTCTTACTACGTTCTCTGTTAGAAGTCTCCTGTTCCTTATATCTATACTTTTTCCCATTCTTCTCCCACTCTTTCTAGGTCGCTTTTAATGCAATGCCCCATCACAATTTCGGTATTCCTCGCCTCCATTTCCCCTCCACTTTCTGGGCATCTGCTCTCTGCCAGTTTTTCATCTCCGGTTGTTCTACATGATTAGCCGATATACTCCCACCAATTTCTTCTTAGAACTTTCCTTCACTCCAACCTCCATTCTCATTTGATAATGTTTTCTTATCAGCTCAACTCCCATGATTATTCTTACCAGGTTGTTTTTTCGCAAACCTGGACCTTCTCCTGTAGTTTCTCTATTACTGCATTCATGTATTCCACACGAGCTGAGCACATTTCAATTAGGCATACGAGATATGTGTCTATCTCCCATCATCCCATCGATTTTCATCCAAACGGTTGCCCCGGCTGTAATCATCACTGTAACCAAACCAATTAATCTAGTGGATTTTGCACTGGAAAAATACCACTTCCTATCGTGAATAATTATTTATAAATTGTAATATGCAACGTTACATGTTGTGAAGTTACTGGTTGAACGCCAACGCCACATAACCTATGTTAAGGTAGGGATGTTTAGTTATTGTTTAATCAAAGTAGGTGACTACATATTGGTATTTGTCATGTTTTTTGTCAGTAGGTTTGGGAGAGTAGCGTGAGGAATGTGGTGGTCAGTGATTCCTAGCGGTCAAGTACAGACAGTACACAAGCAGTGTCTACTGAGTAATACATGTCGTGCAACATATTTCTTATCAACGTGTCACGTGTTTTATTTATTTACACATTAAATCTTCAGCGGAGAACCCCGGAACAACGGCACTAGACATCTACGTCATGTGTGGATGTATGTGTCTGTGCTTTTCTTTAAAAGTGTTACCTGCAGTAACTCGTATTCGTTTGTTTTTATCATAACGTGCATGTGTAATAACAGGAAGTCAACGAAGTGTTTAGTCGAACGTTTAGTAGAGCATCAATCAACCTCTTTGGAACTTACGGTTTGAAGAAATGCGTCTTAACATGTTACGTACTCATCAAAGAGTGTTGTTCCGTTGCTGTAGCGACGGACCTCGACTGGACAGAACATCTCTGACCCGAGACATTTGTTAACATTAAAATCTGGCATATCTGTAGACACACAGTCGCCTTGTGAGAGAACGACGCGGGCAGACGCGCAAAAGACAAACTTTGGATTTTGATGAGGGCCTGACCGGGTCGTATAGGGTAGGACGGGGGAATGCGCCCACCTTAAGCAACAACTTGAACTATAATAAAAAAAATATGTTCACCTTAGATAGATTTAAGTAATATATAGAAATAGAAGTAGTGATTGGTATTGATAATTGTGTACTTATTATTACAGTCATTATCATCACACAATATGTTTCTCTACTCTATGACATGTTTGTAGGTGCCTATATATTATAATATATAACCACGTTTGCCAAAGCAGCTGTGGGTTAAAACGCTTACATAAGCGTTTTGCCCCCTTGGCTTATAGGCGTCTCGCGCCGCTAGGGCTATTTTGAGGCAGTTTTTCCATTGAAGGTTTTATTAGGAAGTAAGTAGAAATGAGGAAGTCTACCTGTTTAAAGGGGGCCGTTTTCGGTGTCGGATCAAGATGCGTTACAAACATATCACGTTCAGTTGTCCTCTGACGTGGCATAACTGGAGTATGACCTGTGATTTGTTTCAACAAGTAAAAAAAATCTACAAACAGCGGTCACGATTAGAACTTATGATGTCATTATAGTCACTGTATTAACATTAAGATGAAGCGAACATGTCATAATTATCAAATGCAAGAAAATGTGCTCCTTAATTAGATACGTAATCGGCTTTAAACACTGCCGGGAAAGACGGTAAGAAAGAAAGAAAGAAACAAACAAAGACACAAACAAACAAACAAACAAACAAATAAACAAACAAACAAACAAACACCTACATACTAAATGTTTAATTCGAACAGCAACGCAATTGTGTTTTAGTATTGTACCACGCAGCCATTAGGTCTACTGTTCAAACAGCATTCTTGGTGCTATTCCCAAAATGGAATATTGCTATGCCATACTGATATCGTTGGGCTGGCATTACCAAGTAAGCGTCCTTTTCGATTTCCGCGAAAACGCGGTTGTGTATTAAAAAGTGTACGTTCATGCTTCAGGTCTTCGCGGTTGCTCCGACCGCCTTTCTCTACACATTGGCCTACATGTTCAATTGAGCATCACCTCGTCTTCTCTGTGAAGTATTCATAGCAACTAACGACGGAAGACTATCTGTATACACATGTCCACCAATGCCTACAGTTAGATACTCGATTATACACCCGTGATGTGTCACCACTGTAAATATATTTCGTTCCTTGCGATATATAATGTCGACCAAACCATCACCCAGCCATCCACACCAAATTACTTTGTAACGACCATACGTACAAGAGGTCTGATCCAACGAAAGTCCCAGTGTCCACTGATGTGAAAGTTGCCATGTAGAGGTATTTTTGTAGGCGGTCCCCGTTAGTAGGCGGCGGTAATTACTATGTACACCCATACAGCTAAATTAATCCTAACCCTAATACAAATATAACTACAAACCTAACCTTTCTACCATACCTTAGGGTATGGTAGAAAACACGGGCTACGAAAACAAATTCCTTTTCTGCTGAGATGACAAAACCACCGCCTATCTATGCGTAATGCGATAGACCTACATCTTTGTGAAGGCGATCAGTATCCTAACAAGGCGTGGTTCGACTGACGTTGAATGCGTTAACGCGATGTCGCGAGCTGGCACCAGACCGTCACAGTAGGAGCATTTCACGCCGTTAGCACAATGACAAGTTTCCACGCGGCTTCACACGCACCGGAAGCATCAACGGCTCTTTAGATGTCAGACAACTTTTGGTGTGTTGTCCGACATGGCTGAAATTATAGTTCTGTTGAAAGTTTATATAGGATGGGCGACGTTTTGTAAGACACCGTAAGCACATTGTAGGTCAGACGTCAAACTATGTTAACTGTGCGAAGAACCTGCGTGTAAAATAAAAGGTAAAAACGGCGTAACTGAGTGGAAATGTGCGTGCGTGCGTGCGTGCGTGCGTGCGTGCGTGCGTGCGTGCGTGCGTGCGTGCGTGCGTGCGTGCGTGCGTGCGTGCGTGCGTGCGTGCGTGCGTGCGTGCGTGCGTGCGTGCGTGCGTGCGTGCGTGCGTGCGTGCGTGCGTGGATAGGTAAGCATGCATACGTGCGTGCGTGATCATTTTTCCTACCTCATCCACACATTTTTTAAAAGCTACCAGGACATCGATGTCCCGCTATACAGCTGCTACGTCAGCACAGCCGTTGGAGCCAAATTACTGGCAGTGGCGGCTCAGAGAGGGTCACCGGTAATTAATAGTTGTGGCTTCAGGGCCCAAAGTCGAAGTTATTTTATGTTACAATTTGTATTATGCATTAAGAGTCTTTTAAATAGTTAAACTAATAATAATAAAAATGTCATCCGAATGTGATGTTTTCAGTCCTACATTATATCTTGAAATATTAAGCATTAGATATAGTCAACGGAAAACACAAATACACTAATGATGCTGTTGTTATAATTTATGAATACTATTTTATGAAAATTTCGAATTGTTTGAATTTTGGTTGATTTTCTTACTTATTATAATAATCCGACCATGTTACGGAACACAATTCATGACGACCACGTAAACTCGGTTTGCGGGTGGAGTAGTGGGGTCGTATTTAAGATTATAAAGAGGACGTTTTGGCGAACGTTGCTAGTCCGGGGAGAGGCGGTTGCATCAGTGGTGGACGTTTAGGTCGTGCCGTTCATCTTTTTTTATTGGAAGCGTAGGTCATCTTGACATGTTAAATCAGTAACTGTCGTGACTAAATCACTCCGACAAGGAAGTAAGAAAAACGAAATGCACACCTCACCTGTAGTACGAGTCTTGAAAAGCGGAATTATTCACGGTCGAATGAGTGGCTTTCGGCAAGACGCGACACGAGTCTGTCAATTACCGTTGCTGATGTGAGCAACATGTTTTGTTCTGACGGCCCTGTCACTGCCTCCATGACGGATGTGTCACTACATCCCTGACGGCTGTGTCACTGCCTCCATGACGGCCCTGTCAATGCCTCCACGAGGGTTCTGTCACTGTCTCCATGACGGCATTGTCACTGCCTCCATGACGACTCTGTCACACCCCCTCCCTGACGGCTTTGTCACTACCTCCCTGACGGCTTTGTCATTGCCTTCATGACGGCTCTGTCACCTCCCTCCGTCACGGTTTTATCAGTGCCTCCATGACGGCTCTGTCACTCCCCTCCGTCACGGTTTTGTCCCTGCCGCCTTGACGGCTCTGTCACTGCCTCCATGATGGTTCTGTCACTGTCTCCATGACGGCTCTGTCCCGTCCTCCCTGACGGTTTTGTCACTGCCTCCATGACGGCTCCGTCACTGCCTCCATGATGGTTCTGTCACTGTCTCCATGACGGCTCTGTCACTGCCTCCATGACGGCTCTGTCACTGCCTCCATGATGGCTCTGTCACTGCCTCCATGATGGTTCTGTCACTGCCCCCATGATGGTTTTGTCACTGCCTCCATGGTGGCTCTGTCACTGCCCTCATGATGGTTTTGTCACTGCCTCCATGACAGTTTTGTCACTGCCTCCACAACGGCTCTGTCATTGCCTCCATGATGGCTCTGTCACTGCCTTCATGACAGCTCTGTCACTGCCTCCGTGACAGCTCTGTCACTGCGTCCATGACAGCTCTGTCACTGCCTCCATGACAGCTCTGTCACTGTCTCCATGACGGCTCTGTCACTGCCTTCATGACAGCTCTGTCACTGCCTCCGTGACAGCTCTGTCACTGCGTCCATGACAGCTCTGTCACTGCCTCCATGACAGCTCTGTCACTGTCTCCAT
>CBDHHR010000557.1:0-2500 GCA_965263245.1 Metamycoplasmataceae bacterium | reverse complement strand
CCAATGAAATCGCCCACGAAGAGTGTGGTCGACCTCCGATCACGTGATATAATATCTTAGGTGATTTCAGCCATATGCTGTTCGTATTACATGCAATGTTTACCATGTGAACGGGTCATTATGTTAGCATTCCCACCAGTAATATGTCCGCCTTTAATTCGGGGCGGGTTTTAGCACTGTTTCCACGACTGAAGAAGTCAATTGCGACACTTTCATAGCTCGACTCAGCTCACATACAAGGTCTGCGGAGACGATCGGCCAGTGATACAGTAGCGCAGCGCAACGACCCCTGGATTGTGATGATGGTTGATTGTATAGAGCCAACCGCGCACGACAGCGGAGGATGTAAGCAGTAGCGCCATCTGGTATCCTAGATTGGCTATATTTGGATGTAAGGTGCAGACACTGCCATGAGGCCTATATCCTATATGCGTGTAGTGTCCAAGTAATTGAGTTGTGGCTAGGGTCCACGTGATGTGGTTTCTTAGAGGTATACGAACCCAGCATTTTTACAACAAGAAGAGAAACACTCCGACATACCACAAAACCACATAACAGATGGACCCCGTGTCGGACTGTGTCCAAGACGTTTTGTGCGGTGAGTACTTTGGTCTGTATTCGGGGAAACAGAATGTCCGGAAATAGCATGCATAAAGTTCACACCACATAAAACCAATATACCTGACAACCAGCGGGCCCTTAAATCATGCATTCCATCCTCCATCAAATGTATGAACCAGTCACAGAAAATCAATCGTTGACCGACTTTTCACAATCCTTATCGCTGCCATATATATATATATATATATATATATATATATATATATATATATATATATATATATATATATATATATATATATATATATATATATATATATATATATATATATATATATATCTTCATACGAGGATCTCTGTTCTTTCATAGACAGGTAATTTTATCGTGTTTACGCATTTAACGTTTGTAAAGTGCTCAACCGCCAAGCGACTGAACCGATGGTGGCTCCATCTAGTGAATATTCTGCAACACGTCATACTGCTGTCTCCACCTATCAGGTAATGGGTGAATTGCATACACCCTGTCACTGTGTGGTTGCAGCGATTGCTCATAAATGAGGTTGTAACGTCGAGAATGAGAGGAGATCGGAATGTTTTTTGTGTGTGAAAGTCGCGGTGTGACATATCAGTGATTTAGCCCAGTTTGTGTGAATCATAACCGAGGTTTTACAAAGGCCGTGTGGAATTCGTGTGACAAGTAAACTTAAAATTTCATCATTCAATATGCTTTTTCCATATTCAATCATGACGTTCTTATGTGTGTCGGAAAGCCGTCTCACAACTGACCCGTGTCGCGATAGCATACCGTTGGCCTATTTACCTGCCGAGGAAATTACTACGACGTGCTGAGGAAACAACTTTACAGTCAATCTTACAACAGATTATGACTGAAACAAGCGTGGACGGTAACATATTTGAATATTGTATAGATGGAACTTTATAACACGTGTGATACTACCAATGTCGGACACGACTTTCTGACCATTACAATCAGTTTTGCGGTCTGTTGAATGCTGTGCAAGTGAGTTCAATACAATATCGTTGGGGTTTAGAACAGAAGAAAAAAATGCTACGATTACCTTGTCCTCATGTTGCCGTGTTTTTAAACTCTGTTTTGTGCGTGTGTATATGTGCGTGTGTATATATGCATATGTATATGTGCATGTGTATATGTGCGTATTCGTGGCACAATTTCGCACCCGTCTCAAAGTTCCTGCGTCTAAGAGCCGACGTCTCTGGCGTTGCTCTGACCGTGTATGTTGAGAGATTGGTATCCCTTATTTAAATAACCAACTGCTCTGCTGAATAAACCAGTGAGGAACAGTACCGCCCCCTAGTGGTAAGTGTATAAATTAGCGCCCTGGTGCCGTTGCCATTTTCAAAAGCGTAGCTGGATTTTACAACTACTGGGTACTTTCAAAGAGCCCGAATGTTGTTCAATAACTGGGTGTATGGAGGGGCAATTATTCCAAGTGTAATCAATGTCTTTAAACTTTGGTATATCCAAATAACTATCCGTGTAAACACGAACGTGAAAGCACGCGTGATGTTGCGATGTAGTCGGTAATAATATCAGTAATTTAAATAATGAAACACTGGAGTATGTTTTACACCAGTTACATGGATTCTCTTGACATCCATTTCTACAAGTCACAAACCCAAACTATTTTATTCCTGCGAATTATCTGTCATTATATACAGGCGCATAATAACATACAATTAATTAGACAGGTTCTGTCCCGAGTTGAACCAACCGTGCGATTGACGTTAGATTAGTATAATACTATTAGTAAGCGGTTAATAAGACATGTGGATTGGTGTAGTCAGTCGGTGTCCTATATCGCGCGGAATATGCACTGACCATTGTCCACTGTCACACTGTCACTACACGAATGTACCTTTAATTAGTTGACATCGTAATGCTGCTACGTGATTCATC
>CBDHHR010000556.1:7500-10412 GCA_965263245.1 Metamycoplasmataceae bacterium | reverse complement strand
CCAATCACACCCCGCCACCGTTACGTGTAGCTTTTTGTACTCGCGCATGCGCATTCACACAAATACACGGACACCTTTAGTTATTATGTACATAAAAACCACACGCTCATTCACTCGTGCGGTTCAATTAAAGACATGCGCTTGCACTCACACACGCACGCACGCACGCACGCACCACGCACGCTCGCACGTACGCACGCACCACGCACGCTCGCACGTACGCACGCACCACGCACGCACGCTCGCACGCACGCACGCACGCACGCACGCACACACGCACGCACGCACGCACACACACACACACACACACGCACGCACGCAAGACACAGACACACATGCAAATACACGCACACGCACACGCACACGCACACGCACACGCACACGCACACGCACACGCAAAAAACACAGACACCGACACCGACACCGACACCGACACCGACACCGACACCGACACCGACACCGACACAGACACAGACACAGACACAGACACAGACACAGACACAGACACACAAGCACACCCTAGATGGCCGTTCTGCTTTTCTGCTTTCTACTTACCATTTTGAAGTTTCGCTTCGACAGCTGGCTCGGTATGCCGACGACCTCAGCGACAAGAATACTGACCTGCGGCAGAGGTCGACAGCCGCTGCTCATCGCCTTAGACGTCACGCCGCCGTCCCATAGGCGTGAGTTGATGACGTTACACATGGCCCGATTACCCAACGAGTCTACGCCTTTTAGGACCTTCGAACTGCAACCATGACAAGCAAAGCGTTTCTTCTTCAAAATGACCACAATCCACATCCAGGAATATTCGGTTTTTTCCCATATAGTGCCCAGAAAAGTGACGATTTGGAATCATGTATGAATTGTTTCCGAGCACTTTTGCATGGGAAGCCTTGGCATAGTTCAAGTTGAATGTAGTCCCGCGTGCCAAAAAGAATGTGTAGTTTGTAGCCGTATAGTGGCTATTTTACAGGACGTATCAGCGCTTCAGAATCACTCACCAGATTGGGACACACCTTAAGGGTATAAGTTTGTGTATGCGTGCGTGCGTGCGTGCGTGCGTGCGTGTGTGTGTGTGTGTGTGTGTGTGTGTGTGTGTGTGTGTGTGTGTGTGTGTGTGTGTGAGAAAGAGAGAGCGTGCGTGCGTGCGTGCGTGCGTGCGTGCAAGCGAGCGAGCGAGCGATTCAGCGGGCGTGTGTATATGCGTGCGTGCGTGCGTGCGTGCGTGTGTGTGTGTGTGTGTGTGTGAGAGAGAGAGAGAGAGAGCGTGCGTGCGTGCGTGCGTGCGTGCAAGCGAGCGAGCGAGCGAGTGATTCAGCGGGCGTGTGTATATGCGTGCGTGCGTGCGTGCGTGCGTGCGTGTGTGTGTGTGTGTGAGAGAGAGAGAGAGCGTGCGTGCGTGCGTGCGTGCGTGCGTGCAAGCGAGCGAGCGAGCGAGTGATTCAGCGGGCGTGTGTATATGCGTGCGTGCGTGCGTGCGTGCGTGCGTGCGTGCGTGCGTGCGTGCGTGTGTGTGTGTGTGTGTGTGTGTGTGTGTGTGTGTGTGTGTGTGTGTGTGTGTGTGTGTGTGTGTGTGTGTGCATAAAACACATGTTTGCTGATTCGAAATTAGGCGAAGATCATGATTGTGACGTCGGATTGTGGATATTATATAAAATAAAAAAGCGAGCGAAACATATGCAAGTCAGTACACGTCCAAGACATTGTTTTCAACGGTCTCTAGCACCCTCACACAGCGTCCGATCCTGATAATCTAAGTATCTGTTATCACAACGCTTGCTTTATTCAAATAGTTCTAAAAGCTCACTGCTCCTGTTGTTCTAAGCGTGTAGCCAAGTGTGTCACTCTGAAATACTTTCACTTCACCGAGTAACTGATTTATTCTTACGACACAATTATGTTTCATTATTATATTATTTAATATAGCTATTACTATACCGGTTTAGTGTATATGTAATGTATCGTAAACCCACGTCTACACTTATGTCGCTGTATAATGTTATTATTTGTATTATTATTTGAAAGTTTGCTCTTTCCGCTGTTGTTCCGACTATGATCTGATCGCGGCGTACATCGTTTCACTTCCATACGATTTAGACTTGGGCACTTTCATGCTTTCAGCTACACCCACTCTTACAGATAATATATATATATATATATATATATATATATATATATATATATATAAATATATATATATATATACCCTTATATATAATGAGTTTTATTTCAGACACGGTCTATATGTACATGTAATAAAATGTAATAAAAAACACTCAATAAGAACTCGATAATATTTTTATATAAAAACTATAAAATATAAAATCTTTTAAATCATACAAATAAATTAATAAAAAGATGGGTAAACAAATATGCATGTATATATATATATATATATATATATATATATATATATATATATATATATATATATATATATACGTATATATATATAGATATATATATATATATAGATATATATATATATATATATATAATTATATATATGTGTGTATATCCATCTTTGTATTATTTATTTACTTGTATGATTAACCAGATTTTATATTTTTTATTCTCTAGTTATTATTGAGTGTCTTTAAATATGTCTATTGTTTACATGTATATGTACGTAAGGAATACGTCTGAAATAAAAACATTACTATTATTATTAAACGGCGATGAAACTGACACACGTTGACCAGAGCTATTACTTAGGAGCCGGTGCCCTTACCCCGATGAGATCTAATGCGTCCTATCTCGGCAGTGGCTTCTTGCTAACCACTCAAGTACAAATGCCCATTTTGGGTTGCTCTTATACGGAACAAGGTTTAGGTTTAGGGTTAGGGTTAGGTTTAGGGTTAATATTAGTGTTAGGGTTAGGATTATGGTTTGGGTTTGGGTTTGGGTTT
>CBDHHR010000556.1:0-2500 GCA_965263245.1 Metamycoplasmataceae bacterium | reverse complement strand
AAAAATATATCTCAGATGTCATTTAACATTATACATTATCTATTTTTAAATAACTATGTTATGCTAATAAATACATAAATAAATATATCTAAAATGCCCTTTGAAATGATAAATTATCTATTCAAAAATTATTATGTTAAATAAATATTATAAGATGTCTAAAATGTCATTTAAAATAACAAATCCTATTTAAAATTGAATTATATTTAAAATTGAATGTGCCAAAATTAAATAATTTTTTAAAATTATATTTCAAATTATGTTAAACTAAGATTTCACAATAAAAGAAGACTTGGTGTCAGCACCATCGATCCGCTATTTGAGAACATGTACACCTACACTCCACATGCAACACCGACCAGAGTCAGAAAAAGAACAAGCCGGCCAGGGTGTTGAAAACAGCTAAATTAACATAATATAATAATTCGAACAGATGATGAGCGGGGTGAATTTGGTGTGAGATAATGTTGCCAGCTCTTTTTCTGGATCTGTCGTTGTATATAGCTGTTAGAGGGGTGAGTGCACTGTCGACAATTTTGGAAGCTGTTTTCACGAGGTATGTATATATGGATAATCGTATATTTGACATGCTTAGATTATGTATGACCTTTTCAAGACGGTTTTTACTACCTTTTTGATGTGTATATGTTCAGAATGTATGTCCTGCTACATCACTTCCCGAACAAAGAAATAAGATACTTTTAAAAACTGTTGTGTGGGATACATAATTATTTACATTTTCGTGTGGTAATTCCTCGACACATCTAGGAAGCATGCTTCCTTAGACCCCCAAACACCCAAGTAAACCGGATTATTTATGGTAGCCGCTGTTGACTACTAGATATATGTTACAGAAAGAATACTATCGACGCAACTTCAACATATACCGAGATTTAAGATGCCTTTGTATTTTAGCGCCTACCGAGCTCGTACTGATGACATATCGCTGCCTCACCTGAATTTGATGGCCTGTCCAACTTTCTCGTTATTGACATGATTGCTCGTGCGCTGGAATATGATCGACACCGTCACCGCCAACATGGCGACCATCGGCACCACGCATATGCTGAAGATGCAGATCTTCCGTGTCCATTCTTTGCAATCGGGCAGCCACGAACAGTCCCTTAAATGCTCTTGCCCTGGATTCGACGCCATCTTCTGCGGCATATGGCGACTGTTGCCACGCGTAGTTACGACATTTGATCGAAATAACGAAGACCCAGAAATCGAAAACTCTCTGGAATATCGTCTCGTCACCTGTCGAAGATGGTTTTACCGTCAGCAAGAGAACTGTGCATCACCGCTTCACGTTGTCCACAGGCAAATGTGATGCCCTTGGTCGCATCCACAAAGACCACTGCGGTGGCGCAATTAATTAAGCGCACAATGCCGCCTGTTTTATTGCTAATTTACACTTGGTTACCGTGTTCTTGTATTTCCTGTTTTCGCCCGTAAGGAGTGTTCCTATCGCGATCCACGAGAGACCTGGCGCTCGCGTTGACGTCAGCGCGGTAGACGGCGTAATATTTTGATGAGCCTCGACTTTGTTCGGTTCCGTGTATTCAATCGAGACGCCAGCAGGAAGCGGAGAGGTATGCCAATAAAGCTTCCCATTGTTCGCTCTGCTGCATAGGATGGGTTGTTTGCAGGTAGCGTGGATGTAAGGTGACGTCATGATGAAATAATCCTACTGACGTAGCGGGTGAGACAAAATGGCATTCAACGCTGTACTTACTCAATCGATCGCACGTAGCAATCTGTGTGTGCAAGGTGCCATGCACGGTCTGCTGTTTGTGTGTGCTTGTGTGTACGTGCGTGCACGTCCTTGTCTGTATGCGTGTGTTTGCGACATTCACAGGTGCATGAGTATTTATTTCCGGCACACATGCCCAATGTCCGTAGGACATGTGCATTATAACTATTTCCACACGCAGACAACTATAGTTCACATACTTGCAGCGTATATTTTACTACTTCGCTCGGATCTTCTGGTGATGATATATCGATGTCTCGGTAACCATTAGCCTCACTCAGTTTTAGATGCACAAAACAGTTCCATTTATTCATGTAGGGTAATCTAAGCGTATAATGCCACTACTGGAATACAATGGGTACTGAAAGAGATTGGTTTATTTTGGCATCTAGAAGAAGATAAACTTACATCACTTCAAGTTAGCCTATTAATATCAACTGGGGTCAAACTTGAAGATAACTCTGACGACGGTAGATTATCTCAGTTATTCTCTCTTAAAACAGTTTTATGCACTTACTTCTTCTCGTCAAGTAATTTTGAGTGGCTCGCCAAATGTCTCCAGTAATCTATGTGCTTTCATTTTTTGTCCCGCTAGCACCAAGGTACTTAACGTGGGCTAAAAATATACATAGAATTGGGTCTCCAAACTGTTTTGAGTGAGTCGCCAATAGTATAAAGACTTTTCGAACTTTTTCTGCTCTAAAGGCTAAAACGGTATATCGATTGACATCTCGATTTTAAGAAACA
>CBDHHR010000555.1:0-12161 GCA_965263245.1 Metamycoplasmataceae bacterium | reverse complement strand
CTACTGCATAACATCTGATTAGTACAGTTCCACAACTGACATGGATTATCAGGGTTATTTGATAATAACTCGATTTTGCTTTCCCCACTTTCTTTTGCAGAGGTGATATTTTTACTATAACATAATCTATCCAAAGGCGAGCGTGATTTGCGCCATACACGTTCTAGATAACGACGACGCTTTTTAGATTTCAAATTCACTCATGGGGCTTTTCTGATTCATATTTAGATCTTATGGGCGCATGATTGTTTAGTAGAACTTTTATGTACTTGGCAGTACTGTCGGCTCAAATTTTATGATGTTCTTGAGGGATTCTGATGAGGTCGGAGTTACGAAAAGTAAACAATGACAGAATATCTTTAAAAGAACTTGTTGTTGATCAAGGTACATTGCATATCTAGATGACGATCAAAATTGCCGATAATATAAAACTCTTCAATAAATAGTTGCTCATTTTTAAAGCAAATCCTGGAATTTGTCAAAGAAATGGGTTGGTTATCATGGATCAATGCACACTAAATAAGCGGAGAAAGATGAATTAGTAAGTTCAACTCTAATAGATTCAAACCTGTAACGAGGGTTTGAATGTATATTGTCTTTGAACTGGTTTGACATAAAAAAAAACTGACCCCACCACCTCGGCCAACTATACGTGGTTGATGATGGGAAAATAGTCGGGGATGACATTTCAGCCAAGGAAGCAGTTGTGTCATTCGGTCTAAGCAAAGTCTCAATGACAACAAGGATGTCTGTTGATTTTGAAACTAACATATCATAGAGTGAGAAAGTGTTGTCTCGGACTAATCGAACATTTATGTTACTAACCAAAGGTTACGTCTGACAGTCGGTCCGGGACTGAAATTGACATCTCCTGATACCAGATACATGATACCATAGCTAATTTAATCGTCGGTTTAGAGCGGGTAATTAACAACAATTTCCGATTAAAACACAGATTAAGACTTGGTAGAAACGACAATGAACGGTGTATTCTCGTCGGTGAAGAAAGTTCTGAGATGGTGGTCAATCGTTTTGAAGAGTGGCTTGCACAGGACAAAGTCGTCACTTTTTGATGTACAGAGGAGAGTAGAAATAAAACGCCTGATAACAATTATGGTGACAAACTCAAGATGTTGTGGCGTGACGCCCTCGGAATATAAAGTCAATGCGTAATGCTATTAAAAGAGCGGTTATGCAACTAGGTAAACATATATGTACACATATCTAACGCTCGGCATGGGCTAACAGTAATAAAACTGAATAATAAAATGAATATATAAATAAATAATAAATAATATAAAATAGAAAAAAAAATATGAATATAAAATCACACCAATTATAAGATTGCAGTAGCTTTAAATCGCGTTGCTTTTCAATGTAAAATTGTATTAAATATAATCAGTCGTTATAGAAATAAAATGCGTAGAAAACAATCACATATACGAATAAGACGTAATCAAATTATTATTACAATTAGTAATAAAATAAAACAGTAGCTTCAAATGAACTTTCAATCAAAGGCTAAACAAGTCTGTAAAATGCTAAATACTATACAGAATGAATCTTCAAGAGGTTAAATACAGTTCGGTTAAAAGGCTTAACATAGATCGTTGATTTAAGTATATCCATAGCCTGTGCAAAGTACTAAGACGTTTAGTGCCCGTGCAAATGAAACGTCAGATGTCTTCACCCCAGGGCGATTCTAGGTACAGAACATCTTTTGATTATTTAAGGCATGTTAGTGCACCGTTTATAAGGTACTGCCTAAGAATGGGACGAATCTGGAATTTCACTCGAATCGAATATCGAATCGAATATCCTCGAAAATTCGAATGCGAATCGAATCGAATACGAACATTCAGTAGCTTCGAATTCGATCCTGTTACAGATGTATACGCTATTTATTTAATTCCGGTAAAAGGTACGGAAACCTCCGTTTTAGAAACGTCATATATTACGTAAAGTAATACGTCACATCATATTTAGTGTGGCGAGTTGATTGTACTTCGCCGCTCACTATTTTATGGCGGCGGTGTGCAGACCTCAATCGTTATGCATCTGCATACGACAGGACTAGTTCTATTTGTCATTTATATCACCTTGCGTAAGTATTGCGGACTGACGTGTGGGTGCGCGCGCATGTGTGTTTCCGTCTCCGCTTGTGATGCTTATGTGAATGCGCCATTTCACCGTATCGGAAGAAATTACCACATGTATACGTTAGGATCGCAACCTGGAACGTTCTCCTCAGTCAATAACGCTGTCCTTTAGAACACACATATCATTCCTCATTTCCTCCGCATATGGTGGCCGTACCACATCAGTTAAACATGCATAATATCCATATCTGTATTTTGTTTTGTAGCGAATTCCGTTTTTGCGAGAAAAACGATAAACGTTTACACACTAGTTGGCAGCAATTTTTCTGGGTCAATATCGACCAATAAAGGCTACAGTGAAACGTCCGTGTGGTGGGAATATATCACTGACAAAAACGGCGTAGCTATATTCCGAGCGAATAGAATCATCGATAGTCCCCGAAAGAACCGCTATCGCAATGCTGCGACGCAAGGTCATTCGACGATTGGCTTTCGAAAGTACGTTTTTCTTACGTTACTCCAGGCACATCGTAATTAGTGCTTGTTCTTGACTTAAATGCATATGTCAAACCTAACGTTAACTGTCCTCGTGGAAGTCACACCTGTCCAATTTGATTTGTCAATTGTTTAATCCTCACACACACACACACACACACACACACACACACACACACACACACACACACACACACACACACACACACACACACACACACACACACACACACACACACACACACACACACACACACACACACACACACACACACACACACACACACACACACACACACACACACACACACACACACACACACACACACACACACACACACACACACACACACACTCACACACACACATATATATATATATATATGTTAATGCTCATAATCCGATTCATATATATATATATATATATATATATATATATATATATATATATATATATATATATATATATGAATCGGATTATGAGCATTAACATGGCAGATATGACCATAGGATTGTTAGCACTATTAACAGTTGAAGTGTTGGGCAGTTTTCGTAATTCGTGATCACGACTACCAGGAATCATGACTAGAATACACGACTAGACTCAAACAGCTTTGATGTACGGTGTCTCCAGCAGAATACAAGTGCTCGGACATGTTGACACTCTCGTATAATTACAGTCGTCCTAGATGGCAGCATGTCTTGGACATAATCACGTAACATCTCCCTCTTTGTAACATTGTGTGACAACACTCGAAACACAGAAACTGACAAAATCATTTGACTAACACAATCTATCTATATACTTGATCAACTAGTTCAGCCCGTCTACAGACTTGATCAACGAAAAATTTAAGTCAGTCCACACATTTGATCTACTACAAGTTCAACCTGTCTATAAGCTTGACTACTCCCCCGGGTCGTGTAGTCCTGGGACCACCTGCTCGCATGTCTTCTCGCACAACTCCCTCACATGGTCTTGCAATCTGTGAGATTGGTGCCGTTTCCTGTTGTTGATGAGATGTGGCTGCATTTGGTTCGACAGTGTCGATCGCCGGATTATCGGCTCGACCTGTTAGTACACAACTAGATGATAGCATTCGTACGTACAGCGGTATCGCGTGTCGTGTTGTAATCGGGTGAACGTGGCGGTCTGAGATGTCGGCGGTTTCGACGGTAATGGCGTCCGGCCGCCGTTACGACATTGTACGATCGGCTGGACAGAGGTTTGTGAACCGTTGCCTCAGCTCACTCTCTCTTGCCATGTTGCTACAGCTGCAATCTGATCGTCTCGCTAACACTCAAACATCTGTCACCTATTGGTTTGGATGTATTGGAAGAGTCATGTATGAACTGCCATGACCTTTGTCTTCGTTCGTGTGACTGACACCACAACGATGTGAAAAGATCAATGCAGCGACATTATCAGCGATCCCTAGAAACGAGAATGACGTGTTCCGTCGAAGGTCTGGCATGTATCAAGGTGTGACTCACCAGCCGGATTCAAAACTTGCCATTCTGGTTGCAGTAGGTGTGCAGAGATGCTGATACATGTCCCTCCCCTGTCTCCTTTGCCGTTTCTTCGTCTCAGGAAATATACGTCCTATCTCAAGTTGAGCCTGTTATCTGGTGGATGCTACGGCGTAAATGTAAATGTTGACTGATTTATAAAACACATAAAGTAATATTTTACGGCACAGTACAGTACAAGAAAAGACACAGGGGAAATTAATGTAAACATTCAACGTAAAGCTCGGGTTATGGTTATGTTTTCTGTCTTCCGACTGACGCAACTGCTTCACCATTCCCACGAACCCTTAGGAGTGGAAGGTGTTGTAGGAAGGTGTTGTAGGAAGAACGCGAGAGTGGCAGTACTGGAAGAACGTGGGCAATTCGTTAAGTGCTGCGACGCACAGACATCGCAACTGAAATAAACCCTCATTCTGCACGATATACCGACACCATAATAATATAAACTATTCAGCAGGAAAGTACAACGTTATCATGTAATAGCAAACTACACATGTACGTCTGGGAAATCGACAGCATGACCTCAATTGGACGGCAGCCCAACTTAACGGTTAGTGAACACGAACGCACGGATACTGCTGCCGAAGTCCAACAAGTTTCAAACAACACCACGTCGGGAAGAGTTTCTGACGGAAGACAGACTCCGTCCCAACGATCAGCAACGTAAACAGGAGCAATACTGCAACAATCCCCCCAAATACTACGTATCCCGGAAGAAAGGGATACGATCCGAATACAGCAATTTCGTCACGGGAAAAGAAGTGAGAAACAGATGTACTACAAAAGAAGACAAGCCAAAAGATCCCATTAATCAAACACACGCATTTGAAAGCACATACATGCGAAATCGGGTGTATCTACGAATAAGACGTGAGAAAATGACGTAATATCACATGATCAGCAAAGCTGTGTGTCTGTTGCTGTTGCGACAACCAGAACACTTGTGTCTGACGGACTACGTGCAGAAGTGAATGTACCCAACAGTTGTGTCTGACGGACTACGTGCAGAAGTGAATGTACCCAACAGTTGTGTCTGACGGACTACGTGCAGAAGTGAATGTACCCAACAGTTGTGTCTGACGGACTACGTGCAGAAGTGAATGTACCCAACAGTTGTGTCTGACGGACTACGTGCAGAAGTGAATGTACCCAACAGTTGTGTCTGACGGACTACGTGCAGAAGTGAATAATGTACCCAACAGTTGTGTCTGACGGACTACGTGCAGAAGTGAATGTACCCGACAGTTGTGTCTGACGGACTACGTGCAGAAGTGAATGTACCCAACAGTTGTGTCTGACGGACTACGTGCAGAAGTGAATGTACCCAACAGTTATGTCTGACGGACTACGTGCAGAAGTGAATGTACCCAACAGTTGTGTCTGACGGACTACGTGCAGAAGTGAATGTACCCAACAGTTGTGTCTGACGGACTACGTGCAGAAGTGAATGTACCCAACAGTTGTGTCTGACGGACTACGTGCAGAAGTGAATGTACCCGACAGTTGTGTCTGACGGGCTACGTGCAGAAGTGAATGTACCCAACAGTTATGTCTGACGGACTACGTGCAGAAGTGAATGTACCCAACAGTGGAACAGCAAAAAGGTGGTCGTGCATTCGAATGTGTGCAAATTTAGACGTCATTGAACGAAATCCGGATTTAACTGATTTGTATGCCTGGTATTTTGAGGACATTTTACATTATGGTTCAGAAGAATGATTAATATTGTATTCGAAAATTCCCACTGTTACGACTAACTACGTTGGCATGTGTTTTACATATTTAATCAGTGCAACGTAAGTACATATGTGTTTTGGTGTTTGTAGAACACTCAACATTACAGTGATATTACGTTTCTTTTTTATAACAAGTGGGGTGTTGTAATACGTGACTTCGACGAAAGACTGTAGCTGTATGACAATGTGTACATGACGGCGCTCTTTCGTGGCGCGAATGTCAACCATTCCATGTAACCTTTCGGATAATAATGGACTAATCACTCTACCCATAACACATTTCCTCTGGTGATGTTGATTTGATGTCCGGATCAAGCGCATAACTGTCTCTGCATTTGTCCTCAGTATACAATTTGACGACGCGGGAACTTACATCTACACGGAAGGGTCATCAATACAGAAAACGCTGAAAATAACCGTCAGCGGTGAGTAGAAAGCAATAGCTGCTGATGTTTTCCCGACAAACCGATTGTGTTTGTTATTGCTGACCGACCGACCGACCGACCGACCGACCGACCGACCGACCGACCGACCGACCGACCGACCGACCGACCGACCGACCGACCGACCGACCGACCGACCGACCGACCGACCGACCGACCGACCGACCGACCGACCGACCGACCGACCGACCGACCGACCGACCGACCGACCGACCGACCGACCGACCGACCGACCGACCGACCGACCGACCGACCGACCGACCGACCGACCGACCGACCGACCGACCGACCGACCGACCGACCGACCGACCGACCGACCGACCGACCGACCGACCGACCGACCGACCGACCGACCGACCGACCGACCGACCGACCGACCGACCGACCGACCGACCGACCGACCGACCGACCGACCGACCGACCGACCGACCGACCGACCGACCGACCGACCGACCGACCGACCGACCGAACGACCGAACGACCGAACGACCGAACGACCGAACGACCGAACGACCGAACGACCGAACGACCGAACGACCGAACGACCGAACGACCGAACGACCGAACGACCGAACGACCGAACGATCGAACGACCGAACGACCGAACGACCGAACGACCGAACGACCGACCGACCGACCGACCGAACGAACGACCGAGCGAACGACCGAACGACCGAACGAACGACCGAACGACCGAACGACCGAACGACCGAACGACCGAACGACCGAACGACCGAACGACCGAACGACCGAACGACCGAACGACCGAACGACCGAACGACCGACCGACCGACCGACCGACCGACCGACCGACCGACCGACCGACCGACCGACCGACCGACCGACCGACCGACCGACCGACCGACCGTACGACCGTACGACCGTACGACCGTACGACCGTACGACCGTACGACCGTACGACCGTACGACCGTACGACCGTACGACCGACCGACCGACCGACCGACCGACCGACCGACCGACCGACCGACCGACCGACCGACCGACCGACCGACCGACCGACCGACCGACCGACCGACCGACCGACCGACCGACCGACCGACCGACCGACCGACCGACCGACCGACCGACCGACCGACCGACCGACCGACCGACCGACCGACCGACCGACCGACCGACCGACCGACCGACCGACCGACCGACCGACCGACCGACCGACCGACCGACCGACCGTACGACCGTACGACCGTACGACCGTACGACCGTACGACCGTACGACCGTACGACCGTACGACCGTACGACCGTACGACCGTACGACCGTACGACCGTACGACCGTACGACCGACCGACCGACCGACCGACCGACCGACCGACCGACCGACCGACCGACCGACCGACCGACCGACCGACCGACCGACCGACCGACCCGACCGAACGACCGACCGAACGACCGACCGACCGACCGACCGACCGACCGAACGAACGAACGAACGAACGACCGAACGAACGACCGAACGACCGAACGAACGACCGAACGACCGAACGAACGACCGAACGACCGAACGACCGAACGACCGAACGACCGAACGACCGAACGACCGACCGACCGACCGACCGACCGACCGTACGACCGTACGACCGTACGACCGTACGACCGTACGACCGTACGACCGTACGACCGTATGACCGTACGACCGTACGACCGTACGACCGTACGACCGTACGACCGTACGACCGTACGACCGTACGACCGTACGACAGTACGACCGTACGACCGTACGACCGTACGACAGTACGACCGTACGACAGTACGACCGTACGAACCGACCGTACGAACCGACCGTACGAACCGACCATACGAACCGACCGTACGAACCGACCGTACGAACCGACCGTACGAATCGACCGTACGAACGAACGAACGAACGAGCACACATATACACACGTACACACATACATATACACATCAATACACACACGTATACATATAATAATAAATAATAATATACATACACTTACACATACACACACAAACATATATATATATATATATATATATATATATCCACATAACCACGTACACCTACACGCACATACATATACACATTCACACACTTACACACATTCGCACTCGCATACACATACATAGACGGACACATACGCACATACAGACACATACACATGTGCACTTATACCCACATACACACGGGAACACACAGGCATACTCACATACACATATATACATAGACATACATATACATGCACTTATAAATACAGGAACACATACACAAGCACATATGCACACATACACACATAGACGCATACACGCATACACACATAAACACATACACACGTACACTCATACACTTATATATGTACAAAATACAAACTCACGTACACTCACGCACACATAGACACAAACACCCACACCAAAAATACAAGCATATATATATATATATATATATATATATATATATATATGTATATGTATATGTATATGTATATGTATATGTATATGTATATGTATATGTATATGTATATGTATATGTATATGTATATGTATATGTATATGTATATGTATATGTATATGTATATGTATATGTATATGTATATGTATATGTATATATATATATATATATATATATATATATATATATGCATTATATACCCACAAACATACATTACATACACACATGCATACATACATACATGCAATCACACATACATGCACAAATGCATGCACAAACGCACACAAGCACTCATACACACATGCATTTTCTACCAAGTAGCTGTATTCGCCAGGAAACTATGTGTGTAACGTGACGGAACCACATACGGTTACCATTGGAAGCGAAGTCACGTACGCCTGTCACTTCGTGTACCATGGGACTCGTGTACTACCTATTGTTTGGACCGGTCCGGGAGTGGCTGGTGCGAAAACAAACCATGATGTCTCCCAGTCATCTCAACAAATATATAACGACTGTTACAACGGTAAGCAGCAAGTAATATACATTAACGTTCCTACTGTAAATCTGGTTGGTATATTTTGTCATCTGGTGACAAATTTCGATTTCTTGCAGCGACATGCCTGCAAAAGTGCTCTGTTTAATCGAGAATTATTGACAACCTGAAATTGACTGTATTCTGTGAAACCGCATCGTACTGAAGGGTTTGTACCAATCAGTTATTGGCTAGAAATAAAAGCGCTGACGCTGGCTGTGCAAACATTCGGTTAAAGGTGCTCTAGTTAGCTGCATTTTGACCATATTCACCATTTGACCCATATATAATAATAACATTTCAGCTACGGTTCGCCAGCAGTTAAAACGAAAAACTGTGTAATGTTGCAATACTTTTAGCCATGAAGGCACGCCCAATTAGCATTCATAGTAGATCATGTTGTGAGAGCTTAACATTGTTAACAACACGAACACTTCTCCTACAATGGGTAATGTCAATCACTTCAACATTGAGGTTTTTGACAATTAGTATGTTGCGTTGAGTTGACGTGGGTTTATCAGTTAATCACTAAATCTTAACGGCTCCAGGGTCAGCCTTCTATTCTGTCACAATTCTGGCGACCATCAGTCTCAACAATACGAACCGAACTGCTACGCAGCAAACATTTGACCCGGCTTTCACCTACACGACTGGAATACTGACAGTGATATGTAAGTAATACCCATCAAACACTGTGGAAACAATATACTGGTGATAGACTCAATGGCAGATAGGTAGGCGGGCAGGGGTGAGGATCGATATCCACATAGTTTATATCAGCATAGTCAAATGTGACTTCAACTTAATGACTTCAGTGGTCGACTTCAAATTCCGTTTATGGAAAACCCGTATGTTTTCTTTGTTGATCGCTCTTTCTCTTTCGCTTTCTCTTTCTCTTTCTCTTTCTCTTTCTCTTTCTCTTTCTCTTTCTCTTTCTCTTTCTCTTTCTCTTTCTCTTTCTCTTTCTCTTTCTCTTTCTCTTTCTCTTTCTCTTTCTCTTTCTCTTTCTCTTTCTCTTTCTCTTTCTCTTTCTCTCTCTCTCTCTCTCTCTCTCTCACTCCCTCTCTGTGTGCGTGTGCGTGTGCGTGTGCGTGTGCGTGTGCGTGTGCGTGTGCGTGTGCGTGTGCGTGTGCGTGTGCGTGTGCGTGTGCGTGTGCGTGTGCGTGTGCGTGTGCGTGTGCGTGTGCGTGTGCGTGTGCGTGTGCGTGTGCGTGTGCGTGTGCGTGTGCGTGTGCGTGTGCGTGTGCGTGTGCGTGTGCGTGTGCGTGTGCGTGTGCGTGTGCGTGTGCGTGTGCGTGTGCGTGTGCGTGTGCGTGTGCGTGTGCGTGTGCGTGTGCGTGTGCGTGTGCGTGTGCGTGTGCGTGTGCGTGTGCGTGTGCGTGTGCGTGTGCGTGTGCGTGTGCGTGTGCGTGTGTGGTTCACAGGAAAGGTCTTTTTAAGATTTTGTGGATTTTGAGGAGATGCGCCTCTAAAGTATGATCCTTATAAGTTGGGAGTTAAATAAGAGGGAGTTGGAATTCCTATTTCTTGTGCAAGTCATGATATTACATTTCTACTGATGAAATTAAATGCCTTACTTCTTCTCCCAGCAGTGGTCCCGCGGGCATGCCCGTCAATACGACTGCATTGACGCGTAATTACAACTAATCAGACAGGTGGAATTTAGGGGGACATCTGTTCACGGGAGTAAAGGAAATAAAATGGGCATTATTTAAAATCCCGTATTTGGCGTGCACACAAACTATACTATTATATATAACATTTGGTACGCTTAAAAATACAGAACGTTTTTATCTAAGTAAACACAGATGTTAAATACGGCTGCTTCGCGGATTGCGCGAAATTTCTGATTTCCTGAGCTAAGCGATCACATGGTACTGCTACGTCAAAAGAGATAGAGCGCGTTGATGTCAATGAATGCACTGGACAGTGTATTGCCATTGTCTGTAGCACATTCTTTTCGAACATTATGGTTGGTGGTAGTTTTCTTGAATATTGGGATACATCATGTGTTATTGAGTCATTAGCGGCACGTCTTATCACGGCCTATTCTCCTGATTTCGAGCGGTTTCAGCGCCGGTAGCGATATCGGGGAAACACGTCGCCGTGAGAGCCGCACAACCACAATGGTACAATGTCAATATATTGACACATTTGGTGTGAAAACCTTTGACAAAAATCGAAAATAATGTTATTGTTATAGTACACATGCGTACGACGTTATATTATAAATTGCGGTGCTATTACTGTACAAAGAGTTAGCTAGCTACCCCATTCGATGCTGGGCTTGACTGGCCTAAAGCTAGGTAGGTCATCGAACACCGGAAACAAAGTTACATTGTTCATCTTTACAAATCGTTGATCGAAGATTGCTTTAGAAATTGTTTGTGGCCAGAATATTTTCATTATATTTCGAAGCCATTTTGTGTAAAGTTAGATAGGTGTTTGAGGTAATGCCAGCATTCATAGCCACGTAGAAGAGTAGAGAGGACACAGCTTTGATGTACTTTCAGTTTTGTTCTTCTGGAATATACTGTTGATCTCCAATCAGGTTTCAATCTGAAGAAAGCACCTCTGGCCTTGTTGATACGATTCGCGATGTCAACATTTGTCTCTTCACATACCATGCATCCTAGATAAGTGAAGATGTTTTCATTCATTGCTTCTTCATAATCTACATGGATCGATATAAAAATTTCTCTGGTTTATTTCCCATCACATTGGGGTGCTTTTAGAGATGTATTTTATAGGGGGGGTTGCAGTGGCTGCCATCAAAATCAACAATGCTAGGGATGTGTAATGTAACACAACTATTAAGTAAGATGTAAGCGATTGTGTTTATTTTACATATTTATGCAATGTGTTTTCTGTGCAACTTTACGTTGGACAGCAAAA
>CBDHHR010000554.1:0-5494 GCA_965263245.1 Metamycoplasmataceae bacterium | reverse complement strand
AACATTAAATATGTACACTCACGCACGCAACTACAATCCCAACGATGATCCATTTCCAAGCTCAATCAACACCGCCAACGCACTTCCACAATATCACGGTTCGCATTCGAATTCCAATCACAAAGATTCCTACATATTTCAAGAGAGTATCATATTTTGTATTATCTTTAATTTGCTTTGAAAACAAATATGAAAGTGTCGCCACTCTGGCAAGCTCAATACTGTTTCGTAATTAGCAACTAAATAAAACAACGACTGGAGTAGACAGTCGACATTCTTTACGGTCTGGGGGAACTTTTATCCTTTCGGTTGCGTGCTCCTTTAATTTGTGGCCCGACCGGCCGCCAACGCCCCTATTATCGCTCCCGATATGCATCAGGCGACGCCGCCAGAGGGCAGGGATCACGCCTCGCTGATCCCGGATCACGACCACACTGCGGAAGGAGGCCGTTAAACGCGACCCAG
This sequence comes from Metamycoplasmataceae bacterium, assembly GCA_965263245.1. Classification (GTDB taxonomy): domain Bacteria; phylum Bacillota_I; class Bacilli_A; order Mycoplasmatales; family Metamycoplasmataceae; genus DT-68. The sequence goes on along the minus strand of CBDHHR010000554.1, from coordinate 5,029 downwards.
TCAAGCGCTTCATATGGATTTCGCGGCGTCTTATTGATTTTATTAAAAAGCGGTTCCTTTGCGATTACGTGCAATGAATACCAAGTAGCACCAATCAGATTCACCGGCAGCGGCTGGAGTTGGTGCGTGGTGAGACGGAGAGAAGAATTGTAGACGTGTGTGTGTTTGTGTCTGCGTGTGTGTGTGTGTGTGTGTGTGTGTGTGTGTGTGTGTGTGTGTGTGCGTGCGTGTGCGTGTGCGTGTGCGTGTGCGTGTGCGTGTGCGTGTGCGTGTGCGTGTGCGTGTGCGTAAGTGCGTAAGTGCGTGTGCGTAAGTGCGTAAGTGCGTAAGTGCGTTTGCGTCTGCGCGTGCGCGTGCGCGTGCGCGTGCGCGTAAGCGCGTGCGCGTGCGCGTGCGCTTGCCTAAGTGCGTATTGTGCGTAAGTGCGTAAGTGCGTAAGTGCGTAAGTGCGTAAGTGCGTAAGTGCGTAAGTGCGTAAGTGCGTAAGTGCGTAAGTGCGTAAGTGCGTGCGTGCGTGCGTGCGTAAGTGCGTGCGTAAGTGCGTGCGTAAGTGCGTAAGTGCGTGCGTAAGTGCGTGCGTAAGTGCGTGCGTAAGTGCGTGCGTAAGTGAATGTGTGCGTGAATGTGTGTGTGAATGTGTGTGTGAATGTGTGTGTGAATGTGTGTGTGAATGTGTGTGTGAATGTGTGTGTGCGTGCGTGTGTGTGTGTGCGTGCGTGCGTGTGTGTCTCTGTGTGTGTGTCTCTGTGTGTGTGTGTGTGTGCGCGCGCGCGCGTGTGTCTGTGTGTGTATGTATGAGCGTGTGTGTTGATGGCGTCATGTCGTAGTCATAACTACCGGAATAGCTATCAGCAACGCAATGGCGTTGTGAATTTTGGTTGCCGTAGCAACCAATCGCTGGCGCACAAATTGTCCTAGTCATATTGTACCTAATAAGTTTTCCTGTGATATTGAAGTTGTATCACTCAATGGATCAACACTATATCAATATTATTAGTAGTAACAGTAACATCAGTAGAAACAGCAGTAACGAAAGTACCAGTAATAATATCAGCATCAATAATCAAAAGATAATCGGTCATATACGTCGTATCAGCAATAGTCGTATCTGTCTTATACGTCGTATTACCCGTAACACCTGTAATAAGAGCTATATAATATCAGTTACAGCTAACAGTACCCATATTATCAACAATATAATATTAGCATATGAATAGCTGCAGCAACAACATCAGTTTTTAATCTAGATATTGCTGTTCTACTGAAGATATCACAATGTTCCACAGCAAACACCGATATTACGTATTACGTCGGTTGAAACGTTTTGCGTTGCCCGCCATCGCGCGTCTGCCTCCCGGGAGGTCTTTCTGGAATTCACGCGACGTTCTATTTCTGCTCTGCAAATGAATTCTTGCCTGTCGACTGACGATCCCTTCTACGGGGATTGGTGTACGGTTGACACTGTCCCCGATTGTTGACACCCGTATCAGTCATGCAAACCCAATCAGGCAGAAAACAGTCACGTCTTTACGCAGTCGATACGGTGTTATGGCGCGCAGAGACAAGGTGTTCTCTGGCTGTGGTATCACGCAGAGGTCTTCGTGTTGAAGTGACGCGTGTGTCATATTATTAACATTATATTCAATTATATTCAATATGTATACTGCTTAGCAAATTGCATTAAATAAACCCGAAGTATGCTGCTTGCAATTTTATTGTATTGCTGTCATGTGTGATGTTAACCGGTTTAATCGGAATTGTTCTATGGCGTTGCCTTGTTCCCGCAATAAAGACACACACGCATGCACGCACGCACACGCGCGTACACACACACACGCACGCACGCACACACACTCTCTCTCTCTCTCTCTCTCACACACACACACACACACACACACACACACACACACACACACACACACACACACACACACACACACACACACACACACACACACACACACACACACACACACACACACACACACACACACACACACACACACACACACACACACACACACACACACACACACACACACACACACACACACACACACACACACACACACACACACACACACACACATACACACACACACACACACACACACACACACACACACACACGACTTTTGCCTACCTGAAAATGATTTGATGAGAAAGTTGCTTATAACTGAAAATACTTCTGTACCAACATGGCCGTAAACACATCAGATTTGGCAGCTACACGTGTCAAAACTGGCATAACCCAGCAGTGGCATTTTCTAGACAAAGAGGAGCCGAACTAAGAGTAACTTACAATTCCTACAAGTCGTGGGAACTCCACGTGTGTGGTTTAGTGGTCAACCTCTAAACACTTTTTCTACGTGCGCTAAATTAAGATTTCCTAGAATTGCAGATGAATGCAATGCTTGGCCATTTCAGAAATACCTTCACATCAATGTTGAGCGTATCGCTGCAATGTTGCAACGCTGCCAATTAGGCCAACGCGTCACGTACTGGTAACGTCAAACGTGTTACGTATCATGGTCTTATATATCTTCACGCCAGATTACTTCTGAAGACGCATTGCTGTTTCGATTGGCGGCGTTGATTCGCATGTATGCACGTGAACTGAACGTGAATGTATCGTGCACTTAATTCAGGTCGAATAGAAGAACAATGTTTTATTGTCATTGTTTATCATCGAACGTATGGCAATAGAGGCCACAAAACATGAGCGTTTTAATTGCCACATGGCAACTGTTTTTATCGGACAGCAAAGAGCCACTGCGGAGAACGTATACGGTAGAGACTTTGTGTTTCTATTATTAAACCGTTCCGACGTTTTGGTTGCGTGTGCACGAAACAGTCGCACTGATATTTGTATGCCAAGTCACGCTAGATAGTGCCCGAAATTATTCATGCGTATATCACATGAGCGATTTGTCTTTCCTAAGTTGCCATATTTTGGTTAAGTAACACAAGGCGTTACTGCTAACATGATGTATTTACTATATATATAAAGATATGGTGTGCAGCGTCTTTCGGGTAGTTTGTAACGCCACCGCAATAAACGTACGCTTGACGCCATCACCGAAATACAAGCAATTCAATCGTCTACCGTAACAGCGAAAGTGAAACAGCGATCGGTCTCCAAGTTGTGATATCCGGCGCGGAAGCACACCGGAAGCGGATATAGAAGTGGAAACATGATCCGACTCTTTCCTGCCTATTGTACTACAGCCGTCGGCGAAAGGCGACGCTACACGCGAAGTCCCGATCGTGGTTGCGTTCTGGTATCAAATGTACACATCGTAAACAGCCAATCATGGCGCGATTTGCGCCGATAACTCGCCCTTTGCGCCCTGCTAAGACTTTTCCATTCCTATCGGATATCACGTTCCCCCGGCGACCATTAGGACGAAGTCTCGCGCCGCGAGAACTAACCCAGATCAGATTTGCGCCGATGGATATAGCGTCTGCGGCCGTCAAAACAATGCACCGATCGCTGCGGTTGTTCGCGCAAAGGACAACGTGCCAGAACAGCAATAAATACTGCGTTCGGCAATCAGCGAACGGGATCTGGTTTATTGGCGCGCGATCCGCCGGCACGGCCATCGTTCACGAGGTGACAGATCGCCAGTGGCCGATAGCCGGCGAATTAAGATTGTAATGAAGGCGAAAAAAGGCCGAGTTATTGAATAGCGTGATGAATCCTTGGGCGTCGATTGGGGTCGACCGCGGGTCTATGCATGCGGATATGGTTTGCACGTGTAATGAGAGAATCTAGCCGCGTGTGTGTGTTGCACGATGTGTAATAAGGACGATATTAGAGATAAAATACGTGGTAATGGATTGTAGACAACACTGCCACTGTGTCCATATATCATAGATAACATGAGTAATAATGGATTGTATATAACAGTGCCTCTGTGTTCGGATCAGTCACGTATATTTCTAATATTTGTTGTTGTTGTAACTTTCTTCTTGCAGTGAGATTGTGCTTATGTTTTCCGGGGAAGTTTAACATTACATTTAAACACTTATTCTATTGTTTATTTTAAAACGTTAACATTATTACTATTTGACCATTTAAAGACGGTAGTCGTCAACATAAATCCCATGATATTTTACAATATCAATTGTAAACCATTGACATATCGCAAACAAAATCGCAATCCGGGTTCAAATAACGCTCGCCTCCTTCACAAGCACACTTTACAAACACACGCGTGCATTATTGATATATGTAGTCCACTGTTTCGCGGGCGCTCGTTGCGCAGGTAATAGGGTCGAGGCGTATATTAGGCCAGTTTCGCCTCCGTCCACTGTATCACAGCCCACAAGGGACTCGACTTATTTGAGAGCCGGCTAACGACCCGCCGCCACTTTCGATTTGTAATCGTCCATCGCCGTCCAAGCGACCCCCGTCAAGAGTCGTCGACGAGAGATAGTCTCCAGTGATACGGTCGGGGATTCAATTCCAGGCACGGCGATCACTTGTCCCTCTAGACAATTGATCTGCCGTGACGGTGAAGCGAGATTGTCCCAACTCCGCGACATCACAGCGTGGACACCGCCAAGCGACGCGCAGCGTTGTTTATGCGACCGATGAAAATCACGCGAATTTGTATTTAGTCAAATTAAGCAAGATCCTGATAAACTTATCGCGAGCACCAAACTGGAGCGCGTGATTTAAACGCTGCGAAATGCGACGTGTTTACGCGAATCGCAATTTCTTACACGACGAACGGTTGTATTGGTTGCCACAAAGAAAATACGGGAGGCTGAACCAAAGAGGTACACCGCAGCAAAGTGAAATCATATTGATTCTCTTCCTGAAGTTCACAAACCAGCTCAGAAGTAATGACGTCCGATAATGCGTTACTTGGTCACGTGGGCTGCTAGAGTGACCTTGTTCGGGTGGTTTTATACTTTCTAGTGTAAAACATAAAATATGTTAACAAGATTTCACATTACCTCGGTGATTCACTTTACCCCGGCCGCTCGTTGTTGTTCTCCTAATAATTCCCGGTCGTCAAGT
>CBDHHR010000553.1:30000-34936 GCA_965263245.1 Metamycoplasmataceae bacterium | reverse complement strand
TCCGTGCGTGCGTGCGTGCGTGCGTGCGTGCATGTGTGCGTATGCATATCCAACCATACCCAATTTGTTTCTTCGATTCAATATATAGTGAGACAACTACAACACGTTTTCTTGCATGTGGCAAAAAACACCACCCAAATGCAGCATCTACACGTTTCTGCAGTTGCAATAAGAATGTCGTATTAATTTTGCTTGTCTTGGCACGACGCTCCCCGTACGCCCTTGACGACGGCGGTATTTGGCCCCGTCTGCCGTCTCGCAATCCGTCGCGTCGCGCTCGCAGAATCTTGGCGTCAACGATCGAGCTTCGACGCTTTGAAGTCGGGCAACCAGCGCCCGTCAGTCGCCAACCAACAGCCACGATAAGCTCGATTGAATTTCGTGTGTCGTGGCCGCGCTGGGGAAAGGCGGCCGGGTGAAAAACGGCGCTCGTAACTGAGTTGAGACAGACAGTCATCGAATTGCTGGTCTGGCAGCAACACATGCAACGATTAACCCCGCGCGATCAATCTCCATCGCCCCGGGGCGGGGGGGGGGGACGAATGACGGTCAAAAACAGCGGGGTATTTTTCAACAACATTGAATAACCAAGATAAGCGAAACAATGGGAAGAATTCGCGACGATCTTGCCCGCCTACGGCCGAATGAACGGATGCCACGCACGGCGGGCATTGTTTCCCTTCATCCCATTGTTTCCCTTCATCCCTTCCTCCTTTGACAGATGTTACTTCCGGTGCGCGCGCGCGCGTTGTAACAAAAGTGTTTGATCGGGGATTTCCGGTAAATGAACCCGCTCGAATGTATGGCCTGGAACGTAAACAAACCCGGTTTCAGATAGGGTCTACGTGTTGATGTTGTTTCTATATCGGCGTATGGTTAATGGGGAATTCACAGACCACTCTTCATGTTTTGGGACGATTTTGGGGGTATTGTTAATGATAATACTGGTAGCGTGCGTGTGAACACGCGGGTGTGTGCGAATATGCGAGTGTGTGTGGTACCCTCCAGTTTTTGTATTTATTACTTGTACTTTACCAATATAATACTTGGCATAAAAGTGAAGTCACGGGAAGCGAGGAGTGGTTTAAATCGTTAGAATTGAACATAATGTTTTATATGCATCCGAACAATCTTATCACAGGGTGACTGAAACTTTGGCCAAAATGTGTTGTTGTATTTGTAGACTACGGCAAATTTATAAACATGTATCCATGCTGGTACATAAAGCCCTAGCAGTTGTCTATGAGTTTCGCGGCTGTTCCGGGAGCGAAAAGATTACGAGACAACGGTTATGACGTAATATTACGAGACAGTGTTGATGACGCAACAATTGGCGAGTGAGCGAAAACATTCTTACAGCCACAAGTGTTTAATAGTTACACCAGAGCTACTAAATAGGAGCTGGGGCACTCCCCCGGTGGGACCAAACGCGCACAGATCTCGCTCAATCTCGGACGTCTCGTCGTTTAGTACGGTATCTGTTTTAAGTTTTGAACCCATCCGTATGAGGGCGCTGTGTGTTGAAGAGCGCCGACTCGAATACTCTGGTTATGCGATGACACCAATGTCTGAGATGCATCAGTGTCAATAATATATAAACATATAACACATACAATGTATCTTTCCTTGGAGAAAAAACATTATATACATGCAGATACGCCAAATTCCCAGCGATTCTATAATGTTCTACTTCAGTAGTCTTTGCAGTGGGTAGCGATTTTCATCTGCAATGTGCAGCGAATGCAAATATGAATTATTTGCAATACTTCCGGCATATTGCGGTTGGAATGCACACCGACTTCCGGCATAAATTGTTGCAATGCGCATGCGCAACACTCGGCTGCAGCGAGAATAAACCACGTGTCCGTGACGCCGTGCCCGCCACGCAAACACCGCTACTGCAAAGGCGACATCTAATGCATTACAAATGCCGGCAGGTGATCGACTGGTCCATGTGCATCTGCGGTTACTGTATATATAGTTGTTGCTAGAATTTCGTAAACACGGCCCCGCGCCCGCGCCAGTGTTATAAGTAGTTTCAGGGGAGGTCGCGGCGATGTTTGATCGACGCAGCGGTCAGTTTCCGTTGAGTGGACATGGCCCAGCGGTGATGACAGGCAGCACCTGATGTGTATACCAGTGCTCGACTAATGACACCAATAACGCATCCGACTAATGCAGAAGCCGGGGACAGGTCATTATTTCACTTCCCGGTTCTTGCTGACGTATGAGCCGAGGAAAAGTCATTATTTCATTTCCCGCTTCACGGTAGACGAGATCCGAGTATTTTTGTGACTGCATATCCTCTATGTGTTTTTTACAACCCGTGAACAATAGTTTGCAAACAGGCATCATGGAAGGCGGTATTTGTTTATGAACGTAAAAACGGACAGCGTTCATTGTCTCAAAATGTGTAGGATTGAATGAAAGTGCTGCTGAATTTTACTCCTGTCAATAAACAAAGTGTATAGCGTTTCTAATAAGTGCGATATATATCGTAAAAGGGCCTAAATACCAATTTAACAATATACTGTCATTTGGGAAAATATAAAATATACTGACCCTTCGTCACTGCTGGGCGTAATGCACGTCGTTCTTTAGAATGTAAGCAATCAAACATCGTTGAAATTGTTGTTGTTGTCAACAAGAATGAACACTTTCTCACATGGAATCTATTATTGGTTGCAGAAGACCAAAATGGCGGCGGTTCTTGCGGGGGAAGTGACGACAAAGATGCAAAGCGGAAGCGGAAACAACGACGGAACCGGACGACATTCAATAGCACCCAACTGGCGGCCCTGGAGAGGGTGTTTGAGCGGACACACTACCCCGACGCCTTCGTGAGGGAAGAGTTGGCTCGAAGGGTGAATCTCAGCGAGGCACGAGTTCAGGTGAGATGGAGTGTCACTTGTTACAAAGTATAATACTGAAATAATCTACACAGTCAGAAGTCTTGTTTTTCACTACTATACTACTACTACTACTACCACTACCACTACCACTACCACTACCACTACCACTACCACTACCACTACCACTACCACTACCACTACCACTACCACTACCACTAACACTAACAGTAACACTAACACTACTACTACTACCTACCATTGTAATACTATTATATTGACATACAAACATGTCCGACTATTCGAATGTTATTGTATTTACATATTCACATATCCTACCATTCTAATGCTAGTGTATTGACACATTCACGTGTCCTACCATTCTAAGGCTACTGTGTTGACACACTCATATGCCCTACCATGCTAACACTACCATATAGAAACATTCCCGTGAGCCACCACGCTAACATCCGGTCTGCTTGTATCGCCCACCAGGTGTGGTTCCAGAACCGACGCGCCAAGTTTCGGCGAAACGAACGGAACATGCTGGCGCAACGCAACTCGCTCTACGGGCGCCAAGTTGACACGACGACGGTGGAACAGCCGATAGCCGCCCGTCCCAGCCCCGTCAACGCCGACTACCTGTCGTGGTCGACGCCAAATTACGGCCCTGTGGTCAACAACACGTCTTACGGCATGATGCCGACGCCCGCAGCGATGCAGTCGCCGTCTCCGAACGCGTCCAGCTGCGCGCTCGCCGGAAACGCCGGGTATTCGCCGAATTTCGGCTCGAGCATCGCCAATCTGAGACTGAAGGCCCGCGAGTATAACATGCACCAACAGACATATCCCATGCCGCATCAGGTGCACCTTTAGCGCGACGCGGGCGTGCACGCGACGCGTGCGCTTGTGCTTGCACTCGACACTGCGCGGGGCGCTGTCGTACGGAGGCCGGTCGCTTGACGCGGGATCGCGAGCGGCGATGCCATTTCCGGCGATAGGCGTTGGTGCCACGCGATAGTCATACGGCGGAGGGTCGTCGAATACGGCAACGCTGGTTCGATATGGTCATCGCACTCCTGCGTTTCGATATCACGTGACTGTACATTTAGCTATGGCACTGATGTCGTAGAATCGAATACACTTTGCGGCGGACACTCGTCGTGGCGTGGTATCTAAAGTTCAAATAATGAACACTCATCGGATGTTACGTCATGGCAACGATTGTCCTTACGAGGAAGTGACGTCGTTGCGACGAATGTTATCACCGCGGACATTCGTTAGGAAGTGACGTCGTGGCACCCGGCATCTGGCAATGCACGTTCGTAAAGGAAGTTTACGCCGTTGCAACTAGACTTCTTGCGATAGACACTCGTGAGGAATTGACGTCGTGGCAACTACAGTTCTTGCGGAGGACAGTCAGGAAGTGACGTCATAGCCACGAGTGCTATTACTCCGGGCAGTCACCAGTGGCTGTTCCTACAAGGAGTTTTATTCTTGGTGTTTTGTCGGAGCAACTACCGTTCTAATGATGGATCTCCACCGGGAACTGATGTCGTGGCTACGAGAGTTCTGACGCTGATGTCGGGTCTGCTGTCTACGTATCCCGTAATGGAGGATGTCCCTCGTGAACGGTTTGGCACGTGGGCTGCAATGATGAACACGGAACCAAAACGGACCAATTCAATGATTGTACAGCGATGTTGACTTGAACAATGGGACTGACACAGCGTTGGCAGCACGACAAAGCTGTGTTCCAAAAACGTGCTCTTGCGTAACAGTCTTAATGAATGTGGCTTATTTCAGACTGTCAACAATACTTACAAATAAACAACGTGTCAAAATACAAAACAACTCTCGGAGAAACATCATAATATACTGGACACGTGTATTACGGTTCATGTCGACTCCTCAGAAATTGTAGATGTTCATAAAACGCGCGTCGATTGAATGCAGTTAAACAACGATTCACGTTGTGATAACACCTTCAAGAAACATTACATGACTATGGTTAAGTATGTCGAAGAACTGCTTGTTTCATGCACATAATTCGAACAATATGACTCACTCTGTACACATATCTGGGT
>CBDHHR010000553.1:15000-17500 GCA_965263245.1 Metamycoplasmataceae bacterium | reverse complement strand
AACTATGTAACATTACATGTAACTACGTCTTGACAATGATTGTTTTAACTATTATTGTTAAATAGTTTAATCCAAATTTAACAATATATAATAAAATAATGATGTGCTGTATCTTAATCTATTCAATTATATATAACTAATGATTTTACTTGGATTTGGTATTGAATGTTTCATAACAACTATATTTGGTTGACTAACGGTAAGATAGATATATAATAGATCGCCACAATTTATTGTATCATCGAACATTTCTAACCTTTTACGTGCATAACAGTGGTTTGAGTTCAGATTTTATTTTATCTGGTAAACGTTTAAATCGCTACTCAAAATCTCAGATCGCGCAACTGGATAGAATAATGTTACTCTATATGTATCCATCGTTGCAGAGAAATTAACGAACGGTTAACTTAAATATTTATGGATAGATGATACGGTCTAATGGGCGCACTATAAAAAATCCCATGCAATTTTAGTTGGAGTGCAGCGGTATTTTGTTCGTAATACGTATATCCAGTTACAAATGGCTCACTAATATAAACATGCTCGGTGCGCGCGTAACACGGAATGAAACGAGTATTGCTGCAGCACGCGTTGTAAATTAACCAAAGGTTCACGCATTTCATAAGACACTCGTCTTTTTTTAGCTGTACATTCATTACACTCATGTAAACATAATTGTTTTGCAAATTCATTGACGGGATGAATAAGTTATATATATATATATATATATATATATATATATATATATATATATATATATATATATATATATATATATATATATATATATAATTTGTGTTTTAGACACAAGTTATGCAGTTTTAGATAAAACAAAACTGCTCCAAATTGTTTAGAAAAAAAATATGTCAGGATAACGTCAGCATTCGACGAAATTCAACTCGAACGTTTTAACAATATGGATAAAATGGTGTGTCAATTAAACGAGTTTCCCGCAAAGTAGAAGTTTGTCTTAATTGTAATATTTTGCATGATTCATAAATAAATAATCTTGCGGGGATCAGTAGGTATACCTTGTTTTAGGTATGAAGTAAATTTCTATATCAAGGGATGTTAAATTAAATTAAAAAATTGTTTACATACAATAATATAGTGTTTATACTTTAATGGGTTTAACGAAGTATAAATAATTAATTAATCAGGTTATGAAGTGTTAAATTTAGTAGTTTCAGCTGCTGAAACGAAATTATATGGAATGAAATTATCATTTCGTCATACCAGTTTAATAATAAATTAAATATTTCGCATCATGATTCTGGTTTGTGCTATGAACGTACGTTCTTATAAACGTTATGAAATAATAACTATTTTCTTAATCTAAAGTGCTACAAAGTGATTAATCTAAGGTTCCTAATTATTTATTTTGCTGTAGAACAAGGCATTCTGGTGACGTTACTGACAATACTATGATTGGTGAGTGTGTATAATTATCATTCGTAATAGATTTAGATTCAACTTATTTTAAAAAGGAAATGTCGAGGTGTAACGACAAACGCATGTCATCAAAATTTTACTGTGTATATCAAATAAGATTTGTTATAAGAAAGTTAGAATATACGATTTACGTAGCTGAAGATATATGAAATACTCTTTTATTATATAAACATGAATCAAACAAATCAAATTTAATGTAGACCTTTTCAATATATACAGAACAAATCAAGGCAAATAACATAATAAAATAACGTAATAACATAAAGAGAACAATAAGAGAAGAACATATGACGTCACATAATGGCTAGACCATCTTACCTCTTTAAATTATTAGTTGACTACCGATAATGTGTGTATATTATATATGTCGTTATTGCCTAATTACATTTAATTTATCTTCATGGATGTCACGCACTGTTGACGCGAATTATGACATCACGGTAATCCTACAATTGTCCAGTAATGCAGACAGACATTTAAGAGTGCACACGGATGACATACCGTCATCAAAGCAAGCCTTGACATAAATGATTTATCACAACAACTCACAAACATTACTGTACAAGATTCATAAGCGGGGAACATTCAATACATTTTCATAATTATAAGTATTATCATGCACTGGTAGGACGTGAGTGTTAATGACGACTGCATAACACTGAGTAAACAGATGCCACCATTTTGATCCTTCTATAATTTCGCTCACACCACATTACTCCAGTTTAACTAGCCATATATTTTTGTTTAACAAGATTGTCATTCGGATATTCAACTCTTGATAGGAACTAGACAAGGAATTCACCCTTTGGCGTATCGATAGTCTGACTTTGTAATGCATATTTTTATTTACCCCGCTCGTCTGAAGTATGTGTCGACTTTGTGATTATATCTTTAAATAAAGCAATAGTTAGACTTCATTTAGAATACTGTATACAAGCGTCTAGGTGATATTTGTATCAGCAGATGATTTGTTCTATTAATTTATAATCCTCTATGAGAATGAATACTTCCTGATATATGTCCTACATTATTCCTGCACTAACGATAC
>CBDHHR010000553.1:5000-7500 GCA_965263245.1 Metamycoplasmataceae bacterium | reverse complement strand
ATTACAACGCCGTATGCTATGCCGTGGACCTAGCATCGGTCAGCATGCACGATATATGACCACATTTCGGACTAACGTATTTCACGGCCTTGTTTTTATTTTGGATAAGTTCAGTTCAATTGATTCACACCCGGCGTTATTAACATGTATGTAAAAAGTGTTATTTTCACTGTTCACATTTTAGAATGTGTTGACTTGTTGAATGTACTTCCGGTTTACGTAAGTTCTGGACGTGTGACTTCAAGCAGCGTTGTACATCTCAACAGTGAGTGGATGTGTGCTATCATTTTCTTCCTAGACGGTTTCATCCCTGGCACCATATCTCCTGGGATCAATCTACGACCTTTCAGAAGAACAGCAACGCATAATATACTTTTCAAAATTCGCCTTTGCTTTAAAATGTTAAGGTTCGTATTTTACGTTAGACACAGTATACGTTAAACGTTTTTTCTGCGATTGTTCCGTGGACGACGAACCTTTTTCGAACGTTTTACGTACCTTTTTACAAAAGCGATTATCTGCTTCACATTTAAACCAGTTAATGACAAATACTCCGTGAAACTGTCTTCTGCGGCTATAGAAGGGTGGACATTGTACTAGCTCGCGTCTATTCTAGAGGAACAACAATTAAAAATGAAAACCAATCTGCGTAAAATAATTATATCTAAGAAAATCACCACGTAATATTTCTTTTATATAACCATTTTGTTTCTGAAGATGCTGATATTATGATAACTATTCCAAATGGTTTTGAGTACACATTCCTCTCAATAATTTAAGTCAATTCTTTTAAGCGCGCGGAATACACACACATAATATATATATATATATATATATATATATATATATATATATATATATATATATATATATATATATATATATATGTATGTATGTATGTATGTATGTATGTATGTATGTATGTATGTATGTATGTATGTATGTATGTATGTATGTATGTATGTATGTATGTATGTATATGTATATGTATATGTATATGTATATGTATAGGTATAGGTATAGGTATATGTATATGTATAGGTATAGGTATAGGTATATGTATATGTATATGTATAGGTATAGGTATATGTATATGTATATGTATATGTATATGTATATGTATATGTATATGTATATGTATATGTATATGTATATGTATATGCGCATATATATATATAAATAAATATATATATATATATATATATATATATATATATATCATATATATATCTATATATATGTATATATATATATATATATATATATATATATATATATATATATATATATATATATATATATATATATATATATATATATATATATGTATATATGTACGTACGTACTTACTTACATGCATATATGTGTGAATGTATGTATCTGTTTACGTATATACGCAGGAATGCATGTTTTCTTCTATAGATAGTGTACCTAATTAGCCTAAGGTTTGACATACTCTGATATCAATCTCAAAGAGGCCATGTCAGTGCACGTGTAGTTGGCGGGGGCGGGAGCCAAAGACCACACACGACGCCGGCGAGTCTACGACATGAACACAACACAAGACCACCGCACGAACAAAACACGCGAAGAAAACACACGAACTGCACCCCGAGCCATGTTGACGGCAGCGAACAATTGCCGTCCGGCTCAACTAGGTTGAAGTGGAGTTAGGCACTTTCGATGTTTTATCAATGATTCGCACGTAATGACATAAACATTCTGCGGCTTTGTATTCAAGGAAATTGTTTTCTTCGGGTTGTGTGGTCAGCAGCTGTTTTGTTTTCGGGTAAACATTTATGTGTTTTTCAAACAAAAGGTTTACTTCCCGAGCCTATATGATATAGCGCAGTGAACATAATCAATTACTCATTTTTATTGGAGCTTTATTTCTGCTTGTGTATCTGAAAGTGAAAAATAATAAATACATCATATTTTAGCTGGCATAATTAAACTGTAAATATCCTCGAACACTATTTTGCCTGACGAATGCCAACGCAGCTGAGCAAGAAAACGTGTTTTCAGATCATCAGATCATCAAACAAACTTGGTTTGGACGATATAAATGTCATATGTACACACACACACACGCACGCACGCACGCACGCACGCACGCACGCACGCACGCACGCACGCACGCACGCACGCACGCACGCACGCACGCACGCACGCACGCACGCACGCACGCACGCACGCACGCACGCACGCACGCACGCACGCACGCACGCACGCACGCACGCACGCACGCACGCACGCACGCACGCACGCACGCACGCACGCACGCACGCACGCACGCACGCACGCACGCACGCACGCACGCACGCACGCACGCACGCACGCACGCACGCACGCACGCACGCACGCACGCACGCACGCACGCACGCACGCACGCACGCACGCACGCACGCACGCACGCACGCACGCACGCACGCACGCACGCACGCACGCACGCACGCACGCACGCACGCACGCACGCACGCACGCACGCACGCACGCACGC
>CBDHHR010000553.1:0-2500 GCA_965263245.1 Metamycoplasmataceae bacterium | reverse complement strand
ACTCCGCCAGTGGCTACACGGCCAACTGTGGGAACAGCGTAAATACCCCCCCCCCCAATTTGAAAACGGATACACGACTGGTGGGAATCCCATTATACTGACCATTCGCGCCCTAAACTTTGCGCGTAACTCGAGCAGCAGTGGCTGAAATCACCCATAATTATACCACACGACCGGTGACCGACCAAACTCTTCGTGGGCGATTTCATTGGTTGATGTTAAAAGAGGAGTTTTGCAAAGGGGTATAGCAGAAATACTGTAGGTTGGTACTGACCTAATCAGCCGTAGCATACCCTGACGCTGGAAGGTGCTTCGGATTAATGATTTGATTAAAGTGTTTTACTTTTGGTACGCTCTAAATTGAATTGCTATTTTACATGCAGCAAACCTACTGCTTACGGTGCAACGTAATCTCAATCAGATAATCATGCTGCCGTCCAGTTTCGCTGACCGCAATCGAAATATCGTCGGCCGACCGACGGGGCGGGACTAGCATCATGGCGACAGCAAAACCAATATATCTTGTAAATATCTGTGGTGTAGATGACAAAGCACGCGAGCGTGTTTTATGTAAACACAATTAACGACGTTCGTAATGCGGCAGCCATACTAATATGGACAGGGGAGCACCGCCTTTGCCCGTGGGCCTTGTCAGCACCCGTCTGCCCGTCATAGGGCCAGGCACGGAAAGCAAACACAGTCACCCGATACATAAACAACTGTCGACTCGAATCAGACCGTCGCAACTGGCGTCTCGACGTCGTTCTACGCGACGTTCGTGTTGGTTGATATTTCCGCAAGTGGAGGCGGTGGTGGTGGTGGTTGTTGTTGTTGTTGGTGGTGGTAGCGATTGTGGTGGCGATTATGATAGCGGCGTATGTTTTGTGGATATTATTGTTATTTGCGTTGATAAAACGTTATTTTGCTGTTGTTTGGGACGATGTTGTTGATATTGTTGCTGCCGGTATTGCTGTTGACGATACTGTTGTTTATATTGGTGAGTTGATAGGGGTGTTGTTGATGTTTGTGTTGATGTTAGTGTTGTTATTGTTCTTATCGATAGTTTTGTTGTTACTGCTGTGTTTGCTCTTTGAGTTGTTGTTGCTGATAATGTTGTTATTATTGTTGTTGGCAATTTTGTTTGTATTGTTGTTGATGGTGTTTAGATAGGGCTATTGTTGGTGTGTGTACTGATATCAGTATGATTCTTGTCGATGTTGTTGTTGTTGCTGCTGTTTTTATTGGTTGAGTTATTGCTGTTGACGGGTACGGATCACTGTTTAATATTATTTATTATTGGAGACAACTCTTTTTAAATGCTGTTTATAAATATGTTTTGAATATATTATAAACCATCTTTGTTAATATGTATTCTTTTAGTCACCCTACTACCATTAAACAATCTTGCTATAATTCTACTGCACAACATGTATTCGTAGATGTCATCATTCCCTCAGATAAGTGGTTTGCTGGTGCATCCATCTTCCGATAATAATTGAGAAAGAGGAACACGTAATTGCTACAATCGAACAACGATTGTTTCAATGAAACGTCGGCACCTGAAATGCATCTAGGAGTGTCATTACACACCACACGCACACGCACACGCACACGCACACGCACACGCACACGCACACGCACACGCACACGCACACGCACACGCACACGCACACGCACACGCACACGCACACGCACACGCACACGCACACGCACACGCACACGCACACGCACACGCACACGCACACGCACACGCACGCACACGCACGCACACGCACACGCACACGCACACGCACACGCACACGCACACGCACACGCACACGCACACGCACACGCACACGCACACGCACACGCACACGCACACGCACACGCACACGCACACGCACACGCACACGCACACGCACACGCACACGCACACGCACACGCACACGCACACGCACACGCACACGCACACGCACACGCACACGCACACGCACACGCACACGCACACGCACACGCACACGCACACGCACACGCACACGCACACGCACACGCACACGCACACGCACACGCACACGCACACGCATATATATATATATATATATATATATATATATATATATATATATATATAATACACATACATCGTCTTGATATCATAAATGTTTATATTATGTTTTATGAACGAACATGTGATAAGTTGAATGTTGCACTACAAACAAAACACTACATTAACAAACAACTAAGCCGCCAGAGAAGATAAACATTAAGCCCCGTCTTCGCGCTACAACCGTCCTAGTAATTACATTAAATACACTGTAGATATCACAACGGCCCGTGGCACTGGGAGACAGAAACCCAGATATTTAGAACGTGACATCTTAGTGAGCACCTCTTCCCCTTCTTTTAAAGTCATGTTGACAAAAGCGGAGTACTGAAACTCTGACTTCGGCCTTCCAGTGTACGTTTCGTGTCAACGTTTATGCTACAATGTCTTCGCTTAGTAGTAAAAAGTAAAATGTTA
>CBDHHR010000552.1:0-10000 GCA_965263245.1 Metamycoplasmataceae bacterium | reverse complement strand
CGGTGGTCCCTTCTGTCTGGTATCTATTCCAGGGAAGTAAAAGATCCCACACAGGGGGTAAATGTGTAACCTGTAGTGGACTCACTAATTCTAGAGAAGGACAACTTACTAAACTACAGAAAGACTAAATGGTAATTTCTTCTTCCTCTTCTTCTTGCTCCCTTGCGATGTGGGGTCCATGTTAGTCGGCCGTGCGTTCCGCCTTCGCGATCACTTCATTTCCCCGGCCATTCCGTCTTCGCCATCGACGCCAACTCTTCCAAGACCTCCCACCAGTCGACGTTTGTATAACGTCAACTCCGTGTTGTCGAAAATATGACTTACGGCATTTCTGATCTCGGCTCTTCCTTTAACGAGGCCACGGGTGCTTAATAAAGATTTCAGGGAAAGTCGGCGTTTTTATGTGACCGTTACAACAAGTGGCCTGTTGAATTAGTACCCCCGTCATAAACTTCCCGGGTTGTACGCCCACCCATAGTGCTCCACAACCACCTCCAGCGGCGGGGCAACGCCCGACAACGTCGCCCGCCAACGCCCCCGAATGACAGGTGCGGCGATCCGTCAGTACTCCCCCGTCGCAAAGCTCTCTCACACTAGTCGTCAGTTATTTACGCCCGTGACGCAGACCGACGGTAATGATAATTAAAGCCTGCGTCGTTCGCTTGTCGTGGAAGCGTTGCATGCGCCGCGTAAGTTGTCTTGCCACACCCCGTGTTGAACACTCGAAGCCGCCGACAGACCAGGCTAAGGACATTCTACACGTTGGGTCGGGTTCAACGCATGCTACAGACAGGAATACAGGACACGGTGAGAGAGAAACCGATATTATTCATTCTTGCCTATATTAATTGATGTCATGATTGTCGTTAATTGCACTATTCACTTGGTATATTTCCGTGAATGTTACTAATAATACTACCACTGCTTTCTTTATATTATTCGTTTGTTATTATTGTTGTTTTAGCGGCCATTGTTGTTAGTGTAATCATTATTGCACTGTAAAATACTATGCTACAGATTATACTCTTGTTGTGGAAGTGGTGTCCAGGTTTTTCGTATTTACAACGATTTTTGACATTTAAAAGCATTTCACGGATTCGTGCATATTTTAGTTACGTCGCTCAATTAACCTATCCGTCACGTGACCTGGTTTCTTAGCAAGCTCCGTCAAGCGATCAAACATGGCTGCCTGTACACGATGTTTTGTCAAAATAGTATATGTTTTAATGTTATGATTCCAGAAGGTTATCTTTATGACAACACCGTGTGATAATATTGTTAAAGTGTAAGACTCGTGCAAAAATATTTGCACTAGATGTCATGTAATTATCATATGTAAGTGTTATTAACATTGACCTTTTCGGAGATCGCCATTTTTCGCGGCGGCGCATGTGTTAACATGGACACGTCGGAGAATACCTTTCAAAATATAAATGTAAACAGGGGACTGTATTGGAAAACATATTTATTTACATTCTGAATGGACATGTTTATGTAATCTAAATGTTTCTTGCCTGAGCCACAGCAAACTATCTTTGCCCGCAGTCGTCTCAGGTATTCCTGTTACCGTTGGATTAATCAGCACTACATAAATAAACATATGTTTACCGAGGATACTTTGCGCGTAGCTTAAATGAACCTCCGAACAATTCAGTTAGGAAACTGTAATAGTATAATATATAACGTTACTTAAAATAATTAACAAAACTGAAATTATCATATTAAATATGTAAATTCAAAGCTTTCTTAAAATGTAGGTATAATGTATAGATATAGTCATCTGCTTAACAGGAGTAGTATGCGTATTCTATATTGTTCACTGTTTTTGTCATATTTAACATACTGCATAAAAATATGGGGTACTATATATCCAACAATTATTAATGGTATATTTTTGCTCCCGAAAATATATTCGCGTTATGTATGGTGACAAACATTTGGATCACACAAATCCACTTTTTTCAACAATTGCGTGTCTTGAACTTTCTAGATATTTTATTATTTAATTACAAACAGCGTTGTTCATGTACAAAGTTTACTATAGCTGTTTGCCATAAATTATTCAGCGTATCTTTGTTAAATGGGAAACGCCTTTTTCACTGAGAGCCTGTCACGATCTAGAAAAAATACGTGTTCATTCCACATTGAGATCGATGAATCTCTGTGTGTACGGAATGCGATTGTGGAATTATGAGTAACAACAAAACAAAAACATAAATACTGTAAATGCATATAAATTTAAATACAAAAATCGTTTATTTCACAAATATGTTACCGAAGCGATATGATTGTTATCGTACTGAAATTTGCTACTTGAATGTGTTAACTGCTTTATCTATATATATTTATATAATAAAATGTATTGAATCCATTATGTAAACAAGTGCACGTGTGGCAATTATAATACGTCAACCATAATAAGATTGTCTTGGTTAAAATTACATAAAAGTCAACGACTTCCTGTTTGCCCCTTCAAATATTGTGTTTACACGAATATACGTATGCATTTTGTATAAGGTAGTTAATGTTTTGAATAAAGGAATCACTTACTTACACAGGGGTTACGTCATTTGGTCGCGAAAAAGAAATTAAATTTTTTTCTCCAATAATTTTGAGACAAGTAGATATAGTATTATGATGAATGTAACATTTATGTGAATAAAAACACTTATACAATTATAACTCATAAGTACACTAATAACGATTATGTTAATAACAATATGGATATGCTTTAGTACCGGTCTTCACCGTCAGAGAATTTTCACAAACGCTTGTTATAACGTAACCACTAACGCGCGCTTTTGTTGCGCACGGCCTACCAGTTTTACGATTGTGATTTCCTCTATAAATACAATGTATACTTTACATAATTTTGTATTAGTGTTGTTATTAGTATTCGTATAGTTTATAACAAATTGCAAAACAATTCAGTTCGTAGTTTCTTTACTGTTGCCAATACTGTTCCTATTATTGTTGTTATTTCTATTATTGCTGCTTATATTGATCTGTTCGGAGATAGCTAATTTACGCAATAGCGCATGTGCGAATATGGAAATGTGGGGATAATTTCGCTTAAATTATAAACGTAGGCAGAGGAATATATTGCAAAACATATTTGTTTGCATAGCGGTTGGACTGCCGGTCTATGTGATGCAATTGTGTCTTGCCTGTGCCCTATCATGCTAACTTTGACTGAAGCCGTCGCAGTTATTCTTGTTATGGTTGAACTAATTTGAATTTCCTCCACGCAGATGAACGCGTCATTACCCAGGACACGTTGTGTACGGCTCATGTGGATCGATCTCCGAGAAGGCCAATATTGCGATTGCTTGGTTGTATTTATTGCTATTGTCATTGACGTCATCGCCACCACCGCCGTTGTTGTTGTTTTATATATATATATATATATATATATATATATATATATATATATATATATATATATATATATATATATAATGATTTTTTATAATATCTATTGACTATGATAATATATATATATATATATATATATATATATATATATATATATATATATATATATATTGTCATAGTCAATAGCGAATAATTTTTTATTTTTTATTTTTTATAATGGCTATTGACTATGATAATATATATATATATATATATATATATATATATATATATATATATATTTTGTAAATAAATAAATACAATAAAACAGTATGACTAATATATCCCTATAGTATGAACACATACAACTGTCACAATGTCAGTAGAAATTATACTACAATTTAATACAATCGTAAATAAATAGTTTTATATATATATATATATATATATATATATATATATATATATATATGAGTGTGTATGTGTGTGTGTGTGTGTGTGTGTGTGTGTGTTGTGTGTGTGTGTGTGTGTGTGTGTGTGTATGTGTGTGTACGATCGCTATATATAATATTAAGTGTATATGTTTTTTATTGTGTTAGAATTATATTTTTCTATAATCGGTATTGACTATGATAATATATATATATATATATATATATATATATATATATATATATATATATATATATATATAAATTATTATAGTCAACACCGGTTATAGAAAATATAATTACATATATATATATATATAGATATATATATATATATATATATATATATATAATAAAATTATATATATATATATAATATATATATATATATATATATATATATATTAAATATATTCGTTATCATAGTCAACAGCAATTATAAAATACATCATTCGAAATAAAATAAATACATATGAATTAGTAAAATTAACATGATTAGTAAATGACTGTGTGCAGTATAAAGACTTTAAACCAGTTACTTCACAGCGCCTCCAACAACGGATCCAGTGCAGTGTGTGCCGTGTCGCCGGGTGCAGAGAGACGGCTGTATTCAGCGAGCCCGGTGTATTCTTGGATCCGGCGTCAGCGTCCAGTGATGTATCGGTGGCCGAGTGGACAACGCGCAGCAGCCGCTCCATCATCATCACGTCGGCCGTGCACGAAGACGGCCGCTAGGATCGCCACTCACGCCAGGTGTCTACTTCCCGTGTCGTGTCTGTAATCTCGTACACTTCACGAAAAACACGGGAAGTTGACGAGAAAGTAGAGATAACTATAACCAACTCCAATAAAGGTGACATTTATCATGATACTTGGTGCGACAACTCTGCCATGGAAAAATGGTAAATATGTGTTCTTACATATAGCGCGGGGTCCACTCTTCAGGGCGGTCTGACTGCCTGGTACTTCACTGCTTAGAATATTATGTTTCACTAGAACACATCTACTTCATTTACTTATTCATGCCCTTTTCACTCCCGTGAATACTCTATTCAATTTAACACCACGCATATTTCTTAGTAATAGTAATGATAACACGACAATTTAAACAACACAGTTTTTATCATAAACTACTCTAAGGCGCTTTGCATGTTCAATCATCAAAACAAGTTACAAATATTATGCAGTACAACTAAACAAAATCATCAATAATAAAAAAATGTATCTGTAACGACTTTCTAAACAAGTACGTCCTTTATTTGCATCTCTTCTTCTACTTATTCATCCACACTTCACTCTCTTGAATACTCTTATCAATTTAACCTCACATTTACGTCTACTGTTTTATTCGTCCACATACATGTACCCGCCCCCCCGCCAACAAAAAACAATGATCAGAGAACATATCCCCAAATGACTCAAAGAAAATATAACCAAAAACAAAAATCCAGAACTGACAACCAGAAAACAAAATTAACAACGAACAATCAACCAGACCCGATTCACGGAAACCAACCGCTAGGAATATCGATGAGATACGACGACAGGAAAGGACAACCAGAAATGACCACCAACTTAAAACGACAACGAGAAACAAAAGAACATTGGCGACACTCAGAAACGCTACATACAACGTATAGCCCGAAACAACATTCCAAATCGACAGCCTGGAACGACAACCTGAAATGGACGAGAAGCGACAGCCACTAGCACGCGACACGAGGTATCGCGTGCGACATGTTTCTGTCAAGTGTCCTGCCCGACGTGCAGTGAGTGATATACAACGACAGGCCGACTGTCGGTGAACACATCTGTGTCCCACTACGTCATCTAAACGGGACAATATGTTATTGCCGTGTCGCACTGGAACTCTTATAATTATATCTGTCGACAGTTACATACCCAGTTCATGTCCTGCTGTCACGTGACCGCCGCCCATCCTCCCCAGTCCCTCCCTTCCTTGGGTCATTCCCCTTTTTCTTTTACTGAATCCAACTCGTCTGTCCCAGCCAATTGTTTAGTTTCTATATCAGGTTGAAAGCATCAGTTGACTTGTCTTCATTTAAATGATGCCTTGCATATTATGTAGTTAATGTTTACTCTCTCTCTCTCTCTCTCTCTCTCTCTCTCTCTCTCTCTCTCTCTCTCTCTCTCTCTCTCTCTCTCTCTCTCTCTCTCTCTCTCTCTCTCTCTCTCTCTCCTCTCTCTCTCTCTCTCTCTCTCTCTCTCTCTCTCTCTCTCTCTCTCTCTCTCTCTCTCTCTCTCCCTCCCTCCCTCCCTCTCTCTCTCTCTCTCTCCCTCCCTCTCTCTCTCTCTCTCTCTCTCACACACACTCTCTCTCTTTCTCTTTCTCCTTCCCCTCCCTCCTTCCCACCCCTCCTTTCCCTCCCTGCATACCTCCCTCCCCTCGCTCCCTCACTACCCTTTCTTCAAATCTTCCAAACATTGTAAGGTTATCTATTTATGTTCATGAATAAATTAAATTATAATTTATTAGTAGAAGTCTCCATACATTGTCCACCGAGATGTCAACTTGGACATTTACTTGACCTTTGGCATCTGATATTTACCTAGAAGTGAACATTTAACTCCAGGAACGGATTCTACTCAAATTACCCCAGAAAAGGTATTGTACATAATTCTAAGACAAGTGGTTCAAAAGTTATTTATGATATGACAAGTTGTCATCTTGGATGTATGCAAATTACCAAATTGTCGTTTGGGCATCCAAACAGAATTTGACTTGGACCTGATATGAATTCAAAGGATAGAACGTTTCTAGGTTCGCTATAGAAAACACATATAATTGTCAACTGTCAATTTTACGCTCAAAAGAAATTTCTCTCCCAAGTGGATTTTCTGAAATTTTATCGTACTTGTTTTATTCATTACGTGTGCACACCCTCGCACGCACGTGCGCACGCACGCACGCACGCACACGCGCACACGCGCACACGCGCACACGCGCACGCGCACACGCGCACACGCGCACACGCGCACACGCGCACACGCGCACACGCACACACGCACACACGCACACACGCACACACGCACACACGCACACACGCGCACACGCGCACACGCGCACACACGCACACCGCACACGCACACACGCACACACGCACACACGCCACACACGCACACACGCACACACGCACACACGCACACACGCACACACGCACACACGCACACACGCACACACGCACACACGCACACACGCACACACGCACACACGCACACACGCACACGCACACACGCACACACGCACACACGCCACACGCACACACGCACACACGCACACACGCACACACGCACACACGCACACACGCACACACGCACACACGCACACACGCACACACGCACACACGCACACACGCACACACGCACACACGCACACACGCACACACGCACACACGCACACACGCACACACGCACACACGCACACACGCACACACGCACACACGCACACACGCACACACGCACACACGCACACACGCACACACGCACACACGCACACACGCACACACGCACACACGCACACACGCACACACGCACACACGCACACACGCACACACGCACACACGCACACACGCACACACGCACACACGCTCACACGCACACACGCACACACGCACACACGCACACACGCACACACGCACACACGCACACACGCACACACGCACACACGCACACACGCACACACGCACACACGCACACACGCACACACGCACACACGCACACACGCACACACGCACACACGCACACACGCACACACGCACACACGCACACACGCACACACGCACACACGCACACACGCACACACGCACACACGCACACACGCACACACGCACACACGCACACACGCCACACACGCACACACGCACACACGCACACACGCACACACGCACACACGCACACACGCACACACGCACACACGCACACACGCACACACGCACACACGCACACACGCACACACGCACACACGCGCACACGCACACACGCACACACGCACACACGCACACACGCACACACGCACACACGCACACACGCACACACGCGCACACGCGCACACGCGCACACGCGCACACGCGCACACGCGCACACGCGCACACGCGCACACGCGCACACGCGCACACGCGCACACGCGCACACGCGCACACGCGCACACGCGCACACGCGCACACGCGCACACGCGCACACGCGCACACGCGCACACGCGCACACGCGCACACGCGCACACGCGCACACGCGCACACGCGCACACGCGCGCACGCGCGCACGCGCGCACGCGCGCACGCGCGCACACGCGCACACGCGCACACGCGCACACGCGCACACGCGCACACGCGCACACGCGCACACGCGCACACGCGCACACGCGCACACGCGCACACGCGCACACGCGCACACGCGCACACGCGCACACGCGCACACGCGCACACGCGCACACACGCACACACGCACACACGCACACACGCACACACGCACACACGCACACACGCACACACGCACACACGCACACACGCACACACGCACACACGCACACACGCACACACGCACACACGCACACACGCACACGTATACATACAGACCCAGACGCATATATGAGTTACATTCTACGTCGTGAAATATTCACAAACGTGCTCCTGTCGCGTGCATTTAATAATCTCCATAAATCAAAATAAATTAATCAACCATCGCCAGCGACTGTGTGAGCGTTTGGAAGTGCGTTGGCTAATAATAGCGTCGCTCATACTTGCATAAACAAATCAACGAACGAAGCCATCTGCTGGGAGTTCGTAAGTGTCTTATTAGTCATGTGTACTTTCAACAATACGTCACACTTTGCTGTTCAGCTTACGCCCCGCTACAAACTGTTTTCACGCTCCTGCGCTTTACATATAATTGCGTTATCTCGCGATAAAATATAACGTCTGTCGTTGACAGGGAAATTGCCTATCGGTCATTGTCAGGTGTTACCCGCGTCAAATTCCATTGTGCTTAATTACATTCCATCACCTGCATATATCCAGCAAACTCCATTTGTTTGCCCAAGAGTATCGTGTTGGCCAGCGTTGTCAATTATGAAAATGGATTGGTAATTGTTATGATGGCAGTATATTATGATGTAAGCATACACATTATGAATAATTACGTCATGTGACAAGTAATAAATCATACAGTTACACGTGACATCATGTGTTTTGTTAACGCAGTTGTTGAGCTACCGTGAGAACCGTGCAATGTTACGATGAATACGATTACGTTGAGAACCATGATGTCCCATTCACGATGTAGTTAAGTTACTGAAACAGTATCTTACACGGGCAAAGAGCATTGTGAACGTATGCCACAATATTATACTTTTATCATTCATTTATTCATGTAGGATAGTCAAACAGTGGACTACCGCGTTAAAACAAAATGCATTATCCTGCTAGGAAAGTAATTCAAAACCAATTCGATGTTTTGCTTCCGATTTCCTGGGTACATTGTCGAGGTTTCCTCTACATCCGTGGTTCGCACAATACGCAATTTCCACATATGCAACGCAAAAGCACAGAAACGTAAAATGTAACTTAATTTTCGCAGCAACAACTCACATGCGGTAGACATGTTGGGAAAACTGCACATGCGCCATGCACCATGCAGCATGTTGTAAATGCTGACACAGAATGCGAATGTGCCTTCCCCCGTGTTCCTAGTAAAGCAATATCTACGTTATCTGACAAGTCTACACTGTCACAGGGCAAGGGCCTCTCGAAGGATGTAACTTTCACTTTCTCTTTGAACTTCATAATTTTGAATACATACGACGATGTGCTTCCCCTAAGATTTGGCTAAATACTGCTAGCATGACTAACAATTAACTACAAAGCAACCAATCAGGTAATCAGACAGCGGTGAGAGTAGTTGAGTCCAGCGTTTGAATCAAGGCACGTTTGTGTTCTGTCTGATTGTGCGTTAGAGACGACTAGTGTGACAACGTGTGCACACGTTTAGGCAGCGACTAATTCCATCTACCCGTCGACATCTTGGCGCACTGCTCGGTGGACGCGTGTCTGTCCAACGGCTAAATCTGCCCACTACCAAATCGACAAGTTCCCAAATATCAGGTGGTCGTATTTAAGCGCGTTACGTCTGTTTAAGGCCAAGTCGGCCCAGTGCCAAATACGATCAAATCCAAGTTGATACAACTTAGCATATCAAGTCGG
>CBDHHR010000551.1:10000-13064 GCA_965263245.1 Metamycoplasmataceae bacterium | reverse complement strand
CTGCAGGGGAAGCAAGGGACACTTGCCTCTGGATCTGTATTCTGGACCTGGAATTGTTTTGCATGGGCGTAGGTATATTCGTCAGTCAAACGGTGATTGCGGTAGTTTACATCTTATGCAATACGTTTTACATTTGTAAATCTAAATTATAATATCGTTGATCAACCGTCTCGGTCTGAAATCACAAGTAGGCCCTAAAGTGTACAGTTATGACACCTTTGGACAACAACATGTCGTTGACAGAACCCTTTACGTCCTAATGTAGCAGAGGTACAGAAGGCAATCCACGGGCAAATTCTCTGGAACTTATGGTAATCTGGCATAGGTTTAGCATATTTTATGTTATGGACTGTTTAGCTACTGACCCATGTCTCGTTGAAAGATTCACTGCACTTTTCCGTGCCACATAACTTTTCACAAAGTTGCCTATGGCTATGAGTGGCATAGCCATAGTCATAGGCGTAGGTCTCAAAGCGATACAAATTTTGTATTGTACATGTGTGTTACCTGATAACGTTAAGTGATCATAATGAGAAGAGGTAGCGTAGACTCTCTACTTACACTTTCAAAACACTAAAAGACAAATTCCTGATTGCAATTTCCCAGCATGTGTTATTAGCACACAGATGAACTTAAAAGTGGCCCCGGTTCAATCAGCTGTATGGGTGCGCGTGTCTACACAGCTATGGACAGTGGTAGATTGTACATGTGTACGAATAAACTTGTTGCAGTGTGGCTGAGTGCTTTCCTCGGTCGCAGAGATGGTGTTTGATTCAACAGGTATAAATAAGCAAGGGAGTTAAGTACCTTATAAGATCTTAACTGTATCTAGTCTACCTTTATACCTGCAAGATTTCCTCATTACCCTGTCCATCTAACGTAGGTGTTTACGGTATTAATTTTAACATCAATAGGGACATTTTGTCCAATGGTGAATTTATTATATTAATATTAACACTGATAGGAACATTTTAGCCAAGGGTGAATTTCGAAAGAAAAAAACCCACCAAAGGCGTTGCATTTCTTCCAAGGAATGGTAATGGCTAAATGCAAACGGTTTCAATTATAACAACATTCACATACCCATCCACCAATTCAACGATGCACCCACTCACCCATTCACTGATTCATCCACCCAACCATCAACCCACCCAGAAGGAACAACTCACCCACCCATCGCATATGCACAAATACCCGCATAGCGCACAACGCACACTCATATGCACGCACGCACGCACACACACAATATAGTATAATAGTGTAGAAATGAACAGCGCAAATCTGATTCTTACTATAACGTGTGTATCGCAGTTATAATTTCACAAAAATAAAACAACATATTCTAGAACCAACTTCGCTATGTCAAAGTCAATTGTGAACAGTCAGTTCATTTATTGAATATGCATCAATATGAGCGTACGTTCTTGCACATATTTACAGCGGATTGTAAGAAATAACATTCATTGCATCTGCTTGGAAAATGTCTCCACCAAAACAGCAATAATAACTAAATCACTACAGTAACTGAATCGGGCCACAAGTGACGTCTGATATCCGTTGAAGTTGACAAATTAAATTGTTGTGTAGCACGCAGTAATGCCGAAGTATTGTCGTGTAGAAATACGTCCAGCGTGTTGCTTCTGTGTGTCCAGTATTCAACATTATCAGGGGTCCTTCTATGGGCAATGCGAGCTTCGACGTCGAAGTGGCGTTGTCGTTTATCTTACTCTGAAATGTGTAATGATCACATTGAGTTTGTGTATTTTATGCACACACACATGTGCACGCACACCCGCACACACACACGCACGCGCACGCGCGCACACACACACAAAACAAACACACACACACACACACACACACACAAACACACACACACACACACACACACACACACACACACACACACACACACACACACACACACACACACACACACACACACACACACACACACACACACACACACACACACACACACACACACACACACACACACACACACACACGCACCCTTGCAATACGTTCGGACGAGATATTTTGCCAATGTCGAGCAATAACACCGGTTTGTGGTAGTTTGTTTAATTAACAACACAACACAGGTGCGTGAAGGAAGTACGGGGGCAGCTGCCTAACCTGAATTTCGGTAGGGGGAGACGTATGGTTTTGACTTAACAGAAAATCCGAAGTTATGATGATAACGCAGTGAAAATGTGTGATCAGCAAGAAAACGCACACGCCCACGCTCAATCACTCCACACGCACACGCACTCGCACATGCACACAAATGCAACAAACACACACACAGCACACACCGCACACCGCACATCGCACACCGCACACCGCACACCACACACCACACACCACACACCACACACCACACACACCACACACCACACACCACACACCACACACCACACACCACACACCACACACCACACACCACACACCACACACCACACACCACACACCACACACACCACACACCACACACCAGACCCCACACACCACACACCACACACCACACACCACACACCACACACCACACACCACACACCACACACCACACACCACACACCACACACCACACACCACACACCACACACCACACACCACACACCACACACCACACACCACACACCACACACCACACCACACACCACACACCACACACCACACACCACACACCACACACCACACACCACACACCAAACACCACACACCACACACCACACACCACACACCACACACCACACACCACACACCACACACCACACACCACACACCACACAGCACACAGCACACAGCACACAGCACACACCGCACACCGCACACCGCACACCGCACACCGCACACCGCACACCGCACACCGCACACCGCACACCGCACACCGCACACCGCACACCGCACACCGCACACCGCACACCGCACACCGCACACCGCACACCGCACACCGCACACCGCACACCGCACACCGCACACCGCACACCGCACACCGCACACCGCACACCGCACACCGCACACCGCACACCGCACACCGCACACCGCACACCGCACACCGCAC
>CBDHHR010000551.1:0-5000 GCA_965263245.1 Metamycoplasmataceae bacterium | reverse complement strand
GAAATATACCTTTAGTTGATATCTCTAGATCGGAGCAAATACGTAGAAAAAGGTTTGATACGTCAACAAATCAGCAAAATGTCCCAGGTATCGTTTTTATGCAAATTAGTGCGGCCATTATTTAAAAATCTATTTCTCAGCAAATATTGCAGATAACAATTTTTTTTAAAATGTATATACCCATGTTGTGAGGGTCAGCAACCATAACAAACCTGTTGTTGACATATGCACATGTGTCTATGACAACTGAATATGCACATTACTGCCGCCATTATTGAGAAATCTATCTTTCACGTTATCTCGGCCAGTATTGCACATAACTGCACAAATAAGGTCTCCAGACCGATGTTTTCAGGGTCATCGATCATTAGAGAGCCATTCTTGATTTAACTGCGCGTGTCCCTGGCATGCTATACAAATTCTAAAGTGCCAGCATTACCAAAAATGTGACTTGGGGGCATCTACTTACAAAATATCGTGTTGTTTTTGCGACCAAAGGTTAACATGGAGATCAAATTAAGGTAATGCGAATAAAGAAATTCCATTAAATGCATTTACCAACTCATTTACTGATCTAGGTAAACAGCAAGCCAGAATGATATTTCCGGAACTGCCGCGTCTCAACCTCTCACGGGCTTCAAGACGATAATTGTCAGATCATCATTCACTGTCGCTTTCACTGGAATCGTCAAAGTCAAACGCGTCTTTCCTCGTTTTCCTTCTCCTCCTCTTCTTTCTCTTCACGATTGCCAGAGTCCAGGAGATCAACCAGTGAGTTTGGAAGCACAGACCGCAGGACGACACCGGTTCCAACACTCCATCATCAGTCCTTATGCACAACCTATATACAAGCCCAGTTTTATGAAAAGACCTTCGAGATGGTCGACATCACCAACTACCCAGACTGCCCAAGGGCGGGAGACGTTGCGAGCTGGAGAAGGCCAAGATCAAGAAGGACGAGGAGTTAGTTCAGCGCGTCCTCATTACTATCAAGAACTTCACTAAACCTTTCACCGTCGCAAATAAGAATAGGCTCTTTTCCCAGGTTTCTGGTGCTCCCGTCCCCATGGAAGTCGAGATGGACGTGCACCGGGCAGAAACTGTGGGCTAGGCTGCTAAAGCTGACTTCATCGGACTCCTACAGAGCGGAGAGCCAGGAAGCTTCTTCGACCCTATCAAGAAGAAGAAACTCAAGACCATTGAAACTTGCAACAAGAAGGTCACCCTCATATCATCCCAGGGAATGGTTATCATGTGTTCAAATACCCGAGATTTATTTTGTTTTAATTGTTGCATTTTTATTGCTTGCCGTTACTTTTTTGTACAGTGGTCTTTTTTTTTCACGTGCCCACATATAATACTAGTACATTTATGTAGCGTATTTATTTTGAGAAATCCTATGTCAGAGATGTGCCATATACAAAATCATGTTGCATAGTTGTAGACGGAGACAGGTAAGAGTCACCACTGGAGGATGGGACCTTCGAAAAGTGACGGTTGGAATGCTATTTCAAACAAATGTTCGTTAATTCACTTAAATGGTTATTGTTTCATATGATTTTGTAGTGATAATTTCAGGTCACCCATTATCAGGAGCAACGCAACGTCGCCTTCCTGCTCCTCGCCAAGTCTCAGAGTTAAAATTATCAAGTGGACTTGGAAGAACCCATGATGTACTGTCTGGTACCTGCGCCACCAGCCTTGGAACACCAGAGGTTTTTTCCAAGTCGAACAAAGCCGTCATTCTGCACTACGTTCTGGAAGACCCAACCCCAGAAGAACTGCCATACCCCAAGGAAGCCCTGTTCATCCAGGACCACATGACGCTGCTCCATATCATTTCCAAGTTTCCCCCGACCTATGGTGAGATATGCCTACAAGTTATTGACCAGATGGTGGCTAGGAAGCACTTCTTGTTCTCAACTGACAGTTACCATCCACAGTCTATCAAAACCCAGGAAAGGTTGAAGCACGGGAGTTCAGAAAAGATTATTCTGGCTGGACAAGCGACAAGGAAAACATTTTACTTTAAAATGTTTCGTACAAATGACGACAACAAGAAGCAGCTCTGCCACGTCCTGCTGCGAGTATGGAGTGCTCAACAGGCAGCTTCAAGGCTGCAGAGAACCGAGTTGGCTGTGCTGATCCTAGAATTGAAAGCCCATCAACACATCACGTTGAACGGCGTATTTATATTATTATTATTATATAAATATCGCATTATTCTTATAAATCAGATCGACTTCACTCTTTCTATTATTACTTCAGCTTTCAAACACCAATGGCTCCTTGTGTTTCAGGCCGAGGTGCATGAACTGTCCACAATCTACAGCAACCAAGAGGAGACTGATACAGGAATGGTGCTGAACCTCCATCGCGCCGCATACAAGAATGCAGCAGTCAGAACCCCTGACACAGATATCTTCGTGATTCTACTTTACCACGCCCACACCATCAAGCAAACTGACTGTATACCATGATTCACGGAAACATCGACAACTAATCAACGTATCTGATCTCGCAGTATCCTTCGGAAAATACCACTGTGCGACTGTTCTTGGGACGTATGTATTCAGTGGAGAAGATTGCACCAGTGCCTTCAAAGGGAAGGGGGAGATGGG
Source organism: Metamycoplasmataceae bacterium (assembly GCA_965263245.1). Taxonomy (GTDB): domain Bacteria; phylum Bacillota_I; class Bacilli_A; order Mycoplasmatales; family Metamycoplasmataceae; genus DT-68. The sequence goes on along the minus strand of CBDHHR010000551.1, from coordinate 2,379 downwards.
GCTCCTTAAAAAGCTGGAGAAGAACCCGATGTCTCATAAAGCGGTCATGCAACCCGGTGAGTAACGGAACCTCAAGTCTGACCTGCTGAAGCAGTTGGAAGAGTTCACCTGCCCGATGTACGGACAGAATCGCAAGTCTTCCATGGACGGCCTCCGTGGCAAACTCCTGCGCAAGATCGTGGAAAGCGAGAAACTCACCTCCAAATCTAAGGTCGACCTGGCTCGCCTTCCTCCCTGCCACTCTGCTTTAAAGCCACACCTCCAACGGGTGAACCACCGCGTAGCCTTATATATGCGTGCTGACGAATCCATCCTGGAAAAATCAAAACCCACGATGATGGGCAAGGGTGGATTAGGACTGGGGATGGAGTGTTGGAACCGTTGTGGTCCTGCGGTGCAGCGTTACCAAACACACTGGTTGTTCTCCTGGACACTGGTGATCGTGAAGAGGAAGACGAGGAGGATGAAAACGACGAGTTTGCCTTTGACGATTTTAGTGAAAGCGATGGTGAATGGTGATCTAACAATTATCAGCTTGAAGCCCATGAGCGGTTGAGGCGCGGCAGCCAAGAAAAATTCTTTCTGGCTTGCTATTTACCTGGTATAGTAAATGAGTTAGTAAATTAACTCAGTGGAATTTCTTTTTCACAGTACCTTGAATTGATCCCCATATCAACCTTTGGTCGCAAAAATAACACGATTTCGTAAGTAGATGCCCTCAAAAAACCCTCTCAACTTACCTGCAATATTGGCTGAGATGCAGCGAAAGTCACATTTTCGGTAATGCTGGCACTTTAGAATTTGCATAGCATGCCAGAGACACACGTAGTTAATTCAAGAATGGTCCTTTGATGATCGTTGACCCTGAAAACATGGGTCTGGACACCTTATTTGTGCTATTATGTGCAATATTGACCGATGTATGGTGTAAAATAGATTTCTCAATAATGAGGCACTAATTTGCATATTAAACTGTCATAAACACACGTGATCAAAAATAGCTTTATTATGGTCCCTGACCCTCATAACATGGGTCTATACATTTTATTTTGTCATGTAATATTGGCCGAGATATAGTGACACATATGTTTTTCAATAATGGCGGCATTAATTTCCATATAAATGATACGTGTGACACTTTGCTGACTTGTTAACATAGAAAACCGGGGGGTGTACGGTACCTCCGTCTTCCGGCTATTCTAATACTGTTGTATATATCATTATATAATAAGAGGTAATGCATGGACATTGATTAAACCGCGTGAGTATTAATGGCACATAAAAACCACGAAGCACGCGTTTGCATTAATCCGATCATTAAAACTAGCCCCTACCGTGTCTTTCACGACGTTTCTCTGGCAATATAGCGCAGTGGCTGAGAGCGAGAAATGCAACCAACAGCAGACATTCATTTGCCAAATTAAATGGCGCCATTTTTGGTAGCAATAGGACAACAAACTTCCAGCGGGTCATATAGAAAATCTGACCTTAACGCTTCCGCGAAAAGGATGACGCCATAGTCACGTAGTTGCGTAGGTTACACGGTAAACGTTCAAAGTCAGCATGGTGTCCCTTTGGCGTGCTTGTAGGAAAGGGTGTGCCGCGGAAGATGCATGCCCTTACCTTTAGTAAGAGTATGTACTATAAAGAAAGTATCAACCATATACATTAAAACATTAAAAACAAATCCGCGTAAACTACCCTGAGTAGGTGCCGCTATATATCGAAATATACTCGATAGGTAATGAATAATAATAATAACTTATATAGCGCCCGATCAATGAAAATTGGTCTCGGGCGCATTACAAACATATGCATGTATACATAAAACGATGTACTAACAAATAAAATAAAATAAAATATTTATACACTAAATTCCAAATTAAAACTGTGTTGAATATATATATATATTATATATATATATATATATATATATATATATATATATATATATATATATATATATATATATATATATATATATATACATAACAGATATAATAATAATGATAATGATAATATATATATATATATTATATATATATTTATAATATATATATATATATATATATATTATAAATAAATATACATAATGTATACATTATATATAATTATTACAGTCAATTACGAAATAAATATAGTAGTTAATTAATAATAAATAACAAGAGTATTACAGTATTAGTCTCAATGAAAAGTTTAAATAATAAAATAAATATGGGCTATTCGACTATTATATATTAAAAGCGGGTTGAAGTAATGTGTTTTAAAGATGAGCTGTAAACGTGCCTATGCACTCTCGCAAGCCACGGGTCGACGCGCTATGTTAGAGAAGAGCTGGTACTGACGTAATCAGCCGTGAGAACCCCGGGCGAGTCAGTC
>CBDHHR010000550.1:0-6368 GCA_965263245.1 Metamycoplasmataceae bacterium | reverse complement strand
AAGTCCGGATCAACATTGACGTGTAGCTCTCTCGTCTGTCACGATGACGCCACCTGCACTGTCACTGACGGACTGCGGGGGTGCCACTGTGACAGCGGCTATTCGGGAGATGGAGTTACATGTTCTGGTACGTTTATTGGCCTACGTGTTGCCAGTCAGTTGTTGACATAGCCGACAAGTGATTTGTAATTGTTATCATACTTGAATTATTCATTTGTTATTATACTTCAATTATTATGCTTATTATATATTATACCTTTTTACGTTACGCTAATTTCAATTCTTTTACCGGTTTTGTAAGCATATTATCTACCCATATTTTTCCAATGATTTCACTCTGATAAACAAATGCACAACTTTCTAGTGATGATTAGCTACCACCGTTTTGATGACGTTGGGATAATAAGGAAGTGTATGCATTATTATGGGAATTGTTGTTGTTTTCTATCACAGACCGACGTCACCAATGTCACAGCGATGACGTCATCGATGTTACAGTGATTACGTCATCACTGCATCAGTGACTATAAATGTCCAGTGTTCTTCTAAACTGGTAATGTTATTGCAAGCAAACTCATTGCTCCCTTCTTTCAGACATCAACGAATGCACTCAGGGAACTGACGATTGTCATGCGGATGCCACATGTCTGAATACTATAGGCTCGTATACGTGCACGTGTCACGTTGGTTACCATGGCAACGGCACGTCGTGCACGGACGACGACGAGTGCACCAGTGGCACGTACACGTGTGACGACAGCACACAGTCGTGTCGCAATGTGCCAGGCAGCTACAAGTGTCCGTGCAAGGCGGGCTACAAGAGAAAGGGCCGTGCTTGCATCGGTGAGTGAAACCTGTCATCTAAATGTGACGATGACATGGTCTAGACATAGTTTATGCAGATGTTTACTATATGTTATATATTATAATACAATGTTCTGTGGTATGACATGGGTCAAAATTATCGTGATATTGGCATCCAAACTATTCCTATATTAATACAGGAAAGAGTGATTAAATTGATACACGGTGCCAATCGATGGGATCATACAAATACTTTGTTGTACACTAATCGCATTCTAAATTCAATGATATAGTTGAACTAAAAACGATGTCATTCATGTTTGAAGCCTATCATAATGTTTTACCAAACGATCTTCAGCAGTTATTTGTATAATCTATTTCATTATATTCTGCAGGCAGAACACATCAGTTTATGAGAGAAAATGTCGGTATAAATATGAGAGCAAAGTCCATACCTGTATTCGGCGAGAAATTGTGGAACTCGCTCAATGCATCGCTTGTTAGCATAATGTCAAAATATATATTTAAACGTCGTTACGTTAATACACCCGTAAGTAAATATATCAAGTAAACATACATCGATATCACGGCAAGTGAATCTTTGTTGTGTACCCGTGTTTATTTATAGTGTAACTGCATAATTATAAGTAATACTAAGCATTGACACTTATTTGTTTTACCAAAAGCGTTCACATTTATAAGTATTAACTTCAAGTGTACTCCTTTTCAAAACTTATTTCTTCATTGTACATAATTCCTACCATGTGATTTATTATTTACTTGATTTGTGTTGTTTGTTTTTCAATGTTGTGTGTTTTGAAATAAACTGATTGATTGATACTTGATTCCTCTTGTTGATATTGTGATTTACCGAATGTATGATAACCTGTATTATGTGTGGTAAAGCATTTAACATTACTACACGGCTAAGATAATGATTTAGCGGATGTCTGTAATTGGCGGATTTTATGAAAGAACGTGTGTTGAAGCGGTAGGGTATTAAATGTATTCGCGAAAAGGTGTTGGTTTTCCTATACTGTTCTACTAGTGTTTATACCCTTCTAAGCCTTGCGTTGGTGTGCTGGCAGACGTTGACGAATGCGCTTCCAAGAGAGAGGAGTGCCACCGCCGAAGCACCTACTGTGTTAATCTGCCGGGCGGCTACGAGTGCTTGTGCAAGCCTGGTTTTAAAGTCTTCAATAAACGGAAATGTAAAGGTAAGTTCCCTTAGTTAGATCACCTGCCCCCTAGCTGACTTCTCCCTCAGCTTACGTCTTCCCTAGCTCACCTCTCACCCAGCTCACCTCTCACCCAGCTCACCTCTCACCCAGCTCACCTCTCAACCAGCTCATATGTCCCTCAGCTCACCTCTCCCTCAGCTCTCCCACAGCTCACCTCTCCCCCAACTCACCTCTCACCCAGCTCACCTCTCACCCAGCTCACCTCTCACCCAGCTCATATCTCCCTCAGCTCACCTCTCCCTCAGCTCTCCCACAGCTCACCTCTCCCTCAGCTCTCCCACAGCTCACCTCTCCCTCAACTCACCTCTCCCTCAATTCACCTCTCCGGCAGCTCACCTCTTCCGAGATTCCCCGCCCGTCTTCCTATGTCTGCCTTAGCCGCCGCTGCGAGACAGCGGGGAAGGGGATTGGTGCTGGAGCTCCGGTGGTTCTCAGACCCCAAAATAAAATTGAAATTTGTTCCCGCGTCATTGCCGTAGCGTCAGCGTCACGTGACAGTGTATGGACGGTACAGGACACGTGAACCCAGTCGAGAAGACAAGGGTTCGTGTTGTGGTTTAGAAACTGTCCAGTGTCGTTTGTGCCATTTTACCTCAGTTCATGTAAACAATCAACTGTATAGCCGAATACTTGGCAATACACAATGAGGCACTAGTGACGTTACAGTGATGACACTATAACACGAACTGTCTTGGCCCAGTAATGGCAACGGAAATTATTTACTGTAAGTTTTTACTTTGTTACGCCGTGTTATATTATACTAATATTGTTTGTCTTTAATGGTTTCATTTGTTTCAGATATCAACGAGTGCAAGAACACGTCGTTGAACACGTGTCACGCCGACGCCGCGTGTTACAACAGTGTCGGCAGCTACACGTGCGCCTGCAAGACAGGTTACCGGGGGGACGGCCGCACGTGTTCAGGTGTGTCGGGGTACCTACGTACAGATTTAGTGAGACGATAGTTGTGTTCTGATTAACATATCGCAAGTGTGGTTCTGTAATAGGTAGTGATATTACTAAATAATAGCTGTACAATACTTGATTATTGTATATAGTGTATGGTGATCGGATATATTGTTGTGGAGGCAATCACCTACGCACGCACGTGTCATGTTAACGTGTAATCCAATTTATGCTTGGTATAATAAGATATTTTTATAGATCCTATTTTAATCGTTCGTAGCACTGCACAGCAAATGCAAGAAATAAAGAAATACACTTTCTATAATTACTAAATAAACACTCACTCACTCACTCACTCACTCACTCACTCACTCACTCACTCACTCACTCACTCACTCACTCACTCACTCACTCACTCACTCACTCACTCACTCACTCACTCACTCACTCACTAACTCACTCACTCACTCACTCACTCACACACTCAATCACAATCACATTCACTCACTCACTCCCTCATCAACCCTCCCATACAACCATCCACCCATTCACCCACTCACTCACTCACTCACTCACTCACTCACTCACTCACTCACTCACTCACTCACTCACTCACTCACTCACTCACTCACTCACTCACTCACTCACTCACTCACTCACTCACTCACTCACTCACTCACTCACTCACTCACTCACTCACTCACTCACTCACTCACTCACTCACTCACTCACTCACTCACTCACTCACTCACTCACTCACTCACTCACTCACTCACTCACTCATTCACTCACTCACTCACCCACCCACCCACCCACTCACTCACTCACTCACTATTTCTCTCTCTCACACACACGCACGCACGCGCTCACTCACTCACTATTTCTCTCTCACACACACACGCACGCACGCACGCACGCACGCACGCACACATATCTCTCAAAATACAAACCTTATTGTATATGTTTCATGTCTAATTCATCTATAGTAATCATACATTAATTGAGTAAAATTATTATTTTTAATGCATAAATGCGTCTGGGGTGTTTTTTTAAATATCACTTAACATTAATAAAATGCATAGAGTAATTAAATAAATACACAAAATAATTGGTTAATTAGCTATCGGTAATGACATGTTATAGATGCTCATCAGTTAACTGATGTGCAAATAGTTGTAATATAATACATTGATATATCAATAGTTTAATACATTATAATATTAATGCAAGAATTACTGCTTTGGATTAAAAAGAGGGTAAAAGAAGGTCGACCCAGTGTCGTTGTATGCGAGGTGCAATGAGTGAGTCATATTGTAGACTACGACGAGTGTTCTCACGACGACTGGAATGCGTGCCACAAGGGGGCGTCCTCGTGCACCAACACCGTCGGCTCCTACACGTGCAAGTGTAACACCGGCTACACGGGCAACGGCAAACGGTGTAGAGGTCGGTTGTCAAACAGTGTTGCGTGTAAATAATGTTAACACATACAAAACGGTATATCGCGAAACACAATTAAACTGTGACCGCAGCAACCGCTCACATCTTCCTGCAGTCGTCAATCGAATGTATTTGAGTTATCGTCATTTGATGAGATGTAGGCACATGTTGTAGACGTGATTGCTCGCGACGGTAAGTGAGTAATATAAACCTATGCGTAGAGCGACATTCTGCTCGTGGGCGGTCGATGATGCCATTTCTAAGCTGACGTAATTGTGTTCCCGATGACTACTTCTGTTTCATACGTTGTCACCATGATATTTATTGGTACCAAGAGGCTTCTTCCTGTCTGTGGTTTTCATTGGCCATCCATCCTAACCCATGTGAGAGACAATTGTTTTACAGTTCGATCAAAAGGTAACTGAAGTGAAGAATGACAGTGGTGTCAAATTTTGTTTGTGTGCGTGCGTGCGTGCGTGCGTGCGTGCGTGTGTGTGTGTGTGTTTTATGTGTTTTTTGTATGTGTGTGTGTGTGTGTGTGTGTGTGTGTGTGTGTGTGTGTGTGTGTGTGTGTGTGTGTGTGTGTGTGTGTTTGTTGGTGTGTGTATATTTGTTTGTGTGTGTTTTGAATGTGTGTGTGTTTGTGTGTGTTTGTGTGTGTGTGTGTGTGTGTTGTGTGTGTGTGTGTGTGTGTGTGTGTGTGTGTGTGTGTGTGTGTTTGTGTGTGTATGTGTGTGTATGTGTGCGCGCGTGCGCGCGTGTGTGTTTTATGTGTTTTTTGTATGTGTGTGTGTGTGTGTGTGTGTGTTTGTTGGTGTGTGTATATTTGTTTGTGTATGTGTGTTTTGAATGTGTGTGTGTGTGTGTGTGTGTGTGTGTGTGTGTGTTGTGTGTGTTGTGTGAGTGTGTGTGTGTTTGTGTTTGTGTGTGTGTGTGTGTGTGTTGTGTGAGTGTGTGTGTGTGTTTGTGTGTGTGTGTGTTATGTGAGTGTGTGTGTGTTTGTGTGTGTGTGTATGTTTTTTTTTGTATTTGTGTGTGTGTGCGTGTGTATATGTGTGTATGTGTGTATGTGTGTATGTGTGTATGTGTGTATGTGTATGTATGGGTGTGTGTGTGCGTGCGTGTATGTGTATGCGTTCATGGGTATGAAATAATACATAATGTGTGTCGACAGACGTGAACGAGTGCGGCAGGCGGCCGTCCGTGTGCGTGCCCCGGTCTCGCGGGGGCAAGTGCGTCAATACGCTGGGCAGCTACAGATGCGGCTGTCAGAAGGGGTATCAGCTATCTCGTTCTGGCGACGCTTGTCTCGGTACGTCTGCCTTACCTCTCGCCACCAGGTAGACCAACTCACCGCAAAGTAAAGTCACCAGTCTTTGTAAAATATGGGAGACCGGAGTTGTGTTGCGTTAAAATTAACTGTAATCTACATTGACTGTATAGGCATAAAAATAACTTTGTAGCGTGAAATCAAACATACCAACTGATTATTTAAATATTTTGTAAAATGCGCTGGAAACTAGACACCGTTCTGACTATACACAGTTTGTACGGTTTTACTGCTTCTGCCTATTTGTGTACACACAAATCTGGTACAGAGCCCTGAAGTCAACATTCGCCATCCCGTGACATTGTTGGTCACATATCCCAACTAGCCCCAGTGTGCGTGTGTCTGTAGACGTCGACGAGTGCAGTCTGCCCCCTCGGGACATCTGTGGCCACAACTCGACGTGCACGAACCGACCAGGCAACTACTCGTGTCGGTGCGACGATGGCTTCGAGAGTCTGGCCGGGGACGGGAAACATTGCGACGGTACGGGACGGACTTTGTAGTTACGTGATTGCAGCGATATCCTTGTTTGACTCCTTAATCCATTTACAAGTTATTACGGGAACGAAAGAAAACTGAACATTTACTGTAATTTGGGTAGTCTCTAAAAACTCAGAGGGGCGTACAGGGGTAATTGCTTACCATAT
>CBDHHR010000549.1:0-18922 GCA_965263245.1 Metamycoplasmataceae bacterium | reverse complement strand
CACAATCAGAGACTGTGTTTGTTGCATGCAGCGGTCACAATCAGAGACTGGAGTTCCTAGGTGACAGCATCCTCCAACTTGTCACATCCGTGTTCCTCTTCAAACACTTCCCCAGTCACCACGAAGGTCACCTCTCGGTAAGTGACACTTGTCACTGTGACATCTATCATCAAATGTCATCACTTGTTTTCTAGATCACGTCAGTAAGTGTCACCACCATAATTGTCACCTGGTAGTAAGTGTCACCCCCTATCAGCTTTGTTAACTGACTGACTATCTTCTATCTAACTTTTACCTATATATTATGAATATATATATATATATATATATATATATATATATATATTATATGTATAATTATATAAACATAATAATATATGATGTTACATCCATTTTACAGTGACCTCATTGCACAGAGTTTACTTTATGACTTTTTCTAGTCAGTCACTCTTTATGTCAGCCATATTAAATTACAAACACCACACCTGTTTCTTTGTGTGTCCCCCCATCAGTGTGTATGTTTTTTCATGTCCGTCCATCCGTCCGTCCGTCCGTCCGTCCGTCCGTCCGTCCGTCCGTCCGTCCGTCCGTCCGTCCGTCCGTCCGTCCGTCCGTCCGTCCGTCCGTCCGTCCGTCCGTCCGTCCGTCCGTCCGTCCGTCCGTCCGTCCGTCCGTCCGTCCGTCCGTCCGTCCTCTCTATGTGTGTTTGTCCACAGCTGCTGCGTAGTTCGCTGGTGAACAACCGTAACCAGGCGATCGTGTGTGATGACTTGGGTATGACAGAGCATGTGATCAGTGCAGACACACGGCCGGCCAAGGGAGAACCCATCTGTCTGAAGACCAAGGAACGTGCTGACCTTGTCGAGGGTACAGCAAACATCTTAACATTTCTAAACTTTTGCATGATAATAATCTGGTTTTTTTAAATGAAAACTTACGTACACTCATCACCTGCTTGCATGCAAAGAATTGCAGAATATTCTAGATGCTTTCTACCATGATTTTAAGAATAGCAGAATATTTGTCGTCTTTTAATGTGGCTGATTTTATCACATTCATTGCTTTATATTAAGATCAAATATAATTTGACTGCAGCGGTTACCAAACCTGGCGTTGTATGACATCGTAGTACAAAATGTTGTCACGTGATCATACACATCTGTAGTGAGGCAGTTTCCTCACTATACTGTACAAGGAAAACTGATCCGGGCCTGAGTTTTAGTTGGCCAACATTTTGAAGCAGTGGCCAGATATTGACTCTATATTTATACCAGAGACTGCCTTCTGACCTTGACCCCTGCTGTTGCAGCCTTCATGGGGGCCCTGTACCTTGACCAGGGACTGGACGTGTGCAATGTCTTCTGCAAAGTCTGCTTCTACCCTCGTCTCAAGGTCTTCATCGGCTTTTATAAATTATTGTATTCTCCTTGTCATACCCATGTATACATGTCATACCTCTAATCATATTACTAAAAGGTTGTCAAACAGTATTATAATTATAATTACATACTCCAGCTCTTACTAAAACATGTTGAGTTAGTTAAATAAATTACCCCCAGAGGTGTCTGTTTGCAGACTTTTACTATTTTATCAAGATGGCTTCATCAGTGTCACTGACATCTGGGTCAAATGGCTTCTTCAGTGTCACTGACATCTGGGTCAAATGGCTTCTTCAGTGTCACTGACATCTGGGTCAAATGGCTTCATCAGTGTCACTGACATCTGGGTCAAATGGCTTCATCAGTGTCACTGACATCTGGGTCAAATGGCTTCATCAGTGTCACTGACATCTGGGTCAAATGGCTTCATCAGTGTCACTGACATCTGGGTCAAATGACTTCATCAGTGTCACTGACATCTGGGTCAAATGGCTTCATCAGTGTCACTGACATCTGGGTCAAATGGCTTCATCAGTGTCACTGACATCTGGGTCAAATGGCTTCATCAGTGTCACTGACATCTGGGTCAAATGGCTTCATCAGTGTCACTGACATCTGGGTCAAATGGCTTCATCAGTGTCGCTGACATCTGGGTCAAATGGCTTCATCAGTGTCACTGACATCAGGGTCAAATGGCTTCATCAGTGTCACTGACATCTGGGTCAAATGGCTTCTTCAGTGTCACTGACATCTGGGTCAAATGGCTTCTTCAGTGTCACTGACATCTGGGTCAAATGGCTTCATCAGTGTCACTGACATCTGGGTCAAATGGCTTCATCAGTGTCACTGACATCTGGGTCAAATGGCTTCATCAGTGTCACTGACATCTGGGTCAAATGGCTTCATCAGTGTCACTGACATCTGGGTCAAATGGCTTCTTCAGTGTCACTGACATCTGGGTCAAATGGCTTCTTCCGTGTCACTGACATCTGGGTCAAATGGCTTCATCAGTGTCACTGACATCTGGGTCAAATGGCTTCATCAGTGTCACTGACATCTGGGTCAAATGGCTTCTTCAGTGTCACTGACATCTGGGTCAAATGGCTTCTTCAGTGTCACTGACATCTGGGTCAAATGGCTTCTTCAGTGTCACTGACATCTGGGTCAAATGGATTCTTCAGTGTCACTGACATCTGGGTCAAATGGCTTCATCAGTGTCACTGACATCTGGGTCAAATGGCTTCATCAGTGTCACTGACATCTGGGTCAAATGGCTTCATCAGTGTCACTGACATCTGGGTCAAATGGCTTCTTCAGTGTCACTGACATCTGGGTCAAATGGCTTCTTCAGTGTCACTGACATCTGGGTCAAATGGCTTCATCAGTGTCACTGACATCTGGGTCAAATGGCTTCATCAGTGTCACTGACATCTGGGTCAAATGGCTTCTTCAGTGTCACTGACATCTGGGTCAAATGGCTTCTTCAGTGTCACTGACATCTGGGTCAAATGGCTTCTTCATTGTCACTGACATCTGGGTCAAATGGCTTCATCAGTGTCACTGACATCTGGGTCAAATGGCTTCTTCAGTGTCACTGACATCTGGGTCAAATGGCTTCTTCAGTGTCACTGACATCTGGGTCAAATGGCTTCTTCAGTGTCACTGACATCTGGGTCAAATGGCTTCTTCAGTGTCACTGGCATCTGGGTCAAATGGCTTCTTCAGTGTCACTGACATCTGGGTCAAATGGCTTCATCAGTGTCACTGACATCTGGGTCAAATGGCTTCATCAGTGTCACTGACATCTGGGTCAAATGGCTTCTTCAGTGTCACTGACATCTGGGTCAAATGGCTTCTTCAGTGTCACTGACATCTGGGTCAAATGGCTTCTTCAGTGTCACTGGCATCTGGGTCAAATGGCTTCATCAGTGTCACTGACATCTGGGTCAAATGGCTTCATCAGTGTCACTGACATCTGGGTCAAATGACTTCATCAGTGTCACTGACATCTGGGTCAAATGGCTTCATCAGTGTCACTGACATCTGGGTCAAATGGCTTCATCAGTGTCACTGACATCTGGGTCAAATGGCTTCATCAGTGTCACTGACATCTGGGTCAAATGGCTTCATCAGTGTCACTGACATCTGGGTCAAATGGCTTCATCAGTGTCACTGACATCTGGGTCAAATGGCTTCATCAGTGTCACTGACATCAGGGTCAAATGGCTTCATCAGTGTCACTGACATCTGGGTCAAATGGCTTCTTCAGTGTCACTGACATCTGGGTCAAATGGCTTCATCAGTGTCACTGACATCTGGGTCAAATGGCTTCATCAGTGTCACTGACATCTGGGTCAAATGGCTTCATCAGTGTCACTGACATCTGGGTCAAATGGCTTCTTCAGTGTCACTGACATCTGGGTCAAATGGCTTCATCAGTGTCACTGACATCTGGGTCAAATGGCTTCATCAGTGTCACTGACATCTGGGTCAAATGGCTTCATCAGTGTCATTTACATCTGGGTCAAATGACTTCATCAGTGTCACTGACATCTGGGTCAAATGGCTTCATCAGTGTCACTGACAACTGGGTCAAATGGCTTCATCAGTGTCGCTGACATCTGGGTCAAATGGCTTCATCAGTGTCGCTGACATCTGGGTCAAATGGCTTCATCAGTGTCGCTGACATCTGGGTCAAACGGCTTCATCAGTGTCGCTGACATCTGGGTCAAATGGCTTCATCAGTGTCACTGACATCTGGGTCAAATGGCTTCATCAGTGTCACTGACATCTGGGTCAAATGGCTTCATCAGTGTCACTGACATCTGGGTCAAATGGCTTCATCAGTGTCACTGACATCTGGGTCAAATGGCTTCTTCAGTGTCACTGACATCTGGGTCAAATGGCTTCATCAGTGTCACTGACATCTGGGTCAAATGGCTTCATCAGTGTCGCTGACATCTGGGTCAAATGGCTTCTTCAGTGTCACTGACATCTGGGTCAAATGGCTTCATCAGTGTCGCTGACATCTGGGTCAAATGGCTTCATCAGTGTCGCTGACATCTGGGTCAAATGGCTTCATCAGTGTCGCTGACATCTGGGTCAAATGGCTTCTTCAGTGTCACTGACATCTGGGTCAAATGGCTTCATCAGTGTCGCTGACATCTGGGTCAAATGGCTTCATCAGTGTCACTGACATCTGGGTCAAATGGCTTCATCAGTGTCGCTGACATCTGGGTCAAATGGCTTCATCAGTGTCACTGACATCTGGGTCAAATGGCTTCTTCAGTGTCACTGACATCTGGGTCAAATGGCAACATCGTCCTTGGTTGGGTCTGCCGGCTGACTCCCCTTTGATATTTCTGCTAATTGTTTATGTTTAGACTATTATTCCATGTCTCTTTGTCAAATAGTTGCTGGAATACCCCCTGTTACTGACTTACTGTCAAACTATTTTATATCAGGCAAAGTGATATTTTATTAGAGTTTTGCATTAGATACAGAATTTGCAGAATATACACAAATATCTGTCTAATCCGATATTTGTAAACTATTATTGACATGTACAGTGTAGTATTTTGTATATGTATTTTGAAATGACTCAGTTACAAGACTCTTCAGTGTGTTGATCTCTCCAGGTGAGTGTAGTGTGACATTGGTCACCTGAGATGGTCTCTCAGTGGTACTGATGTAGTGTGACATTGGTCACCTGAGATGGTGTCTCAGTGGTACTGATGTAGTGTGACATTGGTCACCTGAGATGGTCTCTCAGTGGTACTGATGTAGTATGGCGTTGGTCACCTGAGATGGTCTCTCAGTGGTACTGATGTAGTGTGACATTGGTCACCTGAGATGGTGTCTCAGTGGTACTGATGTAGTGTGACGTTGGTCACCTGAGATGGTCTCTCAGTGGTACTGATGTAGTGTGACGTTGGTCACCTGAGATGGTCTCTCAGTGGTACTGATGTAGTGTGACGTTGGTCACCTGAGATGGTCTCTCAGTGGTACTGATGTAGTGTGACGTTGGTCACCTGAGATGGTCTCTCAGTGGTACTGATGTAGTGTGACATTGGTCACCTGAGATGGTCTCTCAGTGGTACTGATGTAGTGTGACATTGGTCACCTGAGATGGTCTCTCAGTAGTACTGATGTAGTGTGACATTGGTCACCTGAGATGATCTCTCAGTGGTACTGATGTAGTGTGACGTTGGTCACCTGAGATGGTCTCTCAGTGGTACTGATGTAGTGTGACATTGGTCACCTGAGATAGTCTCTCAGTGGTACTGATGTAGTGTGACGTTGGTCACCTGAGATGGTCTCTCAGTGGTACTGATGTAGTGTGACGTTGGTCACCTGAGATAGTCTCTCAGTGGTACTGATGTAGTGTGACATTGGTCACCTGAGATGGTGTCTCAGTGGTACTGATGTAGTATGACGTTGGTCACCTGAGATAGTCTCTCAGTGGTACTGATGTAGTGTGACATTGGTCACCTGAGATGGTGTCTCAGTGGTACTGATGTAGTGTGACATTGGTCACCTGAGATGGTGTCTCAGTGGTACTGATGTAGTGTGACGTTGGTCACCTGAGATGACTCAGTGGTACTCATTGGTGACCTCAGTGGTACTGTCACCTGATATGGTGTCTCAGTGGTACTGATGTAGTGTGACATTGGTCACCTGAGATGGTCTCTCAGTGGTACTGATGTAGTGTGACATTGGTCACCTGAGATGGTGTCTCAGTGTGACCAACGTCACACTACATCAGTACCACTGAGAGACCATCTCAGGTGACCAACGTCACACTACATCAGTACCACTGAGAGACCATCTCAGGTGACCAACGTCACACTACATCAGTACCACTGAGAGACCATCTCAGGTGACCAATGTCACACTACATCAGTACCACTGAGAGACCATCTCAGGTGACCAACGTCACACTACATCAGTACCACTGAGAGACCATCTCAGGTGACCAACGTCACACTACATCAGTACCACTGAGAGACCATCTCAGGTGACCAATGTCACACTACATCAGTACCACTGAGAGACCATCTCAGGTGACCAATGTCACACTACATCAGTACCACTGAGAGACCATCTCAGGTGACCAACGTCACACTACATCAGTACCACTGAGAGACCATCTCAGGTGACCAATGTCACACTACATCAGTACCACTGAGAGACCATCTCAGGTGACCAATGTCACACTACATCAGTACCACTGAGAGACCATCTCAGGTGACCAATGTCACACTACATCAGTACCACTGAGAGACCATCTCAGGTGACCAATGTCACACTACATCAGTACCACTGAGAGACCATCTCAGGTGACCAATGTCACACTACATCAGTACCACTGAGAGACCATCTCAGGTGACCAACGTCACACTACATCAGTACCACTGAGAGACCATCTCAGGTGACCAATGTCACACTACATCAGTACCACTGAGAGACCATCTCAGGTGACCAATGTCACACTACATCAGTACCACTGAGAGACCATCTCAGGTGACCAACGTCACACTACATCAGTACCACTGAGAGACCATCTCAGGTGACCAACGTCACACTACATCAGTACCACTGAGAGACCATCTCAGGTGACCAACGTCACACTACATCAGTACCACTGAGAGACCATCTCAGGTGACCAACGTCACACTACATCAGTACCACTGAGAGACCATCTCAGGTGACCAACGTCACACTACATCAGTACCACTGAGAGACCATCTCAGGTGACCAACGTCACACTACATCAGTACCACTGAGAGACCATCTCAGGTGACCAACGTCACACTACATCAGTACCACTGAGAGACCATCTCAGGTGACCAACGTCACACTACATCAGTACCACTGAGAGACCATCTCAGGTGACCAACGTCACACTACATCAGTACCACTGAGAGACCATCTCAGGTGACCAACGTCACACTACATCAGTACCACTGAGAGACCATCTCAGGTGACCAACGTCACACTACATCAGTACCACTGAGAGACCATCTCAGGTGACCAACGTCACACTACATCAGTACCACTGAGAGACCATCTCAGGTGACCAACGTCACACTACATCAGTACCACTGAGAGACCATCTCAGGTGACCAACGTCACACTACATCAGTACCACTGAGAGACCATCTCAGGTGACCAACGTCACACTACATCAGTACCACTGAGAGACCATCTCAGGTGACCAACGTCACACTACATCAGTACCACTGAGAGACCATCTCAGGTGACCAACGTCACACTACATCAGTACCACTGAGACACCATCTCAGGTGACCAATGTCACACTACATCAGTACCACTGAGACACCATCTCAGGTGACCAACGTCACACTACATCAGTACCACTGAGACACCATCTCAGGTGACCAACGTCACACTACATCAGTACCACTGAGACACCATCTCAGGTGACCAACGTCACACTACATCAGTACCACTGAGAGACCATCTCAGGTGACCAACGTCACACTACATCAGTACCACTGAGAGACTCAGACCATCTCAGGTGACCAACGTCACACTACATCAGTACCACTGAGAGACCATCTCAGGTGACCAACGTCACACTACATCAGTACCACTGAGAGACCATCTCAGGTGACCAACGTCACACTACATCAGTACCACTGAGAGACCATCTCAGGTGACCAACGTCACACTACATCAGTACCACTGAGAGACCATCTCAGGTGACCAACGTCACACTACATCAGTACCACTGAGAGACCATCTCAGGTGACCAACGTCACACTACATCAGTACCACTGAGAGACCATCTCAGGTGACCAATGTCACACTACATCAGTACCACTGAGAGACCATCTCAGGTGACCAACGTCACACTACATCAGTACCACTGAGACACCATCTCAGGTGACCAACGTCACACTACATCAGTACCACTGAGACACCATCTCAGTACCACTGAGAGACCATCTCAGGTGACCAACGTCACACTACATCAGTACCACTGAGACACCATCTCAGGTGACCAACGTCACACTACATCAGTACCACTGAGACACCATCTCAGGTGACCAACGTCACACTACATCAGTACCACTGAGAGACCATCTCAGGTGACCAACGTCACACTACATCAGTACCACTGAGAGACCATCTCAGGTGACCAACGTCACACTACATCAGTACCACTGAGAGACCATCTCAGGTGACCAACGTCACACTACATCAGTACCACTGAGAGACCATCTCAGGTGACCAACGTCACACTACATCAGTACCACTGAGAGACCATCTCAGGTGACCAACGTCACACTACATCAGTACCACTGAGAGACCATCTCAGGTGACCAACGTCACACTACATCAGTACCACTGAGACACCATCTCAGGTGACCAACGTCACACTACATCAGTACCACTGAGAGACCATCTCAGGTGACCAACGTCACACTACATCAGTACCACTGAGAGACCATCTCAGGTGACCAACGTCACACTACATCAGTACCACTGAGAGACCATCTCAGGTGACCAACGTCACACTACATCAGTACCACTGAGACACCATCTCAGGTGACCAACGTCACACTACATCAGTACCACTGAGAGACCATCTCAGGTGACCAACGTCACACTACATCAGTACCACTGAGAGACCATCTCAGGTGACCAACGTCACACTACATCAGTACCACTGAGAGACCATCTCAGGTGACCAACGTCACACTACATCAGTACCACTGAGAGACCATCTCAGGTGACCAACGTCACACTACATCAGTACCACTGAGAGACCATCTCAGGTGACCAATGTCACACTACATCAGTACCACTGAGAGACCATCTCAGGTGACCAATGTCACACTACATCAGTACCACTGAGAGACCATCTCAGGTGACCAACGTCACACTACATCAGTACCACTGAGACACCATCTCAGGTGACCAATGTCACACTACATCAGTACCACTGAGACACCATCTCAGGTGACCAATGTCACACTACATCAGTACCACTGAGAGACCATCTCAGGTGACCAACGTCACACTACATCAGTACCACTGAGACACCATCTCAGGTGACCAACGTCACACTACATCAGTACCACTGAGAGACCATCTCAGGTGACCAATGTCACACTACATCAGTACCACTGAGACACCATCTCAGGTGACCAACGTCACACTACATCAGTACCACTGAGAGACCATCTCAGGTGACCAATGTCACACTACATCAGTACCACTGAGACACCATCTCAGGTGACCAACGTCACACTACATCAGTACCACTGAGAGACCATCTCAGGTGACCAACACACTACATCAGTACCACTGAGACACCATCTCAGGTGACCAATCACACTACATCAGTACCACTGAGAGACCATCTCAGGTGACCAATGTCACACTACATCAGTACCACTGAGAGACCATCTCAGGTGACCAACGTCACACTACATCAGTACCACTGAGAGACCATCTCAGGTGACCAACGTCACACTACATCAGTACCACTGAGAGACCATCTCAGGTGACCAATGTCACACTACATCAGTACCACTGAGAGACCATCTCAGGTGACCAACGTCACACTACATCAGTACCACTGAGAGACCATCTCAGGTGACCAATGTCACACTACATCAGTACCACTGAGAGACCATCTCAGGTGACCAACGTCACACTACATCAGTACCACTGAGAGACCATCTCAGGTGACCAACGTCACACTACATCAGTACCACTGAGAGACCATCTCAGGTGACCAACGTCACACTACATCAGTACCACTGAGAGACCATCTCAGGTGACCAACGTCACACTACATCAGTACCACTGAGAGACCATCTCAGGTGACCAACGTCACACTACATCAGTACCACTGAGAGACCATCTCAGGTGACCAACGTCACACTACATCAGTACCACTGAGAGACCATCTCAGGTGACCAATGTCACACTACATCAGTACCACTGAGAGACCATCTCAGGTGACCAATGTCACACTACATCAGTACCACTGAGAGACCATCTCAGGTGACCAACGTCACACTACATCAGTACCACTGAGAGACCATCTCAGGTGACCAATGTCACACTACATCAGTACCACTGAGACACCATCTCAGGTGACCAATGTCACACTACATCAGTACCACTGAGAGACCATCTCAGGTGACCAATGTCACACTACATCAGTACCACTGAGACACCATCTCAGGTGACCAATGTCACACTACATCAGTACCACTGAGAGACCATCTCAGGTGACCAATGTCACACTACATCAGTACCACTGAGACACCATCTCAGGTGACCAATGTCACACTACATCAGTACCACTGAGAGACCATCTCAGGTGACCAACGTACCACTGAGACTCTCAGGTGACCAATCACACTACATCAGTACCACTGAGAGACCATCTCAGGTGACCAACGTCACACTACATCAGTACCACTGAGAGACCATCTCAGGTGACCAATGTCACACTACATCAGTACCACTGAGAGACCATCTCAGGTGACCAATGTCACACTACATCAGTACCACTGAGAGACCATCTCAGGTGACCAATGTCACACTACATCAGTACCACTGAGAGACCATCTCAGGTGACCAATGTCACACTACATCAGTACCACTGAGAGACCATCTCAGGTGACCAATGTCACACTACATCAGTACCACTGAGAGACCATCTCAGGTGACCAACGTCACACTACATCAGTACCACTGAGAGACCATCTCAGGTGACCAACGTCACACTACATCAGTACCACTGAGAGACCATCTCAGGTGACCAACGTCACACTACATCAGTACCACTGAGAGACCATCTCAGGTGACCAACGTCACACTACATCAGTACCACTGAGAGACCATCTCAGGTGACCAATGTCACACTACATCAGTACCACTGAGAGACCATCTCAGGTGACCAACGCCATACTACATCAGTACCACTGAGAGACCATCTCAGGTGACCAATGTCACACTACATCAGTACCACTGAGACACCATCTCAGGAGTCGACATGTCCAACAACACAGTCCAAGTCAACAGATCTCAATGTTGACTCATGCAACCTGCAGTTGGCGTCCAATGTACTAACAGTAGCCAGTGATGATGTGTTCTCATGCACTGCTCGCTCTCGGGGTCGGTCGGTCGGTCGGTCGGTCGGTCGGTCGGTCGGTCGGTCGGTCGGTCGGTCGGTCGGTCGGTCGGTCGGTCGGTCGGTCGGTCGGTCGGTCGGTCGGTCGGTCGGTCGGTCGGTCGGTCGGTCGGTCGGTCGGTCGGTCGGTCGGTCGGTCGGTCGGTCGGTCGGTCGGTCGGTCGGTCGGTCGGTCGGTCGGTCGGTCGGTCGGTCGGTCGGTCGGTCGGTCGGTCTCTTGTCAGCATACCCACTTTCTTTGTTCCTTCCCATCCCAATTTAAGCTCGTATATAGACAATGTGTAATAGCTAACCCATTACAAGTTGCACTTGATGCGCATGTAGTAGATGAGAGGTCTACATTTGTTTGTGTCATACTGATGCTGTGGTGAGTCTGACAAAGTGGTGCTTGTGATTGTGTCACAGGATGTTGGAGTCGACAGGCCCCACCAACACGAGGAAGTACACGGTGGCTGTGTACTTCCGCGGGGAGCGACTAGACAAGGGCGTGGGACGCACCATCCAACAGGCAGAGATGAACGCAGCAGCCAACGCACTGGAGCACAAGGGTGGTGAGTGACAGGGTGACAGGGAGACAGGTCGCACTGGGTGTGGGTGTGTGGTCATCCATTGATTCAGAACTTACTTAGCAAACGTTCCTTCTCTTTTATGAACTTCATGCAAAACAGATTCACATGCACAAGCACGCACACACACACACACACCAGGGGTCAAAATAGCGGTAGTCCGAGGACTACCAGAAATTTGGTCAGACTACCGAAGATGTCGTCAGCGGAAATTTGGAAATATTTCTATTCGGCGAAAATCAATTAAAACTCTGCCAAATTGGCGAAACGTTATTTCTCTCACTATTATTGATGCTATCAGCAGTACATAACTGCATTATTTATTGCCCGGCTCTGTTGAAGTTGCCTAAACGATCGCACATCAAACTGATCCAAATTACCAGTCAGCGTGACATGCCCCGTTTCGTAAACAATAGGTCACTAATCGCTCCATTTATCCACACTCACAGACAATAGGAGGGCTTAATTCAACCAAGAAATGTGTTTACTGGACACTGGGAAGCTGCCTGATGACACTGATTACAAGTTTGAGACAAGTATAATGCCGTACCAGATAGGTTCCCTATTATCGCTCAGCATCAGCGCAGTCATATGACATGACCATTAATCGATGTGCCATCTGGTAAATATTCAACCAAATGCCATAATATCGTTTCTTATTCATGACAAGTCTCCTCACCAGAACACACTCGAGATAGAAATATGTCAAAAAACATGTTTTATTTATAGCTTGCATCCCCCAGGCCAGGATTACAGTCGATCACAGTTAACACTAATTTGGAGAATTATTGGAACACCACATACACACGCACGCACGCACGCACGCACGCACGCATGCACACGCAGGAGTCTATACAATTTTTTTAGTCCCATCTGTTTTTTTCAGATTTGTTCCCGCAACTCAAGTACCAGAAGAAGTTCATTGAGCGCAAGTTCAGACAACATTCGAGGGATGACAGTAGACAACGTGACAGTGTGAAGTCACGTGACTCTTCAACCCCATCGTGAGGTCATCGGGCCAGCTGCTGGTCATGGTCACAACGTGTCAGTGCTGTTAGCCAGCCTCGCACAATCCATAATTTATTCCTCCTACCGTATGTAGAAGATCTTTGTGTGCATGTGCCATCATGAATGTCTAGTCGAGTGTCAACGTTTTGTATCTTATTTCTTAAATAAACAATGGGATAGCGTCTCTACAGTATTTACTTGTGACTGGTGTATTGTTCACCTATCAATATAAGGATATAATAAGACACTTCAAGAACGTGTCTTGAATGTCAAGATTGCAAGGCTTGGTAGCGCCATGAGTCGGGCAACAACTTTCTAGAGGGATCAACAATGTACGTACAATTGCTTTGTCGCGAGTCGTGATGATCACATGCCTATTATTGGTCAACAATCTGCCATACCAGACCGTCTTCGTCGACAAAAAACACGTCGTCATGACTGCAGCGCGTGACTTAGATGACCTTGTTTTTTATTCGAATACACGTTAGAACCGTGCCGAAAGCAGAACTTAATAAGCTTGTTTAATGATTAAAAATCACTTAAATATTTTCATTTGTACTCAATCTCAGCGTTCATTGAATTACTTGTATATTCAAATTACAAGCGTTTCAGCCTCAGACTTCACCACGTGTCTTTAAATAGTCAAAAATTAGAGTTGTTATTACGATAAACAATAAACACCATAGCGACGCCCTTGTGCAAGCAATCTGTGCAGTTAGGCGTCTCTAGTCGTCTGACGTTCGTATTCCTGAGTGTATCCTATGTACGTCAATATGTACGCCGGATTTTCGCGCAATTTCTCCAGGACTAGTTTGATATCGAGACTGATGCGTCGAGAGTCGTCAATGCGCATGCCCGTCGCAATGTTAACGTTCGGCATCAAGAAACACGCACAGAAGCGCGCCTGCGCGACCACACGCAGCGCGTCGAGTACCCGGATGACGCAATCACCGAGCGTCCTCATTTCTGGCAGATGGCGCTTCACCGTCCAAAGAATCGTCGTCGTGATCACGTGCTTCGTGAGCGCCTCCCACGCATGTGCGCGACGGAGCATGCGCAGAATGTTCAGCACCTTGTCGACGTCGAACGTGGAGCGAAGTTCCGGGTCGAAGAGGCTGATCCATAGCAGCCGTTCAGCGGGGAGGAAGGACAGCGTCCAGAGACGCATGTCGATGCGGGGGAGCAGTGAGCGCGTCTTCCACGCCGGCGTCCGGTGCAGCTCCAAGTAGCACATCGTCTCGCCGTCGTCGAACCGCGCCTGCAGCTGCTCGAGACAGGCCTTGCCACGCCAGCAATAGGGCGGGCGGCGGGGGAAGGCATGCTGTAACTGGGTGCCCGTCGGCCAGCCCTGGCCGCGGATAGTCGGGATGATGTTGACGGTGAGACGCTGAGGCGGGTCCGTAGCCTCACTCCACGTCTCGCTGCTATGAACAGTGACGGAGTAAACCAGGTATAATGTTGCCTTCAACCCAAATAGCATGCACACGTTATATTAACGTTTCTATTTGGTTAGAACCGTTTGATTTTAGTAATACTAACAGTCGGTGGTTACGGTTAAATGTCTCTAAATCCAAAACGTAACCTTTTTGTCTGGTTAAAACGTAAACATTAGATTAACGTTAAAAAACGAGCGAAATAACGTTTGCGTGCTATCTGGGAATTTGATATACTTGGTATGTGCTGAACATATGTAAACTCAATAATGATAATTTAAATATATCTATGTTGCTCAAACTGGCACCTGTAATTGTAACTGCGCCCTTGGCTAGAAACGTCATGTTTCAATGTGACACATGGAAGTGTTTTTTCTCTCAATAAAAATTTCCAAATATACTCAATTATACCAATTTCATATGATGTTATATGCCAAAGTGTATTTAGAAAGACACGACGGAAGGTTCAAACTGTTGGGCACATGACGTGTTGCAGTTTATGCGGGTTAGAAAACGCGTAGGTAGTTTTCATAAATACAATTATCCGCCAATGAAATGACGTTTAACAAACCATCACCCAATCAGACGCTTCTATACATACAAACCTGTGTTCAGTCGCACTGCTCTCGTCTAACGGAAATGTGATGGTGACTACCGGAAACTGTGCGTCGACGCATGCGTCGGCGAAGTCTCGGTGCAGGTGACGGTCTGCTTGGTCCATCTCGTTGTTGTCGTCTGGCGCCTTACAGTATTTCTCGGCGTCCCACTCTATTAGTTTTGCCACGGCGCGAGAAATGCCTACAACGGTGTAATACATGGCGATAATATAGCCATGGAAAGTCAGTGAAATAGTAGAGTTTTACAGTTGTTTGCTGTTTCTACATAAACACAAAGCGTCAACAGATAATTGCACAGAGACGCACCGTTGATGTCTTGAAACTGAAAGTATTACAACTGGCCTTCGATTCGATTCGATTCGATTCGATCCACTAGAAGTGCATGTTTGGAAAATTGCCTCTTTTTGACTAAAGGAGTAACGTCAATATTTAAAAATGATTCTTTTCTGGAATATTGCTGTCTTCTAGTGGTTAGATGAAATATATCTTAAGATAACTCCAAGTTGAAATTACGTAAGTTACAGTTCTGAAAGGTATCTATTCAGTCATAGATCATGGAACAATATAAACAAAATTTGCAACGAAGTTTAAGAGAGCGCCAGAGGTGAGCGCGGTTCTCTCAAACGTGCCTTTCTGAAAGTTAATACACGGCAAAGCCTCGCCGCTGACATTATGGAATGGGTACGTGTTCTATGTACAATGGTTTTCTACCTCCCACGCACGCACGCACGCACGCACACACATCTCACGCTGTCTCATCTGGCCGGAGAAACGTACGGCACTTGAGTGTTCTCACCTGTGGCGAACCAGAGGTAGAGTTTGGCCGGGGAGACGAAGCCGTCGGTGTCCATGAAGAGAGCACACTCGCGCCGAGCCAGCGCACGCTCCTCGCCCGTCATGGCGTCGTTGAGTCGGTACAGCGCGTGACCCGCCGGCAGACCGGCCCTACTGCCGCTCACCGCCTGCAGCACAACACCGGCAGTGCAGATGTGATGTATAATGCCAGACAGTGTAACATATATATATATATATATATATATATATATATATATATATATATATATATATATATATATATATATAGTGTGTATATATATATATATATATATATATATATATATATATATATATATATACATAGTGTATATATAAATATAAAATACATATTTAAAATGTAATATAAATATATAGTGTATATATAAGTATAAAATACATATTTAATATATATATTAAATATGTATTTTATACTTATATATACACTATATAGTTATATTAAATTTTAAATATGTATTGTATACTTATATATATACACTATGTATGTATATATATATATATATATATATATATATATATATATATATATATATATATAGGGCGTACAATTACACAGTCTGTCTGGCAGCCGTGCATGTATGTGGTATATTTGTCGTACTTATTATGACCGTCTATGTAAGTGGTGTCTAGTCTACATTATCTGCTATTATGTATACCCTATATCATAAGCTATATTTCTTGGTTACCGCACCTGGTTGCCATGTGTGGTGTTTGGTCTACCTTAATCGGTATGTGTTACGTTGTACTTCTGTAGTTATGTTAGGTGGTCTGCAGTACCCTGTCTGGCAGCTGTGAAGCGAGGGGTGTTCTGATCTACCAAATCTGGCAGCTGTGAGGGGTGTTGTCGTCTACCCTACCTGACAACTGTTCGGGTGCGTCGTTCTCTTCACGAACAGTCGACAGTTGTACTCGTTCGTCGTCACGATCTCAATGCTTCCGTCGTCTTCAGACAGTTCGTAGGGAAACTCGAACGTCGTAGCAACGCTCGGGTCTGTGGTGAACAGATACTGGAGGACAAAGACACTAGTGACAAGTCATGTATAAGCCGACACGTATATGGCTACGAATTCGCGAGAGACTGTAATACCAGACATTATAGTCTACAGTACAATATCGTTCTCAACGTGAGTACACAATCAGTGCGGACGGTTCACTCCAAACAAAGGAGTTGTGGTGTCAGGTAAGAAAGTTTTACTGTAAATAAACAATAGGCATAATGGAGACAAAGACACAGAATTTGTCGGATTATACAACATACCAGATAAGCCACGTCAAACAGATATAAAACGCCGTGTAGGTGTCATCTACAGACTTAGATCGAGACGTGTTTGACCCACCCCGAGCAGACGAAACATGGCGCGTGCGATCTTCGTCTCGGCCTTGTTGATGTCCTCCACGATCACCTTCCCGTTCTCGTCCGTCACCCTCTCGAGGAAGAGCGTCAGACGATCGACATATTTCTTCTTCCCACGCTTTTCCCCACACGTTGGCGTTGGACTTTCCTTTGTGGACTGCGACGAGACGCGCCTCGACGACACGCGCCTTGACATTTTGTTCTGATTTCACGTCACAAGATCGCCTGGTCGTCTGTCTTTCATGCTAATGATGTTGTGTTAGTCCACCTCTAGTGTCACTTAGAGTTGTACTGGCTGTAGACGACTGTGTCCAGTTAAAATGTCCGCTGGTGCGAGGAGTGCCAACCAACAGAGAATACGTTGTTGCTGTTGTCTGACGAACGTTTACAGTCGAGTTGTTGACCAGCGTGGAGCGTTTGTGTTGCTGTTTGTGTCTGGCACAACCGACTGACGACAACCTAATGAGGGGCGTTCTCAAATCACATTCTGTAAGCCGGTTTAAGCATGCATTGCGTTCGCGATATGGTGTGCAATGATAAGTACATTTAGCGGTACCATCGACCCAGGCGCAAGACGCTGAGTTACTCTATAGATCAGAACAGAGGTGTTTTGTCAAAAGAATGAAATGGGTGGAAGAGTTTGAATATCACTGAGCAGCGGTTTCCATAAATGTCTCGCTGAACAACGTCGATAACCTGTGTCCATATAAGTAAGTGGACGAATTATCAATAATTCCCTTAGAGCCAGTCCCTTGTGGAGAAAACATTTTGAGTCGGACACGACACGCCTATCTTGTATGACAACGTGGCCAGTGGAATATGTATTCCAGCGCATCACAATCTGTCAACTATATGATAAGATTATTGCACTGCTGGACGGATCTCGAGGCAAAGTTGCATATCATGTAAACGAACCCGAGAATTCCGTTTGATATTGACTGACGGCAGCGACGTGAATTTGCATTGTCCCATGTTTCCTTTCACAATGTGTTAATCATCAAACGCAGCGTAGAGATGCGTCACACATATTGACGTTTTAGTAGAGTTGCCATTAATTGTTCTTTCACATCTTCAACATCACGAGTGTTCGTACGTTTAGTGTTTAAGTAAATCATCTTCAAAATAATTTCTTAGCCCGATCGTTACTTTATAGTCCGTATGCAAGTGGTCAAACAATTAGGCGATACCATATTTTTAGTAACTTTTTAGTTTCTTGTTCTCCGTGATAATCAACAGACCTTGGTGTAGAATAGCTGCATCTCTTTGTCGATATGTAGCTATTGGTAAAAGCAAAATGTTGTGTTCTTAGCCCTGGTGGGAGTAGAGGTCTACTTCTGATGCGAGAGCGGATTGATGGATAGATAACTTATCATTCATTCACTTGGAAACACAACTGACAACCAGGGTTGGCAAGTTGGCACGCCGTCCGTGCATTCATGCGCACATTGTCCAATGATAGAATCCCTCGATCGGTCTTAAAACGTTTGGACACCTCTCAAAAGACGACCTCGTCCTTCTGTGTGGACTCTAAAAGCAGACGCGGAGAGGACA
>CBDHHR010000548.1:5000-6935 GCA_965263245.1 Metamycoplasmataceae bacterium | reverse complement strand
CAGCAGCTGCATATGTTCGGCAGCCATCTTGACGGATCCTGTGCTGTGCTGTGCGGTAGGTGACGTAACGGACAGGACTTTCACTGTGTCCAGCCAGTGGTCAAGTAGGATCTAAGACAATACACTAAAAAAGAAGCAGGCGGATGACAGTTCGTCAGCACGATGTGTTAGTGTGAATTTTGCTGATGACGCCATAGATACTCACATGCCCGCTACGTACGCGACATATCTTCCTCGCTAATGTACATCTGCCAGCCAGGTGGATCAAACGACCCACGGTTGACTACGACTTAATCTAAGGATAGTCTAAACACACAGCATATTATGTAGTATTGGCACAGGCTCCCCCAACATCCAATCTTCATCTATGCCAGTCCTCGTTATGAATTAGCAAACCTGTTCCACGAGGTAACCGAATTACGTTAACACGACTTGAAATACCAACAACACAACCAGGCTATGCGTCAACCCAAATGCTGCCTCGCTGCGGTTTTAATTTCGTCTGCCCGAGTTTCCGCTAACAATGGAGACACTCCTGTCTTTCATTCTGTAAACGGCGCACCTGGAAAAATCAAGGCAAAAGCCACGTCGTACATTCTACGGTGTCACATCACAGCTAACGCGTCACGCTCACCAGAGGTTCAGATAAGGAAAATCATTTACATTTACTAAACAACTTAACTGACATTAATATTACATTAACATGACTTGCCAAAAGCACTAGTATAGTTCAAATGAATGTATAAATGAATTGCAAATGTTTATTTTGGTTTTGTTTTATACTTAAATTTGTGTTTGTATTTTGTTTTAGCTTCAGAGAAGTTTGGTATCTTGTAAATTGCATATGACGTCAGTTGTGTTACTTCAGCACCGGCAGTGTGTCAAACATATGCATTGCGTTAACCTTGTTGTTGACATAGGTATATATTATACATACCTATATAAACAAGACGATTAACGCTATATATGGCTGTATCATGTCTTTTCAAAAGTATTGCACATTGAATGCATCCTTTCCTTCTTTGGTGTCGAAAAACGCCAATTATAACTTCTGAGAATGTTCTCGTTTGTTGTGCTATGAAACAAAATAACTACGTTTGCACCAGTCATTGTATTATTACGAACTTCGAATGTAAAAGGTTATATTAAGCATGAATTAAGTGTTTCACAGCTTCTGTTTTCGTATGTTGGGCAGTCATGAGATGTGCATGAACGGTGATGACGTCATTGATATGACGGATTCTACAGTATTGAAGGGGTGAAAGGTTCTCAAATATAATGACAACTGAAGACAACGATTCATCGCGGCAAACATGGTATCGTATATATTAACAGGGCATTTTAGTTACTGTTCAATATATTACATTTCACCGGCAGGTTCTTAAATAACACATCTACATACAGCAAACAGGTGAAATTGTCAGTAACTTACAGAATAAATATGTATATGTACAATACTATACGTATATATTATAGCACGACACTGATTTGGTCAGACAGATCGTTATCTACAACAAACATTTCGTCGTCCACGAATTCCTCATTGTCACACGCATCTCTCTGACAAAGATAATCCTCCTTGTGTTCTATCGTCACATTATTGTCGTATATATGTGCTTCCGGAGTTTGCCCTTCCTCTGTTTTCTTCTTCTTCATCGGCACAGCATACAGGTCAGCCGTGTCTGGACATGTACTGTCTACAGCATACAGGTCAGCCGTGTCTGGACATGTGTTGTCTACAGGCGCTGTGGACTTTAGTCCTCGTTGGTCGCCATCCAAGATGGCGGTCGACGGCGTCGCAGCAGAAGGTTGTCCGCTCGAACTGACGCCGTCGACTTTGAAGTCGTCGATGTTGATCGACTCGTAAGGCGAGCGTGTTTTGTGGCCGCGACGTCTGCGGGCGTTGTCGACTGGGTCAGGCGGGTCATTCCTTGT
>CBDHHR010000547.1:7500-12953 GCA_965263245.1 Metamycoplasmataceae bacterium | reverse complement strand
GCTTGTGCTTGTGCGTGTGCTTGTGCTTGTGCGTGTGCGTGTGCGTGTGCGTGAGCGTGTGCGTGTGGTTGTGCGTGTGCGTGTGCGTGTGCGTGTGCGTGTGCGTGTGCTTGTGCTTGTGCTTGTGTTTGCGCTTGCGCTTGCGCTTGCGCTTGCGCCTGCGCCTGCGCCTGCGCCTGCGCCTGCGCCTGCGCCTGCGCCTGCGCCTGAGCGTGTGCTTGTGCTTGTGCTTGTGCTTGTGCGTGTGCTTGTGCTTGCGCTTGCGCTTGCGCGTGCGCGTGTGCGTGTGCTTGTGCTTGTGCTTGTGCTTGAGCTTGAGCTTGTGCTTGTGCTTGTGATTGTGCTTGTGCGTGTGCGTGTGCGTGTGCGTGTGCGTGTGCTTGTGCTTGTGCGTGTGCGTGTGCTTGTGCTTGTGCTTGTGCGTGTGCGTGTGCGTGTGCTTGTGCTTGTGCTTGTGCTTGCGCTTGCGCTTGCGCTTGCGGTTGAGCCTGCGCCTGCGCCTGCGCCTGCGCCTGCGCCTGCGCCTGCGCGTGCGCGTGCGTCTCCGTCTGCGTCTGCGCTTGCGCTTGAGCGTGTGCTTGTGCGTGTGCGTGTGCTTGTGCGTGTGCTTTTGCTTGTGCTTGTGCTTGTGCTTGTGATTGTGCGTGTGCTTGTGCTTGTGCGTGTGCGTGTGCTTGTGCTTGTTCTTGTGCGTGTGCTTGTGCGTGTGATTGTGCTTGTGCGTGTGCTTGTGCGTGTGCGTGTGCTTGTGCTTGTGCGTGTGCTTGTGCTTGTGCTTGTGCGTGTGCGTGTG
The DNA here is from genome assembly GCA_965263245.1 of Metamycoplasmataceae bacterium. GTDB lineage: Bacteria > Bacillota_I > Bacilli_A > Mycoplasmatales > Metamycoplasmataceae > DT-68. Next base: position 12,160 of record CBDHHR010000547.1, on the reverse strand, counting down.
CTTGTGCTTGTGCGTGTGCTTGTGCTTGTGATAGTGATTGTGCTTGTGCGTGTGCTTGTGCGTGTGCTTGTGCTTGTGCTTGTGCGTGTGCTTGTGATTGTGCGTGTGCTTGTGCTTGTGCGTGTGCGTGTGCGTGTGCGTGTGCGTGTGCTTGTGCTTGTGCTTGTGCAAGCATTCATCACCTTCTTTCTGACTTTTTCATATAGACTTCTGTGCATCACGTTCTCATCCATCAATGTCACCAATGCTGGTTTGATACAATGAAAGGGTACTTCAGCAAAACTTCAGGTTTTTTATGAATATGTTCAGTATAAGCAAACTGTGGTAATATTATTGATTACAATACAAAGCAAAATCCCCTTCTTGTCATATTTAAATCATATGAAGTGTAACAGTAGCTTCTTAGTAAAATTAAAAAGTAATAAGAGAAGTCCAAATAGTGATATATAATGCAGTCTCCAAATTAAAAATAATTGAGACATGGGGTATTCAGGTGAAATGCTGCTGGTATTCCACTATATAATATTATTTACTTATTACATGTATATTTTCAAATTTGATTGATATATTTCTTGTCATACATATTAATGGTACAATTTTTTTATTGCAAATAATTATGTATTATGGGAATTTCTAGTTGTTGGGTCGAGAAATGTATTTTCAATCAATGTATTTTCATAACACAAACCTCCCTTTCCTTCCTTGCCTGTGCATACATCTAAGTCCACGAGATGTTTCCCCACTTATGTTATGGCCATTAATGCCAAGGGGCACTTGTAAGTTCCAATGTTGACTTTTTCCAAATGTCCTATGTGGGAATAAAAGTTGGCAAGATCTTCTGGCGTGATGTCCAAACCAAATTATATTAAATATAAAGGCACTCGTGGACATACACAAATTATTGTTTAAATAAAATAGCAGACAGTAATTTTACATTTAAACACGTTGAAGAAGATATCATAAAGAGTATAACTAATTTAGCCAAAACAAGTAGCTTTAGAAGTCATGTCACAGCCCCCCCCCCCACCTGTACTGTTTGCTCTGTCAGTATGCTGTGAATGACTGGCCATGGTTTCTAGCTCCAGAATACTAACTGGGTCTGGGCAGTTAGCTACTAAATCCAGGTCTTTTGTGTTCAAATGTAAACTGTAAGGTGTTTTACCATTATAGCTTCTTCTCATTACAGCGACTTTTTATTCCCGTTGTAGCTACTAATTAAGTTTGACAGTTGAACTAGTCCCTTTATAGCTACGTTTCTATTTCTCGATTTCATAATGTAACAAGATAAGGGAGCATTAACTATTTCATCACCATCCAGTTGATGTCCATGAGAGGTGGATGGCTTTGATGAAAGTGTGTCCCACTGAGAAACTTCCACAACTGATAACTTTTAACAAATACTTTGTGGAGACACGGCTTGGTGATGATTCAAAGATCTCCATGGACATGTGGAATGTCTACACAAATGAGCAAACAACCATGTCGAGGGATGGAATTCCAAGGTCGCGAAAGTGTTGGGGAAACACCATCCCACAACTTCCAGTTCATGTTTGCTAAACATGATGCTGCCATCCCACCAACATGACTTTCACTACTTTTTTTTTATAAATGCTATTCTGTACTCTGTACAAGTAATTAAAAAAATGTGTTTTGCACAGATGTTTTATGGTATATTTTTCATTTCAATTAACTGATAGTTACATTTATATATAAGTCTTATGACTTTAAAATGCGTCCATCATTAAGACATTTCATGTAAAAATCTTACATTAATCTAAAATAGTTAATGCTCCTTCTTGCTGTCCCCTCCTGAATTGTGTAATCAAATAAGTAGCTGTAACGGGACTAGTTTGCCTGCTAAACTTAATGAGTTGCTATAATGGGAAAACATATAGCTGTAATGGGAAGTAACTATAATGGACCTAGGCCATTGACATTTTAAAAGGGGACATGTGAAATTCTTAAATGCATCATATTTGTATTACATTCAGAAAACGTAAATTTAAATCCAACATTAGAATGAAACAAAGAGATTCCTTTAAGGTCGCCTTTACGGTGATCAAGATTACATTCAAAAGTAATTGTACTCATACTCGAGTACGTTTGTTTTCTGAATACTCATACTCGTGCATTTTCATAGTAAACATATTCATAGTCGATTACTTTTTTGTTAACTCCATCCTGGATCCAAGATTATAGGCCCATTCCACTTCTACCAGCTATTTCAAAAATACTTGAACAAATATTTGATCAATTATCATCTTATTTAATGACTCTAGGCTTTTGTTTGATCATGGTTTCTGACTGAAACATTCAACACACACATGTGGCACTAAAATTAATAGATAGAATAATAACCCAACTGGATAAAGATTAAAAACCTATTCATGTTTATTTAGATCTTTCCAAGTCCTTCGATACCATTGATCATATTATTTTACTTGATAAATTGAAATATTATGGTGTACATGGAACAAATCTTAACTTATTCAGCAGCTACCCAGAAATCATAAACAATACATGGAAATTAACATCAAATCAAATATGCTATCAATAACAACAGGTGTACCACAAGGTTTAATCATAGGACTACTACTATACATCAATGATTTTGCACAAGCCAGTAAAATGCTTAGCTTTCTCATTTATGCTGACGATACAACCATATCAAGTACACTAAACATGTTCAGTTATAATATATGTGAACAAAATTTAGATTATTTAATAAACGAAGAACTTTTAAGAAAAATGAATACTCAAAATCAACAAAGTATCACTAAATGTGGCAAAATCTAAACACATAAAATTTCCATCGGCAAAGAAAAATATACACACTCTGAAGATAGAAAATGTAAATATTGAACAAGTCGAAGAATAACGATTCTGGGGTTTATTTATAGAAACACAATTAACTGGAAAAGGCACACTGAAAACATGTTCAAAAATAATCAGAATTTTAAACAAATTAAAACATTGCCTCTAGATATAAATAAATATATTAATTAATTGTTAATTATTGCATCATGGCATGGGGCTTTGAATCAAATAGAATAACAACTATGAGGTACATAGTCATGATAACAAAGCTAAAAATAAAATATGCACTTATCAAAATAAACATGATTTTTGCATCTTCGACATAATTTGCAACAATTATTAAATTACCTTCCTGAAATACCTAGGGGTACCCGGGGGGTAGTCAAAGACAAACATAGCTCACATAGATTTGCCAAGTATGTGAAACTCTATATCTTACCAAATTATCAAGTAACATGTATGCAACATTTAGAATCAACAACCACCTGAACTTTACACAGTATGACTATTTGCAACACTGCAAACAACAAAAACATGTGCTATGCAAAGGCATCTTCACAATGTTTTTTGTTTGTTTCTGGAAGAATTTTTTTCAGATGATGATAATTTTGTAAATTAAGTTTCTAAAAAGGTGGCTCCTCGATAGTAACTAGCACGATTTTAGGACTCTCCAGACCCTACACTGTATTATAAATTATATACTCTACTACCATCTTTGCTGTGATTTTTTGTATTGTTCCCGAGTTGTTTGACAAGAATGCATGATGTGTGTATTGTTTGAAATACCAGTCGAATAAAACATAATTCTTCTTCAGCTGTCAAGCTGTTCCGATGCAGATTAAGATATCATTTGCACAATTTGATAATGGTTATACAATTATCTCCTTGAATTAAGTCCTACTTTATGTGAGTATGTGTACATACATGGCACAATGCCGACTCAAACGACCTAAGGTCAGGTATAACTGTATTGTTCTTGTTATAAGTCATAAAGATGTCAAATTTGTGACAAAGAAGTATAATGATATATCGGAAGCAAAACATAGAACAACCCAATTATGACAAGTCACATGACCAAAAAAATGGCCACCAAAGATAAATATACTAAACTATTTTTATTTTAAAACACAATTTCGTTGTTATTACTGAATTGTTGTTGATAAGTTGATAAGTAAGTTGATATTTTGATAGTATGATGTCAATACATTATATTTTAATCTGAACTAAAAGAAACAAGATCAGACAAATATCTAAAAAAATTATATTATGTAACTTCAACACTATGCCAATTTTCATCAACATCAGTCAACAACCTTTCTAGATATCTTGTCATATGTAAAATGCATGGCTAAAAAATGTAGAAAACAGTGTTTAAATCGTTGGTACTTCTTTTACTACATATCTACTGACAAGGCTATTTCACTTAGAAAGCTCCAGTTTCACAGCTAGTGCTTATACCAGCCTGCACAACCTGCCTCCTCTTTCTACCTGTCTTGGCTGCTTCTGTTACTGGCTTTTCAGCTGACATCAATCCTTTGTAGTCAATGCCACAGAAACCTGCTTTCATTGCAGCACCCTGCTTGAGATGCAAGTTAATGTTTTCACCATAATTGTTTTTCAACTTCATGATAGCACCACATGCATGCCCTGCATGTAAAAAAAAGTACTGTAGTTGCAAGGCGTTTGCCAAACTTTGTTACATCATACCCACTATGCTGACATGTGGAACACGGAAACTGTTCGACAAACTTCACCAGTGGTCGAATGTCAAATAACCGATATCCACTCAGTGGCTCATCACCAACGGCTGGTTCAGGCTGTAGAACACCGGGCTTCTGAGCTG
>CBDHHR010000547.1:0-2500 GCA_965263245.1 Metamycoplasmataceae bacterium | reverse complement strand
CCTTTGGAAAAGCGCCTTGACAATTCCTAGCCTAAGAGTAGATACTGCGCTATACAAGAAATTATAATTACGTGGTTTACTTTTTTGCTTCAGGAAAATATATTTGTATCACAAGTGCTTTGGAATACACACACTTTATACGGTGAAGCATAACAACACTTTACTCACCTCCTTTTGGAATACATTGTATTTAATATAGTATTATTGAAACTATTATGATACTATGAATGCAGAAGAAATATACCTGATGCTAGCTCCCAGTTCGATGACGTCCTTCCCAGTGAGTTCGGGGAGAAGAGAAAGCAACTCGGGGATCTCTTCCAAACACAAGACCTCCGCATCATCATCCAACATCATTTCTTTCTCGGATCCTTCGACTGAATGTGCATTCCAGAAGTGTTGCATGCGCCCTCGTGTATCTGTAGGGAGAATTCAGTATTCGCCAGTGCGGGAGAGAGTGGGCGAATAGAACATAGGGAGAGCTAACTGAAATGACGTTTATTATTTGTTCTAATTTCAATGGAGGGATAAACAAAGCAAAATCAGGCCAGTTTAGGAGGTGCATAGGAATGCTCTGGATATATTGAATGACTCAATTGTCCTTCATAAAGAAGCGAGAAACACGGCTTTTTTCACGGTCCGGTGCTTTCAAGAAATGGAAATACGAGAAACATTAGGCTGCCATATATTAACATTTTGTACAATTAAAGTGGGATAACTGCACCGCGTGTGTAGTAAACCAATGAGTGTTCAATAGTGAAAGATGATTAAAACTTGACATTAGTTCTGTGCTCCGCGCGTAGCTTTATCAAAAGACCCATCTTTATATGACAATGACAAATTGTAGGCGAAATTATATTGAAAAAATTGTGTTATACATATTTACGTTAATGAAGGATTATTATGTATTTTTGCACATATCTACCGGGAAATATCTGGACTAGCAACAAATGTTATTCTGCAGAAAGTTCAGGTAACAAAATGCAATTCGCGATTTCTAATGATATCACAGGCTCTGTCATTAGCGCATTAGCTCTCATTATTGCAATTATTGTTTGATAAAGAACAGGTGTCCATAGACATTTATTGAACAACGACGAAGGACACGTTCCCTGCAGTCGTGACATCGATGCGGTCGAACGTCAGGGTGGAGTTGAGCACTGTGTAATTCTTTGTGCACAAAATCTCCATCGCAGAGACGAGGCCAAGTCGGTGGTCGGCGACACGGCTCAACTAGGACGGTACCCGTTGTCCGCCATGAAGACGTTTCCTTTTGGCTAATCCCCCACAGAGGACAACCTTTGGGAGTATGCTGTCATACATACGTGTGACATATCTAGTCCAATTGAGTTGGGAAGCCATTGGAGTGGTTTCAATGCTGGATAACATTTGGGATGTGATCTTTCCACGAGATCTTGAGGATTTGTTGTAGATTCCGGAGAAGTTTTCTAATGTGCCGATGATAGAGAATGTATGTCTCGGCAGAGCTTAATAGTGTTGGATGCATGACTGTCGTATAAATCTTGCACTTTGTGGAGACTGTAATATCATGTTGTGACCATACGCGCTTCCCGAGTCCCCCAAAGACTCCTCCAAAAGGCTCCAGAGGCAGTATGTATACGGTTGTTAATTTTCGCATCCATGGTTTTGTCAGATGCAACAGTGCTGCCCAGGTATGAGGTTTCTCCGGGTGGAGCTTGGTAGAAAGAGAGTGTTGCTTGTACTGACTGTAAGTCCAAACAGAGTTGCAGCTTGTTCAACGTGTTTACAAATGTTTCTGGTGTGTTCATGTGTATGTGCAACGATATCAGCATCATTTGCAAATAGTAATTCAAGAATACATAGTTCTCGAGTTTTTATTCTTGCGTTTTGTTTAGCGAATTTGAATAATATTGCATCAGATCTAGTGCGGATGGAAACTTCTGAACAAATGTGTTGGGACACTGTAAGCAGTAATGCTACCGGAAAGAGAATTAACAAGGTAGGTGCCAAGACACACCCATGCTTTAGCCCGTGGCTAATTTCAAATGGATCAGTACCTGATCCACCGATAGACACTGCTCCAGGCGTATATCATAATACAATTCCTTAATTATCTTGACAACGGTCTCAGGACATCCATAGCTCCTCAATAAGATCCATAAGGTTGATGTGTTCACTGTATCAAAAGCTTTTGACAAATCAACGTAGAACATATACTGGCTTTGTTGTTGTCCAGCTGCATTTTCCTGTAGTTGGGGGAAAGGGAATATTATGTCGATTGTACAGAGTAGGGGACGAAATCCACATTGGCCTTTTGGGAGGATCACCTGTGCAATGATATGTAGTCTTTTCAGAGGGATAGTTTGCCAGATGCTGAGAGAAACGATAATTCATGTGCCTCGATAATTCCCACAGTCACTACGGTCACCCTTCTTTTTGTATATAGCAATTATCAAGTCATCATTGAACTGTTGTGGTAGTTCTCTTGCTGTCTAGCAGATGCAATATACTTTTAGCA
>CBDHHR010000546.1:0-6999 GCA_965263245.1 Metamycoplasmataceae bacterium | reverse complement strand
CACGCGCGCACACACACACACGCACGCACACACACACGCACACACACACACACACACACACACACACACACACACACGCACACACACACACACACGCACGCACGCACACACGCACACACACACACACGCACACACACACACACACACACACACACACACACACACACACACACACACACACACACACACACACACACACATATCACCCCCAACACCACAACCACAACCACACTCCTCCACTCGCGTTGTTTGTCCCATGTCCTTATCGCATGTTGTCGACTATATCCCTCTTAGATGAAACGATCCCCGCCCTTTCATCTTCCCCGCCGTCCCGATCCCCTCCCGTCGCGCCTCCCAACCGGGCTAACATCGCCGCGCCATCGCCACACGCGTTGTCTCCGCGGGTTGCTCCCGTCTCCATAGCCCGCTCCTTGTCGGGAGTCTCTCCCGTCTCCCGGTTTGTTGACACACCTTAGGGACAGGTACAGTCCCTTGTGGCTTCCCGTCGCGTCACCGACGTCTCTGACATGGATACGGGACGCTATGGGCCTGCCCTGTCGGCGGCTCGTCTTTGATGTTCCCTGGTTGTACTCCTACGATCCCGGTTCAACCAAATGTCTTCTTCAGTCGCCCCGAGTGGCCCACAAGTCTAATCGTTCGGAAAACGCACACGAAAATTCGCGGTGACTAAGTACACGGCTTGGTGGAGTAGCGACGAAACGACACAGTGTGTGTTATTCTCAGGTTTTATATCCGGCTGGTTTGTATTATAATTACTCCTTTTATAAATTGGATATTTTCCTAAACCCCTTGTGGCGAAGGGACAACATCCTGCTCCCCTTCCCGCGGCAATTATCATACTTCTCCCGACACGCAGTAGCGCAGTGGTTAGAGCTTCGGACTTCCGTCTAAGAGAAATGGAGGATATTGCTTCTCGCAACAATTACAGCGCGACTTAATGCTCCTCAGAGGGGGTGTGACTATGAATTTATGGAGTTTGGTGTTTAATGACTAAATAACCGATTGTTGTTGTCAGTTTATTTATGCAAATTAAACTAGATGTGCACGGTTGCTATTACAATAAAGTTAGGTAAATTTAAATATTCCCATAGTCAATCTTCTTATTTGGACTGGAAACAACATCACAATCTTCGACAGCTACAACATTGTAAACGGTCGAATGCTTCCGGAACATGCTACACATGAATGTATGACGTAGGGCATGTACTCAAAGTGTACATGGTAATTTAACTACATTAAACAGAATGACAACCTTATATTTTAAGCATGTCACACGTAGTTCGAAGAAGTTAAAAATACATAGTTTTACTTGTTCATAAAAATATTGATAATTTCTCCATCAAACTTTATTATAACAAATACATGTTAAATGATATCAATACAACTATATCATTTATGCTCATATGAATATGGTTTGCAATAAGGAATGTCTAAATAGTCACGACCTGGAAACGACTAAAACACGGATGATAGTCGGGATAAGATCACGCTATATTTTACATATAATGTACAATAAATCTATTACGACGGATGATTAAACAATAAATTATCTTTAAACTTTCTCACTACATGAAACATTATTTAGCAAACTTCTAGTGGAAAACGTGTGACATTTTCTTGTGTAGTTTTTCCAGAAAGATGCACCCAAACCTGATATCCGTAAAGTTTGTCCCAATCTGGTGGTGGCTTTTGAGATATTGGTGCATTCTGCATGTGCGAATAAGCGAGCGACTATAATCTAGTGTATGTTGTTGTCGCAAACTCGTGAAAGGTCTAGTATAGTAGTACATTCGTTATTCACTCAATTAGCAGGTCCCATGTAAAAGTCCTCAACAAATTACACATCACACCAAAACGAGGCAGGTAATGGCGGATGATAATAATGGTGATCTTATACTGCATGCGCTATTAAATAACCTCGTTACAGACTAGATATAACATTATCAAGACGTTAATTTAACATAATAATGTAGATGTTGACCGCGATATACCAAACACCAACTTATTTTGAGCATTAACAGAAACACCCACATATTTATCGTTAGCCTACATGAAAGGACAGATTAATATGTACCGGAAAATGTTCTCGTGTTTACCAAAATGCCGTAGCCGTAGCCGGAAATGACATTATCTCATCACAGCGAATTTTCCGAAACGTTCAGTGAATGAAAGAAGATTCTACACGACACAATACTCGTCTCCACTCTCGTGGAGTTAACTACGGCAATTTGGTCGTAACCACGAATGCAATGATCATGTCACAACGATTAATTACTGTAATTGTGCCGTAACCGTAAACTCAACGAACCGTGTCGGCTAATCAGTTGATACGTGGCTCGCTCCGACGAAGGGATTTGATCTGATAATAGATGAATGTTTCGCAGACTTGGAATGTGGACGGGTTCTCTGAAGTGTTGGCGTTTACTTCGTTAGATTCCCGTCTCTCCAGGAAGAGGCGTTATGTGCATTAGTGTACTGTTGTCTCACAATGTGTCTTCTTACTGTTGTTATGTTCAGGACACCAGCCGAATGTTGTCTCGTTGTTTATTATTATTATTATTACTACTACTGCTACTGCTACTGCTACTACTACTACTACTACTACTACTACTACTACTACTACTACTACTACTACTACTACTACTACTACTACTATTACTATTACTACTACTACTACTACTACTACTACTACTACTACTACTACTACTACTACTACTACTACTACTACTAATAATAATAATAATAATAATAAAGATACTACTACTACTACTACTACTACTACTAATACTACTACTACTACTACTACTACTACTACTACTACTACTACTACTACTACTACTACTACTACTACTACTACTACTACTACTACTACTACTATTATTACTATTATTACTATTATTACTATTATTACTATTATTATTACTACTATTATTATGTAACTATTTTGGTTACAGTTTGACATGTATTTAGCGGGGTGACTAACTGTCTATCAAATTACGAACACGCTGACGGGTTTACTAAACATAATTTAGCGGATACTATAAAGCTGAATCCAACGAGATTTATGTAACAACGCATATGCTAACTAAGAATAGGAAAAAGCTGACGACAATGTTAGTTATGATAATTGATAACTATTTGATAATTATACTAACTGATACTTGTAATTGTTATACACTATTGCATGAAATTAATCAATAAAAAATAATAAATGAAGACCATTTACGGACTTTGAACATTCTTAACGACAGTGTGTCTAAAAAAAAACTTTTAACATAAAATTTAATACAGAGAATTAAGTAAATTTTATTAGGTATTTGTACAAAGTATTCTTCTCGAGGCGTTGTTTGCGCATGTCCGGGAAGCGAGGAAACATGACCCTAGGCAAACAGTACAGGAGACGACACGTACGGTGCACCTGGCGCCAGACATTGCCAGGCTCGCGGGCGGAATTACACTTTAATTCGATGTAGTGTGAAGATCAGACTCGCCAAACTGCCGAACCGTCACGCGCGGCTGAACGCGGCTGGCTGCAAACGCGGCCGCGCGTGAATCATGCTCGTGTAATGAAGATGTGACGGTCGCACACTCTCGACTGTCGCTGCGTTGTTGATCGTGTTTTGATTGTGTCCGGGGTTAGACGACTATTTACTTTGCACACTGGCGACACTTTCAAGAACGGATAGAGTCACGACGGCCCGCTGTGCACGAAATCGTGCAGGAATGTTGTGGAAATTGCGCGTGTTATTCAACATCATGGCGCCGCGTTTGGGTTTCATGGTTTTTCCCGAGAAATTGTTGTTTGTAGCAAAACATTTGAATTTCCCTTTGTGTGTGTGATATATAACACCATTGCAGGTAGTCGTATTTAAGCAGTTAGATGATATACAATATGGTGACGATAAAGAAAATTCCTCTTCAAGTATAATGTGGATGGCACGCATAGACATACCGAGTGTTGTCGAAAGGTGCAACGTCAAGGTAAAATCGGCACCCGTCCAAGACGACAACCCAATTTGGACGCGCGACGTGACGGGATAGGAACGGCGGGGAAGATGAAAGGGTGGGGTTCGTTTCAACTATGAGGGATATAGTCGACGACATGAGATAAGGAGAAGGGACAAACAACGCGAGTGGAGGAATGGTGTTGTGGTTGTGGTTCGGTGGTGGTGTTGGGGTGATGTGTGTGAGTGAGTGAGTGAGTGAGTGAGTGTGTGTGTGTGTGTGTGTGTGTGTGTGTGTGTGTGTGTGTGTGTGTGTGTGTGTGTGTGTGTGTGTGTGTGTGTGTGTGTGTGTGTGTGTGTGTGTGTGTGTGTGTGTGTGTGTGTGTGTGTGTGTGTGTGTGTGTGTGTGTGTCTCTGTGTGTGTGTGTGTGTGTGTGTGTGTGTGTGTGTGTGTGTGTGTGTGTGTGTATATATATATATATATATATATATATATACATGTGTGTGTGTGCGCGCGCATGCGTGCGTGCGTGTGTGTGTGTTTGCGTGCGGGAGTATGTATGTAAATGCGGGCGTATGTGCGTGTGTTGTGTATAAGTATGTTTATAAATATATTATGCTATGTATACAAGTGATTGGTCCTGCGAGCGTCGTGTTACGGCGTGAGAGAATGCGAGGGACAAGTGTACGCGACCACGCGTGTGTGACAGGACGACTCCGTACATTTAAGATGAATTGCTTGTTCAATACACTTGAACAACTTTAATTTAGAACACACTGGTGTTTACAACGACAATAATAATAATAATAACAACAACAACAACAACAACAACAACAACAACAACAACAACAACAACAACAACAACAATAAACATTAGTAACATTCATTCGAATGATCCACAAATACCATTAAAACAATTTTGAACTATATTGATAGGTAAAGTTGAAAATACTAAGTAGTGGAGTATATATATATATATATATATATATATATATATATATATATATATATATATATATATATATACCAATATTAAATATACTGTTTTTTTACATTAAAATAAATAATGTTAACATAAATCAACTGTCGTATTAAAACAACTAAATGGCTATATAAATATCGTCTTCTTCGTTGATGTCAGCGCCGTCACGCGAATTACTTATAAATAAACAGATAATCATTAACATCACCGAAATAAAGCGACCTTTTCGTGGATCATGTTTCGTCTGCCTATTACTGGCCTAATAGTTGTCGCAGTAAACAAGACGGCGGCCTGACGCTAATCGACACAGACTCACCGCTGGACATTATTAGGCCGCGTTAATCGACGCCATAGTTATAAATTATCGATGTCGGCGCCCGAGCGACAAGCGCGCGCACCTAAACACAACACTTTCGGTAATTTAGACGCGTATCGCGCCCAAATCTGTCAACGCGTGGTGTTTAGGGGCAAACCACAAGTGTCTGTGTTTTGGTAAGGGGTAGCCGAAACGGGGACCGGAAACGTAATCGATAGGGCATGTTGACACTGGGTTTGTCCGCGCAAGTAGCGACGCCTTTGAAGATATATTGGCGATGAAATAACATTTGTGTTGTTTTCCAAACAGCGGCGAGCGTGTGTTTCTACGGTATCGTTTAGATGGTTGAACTGACTTTGTAAACGTCTTACACAACACGGTATTTTCTGTGTTGATCATTTCACATGTTTATCTGATTATTCCCTTTTTGTGTTAGCTAATTCTTATGTACGGGTGGATACGTGGGCCTTGACGAGAACAGCAAAGTTCCTTCTCATGAGAACTGAGATGAGGATGATCAGATGAACATCTCGTTGATAAACATAAAACAAATGAGGAACTGCGACACCTAGCGAGAGTTGAGGGAATAGAGGCGATATTAAGAGATGCCCGGCTCCGCTTGTACGTACATAGAAGAAACGAACATAGAAGAAACACCTGAGAAAAGTTGCACAATTGCCAGTCCCTGGGAAGAGAAAAACAAGGAAGACCTACAAAAAGATGGAAGGACAGTGTAACATAAGACAAGGAGCTGAGGAGGCTGAAGGAGGAAGACGAGAAAGATCAGAACAAATGACGACAACTCGGACACTCCAGATCAGACCCGTGTGGAAAACGGCCACCCTCTCTCCGATGTGAATTACAAAGTGGCATAAATCACAGGAATATTTCTTTTACATAAATAAAAGATCAATGATGGTAATTGTTTGTTTCTGATACGTTTAATTTTTGTTATTTTTGTGATGGTTTTTGTTATATTCACGAGAACGTTCCTTCTCTTCTTATATATTTGACACTGCGAATTTAGTCCGGTCGCATCGGTCAAAACAAAGGACCTTTCTGGGATATAATTATTTTCGATGAATCAGACGTCAAAGAAGCCGTGCACGTGCCTCTTCCCATGAGTCCAACTTCATCTCTTTCCGTCCACGCGCCCAACACGTGTTCTTCCGAGCTGCGGCGGCGCCAGTCGTAAATTCACGACTATCGGAAACAGGTCGAATGTTGCGATCGACCGGCCCACAGCGACGGGTGTGAGAATTGGGTCGGCTGAGACGTTGCGTTTCCCGGAAGCGACGCGGAGGTGTATGCGTGGGCATACGCTCACCGGAAGCAGTAGACACCTCCCAGCCGCCCCGTGCTTCTTACCACGCCCGTAGTAGCCCATTTCGCGCTGCATTTCCGGTGCCGTAATTTTCCCATTCGCACCGTTCCGTGTTGGAATTCGACAGTTTTGAGGAAGGAAGGATCGGTTCTCAGTTATCATCAACACGTTTCCTCTGCTATCCCGACACCAGCATTACCAGCCGTCTTTCTTGGGCAGCGGTAACTCGCGTGTGGGCTGTCGTTTCCACTTGCCATATCCGGGGTCGTTATTTTGTTATCCCAGAGAAACGGTTATATTAAGACTGTCAGAAATTAACTTGTTTCTGAGTGTGTTTGATCGTAACAGTCAACCACAAACTCAACAAGTCCCTTCCAGTCAATGTTTCAACATCTTATTTATTAGGTATTT
>CBDHHR010000544.1:0-13371 GCA_965263245.1 Metamycoplasmataceae bacterium | reverse complement strand
GCGAACCTAGAAATGGTCTACACTATGAAATGTCTGTTTATTTGGACTATCAAGTGGTCTAATTCTTAGTTGTAGAGAGCAGTGGCTCAGGGTTCGAGTTTGGACTCTCGACTAAGAGAACCCGGGTTCGAAGAATGTGCTGTGGTGTTAAAACCTTGGACACATTTTTGTTCCCTCTACAGTCCTCCAGTTCACTGAATGAGTAACAGACTAAAGACAATGGTTGATATTGACCGCCTTCGCGCATTACATACATACCTATATAATGTTGGAGATACTGTACTTATAAAAAAGCAACTTACTAGTTATGTAGGAAGTACTTATATAGTAAATACAGTACTCACTCTCGCACTGTTCGCCAATGTAACCTTCTCTACAAATGCACTCGTTCCCTGTTAGATGAAAAACGCAAGACCCTCCATTTTTGCACCATGATGATCGACAAAAGAGACCTATATCAAATGCATGAAAGAAAACATTTAAATCAATAAAATTATATATATATATATATATATGTGTGTGTGTGTGTGTCATATATATGTCATCATGCATCTATTTGGGTAAAATAATATATATATGTGTATATATATATATATATATGTATATATATATATATATATATATATATGTATATATATATATTATATATGTATATATATATATATATATATATATATATATATATATATATATATATATATATCATACGTCTATTTGGGCGACTTCCTGGTCTGAATATGAGGCATACTCTAATATTTAGTTACCTGAAGTATGTCCAAACAAGAGATGGGCAACGGACAAACAGAGCAGCAGGGAATACGCCAGGTGACCCATCCTACGAAGAACACATAAAATATTTACATAAAATTCTACAAACACGGATATGTTTTCTATTCTGGGAGGTGTGGAGTTTACTGCAAATTGTGCAAACTTTCAGAAAACAAACTGGACGGTTTAGAAGATATTAAAGAATAGTAGTAATGATACAAATTAGCGTGTGTGTGTGTGTGTGTGTGTGTGTGTGTGTGTGTGTGTGTGTGTGTGTGTGTGTGTGTGTGTGTGTGTGTGTGTAGTATGTAGTATGATCAGTACTATACGCCCTCTCTGAAAATTAATATTGGGTTGTACTCAATGTTAAGTGTTCTTTAAAGGCTACTTAGTAGTGACGACCAGTTTAATTCTCATGAAGATGTTATCTACCAACAGATAACGTCTTCCCGAGACCTCTGTGTATGTCATACATAGCTTTTAAACTAGCCAATGGTCTATACAATATTTTGGTATTAATGTTTTAACATTTTGTTTACATTTTAGCATATTAAACATTTTATGAGAGCATACACGCCCACTCCTCAAGCGCATATGCTTCTTTGGACTATTAAGTCCATGTAAAGGCCCAGTCCAGTATCCAGAAGAAGAAACCGAAGAATACAGGCTACGAGTTGGCGACCCTGCATGTTTGTCTTAGGATTAGATTACTGTATTACAATATAATCTTTATTTGTATAGACCGAGTCTATGTATGCATAAGTTCTATAGTAATGTTGACTATTTTAATTCACAAATACACACACATGCGTATTCTTTTAACCTATGTTACTAAGCGCCGTGAGGTGGCTGCCATTTTGAAGTATCTCACTGTTGAAATCATGCTCTCTATTCGTGACCGCCAGGGGGCCTTACCCCGCAGAATATGGTACAGACGAGGACTGGTTCTCTGGTCGACTTTGAAATAACAAACTAAACAAGGATGCACTTTTTACCACATAATGCTACACTATAAAAACTATTCAGATTTAAACTTAAATGAGAATTTGTTATTTTGTTTTTTTATTCTTTTTTTACAAGTATTACAATATACTGTATAAACATTAATTATTATTAAACACGTAAACCGGTTAATTAATCAAAAACAATGCTGATATATGACGGCTTCGAGCAATGACATTACGTAAGTTGCACAAGTCTATCTTTATGGTGAAATCACGCAAGCAAGGGAGAGTCGATTAAGCGAGACTTGTGTTCGTTTCTGTAAACGATGCCGCCATTTTCAAACGCAACACCATGCCGGAAGTCCGCGCAATAAGTCGCGTCAGTATTACGGAAGTTGCGTGACGTCATGGCACATCACCAAGGCGCCGGCGATCGGGAACTCATCGACAGGTAAGGACGGATGCGTTCTTCTTGTTTTCTTTCATCACACACCGCCTACAATCAACAGTTTGTATGTTCTCCATATTAAGGTTATTTTCCATTTCATTTTCACTTCGGTGTGTGTGTGTGTGTGTGTGTGTATATATATATATATATGTATATATATATATATATATATATATATATATATATATATATATATGTATATATATATATATATATATATATATATATATGTATGTATATATATGTATATATGTAAATATATATATATGTATATATATGTATATATATATATATATATATATATATATATATATATTATACAGCTTAATATCATTAAATAAAGGATCGTTAAAGTTTCGTTTGGGTGACGACGATTAAGCGGAATTGAATAATTTCTTACATAAAATATAAGTTGTCGTTTTCAACTCTCATGTCATGATTACCACAACTGCGTTTCAATTATGTTGTTTCATAATTGCAATTTTTGTGATACGGTATATTTAACGTAGCATTTACTGTTATCCGCTGCTCTCAATTACCATAAAACACAAATTAATGCCAACACACTGTGTCGCTCTTCGAAAGCAGCAACCAAAATCACGAAACATAGCGGGATAGCAACTCTCTTGAGAGAGTTCGGTTGGCTCTGAGAAGAGCCGTTTGTGTTCAATATCTGATGCGCGTTCACGCCCCGTCGCTGTCCTCGTTGTCTAACTCCCCTTCCGTCTGAGCAGCCACTATCGGTAAGGTTCTCTGAAGTCTGTCCAGTCTGTCAGCCACGGTCAAGGCGTACTCGTGAAACATGTCGCGCACTCCTTCCAGCGTCGCCAGACGCAGTCGAATGTTGTAGCTGAACGTTCGCTGCCTGCAGGCGACGGCGCAGTCGAAACGTGATTGCATGTCCTCGATCATGTTGTTAAGGATTGTGATCTGTTCGCAAGAACGTCTGAACCTGTGATCCAAACCACGGATGTATCTGATCATTTCAATGGATTCGTAAGAGTTCGCCATTTTAAATCTACGCACCGGTCGCAAGTAAAAAATCTTCGTAATTCTTTACAACGACTCGACGTCATAAAACGCGCTGGATGAATGATGGTAAAGCCAACGGGCACCGCTTTATGCCCTTGGCAAAAAAAACTTTAAATTTTCTATAGAATATTCTATAGGATTTTTGCTTATAGTTTTCTATAGGATTTTTGCCAATAGTTTTCTATAGAATATTCTATAGAATTTTTGTATATAGTTTTCTACAGAATATTCTATAGGATTTTTGCCAATAGTTTTCTACAGAATATTCTATAGGATTTTTGCCAATAGTTTTCTACAGAATATTCTATAGAATTTTTGTATATAGTTTTCTATAGAATATTCTATAGGATTTTTGCTTATAGTTTTCTATAGAATATTCTATAGGATTTTTGCTTAGTTTTCTATAGAATATTCTATAGAATTTTTGCCTATAGTTTTCTATAGAATATTCTATAGAATTTTTGCCTATAGTTTTCTATAGAATATTCTATAGGATTTTTGCTTATAGTTTTCTATAGAATATTCTATAGAATATTCGCGTATAGTTTTCTATAGAATATTTATGGTTTCTATAGGAAATATCCTATAGAATATTTCCTATAGAAAACCATAAAAATGCTATAGAATATTCTATGTTTTTCTATAGAAAACCATAAAAATACTATAGAATATTCTATAGTATTTTTTTTAGTTTTCCATAGGAAATATCCTAAAGAATATTATATAGTATTTTTTTTAGTTTTCCATAGGAAATATGCTATAGAATATTGTACAGGATTTTGAGTTTTCTGTAGGAAAAATCCTATAGAAATTCAATAGGATATTTCCTGAGCAAAAATCCCAGATTATTCCATAGGATAATTTCAGTAGAAAACTAAAAAAAATCCAACAGATTATTCTACAGGATATTTCATATAGAAAACTATAAAAAATACTATAGAATATTCTATTGTTTTAAGAAATATCGACAAAATATTCTATACGATGTTTTATATAGAATTCTATAAAAAGTAGTACAACGAATACATGTGTATATCTGTTGATCTTACAAGTTATATATATATATATATATATATATATATATATATATATATACATATATGATATGATATCATACGTTTTTATTACAAGAAAATCATTATGAAAGACATCTTAATTTGGCATGTGCTGACACTGTAAAGAATGGCATGGTGGTCCTAGTTGACATTTGTTGTAGCCATTACTTTGACTGCCCCGTTCAATTTCTGCCGGATGACAGACCTTATGTCACCATCTGTCTTCTGCGGCAATAGGCTTTGGGCAGCAGCTGCAGAAATGAAAATAAGCACGTACAATACAATTATAGTTATCATAGATGTCATGGCGCTCCACCTGGTGATTACTTGTGAGTGTTAATAAGCAGTGACAATAGGTGGGAAGATAGCTGGATGTGGGAGATCGAGTGGGAGAACAAGGAATGATCCGAGCCATGAGGTTATGTTTCCAGTGGGAAATGAGAAGTTGCTTTGCCTGCTTGCTGCACTGATGATTTGGCAGTAGAAACATGTGTTCCTGACATCGGATTGTGGACAGTGTTTTGAATTGAAATAATGAATGAAATAAATGACAAACATTATGTCTAAAAATTACTCGAATATGGACACACAACTGTGTGCAAGTATTGTTAATTGCATTCATAAACAACCAGATATAAGAATCTCTGTATATGCCATAAACGTAGTTATTTTTCAAAACTACCCATTACAATGCATGTACAGGCTAAGGTATAAATTAACAACCTTGGCTAATAAAACCAGGATAATTGGTATATTTTCTAACAATTTGACACGACCACAAATTATTTCATATAAATTAAATATATGTGACCTGTTCTAACGAAATGAGTCACATGTCAAAAATGTCGCGCACGCACAGCCAAAGTTATTCGACACTGAACATGCCCGGGGTATAAAGCTTCAAACTGAGAAAATCGCATTTGAAGTTCACGGTCACACCAGTACATGATCTGAATCTGAATGGGATACATCGTAAAGAAACCAATATTGGCTATTATATACTACGGGGGTGTGTGTGCGCATGTTATTGAATGTTTGAGCCGCAGATCAGGTGACTGAAATCAGTTATGGTTTCAGCCTGGACCTGCAACTCGTTTAGTTGGTTCCAGTCGGCAATTGTTTTTACAAAAAATGAATTCTTAAATTATTGTTCAGTGTGGGCTTTGGGTACTATAAAACTTCTGGTGTTGTTGGTTGTTGGACAAAATTTGAGGATACATGGTGGGGAAGTGTTTAGGTTTAATGTGTCTTGTTTGTTTTTTGGGGGCCAGAAGAAAGTTTCAGTGGGGAGGGCTGGGATAGATCCTCAAACAGTTATGTACATAAATTTTAGTCTTTGGTCGCGTTGTCTATTATCTAATGTGTCGAGGTTAAGGATCGAGTGCGTTGTTTTGATACAATTAAATACCTTGAAACATGTGCACACACAAATTTGTGCCCCATGGTGTGTACTTAGCAATGCATATGGGACACACCACAAATCACCGACGGTCAGCTCATATGGCGCTGCGGTGTCTTAGTGGCAACCATGAAATGGTCAGCATATTTTAAAGATACAACAGTTTTGTTACAACTGTGTAGGTAATAAATTATCTACAAAATATATGCAACATATGTGGTTGATGCTAAGCCAAGGTGCGTACTTATGCATGTTAATATAAAATTCAATCATTTTTTAAAGCCAAGGTACACATTATACATGTGGACATATTGCACATTGAAAGCTAAAGGATTAATGATGGCTACTGAATAAAAAAAGAATAAAATAACTTGCATCTGCCACACCTACTATTTTAATGGCAACAATAATACATGGCCAGGAGAGAAAGTACAGCATCATTGGGAACAGGTGCCAACATTTTGGTAATTTAGTTGATAGGCATATATGACAGAAGCAAACATTATATAATATTATAACTTACTTAGAAATATGTAAATGTTATAAAAAATACTAATAAATAAATAAAATAGTATACATAAAATACAGAATAACTTGCATGTAAAGTATCTTACGCCAGTAATATATAATAAAACATTATTACCTTTCGCCATTCTTAATGCCAGAAAGAGTGCTGACTTCTCTTCTTCCAGCACCTTGATTCGCCCGGTGCTGTCACGAGCCTTTTCCAGTGACTTGAGTACTATCGTGTTTTCCGCTTCAACCATGGTTAAGCGGTGTTGCAGCTTGTTGCAATGTTCACACTCTTCTTCTCTGTCTTTGCCATAGGTGTCCTACAATTCTACAGCTGCTATGTTAAAATGGACATATATCAGAATTATAAAGATTTCCAATTCTATGCGAACAAAACCCCATTGAAGGCTTTATCACTGGAGTGCATGTAACATTGTTCATAGTATATACAACTTTAAAATACAGGTCACATTCATTTTTAATGACGAAATTTATGAGCAAAATAACATATGGATCGCTAATAGCAAACTGTACATGTATTAGTTTGACAATTAATTATTTCATAAAATACCTTCAGGTTTTCTAAAATAGTGGCTGTCGATGACTTCATCAATTTGTTTTTCTGGCACCTTGCAATAAAGTGGCCTTCACGGTGGGTACAATTTCCTGAAAGGAAATCATGGAATTGTGAATACAGAATGCACAAAATTGTAATGGCCCAGATCCACACAAAATTAACTGATGTTGATTGTGAGGACCTGTACCAAAAGACATCTTTTTATTGGAATCTAAGATGGTCATCTTGTATATCGTGCACATATGCCATTGTTTAATGCTGGGATATAAAAACTATTATGTGGCTAAGTGAAGTTAATCTGAAATGTACAGTAGGTAACATGGACATCCTGATTATATTTAACATGAGAACAAATAAATCTAGTAGCCCACATGAAGTATGATACTTGCAGTGAGGAAGAAATATTATAACTTACGAATCGTACAAATTATGGCACATATATAATTATACTTTTATAAAGTTAGTTTTGGCCACCATCGTTTCCAGTACGTGCATGCAGACAATTTCATGAACACCTACCTGCAAACTTGACCACACGTGTCATATGATTTCAACATCTTTCCATTCAGCCGCGTTTTTGGCCAGTTCGATCACCAACACTTCTGTCTTATTCAACACGATAGAATCTACATCTGCTGGTTCTTCAATCCAAGTAACCTTCCCAATATCAATTGCGTTCTCCTTGTAAAATTCAAAAGAGTGCGTACATTTTTGCTGTCGACGTGGCTTCAACTTTGAATTTCCCGTCAACGCCAATCCGCCATCTCTGATTGGATAACCTTGAGTTCAGAAGCGTGGTCGGAAACAAAAGAATGCGCAAGAAATGGCAAATGGAAATACGTACGCATGACTTCTTTTCAGTTATTGTTTGTCATCAATAATGTCTGCATAAAAATAACACCAATGGTATTTGCCGCTATTTAAAATATAATTCATCTTCACACCTTTATATCCGCATCATTAGCAAAATGTAATTTCACCAAAAACATAGACTTATACACTTTTCCGTTTCATGCTTTCCTGTGTCTATTTTTGCATAGCCCCAAGAAACTTAACCCATTTCTGCCTCGGCTCACGGACAGCTCGGCTAAAGCCTGTTTCCAGATGTAAATTCGGCCCGTGTTTTTGTAAAAGTATCATAGCGGATTATTCTCAGCCATATACAGTTACAATTAGTATGTCAATGGAATCTTCTTCCTGAATACGATGTGTACGTAGAATATCGCCAAGTACATTTACTTGGTTTATTTAATTTTTTATTTACATGTAACGAAGTTATGTTTTGTTTACTTTCTACTTATATAATGGGGGTGCATGAGAGTTGGGCGATCTATCGTACAATATCAAATAATATAGAATCCACGGAACTGACCTTTTAAACTATTTATGTTTATTTACATATTTATTCTTAGTACAATTTATATTGACATTTAAAAACATATTTCTTTGTTTCTTATATAATTGAGAGATTTTCCTCATACTAATCAATAATAATAATGATATGGTGTACCTTGCTGAAAGTTTACAGGTATACTAAGTTTTTAAAATGTTGCTAGCAAATTTCGGACTGACGCGCGTCATCACTATATACGCCAATCGTGTTTCGTGTCGATCTGTTGTCTACATGTAGGGTTGGGCCCAAATACACATTTTGGGATCAAATACAAATTTTCAATTCAAATACAAATGCATTGCTTTTATAGATTTTAGTAAAAATACAAAATTTCAACTCAAATGTTGGTATTCAAATACAAATACGTATTTGAACCCATCCCTGGCTGTATATATCTAGCGCAATTATTGTTATGCCAGAAGTACACAGTCCCAGTGGTTAATTGTTAAAACCTGTTAAGAGTAAAAATAAGTATATGTGAAGCGACGCATTGTTATTTTTGTGCTGAGATCAATCAATTCATCAGTCACGCGTTTCCGTCGATCCTGCCAGTCCTGCATGATTTAATTCGCACGTTGGCGCATCGATTGATTGACTTCAGAGTCGATGGCTTGCTCTATAATCGCAATCATGAC
This sequence comes from Metamycoplasmataceae bacterium, assembly GCA_965263245.1. GTDB lineage: Bacteria > Bacillota_I > Bacilli_A > Mycoplasmatales > Metamycoplasmataceae > DT-68. The sequence continues at coordinate 4,607 of CBDHHR010000544.1, read as the reverse complement.
TCACATATTATACTTCGATCTTGTTTGGAATCGGATCAATAGGTTGCATCTCACTAAAAAAGAACGGTGCAATGCTATAGGCTGAAATGGCATCGCAAATGTTATACCTATATAACCTTTCACCAAACAATACATGCCACTGCGTGCGCCAAAATTACGTTGTAGCGGTTACGACTTCCGGCGTTATAAACGTTCCGATTGACGTTTCTGCGCATACAAATACTACGGGTTGTTCGTTAGGATGTATATACCCTCTCAGCAAAGTTATTTGTCGCAAACTAACACGAGGCAAACAAGTATTGAGGCATATTTTGATAGCAAGCGTAAATCACGTGACAGTAGTGCGCTATAATCCGTGACAGTGATTTATAAAATGCGTAATATTTTATTGCATTGAACGACATTTTAAGAAACTCTTCACAGTAATCATCACAGGAAAGTTAACGAACAGTACGTGGCATTTATACCGAAAATGCTTTGTTGTTTTGCTGCACATTGATGATTTTACATTTATTGCGCATGCGCAGAAATGTCAATCGGAACGTTTTTAACGACCGGAAAAATGTAAGCGCGACAGTTATTCGTCAACTGCCTATGAAATGGGGAATCGCTGGGTTTTTTCGGCGTGATAATTAGTGTGCGTTGTGAATTGATATTTTGAGATTAATTTAAATATGAACTATATTATGCCAGTATAAATACCGTACGTATGTATATATTGTAGTTTAACTTTTTAGTCAATTTTATGTATAATTTTATGCCAGTCAACTCTTGCCATGTTCATAGCTGGACCGAGCTAGGCCCTACGGCTACGGTCGTTTAGCTCGTATTCTATCGTTCATCTCAATACATAGTCATAGTGGCCTGTGGGTGCATATTTTATTTCAAAACTGCACAACGTTATAATTGACTGATATATCTGGAGAAAAAAACCAATAGGCAATAGTCTATTCAATCAATATACGATTATGTGATTTTTTTTAGAAACAATTATTATAAAACAATATGTATATAATATACACAGAAAAATAAGGTAATTAATATTATATTAATTGGGAATAGCTTAATTACAAGTTAATTACATTCTTGATATCTAGGGTTTAAACATAATATCACGTGACGTCAGTAAGTATTTAAGTAACTATGCTGTTGGACTGACTGCATTATTTGTTATTCATGTATTTATGTTAATATTATATACATGGCGATCGATCTTTCATTTTACTTTCTGACTAGCTATAACTATGAAAATGACAATGTACAGTAGAAAACCATAGGCCCTCTAAATTCTAAAAAAATCTACACTTTTCTGTAGAAAACTATAGGACCCATAAAGTCTATAGACCAATCTATAGTTTTCTATAAAATATTCTTTATAAACCTATAGTTTTCTATAGAAAACTATAGGCCCCATAAAATGTATAGAAAAATCTATAGTTTTCTATAAAATCTATACTTTTCTATAGAATTTTCTATAGAAAACTATAGGCCCGTAACATCTATAGACAAATTTATAGTTTTTCTATAAAATATTCTTTAGAAAACTATAGACCCCTTGCATGCTATAGAAAATCTATAGTTTCCTATATAATTTTACAGAAAACTGTAGATCCCATAAAGTCTATAGAAACATATATAGAATTTTATAGAAAACTATAGAAAAATCTATAAATTTCTGTAGAAAACTATAAGCCATGTAAAATCTTTAGAAAAATCTATAGTTTTCTATAGAAAGCCATAGGCGCTGTAAAATCTATAGAAAAATCTATAGTTTTCTATAAAAAGCTATAGTTTTCTATAGAAAACTATAGGCCCCATAAAATGTATAGAAAAATCTATAGTTTTCTATAGAAAACTATAGGCCCCATAACATCTATAGAATAATCTATAGTTTTTCTATAAAATAGTCTTTAGAAAACTATAGACCCCGTGAATTCTATAGAAAATGTATAGTTTCCTATAGAATTCTATAGAAAACTATAGACCCCATACAATCTATAGACAAATCTATAGAATTATTTAGAAGACTATAGAAAAATATATAGTTTTCTATAAAAAACCATAGGCGCTGTAAAATCTATAGAAAAATCTATAGTTTTCTATAGAAAACTATAGGCCCCATAAAATCCATAGAAAAATCTATAGTTTTCTATAGAAAAATCTATAGTTTTCTATAGAAAACCATAGGCCCCATAACATCTATAGAAAAATCTATAGTTTTCTATAGAAAACTATAGGCCCCATAACATCTATAGAATAATCTATAGTTTTTCTATAAAATAGTCTTTAGAAAACTATAGACCCCGTGAATTCTATAGAAAATGTATAGTTTCCTATAGAATTATATAGAAAACTGTAGACCCCATAAAATCTATAGAAAAATCTATAGTTTTCTATAAAAAGCTATAGTTTTCTATAGAAAACTATAGGCCCCATAAAATGTATAGAAAAATCTATAGTTTTCTATAGAAAACTATAGGCCCCATAACATCTATAGAATAATCTATAGTTTTTCTATAAAATAGTCTTTAGAAAACTATAGACCCCGTGAATTCTATAGAAAATGTATAGTTTCCTATAGAATTCTATAGAAAACTATAGACCCCATACAATCTATAGACAAATCTATAGAATTCTTTAGAAGACTATAGAAAAATATATAGTTTTCTATAGAAAACCATAGGCGCTGTAAAATCTATAGAAAAATCTATAGTTTTCTATAGAAAACTATAGGCCCCATAAAATCCATAGAAAAATCTATAGTTTTCTATAGAAAAATCTATAGTTTTCTATAGAAAACCATAGGCCCCATAACATCTATAGAAAAATCTATAGTTTTTCTATAAAATATTCTTTAGAAAACTATAGACCCCGTGAATTCTATAGAAAATGTATAGTTTCCTATAGAATTCTATAGAAAACTGTAGACCCCATAAAATCTATAGAAAAATATATAGAATTCTATAGAAAACTATAGAAAAATCTACAAATTTCTGTAGAAAACTATAGGCCCTGTAAAATCTTTAGAAAAATCTATAGTTTTCTATAGAAAACCATAGGCGTGGGAAATTCTATAGAAAAATCTATAGTTTTCTATAAAAAGCTATAGTTTTCTATAGAAAACTATAGGTCCCATAAAATGTATAGAAAAATCTATAGTTTTCTATAGAAAACTATATGCCCCATAACATCTATAGAAAAATATATGGTTTTTCTATAAAATATTCTTTAGAAAACTATAGACCCCGTGAATTATATAGAAAATTTATAGTTTCCTATAGAATTCTATAGAAAACTATAGATCCCATACAATCTATAGAAAAATCTATAGTTTTTTCTATAAAATATTCTTTAGAAAACTATAGACCCCGTGAATTCTATAGAAAATTAATAGTTTCCTATAGAATTCTATAGAAAACTATAGACCCCATACAATCTATAGAAAAATCTATAGAATTCTTTAGAAAACTATAGAAAAATCTATAAAATTATATAGAAAACTTTAGGTCACACACAATCTATAGAAAATTCTGTAGAATTCTATAGAAAACTGCAAAATTCTATAGAATTCTATAGAATTCTATAGAAATCTATAGAAAATCTATAGTTTTCTATAGAATTTTTTGCCAAGGGTGACCATTCCTTCCTAATGTCTATTCGCTGTCGACATCGCGCTAGTCACAGTTGACCCGATCGAAGGACAATAGAATGAAGCCATTGCATGACACGATCGCAACGAGGTCATCGGGGAAATTTGCGAATGTTGACACAAAGTCAGATAAACGCGTGACAATTGTTCTATTGCAAAGTGGTGGACGTGGCAAAGCATCTGAAGATGCTGAAAGGTTCTACAGCACGGCTTCACTCTTTGTGTCACAAGTCGGCCGGACGAGCAGTTCATCGTTCTGCGATTATTTCTTATTTCAATATGCAGTTAAGACAAACTCTCTCTCTCTCTGTCTCTCTCCCTCTCTGTCTCCCCCTCTCTCTCTCCCCCCCTCTCTCTCTCTCTCTCATTAGATGAACACACAGTGGCACACATGCACACATGGGCGTCGATCGGTGGGAGACTAGGGGGACGTGTCCCCCACTTTACGGCCTAGAATTAATAATAAAAATGACAAGGAAAATATTAGTCACAGGCGTAAAGAAATAAAATATGGAAATGCATTAGCTACGGAGGTTGTTTTGGCCATTTGTGCTTATGTGCAGGAATGTGTTTGTTTTATTGAAGTAATGTGTCGTAAAATACAACTAATTTAAATAATCGCCATACCGCGTGTTTCGAAGAAAAACGATAGCAACACGTGTTGGACGGGCAGAGTAACTCTGGTGCATTCCCTTCAAACGATACAAATAAGAAGTTTTATTGATAACTATATCAAAATCTCTCTAACGTCAGCATGTGATTTAGTATCCATTTTGCGCGCTTTGAATGACCGCTTGCTGTCTCGCACTCGTAACATAAACCAGGAAAATACATGTTCCTCTGGAAGAAATAAAATAGCATGTCGCTTCGTGCGTGCATAAAAGCACATGTAAATATCGACCGTAATGTCGAAATAAAATGACTGAACGGTTTACTTCGGAGTGGCGCAAACTGCCAC
>CBDHHR010000543.1:0-6431 GCA_965263245.1 Metamycoplasmataceae bacterium | reverse complement strand
GTCTTCTGATTTATTCATTCACGTTCTAAGATCTTTGTCTTCTCTTACTCAGATGTTTGTTTTTCAGTATCGGTGTCCCGGTGTTCCTGTTTCCGTTATCCCGGTGTCCCTGTGGTGTCCCGGTGTTCCGGTGTTCCGGTGTCCCTGTGGTGTCCCTGTGGTGTCCCTGTGGTGTCCCTGTGGTGTCCCTGTGGTGTCCCTGTGGTGTCCCTGTGGTGTCCCTGTGGTGTCCCTGTGGTGTCCCTGTGGTGTCCCTGTGGTGTCCCTGTGGTGTCCCTGTGGTGTCCCTGTGGTGTCCATGTGGTGTCCCTGTGGTGTCCCTGTGGTGTCCCTGTGGTGTCCCTGTGGTGTCCCTGTGGTGTCCCTGTGGTGTCCCTGTGGTGTCCCTGTGGTGTCCCTGTGGTGTCCCTGTGGTGTCCCTGTGGTGTCCCTGTGGTGTCCCTGTGGTGTCCCTGTGGTGTCCCTGTGGTGTCCCTGTGGTGTCCCTGTGGTGTCCCTGTGGTGTCCCTGTGGTGTCCCTGTGGTGTCCCTGTGGTGTCCCTGTGGTGTCCCTGTGGTGTCCCTGTGGTGTCCCTGTGGTGTCCCTGTGGTGTCCCTGTGGTGTCCCTGTGGTGTCCCTGTGGTGTCCCTGTGGTGTCCCAGTGGTTTTCCTGTGGTGTCCCTGTGGTGTCCCTGTGGTGTCCCTGTGGTGTCCCTGTGGTGTCCCTGTGGTGTCCCTGTGGTGTCCCTGTGGTGTCCCTGTGGTGTCCCTGTGGTGTCCCTGTGGTGTCCCTGTGGTGTCCCTGTGGTGTCCCTGTGGTGTCCCTGTGGTGTCCCTGTGGTGTCCATGTGGTGTCCATGTGGTGTCCCTGTGGTGTCCCTGTGGTGTCCCTGTGGTGTCCCTGTGGTGTCCCTGTGGTGTCCCTGTGGTGTCCCTGTGGTGTCCCTGTGGTGTCCCTGTGGTGTCCCTGTGGTGTCCCTGTGGTGTCCCTGTGGTGTCCCTGTGGTGTCCCTGTGGTGTCCCGGTGTTCCGGTGTCCCGGTGTTCCGGTGTTCCGGTGTGCCGGTGTTCTGGTGTGCCGGTGGTGTGCCGGTGGTGTCCCGGAGGTGTCCCGGTGTGATGTTTAACGTATACTTCCCTCCGTAACTGTGTGTGCGGCTGCTAGCCTATGTAGATGCAGCTTACAAACTTCTTTAACTGAGTGGTTGTCGTTTTCCCTTATCACCTTTTCTTCGAATTGTTCTTTTCATCTTCAGTTTCATCTGCAAACTCCCGCAGCATCTCATATAATTCCTTCAATGTGTGTGCGCATTAACGTATGCCGTCAGAGAAGCAAGCGAAGATGACTGAGATAGTCTCCGTTTGTCCTCAAACCACTCATTTCCAGGTCAGTCTTAGCTTAGACAGTATGGTGTGTTATTCCTCTCTTCGTGTAGATGTCTTTCAGGACCTCGGCGTACGTGGCTTCTATCCCTGCTCCTATCGCTACGACTGCGTCAGTTTGCGCTTAGTTTAAGACTTTCTCGTAGTCGACGAACGCGATGCACAACGGGATCTTATATTCTCGGCACTTCTCCTTCAATTGCTTTACCACGAGGATATGGTCATTCGTCTGGATTCAGCTTCCTCTCGTGGTTTATGACACAATTAATGTCTGCTTTTACAGCCATATAATGAAATGTGTAACATAAAACATATTTACTGTATTACTCCTTTAGAGGCAAATAAAGTAACACTATAAAATATATAACATAAAACATGTTTACTTTATTGCTACTTTAGAGGCACATAAAGTAACACTATAAAACATATAACATAAAACATATTTACTTTATTACTACTTTAGAGGCACATAAAGTAACACTATAAAATATATAACATAAAACATATTTACTGAATTGCTACTTTAGAGGCACATAAAGTAACACTATAAAATATATAACATAAAACATATTTACTTTATTACTACTTTAGAGGCACATAAAGTAACACTATAAAATATATAACATAAAACATATTTACTTTATTACTACTTTAGAGGCACATAAAGTAACACTATAAAATATATAACATAAAACATATTTATTTTATTACTACTTTAGAGGCACATAAAGTAACACTATAAAATATATAACATAAAACATATTTACTTTATTACTACTTTAGAGGCACATAAAGTAACACTATAAAATATATAACATAAAACATATTTACTTTATTACTACTTTAGAGGCACATAAAGTAACACTATAAAATATATAACATAAAACATATTTACTTTATTACTACTTTAGAGGCACATAAAGTAACACTATAAAATATATAACATAAAACATATTTACTTTATTACTGATTTAGAGGCATATAAAGTAACACTATAAAATATATAACATAAAACATATTTACTTTATTACTACTTTAGAGGCACATAAAGTAACACTATAAAATATATAACATAAAACATATTTACTTTATTGCTACTTTAGAGGCATATAAAGTAACACTATAAAATATATAACATAAAACATATTTACTTTATTGCTCCTTTAGAGGCACATAAAGTAACACTATAAAATATATAACATAAAACATATTTACTTTATTGCTCCTTTAGAGGCACATAAAGTAACACTATAAAATATATAACATAAAACATATTTACTTTATTACTCCTTTAGAGGCCCATAAAGTAACACTATAAAATATATAACATAAAACATATTTATTTTATTACTCCTTTAGAGGCGCATAAAGTAACACTATAAAATATATAACATAAAACATATTTACTTTATTACTACTTTAGAGGCACATAAAGTAACACAATAAAAAATATAACATAAAACATATTTACTTTATTACTACTTTAGAGGCACATAAAGTAACACTATAAAATATATAACATAAAACATATTTACTTTATTGCTCCTTTAGAGGCACATAAAGTAACACTATAAAATATATAACATAAAACATATTTACTGTATTGCTCCTTTAGAGGCACATAAAGTAACACTATAAAATATATAACATAAAACATATTTACTTTATTACTCCTTTAGAGGCCCATAAAGTAACACTATAAAATATATAACATAAAACATATTTACTGTATTGCTACTTTAGAGGCACATAAAGTAACACTATAAAACATATAACATAAAACATATTTACTTTATTACTCCTTTAGAGGCACATAAATTAACACTATAAAATATATAACATAAAACATATTTACTTTATTACTACTTTAGAGGCACATAAAGTAACACTATAAAATATATAACATAAAACATATTTACTTTATTACTACTTTAGAGGCACATAAAGTAACACTATAAAATATATAACATAAAACATATTTACTGTATTGCTACTTTAGAGGCACATAAAGTAACACTATAAAACATATAACATAAAACATATTTACTTTATTACTCCTTTAGAGGCACATAAATTAACACTATAAAATATATAACATAAAACATATTTACTTTATTACTACTTTAGAGGCACATAAAGTAACACTATAAAACATATAACATAAAACATATTTACTTTATTACTCCTTTAGAGGCACATAAATTAACACTATAAAATATATAACATAAAACATATTTACTTTATTACTCCTTTAGAGGCACATAAAGTAACACTATAAAATAGATAACATAAAACATATTTACTTTATTACTACTTTAGAGGCACATAAAGTAACACTATACAATATTTAACATAAAACATATTTACTTTATTACTCCTTTAGAGGCACATAAAGTAACACGATAAAAAATATAACATAAAACATATTTACTTTATTACTCCTTTAGAGGCACATAAAGTAACACTATAAAAAATATAACATAAAACATATTTACTTTATTACTCCTTTAGAGGCACATAAAGTAACACGATAAAATATATAACATAAAACATATTTACTTTATTACTCCTTTAGAGGCACATAAAGTAACACTATAAAATATATAACATAAAACATATTTACTTTATTACTCCTTTAGAGGCATATAAACTAACACTATACAATATCTGTTTCTTCTTCATTTCTACCACACGGGTAGAAAGATGCATTCTTTCATTCGACACCTGCCTAGATTTGCACCTCTAACGTGTAGTTCTTTTTTGTTTTATTCCAGCACTCTGGTATAGCTTTCTCTGAATATAATACTTATAAGGAAAATATTGATTATATGACGGCAGTCTAATAAAAACATGTGTAAGAATAGCGTTGCTGCCTTGCACAGCCGATGGCCTACATGGACTAATGGTGATCGTCTCATGTTGCTGGCCCAGGATTTTGACACAGCGAATTAGCGTGAGCAATTAATTGTAGCATATATTTGTCCACGGAGGAAATGCAAGCCTGCACCCAGTTAGCAATGTATGTAAACTCAACAATACAATGTAAAGGAATCATATTCACGAAAGGCCAATTGTTAGGCTGAATCTGAAAGAATTTAAATGTACCCCCAATTCTGTTATATATCCAGTTGGCTTATCTGCTCTACATCGGTTAATGTACTTTTGACGATTCCAGATTTACACGCCGAAACTAAAAGGATATGTGTTGTATTATTAATACGATTAATATATTTCAATGCAAATTTGTAGAAAAAAGTCCATCATATATTCACAAATAACAAGGAAAAGTGTTGCCGCAATATAATATTGATTACAACAATTTTTTATGAAAGACAAAGGCTACTATTATGTTTACATGCATTAAAAACTATTCGCAACTATTACGAGGATGTACCCATTGTGTCACCGTACATACGTTTGAGTTACGGGATCATAGTAAGAGGTATAATGCCTATGCACATGTTGAATCATAATGTTCGCAAATTATATCCATTATAGCTATTAAAAATTTTCTTTGACACAAATGTTATTAACGTGCAACATTATCAGTCTTCGTGTCCAACGATCCGACAAAAGTATATTTGCAAATGCATAAATTATGCAAATTATGAAAATACATATGACACATTCTTACAAACACTGCATGTATTCGTAACAGAGAAATGAATATATATATATATATATATATATATATATATATATATATATATATATATATATAATATAGGGTCAACAATTACATTTCTCTGGAAAATGACATTCGGTGCCTGTTAATCCAAGGCTTTGGTACATTATTTACTGATCAACACATATAAATACACTGTACTGTACGCTATGCATGACTGTCAATGTACGCTATGCATGACTGCTTATATATTAATTTCACTTGGCGCGGCATTCACTGTTTTGCCGCATGTCGCTTCTGCAAACTGAAGTTGACACACATTATCCCAGCTTAAGCCGGTCTGGTGGTCCCAGATTCGACCAGTCCAGGATTCGACCGAATCTGGGACCGCGACGGTAGCGGTCCCAGATTCGTACCGAGTCAGGATTCGCCTTTGTTACTAACGTAGTTTCCGTTAGTAATACATCAAGTATTGAAATAATATTGTTATCACGCACATCTTAAATAAAAATGGATTAACTTATGTGATCATTTTCACTCATTCGAACGTGTTGTGTTATTTAGTCGAATCTCGGCCCGGGCATGACGTATGCCATTGCCACTACGTCAGAGCGCGTCAGAACAGATAGAAGCGAACATTGCGCATGCGCGCGCATGCGCGATATGCGTTTAGTCGAATCCTGGACTGGTCGAATCTGGGACCGCCACAGCGGCAATGCGGTTTCTCCAGCAGTAGGCATCCTACCGTGTTTAGACAACGATTTACGCCGTAGTTGTCAGATTTGTTACATACACCGCACCGTGCGAATCGGATAATTCTGTTGATTGTTTAGGTTTGTGTATATCATTTATTATAGTTCCAAGTGGGTCTACCTGTCCGAATATTATAAGTCACACTCACTGAGCCAGTCTCTGCCGCGCGTGTTACATTGAAGAAGGTTGAAAAGGGAATGCAGGATTGACAGACCTCTGCTTTCGCTGGACACTTATAATACTGAACTCACTCTACGTTAGGCCATCTGCTCTGTCTTTCCTCCAAAACATATGATGCCGCTAATTGAGATTATTATTACCTTTTCACCATATTGCCTTTGGCAACCCTACTACATTCAGCCGCTAGGTGTCTCACCTAGCACCATTCGACTGCTGCAATCTTCATCTGTTCCCAGCACGTGCTCAGACCAAAGCCACCTTTTTGCCGTTGTATGTCCCTGTTCTAGGCCAACGTATCAGTAAACCACTACGTCGACTAGATTATTCTTGGAGGCATTGTCTTTAGGGAACCGGTTTTCAATTTCCGGGATAATACATTCAAATTAAAAACGAATCGAAAACCACGGTCTACTTGTCGTCTTTCGATGAGTTTTTAATTTGAATACATTGTCCCGGGAATTGTGAATTCGTTCCCTGGAACGGCTGGATAGAATGTCTCGGAGAATAATTT
>CBDHHR010000542.1:2500-15000 GCA_965263245.1 Metamycoplasmataceae bacterium | reverse complement strand
CTGGTGATGTTGTCAGTGAGCTGATTTGTAGGCAGAGGATCGAACACGCACGTTTTCTTAGAAGCTCTACAAATCGCTGTGATCTCTGTGTTCGTTGTTCGATCAAACACATCAATACAGTCAGGGAAACAACGTCTTTCGTCTGATGGCCTATCGATGTCGCTGAAACACTGCAGACCTGATAGGAGATTGTCAATCTTTCCAAGAAAGAAACGAGAAAATAATTCGCATCTTGAGCGGCCAAACGGAATTCAGGTTGTTGCAGTACGCGCTGACCATCGAGCGATATCAGTAGACGAAACATGTTTTTTGTAACTTGCCTTTTCCAGGTGATTTCGAAAATAATCCATTTTGCGTGCGGATATCAACATTCATCCCGGGCGGTGACGTATAATTGTCGATGAATCTTCAATGTTGTTCTTCTCCACACAATCTCCTGTTTTCGATTTTTATTCCTGGCGACATCGATGTCAGTGTCATACCAGGGCGTTACGCCATGGGGGATGTTTGTCGAGGCAATCGGTGAGACAGGTGTTATACACATGTACCAATTCATCAGTGTGTCGATCATTTGTGCATGCACACATGTCGATACACACAGACGTAATGTCATTTCGTAGTGCATCAATGTTTATAAAGTCCCGCTTTGTAATCGTGTTGGTTTATACTGCAGGCTTCAGCGCTCTAAGTTTCAGTTCAATACGATGGTGATCTGACAGAGAGTCGGGATGCACAGTAACGGACGTGATCAAGTTGTCATCAGTCTGACTCACTACGAGATCAATGATATGTCAAGTTTGGTGTGTTGGCGAATGTACGTGTTGGTTTAGGTTGTACGATTCAAGCAGAGTGCGAAATGGTTCGGATTTGAGCGTATCGTCGAAATGAACGTTAAAATCGCCAACGATGACAGTAGGAATAACGGAGATGGATGCTTCGATGAACAGCAGCTTTAGTTCTGAGTAAAAGTCCGATAATGATCCAGATGTCTTGCTTGTTGCGACCCATAACTTGTATTTCAACAAGAACGGGTTGGTGAATTGCAGAGGGATAAGTTCAATGGTTGTGAAATGCAGCTTTGGGAGGATCTTAGTGTTGTACGTGTTCCGATACACTACGGCAACTCCGCCGCCACGACCACAGGGATGTGCCACATGATGTAATTTGTAGCCGGGAGGCAAAAGTTCAGTCACGATCGCCAAGTCTCGGTGATTGCCAAAATATCCCAATCGTGCTGGACAATCTCCTCGTTTATAGCGAGTGTCTTATTTGTGACCGATCTAGCGTTTATCAACGTCATGTTCGTGTAGCAATCGTTTCCAACAATTTGGCTAGTTGACAGTTTCACGTGGATAATGTTATTGTTGTTAACGTCGCGTCGCGTTGGTGGAAAGTGGGTTTAAAGCCGGGTCGACGTCCGATTACTGTTCGTTGGCGATTGCAATTACGACCGGCTCTGCATCCTCGCGTGACCGCAAAAATTCCATTATCCTTTATTGCGTCGAACAAAGGCTGCGGTAGCTTGCCGCCACTGACAGGAACAATGTTACTGGCGAAAAATATCCAGGAAAATGCTATCAAAACGATGTTCCAGTCTCACCAGTGTCGCAGTCGTAGAAATAAGTAAAATCCAATGTCAAAAACAGAGCAAATAAATAGCTGCCACAGTGACGCTTAATCACATCTGCCCGTCTTATCAGTTGTACTTACCAGGCCTGTCTGTACATCTGCCCGTCTTATCACTTGTATTTACCAGGCCTGTCTATATATCTGCCCGTCTTGTCAGTTGTACTTACAAGTCCTGTCTGTACATCTGCACGTCTTCTCATTGTACTTATCAGTCCTATCAGTTGTACTTATCAGTCCTGTCTATACTTCTGCCCGTCTTGTCACTTGTACTTATCAGTCCTGTCTATACATCTGCCCGTCTTATAAGTTGTACTTATCAGTTGTGTATATACATCTGCCCGTCTTATCATTTATATCTTATCGGTCTGGTCTATGCATCTGCCCGCCTTTTCATTTGTACTTGTCAGTCCTGTCTATACATCTGCCCGTCTTATCAGTTATACTTATAAGTTTTGTATATGCATCTGCCCGTCTTATCAGTTATACTTGTCAGTCCTCTCTATACATCTGCCCGTCTTATCAGTTATACTTATCAGTCCTGTCTATACATCTGCCTGTCTTATCAGTTATACTTATCAGTCCTGTCTATACATCTGCCCGTCTTATCAGTTATACTTAACAATCCTGTCTATACATCTGCCCGCCTTATCAGTTATACTTATCAGTCCTGTCTATACATCTGCCCGTCTTATCAGTTATACATATCAGTCCTGTCTATATATCTGCCCGTCTTATCAGTTATACTTATCAGTCCTGTCTATACATCTGCCCGTCTTGAACATATGTAGCCGGGAGAGACAGACGCCGTAACTTCCCTGGCTTCTCATCCCGGGCGCGACTTGTGTTTTCCAAACAGGATGATAGAGGCGCGGCGCCCGTTGTGTGACCCTCTGACTCCTAACACTGACGTCCAAGTGCTTAGTTGTGTTTGTATACAGCGACAATGACATCGACATCGACATCGACAGCGACAGCGACAGCGACAGCGACAGCGACAGCGACAGCGACAGCGACAGCGACAGCGACAGCGACAGCGACAGCGACACCGACAGCGACAGCGACAGCGACAGCGACAGCGACAGCGACAGCGACAGCGACAGCGACTGCGACAGCGACAGCGACAGCGACAGCGACAGCGACAGCGACACCGACACCGACATCGACATCGACAGCGACAGCGACAGCGACAGCTACAGCGACAGCGACAAAGACAGCGACATCGACATCGACAGCGACAGCGACAGCGACAGCGACAGCGACAGCGACAGCGACAGCGACAGCGACAGCGACAGCGACAGCGACAGCGACAGCGACAGCGAATAGCGACAGCGAACAGCGACAGCAACGCTTGAGCGGAGTAGGGGTCGAACTATGCTTGTCGATAACGTAGCAACGATTAACATAACATATATGAGATGTTTAAATGTGTGCGTGTGTGCGTGTGTGCGTGTGTGCGTGTGTGCGTGTGTGCGTGTGTGCGTGTGTGCGTGTGTGCTTGTGTGCGTGTGTGCGTGTGTGCGTGTGTGCGTGTGTGCGTGTGTGCGTGTGTGCGTGTGTGCTTGTGTGCGTGTGTGCGTGTGTGCGTGTGTGCGTGTGTGCGTGTGTGCGTGTGTGCGTGTGTGCGTGTGTGCGTGTGTGCGTGTGTGCGTGTGTGCGTGTGTGCGTGTGTGCGTGTGTGCGTGTGTGCGTGTGTGCGTGTGTGCGTGTGTGCGTGTGTGCGTGTGTGCGTGTGTGCGTGTGTGCGTGTGTGCGTGTGTGCGTGTGTGCGTGTGTGCGTGTGTGCGTGTGTGCGTGTGTGCGTGTGTGCGTGTGTGCGTGTGTGCGTGTGTGCGTGTGTGCGTGTGTGCGTGTGTGCGTGTGTGCGTGTGTGCGTGTGTGCGTGTGTGCGTGTGTGCGTGTGTGCGTGTGTGCGTGTGTGCGTGTGTGCGTGTGTGCGTGTGTGCGTGTGTGCGTGTGTGCGTGTGTGCGTGTGTGCGTGTGTGCGTGTGTGCGTGTGTGCGTGTGTGCGTGTGTGCGTGTGTGCGTGTGTGCGTGTGTGCGTGTGTGCGTGTGTGCGTGTGTGCGTGTGTGCGTGTGTGCGTGTGTGCGTGTGTGCGTGTGTGCGTGTGTGCGTGTGTGCGTGTGTGCGTGTGTGCGTGTGTGCGTGTGTGCGTGTGTGCGTGTGTGCGTGTGTGCGTGTGTGCGTGTGTGCGTGTGTGCGTGTGTGCGTGTGTGCGTGTGTGCGTGTGTGCGTGTGTGCGTGTGTGCGTGTGTGCGTGTGTGCGTGTGTGCGTGTGTGCGTGTGTGCGTGTGTGCGTGTGTGCGTGTGTGCGTGTGTGCGTGTGTGCGTGTGTGCGTGTGTGCGTGTGTGCGTGTGTGCGTGTGTGCGTGTGTGCGTGTGTGCGTGTGTGCGTGTGTGCGTGTGTGCGTGTGTGCGTGTGTGCGTGTGTGCGTGTGTGCGTGTGTGCGTGTGTGCGTGTGTGCGTGTGTGCGTGTGTGCGTGTGTGCGTGTGTGCGTGTGTGCGTGTGTGCGTGTGTGCGTGTGTGCGTGTGTGCGCGTGTGCGTGTGTGCGTGTGTGCGCGTGTGCGCGTGTGCGCGTGTGCGCGTGTGCGCGTGTGCGCGTGTGCGCGTGTGCGCGTGTGCGCGTGTGCGTGTGTGCGTGTGTGCGTGTGTGCGTGTGTGCGTGTGTGCGTGTGTGCGTGTGTGCGTGTGTGCGTGTGTGCGTGTGTCCGTGTGTGCGTGTGTGCGTGTGTCCGTGTGTGCGTGTGTGCGTGTGTGCGTGTGTGCGTGTGTGCGTGTGTGCTTGTGTGCGTGTGTGCGTGTGTGCGTGTGTGCGTGTGTGCGTGTGTGCGTGTGTGCGTGTGTCCGTGTGTGCGTGTGTGCGTGTGTGCGTGTGTGCGTGTGTGCGTGTGTGCTTGTGTGCGTGTGTGCGTGTGTGCGTGTGTGCGTGTGTGCGTGTGTGCGTGTGTGCGTGTGTGCGTGTGTGCGTGTGTGCGTGTGGGCGTGTGGGCGTGTGGGCGTGTGGGCGTGTGGGCGTGTGGGCGTGTGGGCGTGTGTGCGTGTGGGCGTGTGTGCGTGTGTGCGTGTGTGCGTGTGTCCGTGTGTGCGTGTGTGCGTGTGTGCGTGTGGGCGTGTGGGCGTGTGGGCGTGTGTGCGTGTGGGCGTGTGGGCGTGTGTGCTTGTGTGCTTGTGTGCGTGTGTGCGTGTGTGCGTGTGTGCGTGTGTGCGTGTGTGCGTGTGTGCGTGTGTGCGTGTGTGCGTGTGTGCGTGTGTGCGTGTGTGCGTGAGTGCGTGTGTGCGTGTGTGCGTGTGTGCGTGTGTGCGTGTGTGCGTGTGTGCGTGTGTGCGTGTGTGCGTGTGTGCGTGTGTGCGTGTGTGCGTGTGTGCGTGTGTGCGTGTGTGCGTGTGTGCGTGTGTGCGTGTGTGCGTGTGTGCGTGTGTGCGTGTGTGCGTGTGTGCGTGTGTGCGTGTGTGCGTGTGTGCGTGTGTGCGTGTGTGCGTGTGTGCGTGTGTGCGTGTGTGCGTGTGTGCGTGTGTGCGTGTGTGCGTGTGTGCGTGTGTGCGTGTGTGCGTGTGTGCGTGTGTGCGTGTGTGCGTGTGTGCGTGTGTGCGTGTGTGCGTGTGTGCGTGTGTGCGTGTGTGCGTGTGTGCGTGTGTGCGTGTGTGCGTGTGTGCGTGTGTGCGTGTGTGCGTGTGTGCGTGTGTGCGTGTGTGCGTGTGTGCGTGTGTGCGTGTGTGCGTGTGTGCGTGTGTGCGTGTGTGCGTGTGTGCGTGTGTGCGTGTGTGCGTGTGTGCGTGTGTGCGTGTGTGCGTGTGTGCGTGTGTGCGTGTGTGCGTGTGTGCGTGTGTGCGTGTGTGCGTGTGTGCGTGTGTGCGTGTGTGCGTGTGTGCGTGTGTGCGTGTGTGCGTGTGTGCGTGTGTGCGTGTGTGCGTGTGTGCGTGTGTGCGTGTGTGCGTGTGTGCGTGTGTGCGTGTGTGCGTGTGTGCGTGTGTGCGTGTGTGCGTGTGTGCGTGTGTGCGTGTGTGCGTGTGTGCGTGTGTGCGTGTGTGCGTGTGTGCGTGTGTGCGTGTGTGCGTGTGTGCGTGTGTGCGTGTGTGCGTGTGTGCGTGTGTGCGTGTGTGCGTGTGTGCGTGTGTGCGTGTGTGCGTGTGTGCGTGTGTGCGTGTGTGCGTGTGTGCGTGTGTGCGTGTGTGCGTGTGTGCGTGTGTGCGTGTGTGCGTGTGTGCGTGTGTGCGTGTGTGCGTGTGTGCGTGTGTGCGTGTGTGCGTGTGTGCGTGTGTGCGTGTGTGCGTGTGTGCGTGTGTGCGTGTGTGCGTGTGTGCGTGTGTGCGTGTGTGCGTGTGTGCGTGTGTGCGTGTGTGCGTGTGTGCGTGTGTGCGTGTGTGCGTGTGTGCGTGTGTGCGTGTGTGCGTGTGTGCGTGTGTGCGTGTGTGCGTGTGTGCGTGTGTGCGTGTGTGCGTGTGTGCGTGTGTGCGTGTGTGCGTGTGTGCGTGTGTGCGTGTGTGCGTGTGTGCGTGTGTGCGTGTGTGCGTGCGCGCGTGCGCGCGTGCGCGCCTGCGCGCCTGCCCGCCTGCGCGCCTGCGCGCGTGTACGCGTGTGTTGTAATATACAATGCGGACTAATATAGGCTGATAGAGTTTTTTATTGCTGAGTTTCAAGACTTAGTTATGCCACTAGACTGCAATGTGTTCGTCAGTATCACCCAATATCGTCCCATCATCTTTCTTACACGACAATCAAGGCAACTTCTATACTCACTGTTATCCTTGCAATAATTGTCGAATTATCAGCTGTTATATTGACTGCATTCATTAACACATACGTCAAGACAATAGACTTGTGTCTAAGCAATTTTATGCACTTTTCCCTCCATATTCCATGGCATCGCTACTTACATTATAAAGTTGCAAAAGACTGCATAGCCGTATTAAACAACTACATATTACGAAAAAATTTCTTACGTATCTTTCATAACTATAACAAATTGTAGACATGTTGCCAATCAAAATTCATATCAGTAGCATTCAGTTTGCTGAAGATATTTGTTCAGCAGAAAATGAATGCATTATTTTATTGTAAGCGCGAAGAGTGGTGACACTACTATTACATTGTAGCTATCCGGTATAAAATATTTGTATATTAATGGAGCTGTAATTGATTCAATGCTATTTTTACTTTGTGGGCATTTCATACCAGTATAGCCACTGAAATGCTTCAGTTATTGATTCCTTAACATACAAAGTCATAGGCAAGTTAAGAAACATTATGTTTTACAATAAAGATAGCAAATTTAAATGTTTGAAATTATTGATTATAGAAATCTACATAGTCCTACAAATTAGACAATAGTAACGTGCATTGTTTGCAGGCTTCAATACACACTTTGAAAAGTAAGACTGAGAAATAAATAAATTTAGCACACAGGACGAGCATTACGTACATGTACACTACTGCAACCTGGACAATCCTTGTACAGGTGTCAGTAGTTTCATGTAGCGATATATCTCAGTTTTTGAAAGATTGATATCAGTTAATGTATACGTAACAGTATGAAGCCTAAAAATAAAAACATAATATGTTTGATTACTGTGCATTTGAAATAATACATACATATATATATATATATATATATATATATATTTATATATATATATATATATACTTGACGAAATAATACATACAAACGGTTTTGTGTATTATTTGCAATGTGGTTGTATGCTTCCCAGAGAAGTTGAGATTGTATTCGAATGTTAAAACAAACCCCTACCCCATGTCGCTGAATACTGTCCTGGATACGGGTGATACGGTATTTATTTTGTTGACTAAATCAATGATAAGATAATAATCTATCTTTGTGTTTTTGTAGATTTCAGGCATAACACATTTTCACTTCAATTAACAAAACAATTATGTGACAGAATAATATCGTGAAAGGTTAGTAATGTTGTTTTCCTGGTAGGATTGGGGATTAAGTATTTGTACATTAAAATCTAAATCGTCTAGATCATATTCATATGTCACCAATGTTATTAGTTTTGCAAAACAGCCTTATCCTGCACTGTTTGTGTGTGTGTGTGTGTGTGTGTGTGTGTGCGTGCGTGCGTGCGTGCGTGTGTGTGTGTGTGTGTGTGTGTGTGTGTGTGTGTGTGTGTGTGTGTGTGTGTGTGTGTGTGTGTGTGTGTGTGTGTGTGTGTGTGTGTGTGTGTGTGTGTGTGTACCCCTTTTCAGCTGTTCTCGTAGTTTTCTCACGTCGTAGAATTACCGCAAGAATTACTCCACTTATAGTTACAAACGCGGTTCCATCTCAACGTAAAATATGCAACGAATCCAACACAAAGTGTCGACTGTTTTCTAACCAGACTCCATATGTCAGCCCACGTAATTATATATATAAAAACGTACATCAACAATGTCCCTTATGTCTAGCGCGATTCCTAAATGCCTGCTAGCGTGATATATTATTAAATAATTACATAACGCGAACACATTGAAGAGCTCTTAGCGTAAATTTGTGTATTTATATTGACATGCGATTTGAATTAAACAAGCGATAAGTAACATTCTTCCAATTATGTCTCTGTGATTTATGCCTTTTGTAATTGCAACTGACGAGAAAAGGTACGAGAATAGTTAGACGGGAGTCAAAAGGCCCACATATTCGCAGTGCTATAAAAGAGCAGACTCTGTCTAAGCGTTCATCGAGGACTTCGACAACCGGCAGCTGGACTCGACACACGAACATCCGCAAATCAAGACTCGCTACGGTAAGTTCTTCATTATTTAACAAGATTGCCACCTAGAGATTCAACTCTAGATGGCAGGTGGACTAGGAAGCCATTTGGCTTATCGAGAGTCCAACCTATCTATCTAAGTATACCCCGCCCGTCTTAGGTATATGTCGATTTTATTTTTAAATATATTAACACTACTAGCACCCACACAATCAGCTGATAATCCGTTCCATTCGTTTACTGTTCTTTGTGAAAATGAAAATTTTCTAATATCTAGTCTACACTGCTTCTTTGCTAATGTAACTCCATGTCCTCTAGTCCTTCTCTCTTCATTGACTGTGAAAAAAATATTTCTGTCAATATTTTCATATCCATTCAATATTTTAAACACCTCAATCTGATCTCCTCTCAATCTTCTGGTTTCTAGTGTTGTTAAACCACATTCTTTTAGACGCATTTCATAACTAATATTCCTGAGTTTTGGTATCATTTTGGTTGCTCTCCTTTGTACTCTTTCTAGCATATCAATATCCTTCTTGCGATATGGCCTCCATGCTTGTATACAATATTCTAAGTGAGGCCTAACTATTGTTTTATACAGCGGTATTATTAGTTCTTTTTCTTTGTACACTATATTTCGCCTAATTAATCCAAGAATTTGGTTTCCCTTCGCTGCTGCAATTCCACACTGCTCTGATACATTCATGTCAGCACTAATAGTTAACCCTAAGTCCTTTTCCTTTAAGGTAGTATTTAGTACAGTATCACCCATTGTATATTGTGCATCTTCATTCCCATGTCCTGTGTGAAGGCACTTACACTTTCCAAAATTAAACAGCATTTGCCACTTCTCAGACCATTCTATCAACTTATTAAGATCATCTTGTAAATGCTGTCTATCTGCATCACTTTTAATTTTCCTAAACACTTTTGTGTCGTCCGCAAACTTCAACACCTTGCTTGTTATGTCATCATCCAAATCATTGATATATATTAAGAATAAAATAGGTCCCAGTACTGATCCCTGCGGTACTCCACTCAAAACCGCTTTCCAGTTTGAAACCTCCCCATCAACAACTACTCTTTGTCTTCTATCAATAAGCCATTTTTCTATCCAGTTGATCATTCCATTTCCTATGCCATGGGCCTTTAGTTTAAGTAGTAGTCTTTGGTGTGGCACTTTGTCAAAGGCTTTTTTAAAATCTAAGTAGATTATATCTACTGGTGATCCCTCATCTAGCCACTTTGTGACATCTTCCAAAAAACATAACATATTTGTTAAGCATGACCTCGCTTTTAAAAACCCATGTTGAGATGGGTTTATCAATTTATTTTTAACAAGAAAATCAACCAGGTGATCTTTAATTAGTCTTTCTAATAGTTTGCAAATCACCGATGTTAAACTCACTGGTCTATAGTTCTCTGACTTTTTTCTCGAACCTTTTTTAAATAATGGTATAATGTTTGCTTCTTTCCATTCTAACGGAACTATTCCCTCCTCTAATGACAAATTGAACACTGTTGCAAGCGGTATGCTGATTTGTTCTACAATTTCCAATAGTAATTTGGGAGGAATCCCATCCACTCCAGGTGATTTATTATCCTTCATATCTCTTATTTTCCTAGCTACCATTGTTGGGGTTACAATTAGTTGTCCTAAATAGTCAAACTCTCTCCCTTCGAACTTAGTCTCAAGTACTGGTAATATACTAATATCTTCCCTGGTAAACACCGAACTAAAGTACTCATTTAGGTTTTCTGCCATTGAGAATCCCTCTGTTATTATGTTTCCATCACTACCTTCTAGAGGACCGACCTTATCCTGAACTTTCTGTTTACTTCGAACATACGCATAAAAACTCTTGCTGTCATGTTTTATATTAAAAGCTATTTTTTGTTCGTAGCTTCTCTTTGAATTTCTAATTTCAGCTGTAGCTTGATTAAGTGCTTCTTTATACATGCTATAGTCTTCTTCACTTCCGGTATGTCTATATGTCTTCCACATCATTTGCTTGTACTTGATTTTTCTAATGGCTTCCTTCGATAAGTGTTTCTTCTTTGACCGTTTCCCCTGTTTTTTCAAGGGGACAAATTTGTCAACGACGCAGTCAATTTCACTCTTTAAAATATTCCAGCATTCTGCTGCTGTCTTATTCTTCAGTGTGTTATTCCAGTCTATCTTTGCTAAATATTCCCTCATGTCCTTATATCTTCCTTTGTGAAAATTTTTCCTGTACCTTATTTTTCTATTCCGTTCTCCCTTTACTTTGATGATAAAATGTATCTGGTTGTGATCACTACACCCCAGTGGCTCACATATCTTGACATTATCAACAAATTCCTTCTGTGAGCTCAATACTATGTCTAACACGTTCTCGCCCCTGGTTGCTTCTAACACATGTTGAGAAAGGAAACTATCTTGTACTAAATTTAAAAACTCTTGATCCTCTCTCCCGGTACTCTGTAGAGATGTCCACTGTATATGCCTATGGTTAAAATCCCCCATAATAATACAGTCCTGTTTACTCACTTCTTTGATAGCGTTATGTATTTTTTCATTCTCTTCCATGCTTATGTTTGGACTCCGATACACTAACCCAACAGTTAATGTTGACTTTCCTGTAACTATGTTACACCAGACAGCTTCTTCACATTCTGCTTCTTTTTCTAATTTTATTTCATAAGCTTGGATGGATTCTTTAATATATAAAATAACTCCTCCTCCCCTTCGTCCTAATCTATCTTTCCTAAACATTACATACCCTGTCATTCCTAATTCGGCATCGGATATATCGGGTGTGGCCCAAGATTCAGTTATACCTATTATGTGAGGGTCAATATCTTCTACCATATTGTTTAGATCATTTCTTTTGTTTACTATGCTCCTTGCATTTAAACAAACACATTTATAACCAAATTCTGTAGGGCTTTCCAGGCTGTTCTTTGCTGATGTCTTTTTGCTATCTTTATCTATGCCTCTAGTATTTGGCTTCTCTGTGTATCCCCCCTGCGAAACTAGTTTAAAAAGTTGCAACCTGTTCCATTATTCATCGATCGAAGAAGGTTCTCGGAGAACACTGCTGCGCCCTTTCCGCTTAGATGGAGGCCATCTCTCATAAACATATCTTCTTTACCAACAAAATATCCCCAGAAATCTACAAATCCAACTCCTTCTTCTTCACACATCTGCTCTAATAGTCCGTTAATTGCCATCCTCTTGCAATTTCTAAATGTTGTTCCCCTTCCCCCCATCACTGGCAAGATTCCCGAGAGTATGATCTGCTCAACTCTCGTCTTCTTCAGTGTCTCTACCAACTCTCTGTATCTCTTTACTATCCTGGTTGTTCCATCCCTGTCTGCATTGTTCGTCCCTACGTGTACTAATATAGACCCCCCTTGGCCATGCCCCAATACGTTCTCTACCCGTTCAGTCACATGCTCTATCCTAGCCCCCGGAAGACAAACAACAACGTCTTCTCCTTTGCTTAATGTCCTGTCTGTTTTTCGCAAAATGGAGTCTCCCATAAATACCCTTTCTGTTCTCAATGCCCCCTCGATCACTGCTTCAGAGTAGCTCCTCCGTTTTGCATCTCCCTGGTTGCTGACTTTTCCCCCTGCCGCTTTCTCTGTTGTTCCTTTCTTTCCGGTCTCTTTTCTTCCTGTCATCGTCCTTGTTATTGACTTCCGTTTGGTCACATCACCTCTCATTTCCTTTCTTCCATTCGTCTTACCTCCTGTCGCATCTACTTCTCTCATCTCCTGTCCCCTTGTCCCTCCCTCCTTCTCTATTGTCACTTTCTCCCCTGTCACCTTCCTGCATGTCATGTTTCCTGTTGTTCTTTCTCCATTTGTTGTCCTTGCAATCACCCTCCCTCCACTCTGCATCCCCTTCACAATATCCGTTAGCCTAGCTAATTCTGCTGTCAGACAGTCCACTTTCCAACACCCTAAACATTGGAACGTAAACCCTTCCTCCGTTGTCTCTGACCAAGTTTTTCCGCACCCCGATACGGCAAAATCCACCAAGCTGTGGCAGTGGTTACACACCAAGTGCCTCCTTGCCTTCACTTGCCGCTTGCCAGGTGCCATATTACGATTTGTCAAAATCAATTCTTAGTTTAAACCAACTTAGTCTTTACAAAGGTCAATCATATGACAC
>CBDHHR010000541.1:0-5786 GCA_965263245.1 Metamycoplasmataceae bacterium | reverse complement strand
GTTCATCACGATGGGAAGATGTCTTTGTCATTACAGAGCTGGATATAATTGAGACTGACTCTTGATAGTACATGTAGCACTGGCTGTACTTTCGGCGTATTGTGTAATTGTGGACGGTTTCGTTGCAGGTGTTGCTGATTTATTTCTTCACTGACATCCTGCAGCGAGCGCAGACAACTCAGCTGCTGTCTGTCGACAAGGTGGGTCTAGTTAGGGTCAGGTCAGGGTCATCTTGAGGTCAAGTTTGGGTCAAAGAGGGATCAGCCTGGATTTTCTAGCAGAGACACCCCTCTGTGTCTGACTGGAGAGAATGGACAGATGAGAGGTGAAAGGTCAGTTTTTGTAGGTAACTGGGAGTTGATATGGCTGTGTATATGATGCTTTATTTACAGAGAAAATTAAGTAAATGATATAATATTATTACTATCAGCACCTGTCTAGTGGTGACCCTGACGTGATTAAGTACATATACACAGCCATATTAATTCACTGTTGCCTTAAATCACCGACCTTTCACAGCACCAGCACAGTGGCTAGAGTTTTGGGTTCTGGACTAAGAGAACCTGGGTTTGAATCCTGTGCTGTTAGGTAAAACCACCAGACTTTTTTCATTCTATATTGCACCAGTTCACATGGCTGTATGAATGAGTACATGGCTGTAGACAGTGGTTGATCTTGGTGTACAGTCTTTGTGCATTAAATGCAGCATGGCTGGATACTTCCCAGAGAAGCCGAGAGGGTGTTAGATTGAACAGGTCTGCCAGAGAGTAAAGCCTTGAGCAATCCTGAGGATTGTATATTGCGCTATATAAGAACGTACCTTTTTTACCTGCCATGAGACTGTGAGTTACGAACTCCATAAAAACTTGCCAACTTGTCAACAATGTTAACAACACAAATGTGTTCTCTATGTTACATGGCGATTTAAATACTTTACACATACGTAATTTTTTATAAAGAAAAAATCTTTGGACTGGAATTTCCAAAAAAATGCAGAAATTTTCTAAAAAATTCAAAGTAAAGTTACACAATCTTTTGCTCTGTAAAATGCAATATGAACTTTAAGAGCTTGTTTAATACAGAAAACGTCACCTGTTTGTTGTCTCCATTACAGGAGAGTGGTCCGGAGAACGTGCCATTGAATGACCTTGGCCATGATGAATGCTGGGACCAGGAGGAGGAGGAGGAACTGGACGACAAACGTAGGTCAAAGTTCATAGGTCACTCACATGGGTCAGTGTTTATTGAACAGTTATTACGCAATCATAAACTCCCCCAAATATACAGCATCCAGTGTGTCGAGG
Source organism: Metamycoplasmataceae bacterium (assembly GCA_965263245.1). Lineage (GTDB taxonomy): Bacteria > Bacillota_I > Bacilli_A > Mycoplasmatales > Metamycoplasmataceae > DT-68. The sequence goes on along the minus strand of CBDHHR010000541.1, from coordinate 4,482 downwards.
GTTGTTTCAGCATCATCATGTGAGAACACGTCGACCATTATGTGTGTATGTTGTATTTTTTTTTTTATTTGTTAAAAAGACCACAATTATAATTATAACTATAATTTACAATTCTATTATAGATTAGCCTTTTATTTTATTAAGATTTATGTTTACATACTCTTTTAATAATGAATTTATCTGTACTTTTATACTTTTCTACTCCTGTATTTTCTATTTTTTTGATGAACGCTGCAAGAGAATTTCCCGGTCCAGGACAATAAAGTTTTATTGTATTGTATTGTATCGTATCGTATCGTATCGTATCGCATCGCATCGCATCGCATCGCATCGCATCGCATCGCATCGCATCGCATCGCACCGCACCGCACCGCACCGCACCGCACCGCACCGCACCGCATCGTCATGTTTTACAGGGAAAGATAAATTGCTACAGTGATGCCATCTGTTGGAATATATAGTAATTACTACATTCGACTGTAGATGTTATAGCCATGCTGCATGGTGGATGCTGTCTTACGTGTTTCTTGGCAAATGTGTACAATTAGGCAGGTGTTAAATCCAGCAGCTATTGGCTTATTTCAATGTGGTTTGTAAGTAATAACTGCTGGTACGTCACTGGCAGTTATCCTTTATCAGGCCAATGATACGACTGGAAGACTGGCTTCCTGTCTGTATGAGTGCATGTTTACATTTGTCCTGATATGGGATCTTTAAAGTCACCTGGCCTAGACACCAGGCAGAATGACCTGTCATGTCATCTGACAGATGGTTGAAGTTGCCCATGTCTCAAAATGGTCTGTCAGTTCATACATCAGTCCCAGTGACTGTATTCCAGAGTCCTACTGCCTGGCTAATGGGTCCCTTGTATGGGGTTGTTATTGGAACAGTACAGAACACAATTATATGGTTTTTGGATTATGTATACTTAGACTAACCCAAATATAAACATCTTTAGATTTTTGCATTTGTAACCTAACCCAAGTACTCAATAAATGTGTTGTTTATTTTAGAGCTGATGGTCGCTGGTCATGTGATACTTGAAAGAGAATCACCCCCCACCCCACCCCTGAACCTGCACTCTCTCGGGGTCATGTTTCTGGGTCAAGGGTTGCGGCAGATATTTGATGCCATTCTGCTTGTTCAGTTGTGAGTACTTGGTCCCTCAAACATGTAAACAACATTTTCTTCTTATCACGATTGTTAAGTTTAATTTATTTATCTTCTGTGTCAGCTGCAATATCGGTAGCCTTCTTCCACAACTGAATTGTGAGATTTCAGTTTCCTGAAAGTTATTAGCAAAGTTGATGAAATACTGAAACCTCACAATTCCATTCCAGCTGTTAGCCAAAACATAGAAATAAGTCAGGGTTGATAGTTGTGGGAAGAAGAAAATTAAATTAAAGTCTCTTCTCAACCAAACTTGGCACTTCTGTCAGATTTGGGCCCACCTCAATTTTATCGTTACTGAGTTCATTAGTTCAATAATTCAACAACATCCTGGCAGATTTATATGCATTACCACAGTGAGCAATGTTGCAGCGGACAGGTTGATGCAAACCAGGTTGTGACATGTGTTTTATGTAGATCATACTGATCATGTGATATGACAACACAAGTGATTCTCTTCTTCAGTATGGCTCTCCTCATCAGCTATGCCCTGGCTGGCTCTCAGGCTTATGCAGAGGTGATGAACATCAGGTAAACATGACATGCATGCATGTTATACGCATGCGCTACACACAGATACATAATCCATTCATCAACACAGAGAAAGTTGCCAGTGTTTGCAGATGCACAGGCACACAGACACATGCGCACACACACATGTACACACCACAGGCACATGCGCACACACACATGTACACACCACAGGCACATGCGCACACACACATGTACACACCACAGGCACACAAGTCTATCTAGACTCTCAGTGTCCCCACCTCTCTCTCATGCCCGCACGCACGCACTCACACTTATCCAAGTACACACGCAAGCCTACCCATACATACACACACACACACACACACACACACACACACACACACACACACACACACACACACACACACACACACGAACACACACACACACACACGAACACACACACACTCACACACACACACACACACACACACACACACACACACGAACACACACACACACACACACACACACACACACACATACACACACACACACACACACACACACACACGAACACACACACACATACACACAAACACACACACACACGAACACACACGAACATACACACACACACACACACACACACACAGGAACAGACACACACACACACACGAACACACACACACACACGAACACACACACACACACGAACACACACGAACATACACACACACACGAACACACACAAACACACACACACACACACACACACACACACACACACACACACACACACACGATCACACACACGAACACACACAGACACACACAGACACACACAGACACACACACACACACACACACACACACACACACACACACACACACACACACACACACACACACACACACACACAAGCAGACACATACGCACGCACGCACCCACGCACGCACGAACGCACGCACGCACACACACACACACACGCACGCACACACACGCACGCACGCACACACACACACACACGTTCCTGCATTTTTACTACCTTAACCCTAGAGGTGACCAAGAAAAATCCTCTGTTTTACTGTTCCTATAAAAATCAAGACATTGGTAATATTAGTCATAAAACTATGAATGATGCATCATTTTAATGCTTAAAGAATGCTTTATTATAATAAAATATAATATCTGTAGAACAAACGAAAATCATGGGGATATTTGTATCTGAAATTGAACTAAAAAAATAATATTTCATCCTGCTTCCAGATAGTGATGGCGTAGATGAATATACTTCGCCATTTAAGCATATGTAGCATCATGTATTAGCTGCTAAATAAAAAATGAAACAAATCCATTGAGAACTATTATTTTAAAGATTTTTTCTGACATAAAAATATGTTGATTCAAGCCGACCGTTTGCAGCCGCACTCATTACTGTTGCATCTCATGCAGGAGAAATGCCACGCTGCTAATTTGTTGAATTTTCACACAAGCAATGCCTCCAAAGTCAATCTACTACATGAACTAATATAATAACCTTGTTTATGAATCCTGTCAAGCATTTTGTCACAATATCAAAGCAGAAACTTGAGATAATCCAAAGGAAAGTTGCGAAGCGGATAAACTGTTGTTTACCGCTCTGCCATTTTGTCTCTAATTTTGGTTTCATAGGGTTGATGACACAACTTTTGAAATCACGGTCCTCATTGGCTGAATCGGCTGAACCCATGTGACTTATTTTTGGCAGACTGACCACTTATAGAGCTTTCTTTTGATACTGCATTTGTGGGGGTGTAGACTTTAAGAATGGATGTGTAAATTCATTCATCAGAGCACAGTAAAATCTCCCAAATATGAGCGGCAACTGTATCACGTTCTTTGTAAACTCAATTGTGAAGAATCTGTCACCGAATCTATGCAAGGAAAAATATACATGATCTAAAAAAATATGTCGGCTATCCAATGATACCAAATGTTCGCATGTCAGTTTCGTGTGATGGAAATAAACATTGTTACAACAGAGGCAGGTGCATTTGGGCCGATTTTTGGCCCTGGTCACTTCTAGGGCTAAGTTTCATGAAATTTATTTCGTAAGTTAAGGCTAATTTAACAGTGTTTTCCCCTACTGCGTGACGGACAACACAAACTTTCTTTTATTTATACATCACACATGGTTTATTTATAAATGCCAATACCAGTGTAATGCAATTATTTCATAAATGCTTATATGTTCTGTATAAAACAACAACAATCACTGAGTATGATGATCTTAAGTTTTAGGAAACTGCTGGGTTTGATGAATTACAAAACCAGCGTCTGGAGTTAAAACTATGTTATGAACTGATGTCAAACATGTTGTAGGGACATGTACGTCATTCCTGTGTTTGTGTGGATTCTCGCCTTTGCGATCATCTTTGCACTACAAATCATCCAGCCTGTGGTCTCCCTGCTCACATTTGCGAAGGGCTCTCTACTTCTGGCCACAGTGAGTCTGGGAAGTGGGAGAAATTGTATGGCAGACTAGGGGTGTTGGAGAAGTTGTACGGCAGACTTGGGGTGTTGGAGAAGTTGTACGGCAGACTAGGGGTATTTGTTACCGAGATAAGTTTTAAAAGTTGATGGTTTGTATTGTTGTTATTGTTAAATTAAGATAAATATTCCAGTGGTTTGGAAATGTGACACCCTGAAAGGACAACAGTTTAATCAATGCTCATAGGCATCAAGAATGTTTTCATATTTGTGGTTTTCACACAAGGAGAGTCTTGGTCATTTCGGCCAACATAAATTCAGATAAAAATATTTGTTTAATCCCTTCAAAACCTAGCACGGTTCTA
>CBDHHR010000540.1:0-10972 GCA_965263245.1 Metamycoplasmataceae bacterium | reverse complement strand
TTGAAAATTGTCTTATGTGTGAGAGTGTTTGTATTTTCAAATATCAACATTTAACATTTATGCTGTGCAAATGAATGAAATTCCCACAAATGGTTAGTTGGAAAGTGCCTAATATTTAGTTGATAAAGGTCACCACCACATAGGCCCAGTTTAGGGTTTGTACATTTATAAGCACATCTCACAATAAGGTCACCTGCATATTACAACCCACCGCACAAATATAGTTAATATAGTACATTTTCAACTTATTTCAGTAATATTTAAATATTTGAAATGAGTTGTGCTAATCCGGTCTGGTTTCTGTTCAGAACACGTTGACCCGCCCAAAAGATGACTGTCAAAATGGGGCTCCATTGTAGTTTGTGTTATTGTCTAGTAATGTCTAGTAATATCTGTTGATTAATTATTGCATCTACCAGACAGGCAGACTTGTAGTACAACTCGGTTAAAACAAATCTGCTTATAAAATTTTTATATAGAATATATTTATATAGAATAAGCGAATCGATCCCAAATATTATGAATTATGAATTATGAATTTTTATGCATGTAATGAATTACTGTAACAAATTCTCTTCGACCCAATAGCTGTAATCCATACAACTATATAGAGTATAATGAATCAAATATATAAAATAGCAAATGCTGTTCTGGACCCATGTTTCCTTTGCCTAGTTGGATAAAACATTTAATTGTATTCTTAATAATGATAATCAGCTTATTTCTGTTAACGCGACAGAGATGGTGGTCGGGTAGAGATAACAAAGTTCGATTTTACAAATAAATTGGCCAACTCCATGCAAGTTTGCTATATCTGAGGTATACTGTTGTTAGAAACGACTATGTTAAGAAGAGTACTCACATTAAAATGAATAGATGGGTCAGTATTAAGTCATAGAGCCCTTACAAATGCTGGTTCTGGTTATGTGATGTTATATAATATATACAAATTATAGTTGGAATAAACACATACCGTGTAATAAAAGGTTGAGATCATTTATTAAGTTGATTAATCGTTGTCACCTTTTCGTTTCTCAAAATTAAAGCTGAAAATGCATAGTTTATATTTACACTGAATTTTGACTAATATTAAAATGTTAACATAAATGACGTGTTGTTTACTTGATGAAGGGAAAGACAAAATGCGGAGGGGAAGTAACATGGGAAGGGGATAGAACCATGAGTAGGAGAAAGGAATAAGGGGTAAGAGGAATAGACAAGGACACAAAGGGGGAGGAAAGGAACAAGGGAAGGGAATGAGAGAGAAGGGAAACCAGGAGAGGGGACAGAAACGAGGAAAGGAAGAGGAAACAATGGGATGGGGAAAGAACAAAGGGTGCAAAAGGAAACAAGAGGAAGGAATACTGGGGCAGAAGGAGGGTGATGGAAACAATGGAACGGAAGGAACAAAAGGATGACTAAACAAACGATTGAGGAAGGAACATAAAGGTGGAACCGGTAGGAAGAGGGAGGACTGAAGGGGAGGAGGAACTAATGGTAGGTGGAAGGAACTAAGGGTAGGTGGAAGGAACTAAGGGTAGGAGGAAGGAACTAAGGGTAGGAGGAAGGAACTAAGGTAGGAGGAAGGAACTAATGGTAGGTGGAAGGAACTAAGGGTAGGTGGAAGGAACTAAGGGTAGGAGGAAGGAACTAAGGGTAGGAGGAAGGAACTAAGGGTAGGAGGGAGGAACTAACGGTAGGAGGGAGGAACTAACGGTAGGAGGGAGGAACTAATGGTAGGTGGAAGGAACTAAGGGTAGGAGGGAGGAACTAAGGGTAGGAGGGAGGAACTAATGGTAGGTGGAAGGAACTAACGGTAGGAGGGAGGAACTAAGGGTAGGAGGAAGGAACTAAGGGTAGGAGGAAGGAACTAAGGGTAGGTGGAAGGAACTAAGGGTAGGAGGAAGGAACTAAGGGTAGGTGGAAGGAACTAAGGGTAGGAGGAAGGAACTAAGGGTAGGAGGAAGGAACTAAGGGTAGGAGGAAGGAACTAATGGTAGGTGGAAGGAACTAAGGGTAGGAGGAAGGAACTAAGGGTAGGTGGAAGGAACTAAGGGTAGGAGGAAGGAACTAAGGGTAGGAGGAAGGAACTAAGGGTAGGAGGAAGGAACTAATGGTAGGTGGAAGGAACTAAAGGTAGGAGGGAGGAACTAAAGGTAGGAGGGAGGAACTAACGGTAGGAGGGAGGAACTAAGGGTAGGAGGAAGGAACTAAGGGTAGGTGGAAGGAACTAAGGGTAGGAGGAAGGAACTAAGGGTAGGTGGAAGGAACTAAGGGTAGGAGGAAGGAACTAAGGGTAGGAGGAAGGAACTAAGGGTAGGAGGAAGGAACTAATGGGAGGTGGAAGGAACTAAGGGTAGGAGGAAGGAACTAAAGGTAGGAGGGAGGAACTAACGGTAGGATGGAGGAACTAATGGTAGGTGGAAGGAACTAACGATAGGAGGGAGGAACTAATGGTAGGTGGAAGGAACTAAGGGTAGGTGGAAGGAACTAAGGGTAGGAGGGAGGAACTAAGGGTAGGAGGAAGGAACTAAGGGTAGGAGGAAGGAACTAATGGTAGGTGAAAGGAACTAAGGGTAGGTGGAAGGAACTAAGGGTAGGAGGGAGGAACTAAGGGTAGGAGGGAGGAACTAAGGGTAGGAAGGAGGAACTAAGGGTAGGAGGGAGAAACTAACGGTAGGAGGGAGGAACTAATGGTAGGTGGAAGGAACTAAGGGTAGGAGGGAGGAACTAAGGGTAGGAGGGAGGAACCAATGGTAGGAGGAAGGAACTAATGGTAGGTGGAAGGAATTAAGGATAGGGGGGAGGAACTAATGGTAGGTGGAAGGAACTAAGGGTAGGAGGAAGGAATTAAGGGTAGGAGGAAGGAACTAATGGTAGGTGGAAGGAACTAATGGTAGGTGGAAGGAACTAATGGTAGGTGGAAGGAACTAATGGTACGTGGAAGGAACTAATGGTAGGTGGAAGGAACTAATGGTAGGTTGAAGGAACTAAGGGTAGGAGGAAGGAACTAATGGTAGGTTGAAGGAACTAATGGTAGGGGAAGGAACTAATGGTAGGTTGAAGGATCTAAGGGTAGGAGGAAGGAACTAAGGGTAGGAGGAAGGAACTAATGGTAGGGGAAGGAACTAATGGTAGGTTGAAGGAACTAAGGGTAGGAGGAAGGAACTAAGGGTAGGAGGAAGGAATTAAGGGTAGGAGGAAGGAAATAATGGTAGGTTGAAGGAACTAAGGGTAGGAGGGAGGAACTAATGGTAGGGGAAGGAACTAATGGTAGGTGGAAGGAACTAAGGGTAGGAGGGAGGAACTAATGGTAGGTGGAAGGAACTAAGGGTAGGAGGGAGGAACTAATGGTAGGTGGAAGGAACTAACGGTAGGAGGGAGGAACTAATGGTAGGTGGAAGGAACTAACGGTAGGAGGGAGGAACTAAGGGTAGGAGGGAGGAACTAATGGTAGGTTGAAGGAACTAATGGTAGGAGGGAGGAACTAATGGTAGGTGGAAGGAACTAACGGTAGGAGGGAGGAACTAATGGTAGGGGAAGGAACTAATGGTAGGTGGAAGGAACTAAGGGTAGGAGGGAGGAACTAAGGGTAGGAGGGAGGAACTAATGGTAGGTGGAAGGAACTAAGGGTAGGAGGAAGGAACTAAGGGTAGGAGGAAGGAGTTAAGGGTAGGAGGAAGGAACTAAGGGTAGGAGGAAGGAGTTAAGGGTAGGAGGAAGGAACTAAGGGTAGGAGGAAGGAATAAAGGGTAGGAGGAAGGAACTAAGGGTAGGAGGGAGGAACTAAGGGTAGGAGGGAGGAACTAAGGGTAGGAGGAAGGAGTTAAGGGTAGGAGGAAGGAACTAAGGGTAGGAGGAAGGAGTTAAGGGTAGGAGGAAGGAATAAAGGGTAGGAGGAAGGAACTAAGAGTAGGAGGAAGGAATGAAGGGGGAGGAAGGAACCAATGGGAGGAGGAAGAAATCAGGGCAGGTGGAAAGAACCAGTAAGAAGAGGAAGGAACTAATGGGAGGAGGAAGGAACAAAGAGGAGAAGGAATGAACAAAGGGAGGTTGAAGGAACAAAGAGGAGAAGGAATGAACAAAGGGAGGTTGAAGGAACAAAGAGGAGAAGTAACGAACAAAGGGAGGTCGAAGGAACAAAGAGGAGAAGGAATGAACAAAGGGAGGTCGAAGGAACAAAGAGGAGAAGGAACGAACAAAGGGAGGTTGAAGGAACAAAGAGGAGAAGGAACGAACAAAGGGAGGTCGAAGGAACAAGGAGGAGAAGGAGTGAACAAAGTGAGGTTGAAGGAACAAAGAGGAGAAGGAATGAACAAAGGGAGGTCGAAGGAACAAAGAGGAGAAGGAATGAACAAAGGGAGGTTGAAGGAACAAAGAGGAGAAGGAATGAACAAAGGGAGGTCGAAGGAACAAAGAGGAGAAGGAATGAACAAAGGGAGGTCGAAGGAACAAGGAGGAGAAGGAACGAACAAAGGGAGGTCGAAGGAACAAAGAGGAGAAGGAATGAACAAAGGGAGGTTGAAGGAACAAAGAGGAGAAGGATTGAACAAAGAGAGGTTGAAGGAACAAAGAGGAGAAGGAACGAACAAAGGGAGGTTGAAGGAACAAAGAGGAGAAGGAACGAACAAACGGAGGTCGAAGGAACAAAGAGGAGAAGGAACGAACAAAGGGAGGTCGAAGGAACAAAGAGGAGAAGGAATGAACAAAGGGAGGTTGAAGGAACAAAGAGGAGAAGGAATGAACAAAGGGAGGTCGAAGGAACAAAGAGGAGAAGGAATGAACAAAGGGAGGTTGAAGGAACAAAGAGGAGAAGGAACGAACAAAGGGAGGTTGAAGGAACAAAGAGGAGAAGGAACGAACAAAGGGAGGTCGAAGGAACAAAGAGGAGAAGGAATGAACAAAGGGAGGTTGAAGGAACAAAGAGGAGAAGGAATGAACAAAGGGAGGTTGAAGGAACAAAGAGGAGAAGGAACGAACAAAGGGAGGTTGAAGGAACAAAGAGGAGAAGGAACGAACAAATGGAGGTCGAAGGAACAAAGAGGAGAAGGAACGAACAAAGGGAGGTCGAAGGAACAAAGAGGAGAAGGAATGAACAAAGGGAGGTCGAAGGAACAAAGAGGAGAAGGAATGAACAAAGGGAGGTTGAAGGAACAAAGAGGAGAAGGAACGAACAAAGGGAGGTTGAAGGAACAAAGAGGAGAAGGAACGAACAAAGGGAGGTCGAAGGAACAAAGAGGAGAAGGAATGAACAAAGGGAGGTTGAAGGAACAAAGAGGAGAAGGAACGAACAAAGGGAGGTTGAAGGAACAAAGAGGAGAAGGAACGAACAAATGGAGGTCGAAGGAACAAAGAGGAGAAGGAATGAACAAAGGGAGGTCGAAGGAACAAAGAGGAGAAGGAATGAACAAAGGGAGGTTGAAGGAACATAGAGAAGGAATGAACAAAGGGAGGTCGAAGGAAAAAAGAGGAGGAGGAAGGAACAAAGGAAGAGGAAAGGAACAAAGGGGAGGATGTGGGAACAAAGGGAAGTGGAAGGAAGGAACAAAGGGGGAGGAAGTAATAATGGTAGAAGGAATGAACAAACGAAGTGTAAGGAACAAAGGGGAGGAGGAAGGAACAAAGGGAGGTGGAAGGATGGATCAAAGGGATGTGGAAGGAACAAAGATTAGAAGGAAGGAATAAAGGAAGGAACAAAGGGATGTGGAAGGAACAAGTAGTGGAAGGAATGAACAAAGGATGGTGGAAGGATCAAAGAGGAGGAGGAAGGAACAAAGGAAGAGGAAAGGAACAAAGGGGAGGATGTAGGAACAAAGGGAAGTGGAAGGAAGGAACAAAGGGGGAGGAAGTAATAATGGAAGGTGGACGGAACACAGATGAATGGAATGAAAAAGGGAGGTTAAAAGAAAAAAGGGAGGATTGAAGGAAAAAAGGGGAGGAGGAAGGAACAAAGGCAGGTGGAAGGAACAAAGATTAATGGAATGAACAAAGGGAGGTTGAAAGAACAAAGGGGAGGAGGAAGGAACAAAGGGAGGTTGACGGAACCAAGGGGAGGAGGAAGGAACAAGGGCGGGGGGGTTGAAGGAACAAAGGGGAGGAGGAAGGAACTAAGGAAGGTTGAAGGAACAAAGGGGAGGAGGAATGAACTAAGGGAGGTTGAAGGAACAAAGGGGAGGAGGAAGGAACCAAGGGAGGTAGAAGGAACAAATGGGACGAGGAAGGAATTAATGGAGGTTGAAGGAACAAAGGGGAGGAGGATTGAACTAAGGGAGGTTGAAGGACCAAAGGGGAGGAGGAAGGAACAAAGAGGAGAAGGAATGAACAAATGGAAGCTTGAAGGAACCAAAGGGTGGAGAAAAGAACAGCCATCCCATGTAAATTAGTTTCGCTAGGGCTTATGTTTATGATATGTTAACAGCAGTAGCCTATTAACTATTTATTGGAAAACTCTACATATCAAACGTTCTGTTAACGTAACAACTTTCAAATAAAAAATGTTGGTAAGTACGTTTAAGCTGTTTAATGGTGTGTTATTTTATGGAAATGACAACAGCAAGCAACTATGTTTATGGTGTTGCGTGAATTAGTCCCGCCACACCTTCTAATCTGCCAGTTGCGGTTTACGACGGTTGCGTAGAGTTTACGAGGTTAAAATGGATCATGTGTTCACGCAGGTGTTGATGAATTACAAAACAGCTATCAACTTTCTCGTCACTGCCGTTGCAGTCGAATAAAACGCACATTTTATTTCGTGATTGTTTATATCATCCAACAGTATTACGATTATCGTGTTTCGACTAGGCCGTAGATCAGCTACGGTAACCACAGAGCCGGCATACCAATCAACGAGATAAGCCTACAACTCAAAATGGCAGGTGGCCAGGCAAGCTGTGCTCATAACATATATTATTTAGCAACTCTGTCTATGTTCTGAAAATGCCTGCTAATTATTGGTCGCTATTTATTTGAGGACACGATAGGAGAGAGCGAGAAAAGGAGCGAGGGACAGAGGGATATATATATATACATACATACATATATATATATATATATATATATATATATATATATATATATATATATATATATATATATGTATATATATATATATATATATATAGAGAGAGAGAGAGAGAGAGAGAGAGACAGACAGACAGACAGACAGACAGACAGACAGAGAGGGAGAAAGAGAGAGAGAGGGAGGGAGGGAGGGAGGGAGGGAAGGAAGGAGGGAGGGAGGGAGGGAGGGAGGGAGGGAGGGAGGGAGGGAAGGAAGGAAGGAGGGAGGGGAGACGGAAGGAGGGAGGGAGGGAGGGAGGGAGGGAGAGAGAGAGAGAGAGAGAGAGGGAAGGAGGGAGGGAGGGAGGGAGGGAGGGAGGGAGGGAGGGAGGGAGGGAGGGAGGAGAGAGAGAGAGAGAGAGAGAGAGAGAGAGAGAGAGAGAGAGAGAGACTAGACTAGTTATTTTTGTTTGGGTTTACCACCGCGCTCAAAAAAGAGTTCCAAGACATAAGCATAATGTTTTGCCAGAGGTTCGATAAGCCAACTCCAATGCGCAATACGATATGTACATTGGAAAAGTTGGCGTTTACTATAGGGAATGTCTTTGATTTATGCTACCGCTACCGCTACCGCTACCGCTACCGCTACCGCTACCGCTACCGCTACCGCTACCGCTACCGCTACCGCTACCGCTACCGCTACCGCTACCGCTACTGCTACTGCTACTGCTACTGCTACTGCTATTACTACTACTACTACTACTACTACTACTACTGCTACTACTACTACTACTACTACTACTACTACTACTACTACTACTACTACGACTACTACTACTACTACTACGAATAATAATAATAATAATAATAATAAAATACTTATGTAGCGTTTGCGTATTTGAAAATTACTTTCGGGCGCTCTACAGAATTATAACAGAATTACACATGAGAAAGACGTAAGCCTACTCACTAAAAGATAAACGTATACAAATATATTATTACTTTAAGTAATTACAGAATTAAAACGAGAGATAATAAAACGTCTTTTAAAACAAATACATGGAAAATGATATGTTCTTATATAGCGCAGTATAAAATCCACCGGGTTACTCAAAGCGCTTTACATTTTATTCCGTGGCAGATCTGTTTAAAATCGAACACCATCTCAGCTTCTCTGGGAAGCATTCAGCCACGCTATAATTAATGCGCGATGACTATTCGTGCACAAGTGTCCTGCCCACTGAGGACGACACGCACCCTGTCAGTGACGTACCACCCTCAGTGCCAGCATAGAAAGACCGGCTTGGCATAAAATTTATGTTCTGAGAAAGACTGATTAGTTCAATGAGAAAGAGACCTCATAAGATCACGACTTTGCAACCAAACTATATACGGACTAGTCAACTAACGGAATCCTGCTGAGTGCTGGAAACAACTAGAATTAGTTGGCAGATTTTCCATAGAAACGCCGAGAAGACAGCGAAAATGTGAATCACAGATGACAATATGGACAAACACAAGGCGAGGCTGCGAAGCAGATAGTTCACAAAAGCACATATATGTTGACTACGCACGGTATACTTGCGAGGCAGATAATTCACAAACGCACACAAGTTGACTACTTACGGTCTACTTGCGAGGCAGATAGTTCACAAATGCACATACAAGTTGATTACGTACGGTCTACTTGCGAGGCAGATAGTTCACAAACGCACATACAAGTTGATTACGTACGGTCTACTTGCGAGGCAGATAGTTCACAAACGCACATACAAGTTGATTACGTACGGTCTACTTGCGAGGCAGATAGTTCACAAACGCACATACAAGTTGATTACGTACGGTCTACTTGCGAGGCAGATAGTTCACAAACGCACATACAAGTTGATTACGTACGGTCTACTTGCGAGGCAGATAGTTCACAAACGCACATACAAGTTGATTACGTACGGTCTACTTGCGAGGCAGATAGTTCACAAACGCACATACAAGTTGATTACGTACGGTCTACTTGCGAGGCAGATAGTTCACAAACGCACATACAAGTTGATTACGTACGGTCTACTTGCGAGGCAGATAGTTCACAAACGCACATACAAGTTGATTACGTACGGTCTACTTGCGAGGCAGATAGTTCACAAACGCACATACAAGTTGATTACGTACGGTCTACTTGCGAGGCAGATAGTTCACAAATGCACATACAAGTTGACTACGTACGGTCTACTTGCGAGGCAGATAGTTCACAAAAGCACACCCAACTTGACTACGTACGGTCTACTTGTACTTTTGATCAAACATTCTGGCCAAATTGTCAGGCACAATTCAAGTATATTTTTAAGTAAGTAACTAGTTTATTTCGAATATAAAACAATGCGATGTTTTGTCTGTGTGATCAGTGGCGAGGGGGGCAGCTATGGGGGGGGGGGGCATGACCACCCAATACCGGGATAAATTAGGGTAATGGGGAATGGAGGACCAATAACTGGCTGCCTGATTCATAGAATCACAAAGTACAGTGGGTTTCAAGATGCCTGTGCTAGAAGTTCCTTCCCAGTTCTACCCTTTCGCAAAACAAATCATCATTCAATAGAATTAAGTTAGGAATTCTCCACTTCTGTAGCCGGCTGCAGCATAAAAGTTGACAGAGCAATGAAAATGTCATATTCTCAATGTGCATGTTGGCTAATGGCTACTATGGATGCAATATAATAGTTGCCCGGCTACTTGACTACGGTATAAATAGCATTTTGTTGTTATTATTGGCATCACTGTCGTCAAGGGTGAGTTGACCATGATCCTCTCACTCTTCTCTTACTACGTTCTCTGTCAGCAGTCTCCAATTCTTCTGTCTATGTAATATTTTCATTCTTTTCCCACTCTCTCTCCCATTTTCCCCACATGACCACATGACATGATATATATATATATATATATATATATATATATATATATATATATATATATATATATATATATATATATATATATATATATATACATACAGAGTTGGGCTGTTTGTCGGGTGGCCCCCTCCAATGCAAAATCCTGGCTACGCCACTATATTTGATGAACAACATTTGCGCACAACTTCATATGAAGACATTATGAAATAAAATGGCGTGACTAAATGACTAAGAATGATATCATCACCTCTTGACGTGATACCTGTCAGTCACTAAAACTGTTCAAAGTTGGCATCGTTGTGGGAACGAGGAGACATACTTAAATGGCACTGACGTCACACATACTAAAAATAATAGCGTAGACGTCACCGGACTATCAACTTGACGGAGAGTCGACAGTTCGTCCAGCACTTACACTACATCGCCCCCGTCAGAGCGGCAAGGCGATCACTGACCAGCGCAGCGAGTTAACGTACGGCAAATATAAATGTATCTTGCTCGACTATTTGATGACACCTATAATAGCCAGTAGTGATACGTTGTACGCTATCTGTTTGCAGCAATAAAGATCCTATGCAGTTTAGAGCGTCTACCCCTGAGTCTGAGACATTGTTTACGAACGTTTTATTTCACGTCCACTCCTTGTGTCCACTCCTTGTGATATTGGTAAAGTGCGAGGGTAACTACGGCCAAACAAACACATCGGCGCACTAGTACGCACGCACACTACGAATACATGCACGCACGCACGCACATACGCACGCACATACGTATGCACACACACAGACACACACACACACATACACACACACACACACAAACACAAACACACACACACACACACACACTTACACACACGCACGCACGCACACACAAACACTCACACATACACATACACATACAAACACACTCATGCACACACTTATACACACACACTCACACACACTCACACACACACACACACACACACACACACACACACACACACACACACACACACACACACACACACACACACACATACACACACACACACACACACACACACACACACACACACTCACTCA
>CBDHHR010000539.1:0-6726 GCA_965263245.1 Metamycoplasmataceae bacterium | reverse complement strand
TGGTCGTCGTCGTGGTGATAATGGTGGTAGTGGTGGTAGTGTTGTTGTTGGTGGTGGTGGTGATAATAGTGGTAGTGATGGTGGTGGTGGTGATAATGGTGGTAGTGGTGGTGGTGGTGATAATAGTGGTACTGGTGGTAATGTTGGTGGTGGTGGCGGTATTGATAATAGTGGTAGTGGTGGAAGTGTTGGTGGTGGCGGTGATAATAGTTGGTGGTGGTTGTGATAATAGTGGTAGTGGTGGTAGTGTTGTTGTTGTTGGTGGTGATGGTGATAATAGTGGTAGTGGTGGTAGTGTTGGTGGTGGTGGTGATAATGGTGGTAGTGGTGGTAGTATTGTTGGTGGTGGTGATAATAGTGGTAGTGGTGGTAGTGTTGGTGGTGTTGGTGGTGGTGGTGATAATAGTGGTAGTGTTGGTAGTGTTGTTGGTGGTGGTGGTGATACTAGTGGTAGTGTTGTTGGTGGTAGTGGTGATAATAGTGGTAGTTGTAGTAGTGTTGGTGGTGGTGGTGGGGATAATAGTGGTAGTGGTGGTAGTGTTGTTGTTGGTGGTGATGTTAATTGTGGTAGTGGTGGTAGTGTTGTTGGTGGTGGTGGTGATACTAGTGGTAGTGGTGGTAGTGTTGTTGGTGGTAGTGGTGATAATATTGGTAGTGGTAGTAGTGTTGTTGTTGTTAGTGGTGGTGTTAATAGTGGTAGTGGTGGTAGTGTTGTTGTTGTTGGTGGTGGTGTTAATAGTGGTAGTGGTAGTGTTGTTGTTGTTGGTGGTGGTGATAATAGTGGTAGTGGTGGTAGTGTTGGTGGTGGTGATGATAGTGGTAGTGGTGGTAGTGTTGTTGTTGTTGGTGGTGGTGTTAATAGTGGTAGTGGTGGTAGTGTTGTTGTTGTTGGTGGTGGTGTTAATAGTGGTAGTGGTGGTAGTGTTGTTGTTGGTGGTTGTGGTGTTAATAGTGGTAGTGGTGGTAGTGTTTTGTTGGTGGTGGTGATAATAGTGGTAGTGGTGGTAGTGTTGTTGTTGTTGGTGGTGGTGTTAATAGTGGTAGTGTTGGTAGTGTTGTTGTTGTTGTTGGTGGTGTTGTTAATAGTGGTAGTGGTGGTAGTGTTGTTGTTGTTGTTGGTTGTGGTGATAATAGTGGTACTGATGGTAGTGTTGTTGTTGGTGATGGTGGTGATAATAGTGGTAGTGTTGTTGTTGTTGGTGGTGGTGGTAGTGTTGATGGTGGTGGTGGTGATAATAGTGGTAGTGGTGGTAGTGTTGGTGGTGGTGGTGGTGATAATAGTGGTAGTGGTGGTAGTGTTCGTGGTGGTTGTGGTGATAATAGTGGTAGTGCTGGTAGTGTTGTTGGTGGTGGTGGTGATAATAGTGGTAGTGGTGGTAGTGTTGTTGGTGGTGGTGGTGATAATAGTGGTAGTGTTGTTGGTGCTGGTGGTGGTGATAATAGTGGTAGTGTTGGTAGTGTTGTTGGTGGTGGTGGTGATACTAGTGGTAGTGGTGGTAGTGTTGTTGGTGGTAGTGGTGATAATAGTGGTAGTTGTAGTAGTGTTGGTGGTGGTGGTGGGGATAATAGTGGTAGTGGTGGTAGTGTTGTTGTTGGTGGTGGTGTTAATAGTGGTAATAGTGGTAGTGTTGTTGTTGTTGGTGGTGGTGTTAATTGTGGTAGTGTTGTTGTTGTTGGTGGTGGTGTTAATAGTGGTAGTGATGGTTGTCTTGTTGCTGGTGGTGGTGGTGATAATAGTGGTAGTGGTAGTAGTGTTGGTGGTGGTGATAATAGAGGTAGTGGTGGTAGTGTTGTTGTTGTTGGTGGTGGTGTTAATAGTGGTAGTGGTGGTAGTGTTGTTGTTGTTGTTGGTGGTGGTGTTAATAGTGGTAGTGATGGTAGTCTTGTTGTTGTTGGTGGTGGTGATAATAGTGGTAGTGGTGGTAGTATTGTTGTTGTTGGTGGTAGTGATAATAGTGGTAGTGGTGGTAGTGTTGGTGGTGGTGATACTAGTGGTAGTGGTGGTAGTGTTGTTGGTGGTAGTGGTGATAATAGTGGTAGTGGTAGTAGTGTTGGTGGTGGTGATAATAGAGGTAGTGGTGGTAGTGTTGTTGTTGTTGGTGGTGGTGTTAATAGTGGTAGTGGTGGTAGTGTTGTTGTTGTTGGTGGTGGTGTTAATAGTGGTAGTGGTGGTAGTGTTGTTGTTGGTGGTTGTGGTGTTAATAGTGGTAGTGGTGGTAGTGTTGTTGTTGGTGGTGGTGATAATAGTGGTAGTGGTGGTAGTGTTGTTGTTGGTGGTGGTGGTGTTAATAGTGGTAGTGGTGGGAGTGTTGTTGTTGTTGTTGGTGGTGGTGTTAATAGTGGTAGTGGTGGTAGTGTTGTTGTTGTTGTTGGTTGTGGTGATAATAGTGGTACTGATGGTAGTGTTGTTGTTGGTGGTGGTGGTGATAATAGTGGTAGTGTTGTTGTTGTTGGTGGTGGTGGTAGTGTTGATGGTGGTGGTGGTGATAATAGTGGTTGTGGTGGTAGTGTTGGTGGTGGTGGTGGTGATAATAGTGGTAGTGGTGGTAGTGTTCGTGGTGGTTGTGGTGATAATAGTGGTAGTGCTGGTAGTGTTGGTGGTGGTGGTGGTGATAATAGTGGTAGTGGTGGTAGTGTTGGTGGTGGTGGTGGTGATAATAGTGGTAGTGTTGTTGGTGGTGGTGGTGGTGATAATAGTGGTAGTGTTGGTAGTGTTGTTGGTGGTGGTGGTGATACTAGTGGTAGTGGTGGTAGTGTTGTTGGTGGTAGTGGTGATAATAGTGGTAGTTGTAGTAGTGTTGGTGGTGGTGGTGGGGATAATAGTGGTAGTGGTGGTAGTGTTGTTGTTGGTGGTGGTGTTAATAGTGGTAGTGGTGGTAGTGTTGTTGTTGTTGGTGGTGGTGTTAATAGTGTTAGTGTTGTTGTTGTTGGTGGTGGTGTTAATAGTGGTAGTGATGGTTGTCTTGTTGCTGGTGGTGGTGGTGATAATAGTGGTAGTGGTGGTAGTGTTGGTGGTGGTGATACTAGTGGTAGTGGTGGTAGTGTTGTTGGTGGTAGTGGTGATAATAGTGGTAGTGGTAGTAGTGTTGGTGGTGGTGATAATAGAGGTAGTGGTGGTAGTGTTGTTGTTGTTGGTGGTGGTGTTAATAGTGGTAGTGGTGGTAGTGTTGTTGTTGTTGGTTGTGGTGATAATA
The DNA here is from genome assembly GCA_965263245.1 of Metamycoplasmataceae bacterium. GTDB lineage: Bacteria > Bacillota_I > Bacilli_A > Mycoplasmatales > Metamycoplasmataceae > DT-68. The sequence continues at coordinate 3,532 of CBDHHR010000539.1, read as the reverse complement.
GTGGCAGTGATGGTAGTGTTGTTGTTGGTGGTGGTGGTGATAATAGTGGTAATGGTGGTAGTGTTGTTGGTGGTAGTGTTAATAGTTGTAGTGGTCGTAGTGTTGGTTGTGGTGATAATAATGGTAGTGGTGGTAGTGTTGTTGGTGGTGGTGGTGATAATAGTGGTAGTGGTGGTAGTGTTGGTGGTGGTTGGGGTGATAATAGTGGTAGTTGTGGTAGTGTTGTTGGTGGTGGTGGTGATAATAGTGGTAGTGGTAGTAGTGTTGGTGTTGGTGGTGGTGATAATAGTGGTAGTTTTGGTGGTGGTGGTGATAATAGTGGTAGTGTTGGTGGGTGTTGGTGGTGGTGATAATAGTGGTAGTGTTGGTGGTGGTGGTGATAATAGTGGTAGTGGTGGTAGTGTTGTTGTTGGTGGTGGTGATATTAGTGGTAGTGGTGGTAATGTTGGTGGTGGTGGCGGTAGTGATAATAGTGGTAGTGGTGGTAGTATTGGTGGTGGTTGTGGTGATAATAGTGGTAGTGGTCGTAATGTTGGTGGTGGTGGCGGTAGTGGTAATAGTGGTAGTGGTGGTAATGTTGGTGGTGGTGGTGATAATAATTGGTGGTAGTGGTGGTAATAGTGGTAGTGGTGGTAGAGTTGTTGTTGTCGGTGGTGGTGGAGATAATAGTGGTACTGGTGGTAGTGTTGGTGGTGGTGGTCGTCGTGGTGATAATGGTGGTAGTGGTGGTAGTGTTGTTGTTGTTGGTGGTGGTGGTGGTGATAATAGTGGTAGTGATGGTGGTGGTGGTGATAATAGTGGTAGTGGTGGTGGTGGTGATAATAGTGGTACTCGTGGAAGTGTTGGTGGTGGCGGTGATAATAGTTGGTGGTGGTTGTGATAATAGTGGTAGTGGTGGTAGTGTTGTTGTTGTTGTTGGTGGTGGTGGTGATAATAGTGGTAGTGGTGGTAGTGTTGGTGGTGGTGGTGATAATGGTGGTAGTGGTGGTAGCATTGTTGGTGGTGGTGGTGATAATAGTGGTAGTGTTGTTGGTGGTAGTGGTGATAATAGTGGTAGTGATGGTAGTGTTGGTGGTGTTGGTGGTGGTGGTGATAATAGTGGTAGTGTTGGTAGTGTTGTTGTTGGTGGTGATGATACTAGTGGTAGTGTTGTTGGTGGTAGTGGTGATAATAGTGGTAGTTGTAGTAGTGTTGGTGGTGGTGGTGGGGATACTAATGGTAGTGGTGGTAGTGTTGTTGTTGTTGTTGGTGGTGTTAATAGTGGTAGTGGTGGTAGTGTTGTTGTTGTTGGTGGTGGTGTTAATAGTGGTAGTGATGGTAGTCTTGTTGTTGTTGGTGGTGGTGATAATACTGGTAGTGGTGGTAGTATTGTTGTTGTTGGTGGTTGTGATAATAGTGGTAGTGGTGGTAGTGTTGGTGGTTGTGATACTAGTGGTGGTGGTGGTAGTGGTGATAGTAGTGGTAGTGGTAGTATTGTTGGTGGTGGTGATAATAGTGGTAGTAGTGGTAGTGTTGTTGTTGTTGGTGGTGGTGTTAATAGTGGTAGTGGTGGTAGTGTTGTTGTTGGTGGTTGTGTTGTTAATAGTGGTAGTGTTGTTGTTGTTGGTTGTGGTGATAATAGTGGTAGTGATGGTAGTGTTGTTGTTGGTGGTGGTGGTGATAATAGTGGTAGTGGTGGTAGTGTTGGTGGTGGTTGTGGTGATAATAGTGGTAGTGGTGGTAGTGTTGGTAGTGGTGGTGGTGATAATAGTGGTAGTGGTGGTAGTGTTGGTGGTGGTGGTGGTGATAATAGTGGTAGTGTTGGTGTTGGTGGTGGTGGTGATAATAGTGGTTCTGGTGGTAATGTTGGTGGTGGTGGCGGTAGTGATAATAGTGGTAGTGGTGGTAGTGTTGGTGGTGGTGGTGATAATAGTTGGTGGTGGTGTGATAATAGTGGTAGTGGTGGTACTGTTGTTGTTGTTGTTGGTGGTGATAATAGTGGTAGTGGTGGTAGTGTTGGTGGTGATAATGGTGGTAGTGGTGGTAGTGTTGTTGGTGGTGGTGATTATAGTGGTAGTGGTGGTAGTGTTGGTGGTGGTGGTGATAATAGTGGTAGTGTTGGTAGTGTTGTTGGTGGTGGTGGTGATACTAGTGGTAGTGGTGGTAGTGTTGTTGGTGGTAGTGGTGATAATAGTGGTAGTTGTAGTAGTGTTGGTGGTGGTGATAATAGTGGTAGTGGTGGTAGTGTTGTTGTTGTTGGTGGTGGTGGTGTTAATAGTGGTAGTGGTGGTAGTGTTGTTGTTGTTGTTGGTGGTGTTAATAGTGATAGTGGTGGTAGTGTTGTTGTTGTTGTTTGTGGTGATAATAGTGGCTGTGATGGTAGTGTTGTTGTTGGTGGCGGTGGTGATAATAGTGGTAGTGGTGGTAGTGTTGTTGGTGGTGGTGATAATAGTGGTATTGGTGGTAGTGTTGGTGGTGGTGACAATAGTGGTAGTGTTGGTGGTGGTGGTGGTGATAATAGTGGTAGTGGTGGTAGTGTTGGTGGTGGTGGGTGGTGACAATAGTGGTAGTGGTGGTAGTGTTGGTTGTGGTGGTGGTGATAATAGTGGTAGTGGTGGTAGTGTTGGTGGTGGTGGTGATAATAGTGGTAGTGGTGGTAGTGTTGTTGGTGGTGGTGGTGATAATAGTGGTAGTGGTTGTAGTGTTGGTGTTGGTGGTGGTGATAATAGTGGTAGTGTTGGTGGTGGTGGTGATAATAGTGGTAGTGTTGGTGTTGGTGGTGGTGATAATAGTGGTTGTGTGGTGGTGGTGGTGATAATAGTGGTAGTGGTGGTAGTGTTGTTATTGGTGGTGGTGATAATAGTGGTAGTGGTGGTAATGTTGTGGTGGTGGTGGTAGTGATAATAGTGGTAGTGGTGGTAGTGTTGGTGGTGGTTGTGATAATAGTGGTGGTAGTGTTGTTGTTGTTGCTGGTGATGGTTATAATAGTGGTAGTGGTGGTAGTGTTGGTGGTGGTGGTGATAATGGTGGTAGTGGTGGTAGTATTGGTGGTGGTGGTGGTGATAATAGTGGTAGTGGTGGTAGTGTTGGTGGTGGTGATAATAGTGGTAGTGGTGGTAGTGTTGTTGTTGTCGGTGGTGGTGGAGATAATAGTGGTACTGGTGGTAGTGTTGGTGGTGGTGGTCGTCGTGGTGATAATGGTGGTAGTGGTGGTAGTGTTGTTGTTGTTGGTGGTGGTGATAATAGTGGTAGTGGTGGTGGTGGTGGTGATAATGGTGGTAGTGGTGGTGGTGGTGTCTATGGTAGTGGTGGTGGTGATAACTAAATGTTGTTTTTGGTGGTGTTAAAGTTGGGTGATCGTAAATGATAGCTAACACAAAACATACTTTATTGATACCGTATAAATCTGTACAGATGTACCACACACACACACACACACACACACATATATATATATATATATATATATATATATATATATATATATATATATATATATATGTGTGTGTGTGTGTGTGTGTGGTACATCTGTACAGATTTACACGGTATCAAT
>CBDHHR010000538.1:7500-11344 GCA_965263245.1 Metamycoplasmataceae bacterium | reverse complement strand
CGAGAAATTAATAGGGCGAGAGAAAGAGGGAAGGAGGGAGGGAGGGAGGGAGGGAGGGAGGGAGGGAGGGAGGGAGGGAGGGAGGGAGGGAGGGAGGGAGGGAGGGAGGGAGGGAGGGAGGGAGAGAGGGTGGGTGGGTGGGTGGGTGAGTGAGTGAGTGAGTGAGTGAGTGAGTGAGTGAGTGAGTGTGAGTGAGTGTGTGAGTGAGTGAGTGAGTGAGTGAGTGAGTGAGTGAGTGAGTGAGTGAGTGAGTGAGTGAGTGAGTGAGTGAGTGAGTGAGTGAGTGAGTGAGTGAGTGAGTGAGTGAGTGAGTGAGTGAGTGAGTGAGTGAGTGAGTGAGTGAGTGAGTGAGTGAGTGAGTGAGTGAGTGAGTGAGTGAGTGAGTGAGTGAGTGAGTGAGTGAGTGAGTGAGTGAGTGAGTGAGTGAGTGAGTGAGTGAGTGAGTGAGTGAGTGAGTGGTGAGTGAGTGAATGAGTTACGATGGTCGGCTATTTTGGAACTATTTGGCTGTTGTTACCAAGCGGTGGGCGCGTGTACTCACGACCCACGACGAATAATTGAGCCGCCATATTGACGGAGCGACAGCCACATTGATGTCATAGGAACTTTTTTGAATATGACACTGGAGTAAGCTGCACAGAGATATTCAAAAGGAACAATGGGATACGATTACACTTTTCTTCATATAGACTCTATTGTCTCGTTTTGTGCGTGTCCATTTACCTGTCATTAGTCATTCCGATACATTGTAATTTGACCGGTTGCCCACAACTGCGTTGTGTAGTCAATGCTGTGGCGTGTAGCACTTTCACTACAGGGAAGAGGGAAATCACTACACGGCGTTTATGTCGCGAGCTAAACCGTGCGCTCAGAACCCGACCCCGGTGTCGTGGGCCGAGATTCGACCGAGCCGAGATTCGATTCCGAATCTGGTCCCGCTGTCGTGTGCAATTAACAAGCCGATCAGGGACGACAAGTGTGAAGTAGACAGTATGTCAAATACATGTTTGCCCATGGCCTAACTAGTAATCAGTTGATTGAGCACAACTAGACTAAACGTCATTACATACAACGACGAAATCTGCGGTGGGGCGAGGCTATTCACACAGATGCTCAGCGTATAGACCCGAATTGACAGGTCAGAATAGCATTCGTTTTACCTAGGCTAATGGCTAATGCTTCGACAAAAAAAAGTGTTTCGAAGTGCATCAATGTGTTCAATCTCTAATTCCGAGGATGTTGTGCATAACAATATTTAAACAATTCGGAGTCAAATCTGGGCTCGGTCGAGTCTGGGCCGACGACACCGGTTTACCGCGCCGAGAGTGAAGTCCATTTTGAAATCCTTCTCCAATATGTAATGCTAAATTAAGAAACAAATCACATGTGGATAATATAACTAATGTCGCCACTTTTACAAACATACAAATGGTTTGCAGCTGTGAGTGAAATACCCTCAACCCGTGAAACAATTGTTCAAATTAGTCCACGACACGAAATGAACCGCGACAAAATATTCACACGACATAAAAGCCAGAAGAAATATTACGCCTTAAAAATAGCGACTCGTTTATTTACCAAAACACTAACTATAATTAGAGAAGGACGAAGGAAGTGATCTGAAATGTGACACGTGATAGGTGCGTTTAAAGCGTGCGACGATGATCACGCACTGGCTGCTCGCACGTCACGGTCTGATGCACTCACTACGTCGTTACGCGGAATCTGACAGTTAGGCGTGCGAACGACGCGTGAATGGGCTCTTCAACTAGATCAGAAAGGTGGCTGAATAGTTTTAGTATTAGTGTGGGTGGGTGGGTGGGTGAATGAGGGGGTGGGTGGGTGGTTGAATGAGTGGGTGGGTCGGTGTTGAAGGGGATTGGGCGTGTAGTGTTTATGAGTGGTGGAGATGAATGAATTGTATTTACTATCAACAATGGTAAGACACGTTCCAACGAGGACAACATGTTATACGAATACACAAAGAGTGTCACATTTCACAAGCACCCATCATCGTAATGGTGAACTGACATTGATATGGAATAATAACCACGCACAACTATTTCAATCAAATAAATTCTTATTGGTGTCTATCAAACTTATGGAAAGTTTAAATTGTTACATTCGCAAAGCTTTCCTAAATTGCATTTTGGGTGTTAATTTAACTATGCGTTCAGGTAGTCGATTCAGTTATTGAATTTATATATATATATATATAAACTTTAAAGGATGTTGTCTTAAGTTTGAGTTCACGAATAATTCGTGTTGAAATGATGGTATTAATAATAATAATAATAACAATTTCGTTTCTTAATATAGCACTTTTTAAGTAACTAAGCGCCGATCAAAGCGTTTCACATTAATATGACGTGTTGACTAAATACAAAATACCAATTAGTTAAGTACTTAAGGGAAGATAAAATAAATAAGCTAAGATAAATAAGTAAATAAGCTAGGATAAATAAGTACATATTAATATGACGTGTTGAATATAGATTAATTAAATACATAAGGTAAGACAAAATAAATAAGCTAATATAAATAAGTATGTAAACTAACATGAATAAGTAAGCAACGATAAATCAAAATAAGCTAAGATAAACAATTTAAAACAATAACTAAATTAGGGTGTAAAATACTTCAAACAGAACAATTTAAAACCAAGCAGTGTTATAAAATAGAAATCAGTGTCATCAAGGCAGGTAGTGTAAGCGAAATGGGTGAGATTTTAGTTGTTTTCGGAAAGCTGCCAATGTCTCAGTTGATCTCACACACTTTGGCAAGCGGTTCCACAAGGTTGGGCCTGCCACCGCAAAGCTGCTTCTTCCGACCGTTCTTCTCGGCACCGTTACTGCGAACAGTGTTGTTTTATAGAAAAGTTTATCATAACGAAGCAAACGATACAAGCCGGATTTGTGCATCCTCTGCGAAGTAAACGGTGCGCCAAGAACCTGAATCCAGTGTCATGCGCCGAGAGTGATCCTGAACCAGATATAGGTTACTACTCCAGCATGGCTTCTATGAGATTTTGCTTTAGTAACATGTTGATGTTGTATAGTTGAATTGTTGTAATGTATCATAACTGTATAAATGACAGTTAGTCATGCGCAATTATTGTCTAGACAAAACAGCACGAATAAGACAACATTGCAACTACAATTCCCTGTCAGCAGAGATGGCAATACAACTGATGGTCCTAGGGTGGATGAATTAGCATAACGCGTTTGCACAGTTCCTACAAATCTGATTCTTGAATTATATCTACAAAATTGCATAGACTTTAAAACTAATGTTAAACGTTGCTCAAAAGGTCTAAAGGTTACTGGGGTCATGGCTGGATAGAGTTAGCATCCAGAGTTTCAGAGTGCGTCGCCGAATTGGGTATGTAATTTGGGGATGGCTGCAGTGTGCCAGGAAGTTTAAGTCGTATTTGATGCAAAAGACCAGTGCGAAGTGACAAACTCGCCACCTGACTCGCCCAGCAACCAACAAGGAACAGTCAGCCATGCGTGACGTGACTTCACTGCATCCACAGAACGTCTATTTCAATCACTGGACGAGTTTGTCAGAGCGCATTTACCCAGCCTGGTTTATTTCTCCCCAAAGTCAGACCCCTTCCGTGGCCCAATTCATCAACGTCTTTGAAGCTAAAAGATTCACGTGTAGACATTCTTTAATAACATATCAGAGTGAGGAATGGTTTCGATAAAGTAATGTTAACAAAGTCAGTACATATCGCCAACAACAAAGTAAACATTCCTTCTTCTTGCGTAGTTTCACGGGAAGATCAACACTTGTGAATGCAATAGGAATGAAACCAACCAATGAGATAACAGAAATGGGT
>CBDHHR010000538.1:0-2500 GCA_965263245.1 Metamycoplasmataceae bacterium | reverse complement strand
ACACACACACACACACACACACACACACACACACACATATATATATATATATATATATATATATCCACGCGCGCACATACACGCACACACACACACACAAACGCACACGAACACACACACATTCATACACACACACACGAACACACACACGCGCGCACTTACACACACACGCGCACGCAAGCACGCACACACATACACACGCACGCACACACACACGTGCGCACGTGCACGCGCACGCGCACGCACGCACGCACGCACACACACACACACACAGACACACGCACACGCACACGCACACGCACACGCACACGCACACGCACACGCACACGCACACGCACACGCACACGCACACGCACACGCACACGCACACGCACACGCACACGCACACGCACACGCACACACACACACACACACGGTACGAAACAATAGTGCATGTTTCGTGACATCATTTACAGCGTCGATGAATGTATCGGTTAGTTCCGAGAACGAATTAATTACATCATTATGTTATACAGCGATGCTACATACGGCTGTATCTTTGTTGTATAGTCCATGCGTACGTCGCAGTAGATGTTGTCAAGAGTAAACATATGGGTAGTCTACTGCGAATTGTAAGTGTTTAGTCAATGGATAATGTAGCACGTTTGATGTGTAATTACGTATCATAACAGAGTACACAGGACGGAGCACGTGACCTCTAATGTACAAGTATCAACAAGAGTACGGCGCAGGTGATACGCAACGGCTTTACAACAAACGCTGCGTCTTTACAACAAACGCTGCGTCTTTACAACAAACGCTGCGTCTTTACAACAAACGCTGCGTCTTTACAACAAACATTTGACGCAGTGCAATGGTTAGAACGGTTTCGTTTTTATCAGCTTTCTCATTGTGTCATATATTGTTTCGTTTATCTGATAAATATCACTATCATATAGTTTTACAGCACGTGGTGGTATATCAAACAAACGGACAATCATTTGACTACAAAACCCATTAGAGTGCAATGACGTTAAGATTACCACAAATGTGTTTATATATTCAAACCATACGTATCAAAAGGTTCCATTTGTCCGACCCTTATAAGTCGAGACAGAAACTCCTACACGATTTTCCTCATTGCAGTTAAGCAGGGTCCCATAGCAGTAACGAAATGCGCATTTGCGAAGCTATCACGTTGTGGTACAACAGGTGGGTGTAAAATCAAACGTTAAGTTGTCAATATATAACGAAAACAATACACCATTCGTTGATGTCAGTTAAGTGTTATATGGCTTTCATCACGGCGAAACTTGCATTGTCCTCTAAGTACACCTGTAGAACCCAACCCAAGTTCAAGTTCTCGTTAACTCCAGCGTCGCAACCCCACGCACAACGCGCAATTACTTTCGCAAAAGGAGGCCGCTATTAATTAAGTTGGACCCTATTCAGGTGAGCCGAAGGTGGGCTCACGAACACATTGTTCAGACGTCAACGGCACGTCTGCAATTTCAGGTCAGTCAGAGGTGTCAACTGAATTGAGCAACGGGTATAAAGAGACTTTGAGATTCCTACAAAATGTTCGTCGTTGCAATTAGGCTGTCCCCGGCAGCAATTACGATCTGCGAACTGCGAACTGCGAACTTGCGAACTACTTCTTTACAACGACTATAACCGAATATATTTATTTAAACATAATGTTGCTAATATATAGCTGAACGGTTTCAGGCAAGACATGAATTTTCATTTTTGTCCAAAATTATTTTCTGTACGCGACATTGAAATATCATTATACTACAAAACGATCAACAAATAGCGATGGGAAAAATCTGTTTTTTGCATGTTCCAATTGTGACGTTTTGCCTTGTCAAAGATATGTCACGAATTAGCGTCTATAGCACAAACTGAAACTGGAATAGGAAACCATTTGTTGATATAATTCTAGAGTGATATCTCGTTATAACTAAACTACATTAATATGTACTATTTTTCGAATATCTGCGTTAAAGGAGTTTGCATGAATGATTATCATGAAAGTAATATAATTATGATTATACGAAAACTATGATCAAAAGATGTTAGACCCACACAATGTGTAACGCAATATCAAGGTAATCACTCTCACTTTCAAACCTAATATCATAGTAAATACATTGAGTATCCAACTTAACATAAGAACGAATGAATATATATTATGCAAATATCGTGAACGCTAGCTGTAGTTATCAGCGAGCATAGAACTTTATGAAAACAACAAACGTATCTGTTTGAAATATGTGCGTTATTATTACAAATAACATAGATTCCACAACTGCAAAAAGTAATGTTTATCCACCAAATGTAACCTTAGATACAACGATAATTGCACAAATTATATTTATCATTATTAGGCCCATAATGATATTTTCATTTCCATGAATGACAGCATCATCACTTCAGTAGGTCTTACTCATTCAACGACACCGCAGGCAACATCTCAAAGTACAACTTAAATGTCAAACTTCTTACTTTTCTCTTTACT
>CBDHHR010000537.1:0-106737 GCA_965263245.1 Metamycoplasmataceae bacterium | reverse complement strand
GGGCACTAAATCGTCGACGGATGGATGTGCTAGGGCACTAAGTCGTTGACGGATGGATGTGCTAGGACACTAAGTCGTTGACGGATGGATGTGCTAGGGCACTAAGTCGTTGACGGATGGATGTGCAAGGGCACTAAGTCGTCGACGGATGGATGTGCTAGGGCACTAAGTCGTAAGTGCTAGGGCACTAAGTCGTCGACGGATGGATGTGCTAGGGCACTAAGTCGTTGACGGATGGATGTGCTAGGGCACTAAGTCGTTGACGGATGGATGTGCTAGGGCACTAAGTCGTCGACGGATGGATGTGCTAGGGCACTAAGTCGTTGACGGATGGATGTGCTAGGGCACTAAGTCGTTGACGGATGGATGTGCTAGGGCACTAAGTCGTCGACGGATGGATGTGCTAGGGCACTAAGTCGTCGACGGATGGATGTGCTAGGGCACTAAGTCGTTGACGGATGGATGTGCTAGGGCACTAAGTCGTTGACGGATGGATGTGCTAGGGCACTAAGTCGTCGACGGATGGATGTGCTAGGGCACTAAGTCGTCGACGGATGGATGTGCTAGGGCACTAAGTCGACGGATGGATGTGCTAGGGCACTAAGTCGTTGACGGATGGATGTGCTAGGGCACTAAGTCGACGGATGGATGTGCTAGGGCACTAAGTCGTCGACGGATGGATGTGCTAGGGCACTAAGTCGTTGACGGATGGATGTGCTAGGGCACTAAGTCGTTGACGGATGGATGTGCTAGGGCACTAAGTCGTTGACGGATGGATGTGCTAGGGCACTAAGTCGTTGACGGATGGATGTGCTAGGGCACACTAAGTCGTTGACGGATGGATGTGCTAGGGCACTAAGTCGTTGACGGATGGATGTGCTAGGGCACTAAGTCGTCGACGGATGGATGTGCTAGGGCACTAAGTCGTCGACGGATGGATGTGCTAGGGCACTAAGTCGTTGACGGATGGATGTGCTAGGGCACTAAGTCGTTGACGGATGGATGTGCTAGGGCACTAAGTCGTCGACGGATGGATGTGCTAGGGCACTAAGTCGTCGACGGATGGATGTGCTAGGGCACTAAGTCGTTGACGGATGGATGTGCTAGGGCACTAAGTCGTTGACGGATGGATGTGCTAGGGCACTAAGTCGACGGATGGATGTGCTAGGGCACTAAGTCGTCGACGGATGGATGTGCTAGGGCACTAAGTCGTCGACGGATGGATGTGCTAGGGCACTAAGTCGTTGACGGATGGATGTGCTAGGGCACTAAGTCGTCTAGGGCACTAAGTCGACGGATGGATGTGCTAGGGCACTAAGTCGTCGGATGGATGTGCTAGGGCACTAAGTCGTTGACGGATGGATGTGCTAGGGCACTAAGTCGTCGACGGATGGATGTGCTAGGGCACTAAGTCGTTGACGGATGGATGTGCTAGGGCACTAAGTCGTCGACGGATGGATGTGCTAGGGCACTACGTCATGGATGACGGATGGATGTGCTAGGGCACTAAGTCGTTGACGGATGGATGTGCTAGGGCACTAAGTCGTCGACGGATGGATGTGCTAGGGCACTAAGTCGTTGACGGATGGATGTGCTAGGGCACTAAGTCGTTGACGGATGGATGTGCTAGGGCACTAAGTCGTCGACGGATGGATGTGCTAGGGCACTAAGTCGTTGACGGATGGATGTGCTAGGGCACTAAGTCGTTGACGGATGGATGTGCTAGGGCACTAAGTCGTTGACGGATGGATGTGCTAGGGCACTAAGTCGTTGACGGATGGATGTGCTAGGGCACTAAGTCGTTGACGGATGGATGTGCTAGGGCACTAAGTCGTTGACGGATGGATGTGCTAGGGCACTAAGTCGTTGACGGATGGATGTGCTAGGGCACTAAGTCGTTGACGGATGGATGTGCTAGGGCACTAAGTCGTTGACGGATGGATGTGCTAGGGCACTAAGTCGTTGACGGATGGATGTGCTAGGGCACTAAGTCGTTGACGGATGGATGTGCTAGGGCACTAAGTCGTTGACGGATGGATGTGCTAGGGCACTAAGTCGTCGACGGATGGATGTGCTAGGGCACTAAGTCGTTGACGGATGGATGTGCTAGGGCACTAAGTCGTCGACGGATGGATGTGCTAGGGCACTAAGTCGTCGACGGATGGATGTGCTAGGGCACTAAGTCGTTGACGGATGGATGTGCTAGGGCACTAAGTCGTTGACGGATGGATGTGCTAGGGCACTAAGTCGTTGACGGATGGATGTGCTAGGGCACTAAGTCGTTGACGGATGGATGTGCTAGGGCACTAAGTCGTCGACGGATGGATGTGCTAGGGCACTAAGTCGTTGACGGATGGATGTGCTAGGGCACTAAGTCGTTGACGGATGGATGTGCTAGGGCACTAAGTCGTCGACGGATGGATGTGCTAGGGCACTAAGTCGTCGACGGATGGATGTGCTAGGGCACTAAGTCGTTGACGGATGGATGTGCTAGGGCACTAAGTCGTTGACGGATGGATGTGCTAGGGCACTAAGTCGTCGACGGATGGATGTGCTAGGGCACTAAGTCGTTGACGGATGGATGTGCTAGGGCACTAAGTCGTTGACGGATGGATGTGCTAGGGCACTAAGTCGTTGACGGATGGATGTGCTAGGGCACTAAGTCGTTGACGGATGGATGTGCTAGGGCACTAAGTCGTTGACGGATGGATGTGCTAGGGCACTAAGTCGTGGATGTGCTAGGGCACTAAGTCGTTGACGGATGGATGTGCTAGGGCACTAAGTCGTTGACGGATGGATGTGCTAGGGCACTAAGTCGTTGACGGATGGATGTGCTAGGGCACTAAGTCGTTGACGGATGGATGTGCTAGGGCACTAAGTCGTTGACGGATGGATGTGCTAGGGCACTAAGTCGTTGACGGATGGATGTGCTAGGGCACTAAGTCGTTGACGGATGGATGTGCTAGGGCACTAAGTCGTTGACGGATGGATGTGCTAGGGCACTAAGTCGTTGACGGATGGATGTGCTAGGGCACTAAGTCGTCGACGGATGGATGTGCTAGGGCACTAAGTCGTTGACGGATGGATGTGCTAGGGCACTAAGTCGTCGACGGATGGATGTGCTAGGGCACTAAGTCGTTGACGGATGGATGTGCTGGGCACTAAGGGCACTAAGTCGTCGACGGATGGATGTGCTAGGGCACTAAGTCGTTGACGGATGGATGTGCTAGGGCACTAAGTCGTCGACGGATGGATGTGCTAGGGCACTAAGTCGTCGACGGATGGATGTGCTAGGGCACTAAGTCGTTGACGGATGGATGTGCTAGGGCACTAAGTCGTCGACGGATGGATGTGCTAGGGCACTAAGTCGTTGACGGATGGATGTGCTAGGGCACTAAGTCGTTGACGGATGGATGTGCTAGGGCACTAAGTCGTTGACGGATGGATGTGCTAGGGCACTAAGTCGTTGACGGATGGATGTGCTAGGGCACTAAGTCGACGGATGGATGTGCTAGGGCACTAAGTCGTTGACGGATGGATGTGCTAGGGCACTAAGTCGACGGATGGATGTGCTAGGGCACTAAGTCGTTGACGGATGGATGTGCTAGGGCACTAAGTCGACGGATGGATGTGCTAGGGCACTAAGTCGTTGACGGATGGATGTGCTAGGGCACTAAGTCGTCGACGGATGGATGTGCTAGGGCACTAAGTCGTTGACGGATGGATGTGCTAGGGCACTAAGTCGTTGACGGATGGATGTGCTAGGGCACTAAGTCGTCGACGGATGGATGTGCTAGGGCACTAAGTCGACGGATGGATGTGCTAGGGCACTAAGTCGTTGACGGATGGATGTGCTAGGACACTAAGTCGACGGATGGATGTGCTAGGGCACTAAGTCGTTGACGGATGGATGTGCAAGGGCACTAAGTCGTCGACGGATGGATGTGCTAGGGCACTAAGTCGTTGACGGATGGATGTGCTAGGGCACTAAGTCGTTGACGGATGGATGTGCTAGGGCACTAAGTCGTCGACGGATGGATGTGCTAGGACACTAAGTCGACGGATGGATGTGCTAGGGCACTAAGTCGTTGACGGATGGATGTGCTAGGACACTAAGTCGACGGATGGATGTGCTAGGGCACTAAGTCGTTGACGGATGGATGTGCTAGGACACTAAGTCGACGGATGGATGTGCTAGGACACTAAGTCGTTGACGGATGGATGTGCTAGGGCACTAAGTCGTTGACGGATGGATGTGCAAGGGCACTAAGTCGTCGACGGATGGATGTGCTAGGGCACTAAGTCGTTGACGGATGGATGTGCTAGGGCACTAAGTCGTTGACGGATGGATGTGCTATGGCACTAAGTCGTTGACGGATGGATGTGCTAGGGCACTAAGTCGTTGACGGATGGATGTGCAAGGGCACTAAGTCGTCGACGGATGGATGTGCTAGGGCACTAAGTCGTTGACGGATGGATGTGCTAGGGCACTAAGTCGTTGACGGATGGATGTGCAAGGGCACTAAGTCGTCGACGGATGGATGTGCTAGGGCACTAAGTCGTTGACGGATGGATGTGCTAGGACACTAAGTCGTTGACGGATGGATGTGCTAGGGCACTAAGTCGTTGACGGATGGATGTGCAAGGGCACTAAGTCGTCGACGGATGGATGTGCTAGGGCACTAAGTCGTTGACGGATGGATGTGCTAGGGCACTAAGTCGTTGACGGATGGATGTGCAAGGGCACTAAGTCGTCGACGGATGGATGTGCTAGGGCACTAAGTCGTTGACGGATGGATGTGCTAGGGCACTAAGTCGTTGACGGATGGATGTGCTAGGGCACTAAGTCGTCGACGGATGGATGTGCTAGGACACTAAGTCGACGGATGGATGTACTAGGGCACTAAGTCGTTGACGGATGGATGTGCTAGGGCACTAAGTCGTTCGACGGATGGATGTGCTAGGGCACTAAGTCGACGGATGGATGTGCTAGGGCACTAAGTCGTTGACGGATGGATGTGCTAGGGCACTAAGTCGTCGACGGATGGATGTGCTAGGGCACTAAGTCGTCGACGGATGGATGTGCTAGGGCACTAAGTCGACGGATGGATGTGCTAGGGCACTAAGTCGTTGACGGATGGATGTGCTAGGGCACTAAGTCGTCGACGGATGGATGTGCTAGGGCACTAAGTCGTCGACGGATGGATGTGCTAGGGCACTAAGTCGACGGATGGATGTGCTAGGGCACTAAGTCGACGGATGGATGTGCTAGGGCACTAAGTCGACGGATGGATGTGCTAGGACACTAAGTCGTCGACGGATGGATGTGCTAGGGCACTAAGTCGACGGATGGATGTGCTAGGGCACTAAGTCGTTGACGGATGGATGTGCTAGGGCACTAAGTCGTCGACGGATGGATGTGCTAGGGCACTAAGTCGTCGACGGATGGATGTGCTAGGACACTAAGTCGTCGACGGATGGATGTGCTAGGGCACTAAGTCGACGGATGGATGTGCTAGGGCACTACGTCATTGACGGATGGATGTGCTAGGGCACTAAGTCGTCGACGGATGGATGTGCTAGGGCACTAAGTCGTCGACGGGTGGATGTGCTAGGGCACTAAGTCGTTGATGGATGGATGTGCTAGGGCACTAAGTCGTCGACGGATGGATGTGCTAGGGCACTACGTCATTGACGGATGGATGTGCTAGGGCACTAAGTCGTTGACGGATGGATGTGCAAGGGCACTAAGTCGTCGACGGATGGATGTGCTAGGGCACTACGTCATTGACGGATGGATGTGCTAGGGCACTAAGTCGTCGACGGATGGATGTGCTAGGGCACTAAGTCGTCGACGGGTGGATGTGCTAGGGCACTAAGTCGTTGATGGATGGATGTGCTAGGGCACTAAGTCGTTGACGGATGGATGTGCTAGGGCACTAAGTCGTTGACGGATGGATGTGCTAGGGCACTAAGTCGTTGACGGATGGATGTGCTAGGGCACTAAGTCGTTGATGGATGGATGTGCTAGGGCACTAAGTCGTTGATGGATGGATGTGCTAGGGCACTAAGTCGTTGACGGATGGATGTGCTAGGGCACTAAGTCGTCGACGGATGGATGTGCTAGGGCACTAAGTCGTTGACGGATGGATGTGCTAGGGCACTAAGTCGTTGATGGATGGATGTGCTAGGGCACTAAGTCGTTGATGGATGGATGTGCTAGGGCACTAAGTCGTTGACGGATGGATGTGCTAGGGCACTAAGTCGTCGACGGATGGATGTGCTAGGGCACTAAGTCGTCGACGGATGGATGTGCTAGGGCACTAAGTCGTCGACGGATGGATGTGCTAGGGCACTAAGTCGTCGACGGATGGATGTGCTAGGGCACTAAGTCGTTGACGGATGGATGTGCTAGGGCACTAAGTCGTTGACGGATGGATGTGCTAGGGCACTAAGTCGTTGACGGATGGATGTGCTAGGGCACTAAGTCGTTGACGGATGGATGTGCTAGGGCACTAAGTCGTCGACGGATGGATGTGCTAGGGCACTAAGTCGTGCTAGGGCACTAAGTCGTCGACGGATGACGGGTGGATGTGCTAGGGCACTAAGTCGTTGACGGATGGATGTGCTAGGGCACTAAGTCGTCGACGGATGGATGTGCTAGGGCACTAAGTCGTCGACGGATGGATGTGCTAGGGCACTAAGTCGTTGACGGATGGATGTGCTAGGGCACTAAGTCGTTGACGGATGGATGTGCTAGGGCACTAAGTCGTCGACGGATGGATGTGCTAGGGCACTAAGTCGTTGACGGATGGATGTGCTAGGGCACTAAGTCGACGGATGGATGTGCTAGGGCACTAAGTCGTCGACGGATGGATGTGCTAGGGCACTAAGTCGTCGACGGATGGATGTGCTAGGGCACTAAGTCGTTGACGGATGGATGTGCTAGGGCACTAAGTCGACGGATGGATGTGCTAGGGCACTAAGTCGACGGATGGATGTGCTAGGGCACTAAGTCGTTGACGGATGGATGTGCTAGGGCACTAAGTCGACGGATGGATGTGCTAGGGCACTAAGTCGTTGACGGATGGATGTGCTAGGACACTAAGTCGACGGATGGATGTGCTAGGGCACTAAGTCGTTGACGGATGGATGTGCAAGGGCACTAAGTCGTCGACGGATGGATGTGCTAGGGCACTAAGTCGTTGACGGATGGATGTGCTAGGGCACTAAGTCGTTGACGGATGGATGTGCTAGGGCACTAAGTCGTCGACGGATGGATGTGCTAGGACACTAAGTCGACGGATGGATGTGCTAGGGCACTAAGTCGTTGACGGATGGATGTGCTAGGACACTAAGTCGACGGATGGATGTGCTAGGGCACTAAGTCGTTGACGGATGGATGTGCAAGGGCACTAAGTCGTCGACGGATGGATGTGCTAGGGCACTAAGTCGTTGACGGATGGATGTGCTAGGGCACTAAGTCGTTGACGGATGGATGTGCTAGGGCACTAAGTCGTCGACGGATGGATGTGCTAGGACACTAAGTCGACGGATGGATGTGCTAGGGCACTAAGTCGTTGACGGATGGATGTGCTAGGACACTAAGTCGACGGATGGATGTGCTAGGGCACTAAGTCGTTGACGGATGGATGTGCTAGGACACTAAGTCGACGGATGGATGTGCTAGGACACTAAGTCGTTGACGGATGGATGTGCTAGGGCACTAAGTCGTTGACGGATGGATGTGCAAGGGCACTAAGTCGTCGACGGATGGATGTGCTAGGGCACTAAGTCGTTGACGGATGGATGTGCTAGGGCACTAAGTCGTTGACGGATGGATGTGCTATGGCACTAAGTCGTTGACGGATGGATGTGCTAGGGCACTAAGTCGTTGACGGATGGATGTGCAAGGGCACTAAGTCGTCGACGGATGGATGTGCTAGGGCACTAAGTCGTTGACGGATGGATGTGCTAGGGCACTAAGTCGTTGACGGATGGATGTGCAAGGGCACTAAGTCGTCGACGGATGGATGTGCTAGGGCACTAAGTCGTTGACGGATGGATGTGCTAGGACACTAAGTCGTTGACGGATGGATGTGCTAGGGCACTAAGTCGTTGACGGATGGATGTGCAAGGGCACTAAGTCGTCGACGGATGGATGTGCTAGGGCACTAAGTCGTTGACGGATGGATGTGCTAGGGCACTAAGTCGTTGACGGATGGATGTGCAAGGGCACTAAGTCGTCGACGGATGGATGTGCTAGGGCACTAAGTCGTTGACGGATGGATGTGCTAGGGCACTAAGTCGTTGACGGATGGATGTGCTAGGGCACTAAGTCGTCGACGGATGGATGTGCTAGGACACTAAGTCGACGGATGGATGTACTAGGGCACTAAGTCGTTGACGGATGGATGTGCTAGGGCACTAAGTCGTCGACGGATGGATGTGCTAGGGCACTAAGTCGACGGATGGATGTGCTAGGGCACTAAGTCGTTGACGGATGGATGTGCTAGGGCACTAAGTCGTCGACGGATGGATGTGCTAGGGCACTAAGTCGTCGACGGATGGATGTGCTAGGGCACTAAGTCGTTGACGGATGGATGTGCTACGGATGGATGTGCTAGGGCACTAAGTCGTTGACGGATGGATGTGCTAGGGCACTAAGTCGTCGACGGATGGATGTGCTAGGGCACTAAGTCGTCGACGGATGGATGTGCTAGGGCACTAAGTCGACGGATGGATGTGCTAGGGCACTAAGTCGACGGATGGATGTGCTAGGGCACTAAGTCGACGGATGGATGTGCTAGGGCACTAAGTCGTCGACGGATGGATGTGCTAGGGCACTAAGTCGTTGACGGATGGATGTGCTAGGGCACTAAGTCGTTGACGGATGGATGTGCTAGGGCACTAAGTCGTCGACGGATGGATGTGCTAGGGCACTAAGTCGTTGACGGATGGATGTGCTAGGGCACTAAGTCGTCGACGGATGGATGTGCTAGGGCACTAAGTCGACGGATGGATGTGCTAGGGCACTAAGTCGTTGATGGATGGATGTGCTAGGGCACTAAGTCGTCGACGGATGGATGTGCTAGGGCACTAAGTCGTTGACGGATGGATGTGCTAGGGCACTAAGTCGTTGACGGATGGATGTGCTAGGGCACTAAGTCGTCGACGGATGGATGTGCTAGGGCACTAAGTCGTCGACGGATGGATGTGCTAGGGCACTAAGTCGTCGACGGATGGATGTGCTAGGGCACTAAGTCGACGGATGGATGTGCTAGGGCACTAAGTCGACGGATGGATGTGCTAGGGCACTAAGTCGACGGATGGATGTGCTAGGGCACTAAGTCGACGGATGGATGTGCTAGGGCACTAAGTCGTCGACGGATGGATGTGCTAGGGCACTAAGTCGACGGATGGATGTGCTAGGGCACTAAGTCGACGGATGGATGTGCTAGGGCACTAAATCGACGGATGGATGTGCTAGGGCACTAAGTCGACGGATGGATGTGCTAGGGCACTAAGTCATTGACGGATGGATGTGCTAGGGCACTAAGTCGTTGACGGATGGATGTGCTAGGACACTAAGTCGACGGATGGATGTGCTAGGGCACTAAGTCGTTGACGGATGGATGTGCTAGGACACTAAGTCGACGGATGGATGTGCTAGGGCACTAAGTCGTTGACGGATGGATGTGCTAGGGCACTAAGTCGTCGACGGATGGATGTGCTAGGGCACTAAGTCGTTGACGGATGGATGTGCTAGGGCACTAAGTCGTTGACGGATGGATGTGCTAGGACACTAAGTCGTCGACGGATGGATGTGCTAGGACACTAAGTCGTCGACGGATGGATGTGCTAGGGCACTAAGTCGTTGACGGATGGATGTGCTAGGGCACTAAGTCGTCGACGGATGGATGTGCTAGGACACTAAGTCGTTGACGGATAAGTCGTCGACGGATGGATGTGCTGGATGTGCTAGGACACTAAGTCGTTGACGGATGGATGTGCTAGGGCACTAAGTCGTTGACGGATGGATGTGCTAGGGCACTAAGTCGTTGACGGATGGATGTGCTAGGGCACTAAGTCGTTGACGGATGGATGTGCTAGGGCACTAAGTCGTTGACGGATGGATGTGCTAGGACACTAAGTCGTTGACGGATGGATGTGCTAGGGCACTAAGTCGTTGACGGATGGATGTGCTAGGGCACTAAGTCGTTGACGGATGGATGTGCTAGGGCACTAAGTCGTTGACGGATGGATGTGCTAGGGCACTAAGTCGTCGACGGATGGATGTGCTAGGACACTAAGTCGTTGACGGATGGATGTGCTAGGGCACTAAGTCGTTGACGGATGGATGTGCTAGGGCACTAAGTCGTTGACGGATGGATGTGCTAGGGCACTAAGTCGTCGACGGATGGATGTGCTAGGGCACTAAGTCGTCGACGGATGGATGTGCTAGGGCACTAAGTCGTCGACGGATGGATGTGCTAGGGCACTAAGTCGTTGACGGATGGATGTGCTAGGGCACTAAGTCGTTGACGGATGGATGTGCTAGGGCACTAAGTCGTCGACGGATGGATGTGCTAGGGCACTAAGTCGTTGACGGATGGATGTGCTAGGGCACTAAGTCGTCGACGGATGGATGTGCTAGGGCACTAAGTCGTCGACGGATGGATGTGCTAGGGCACTAAGTCGACGGATGGATGTGCTAGGGCACTAAGTCGTTGACGGATGGATGTGCTAGGGCACTAAGTCGTCGACGGATGGATGTGCTAGGGCACTAAGTCGTTGACGGATGGATGTGCTAGGGCACTAAGTCGTCGACGGATGGATGTGCTAGGGCACTAAGTCGTCGACGGATGGATGTGCTAGGGCACTAAGTCGTCGACGGATGGATGTGCTAGGGCACTAAGTCGTTGACGGATGGATGTGCTAGGGCACTAAGTCGTGGATGTGCTAGGGCACTAAGTCGACGGATGGATGTGCTAGGGCACTAAGTCGACGGATGGATGTGCTAGGGCACTAAGTCGTTGACGGATGGATGTGCTAGGGCACTAAGTCGTCGACGGATGGATGTGCTAGGGCACTAAGTCGACGGATGGATGTGCTAGGGCACTAAGTCGTCGACGGATGGATGTGCTAGGGCACTAAGTCGTCGACGGATGGATGTGCTAGGGCACTAAGTCGTTGACGGATGGATGTGCTAGGGCACTAAGTCGTTGACGGATGGATGTGCTAGGGCACTAAGTCGTCGACGGATGGATGTGCTAGGGCACTAAGTCGTTGACGGATGGATGTGCTAGGGCACTAAGTCGTTGACGGATGGATGTGCTAGGGCACTAAGTCGTTGACGGATGGATGTGCTAGGGCACTAAGTCGTTGACGGATGGATGTGCTAGGGCACTAAGTCGTCGACGGATGGATGTGCTAGGGCACTAAGTCGTTGACGGATGGATGTGCTAGGGCACTAAGTCGTCGACGGATGGATGTGCTAGGACACTAAGTCGTTGACGGATGGATGTGCTAGGGCACTAAGTCGACGGATGGATGTGCTAGGGCACTAAGTCGTTGACGGATGGATGTGCTAGGGCACTAAGTCGTTGACGGATGGATGTGCTAGGGCACTAAGTCGTTGACGGATGGATGTGCTAGGGCACTAAGTCGACGGATGGATGTGCTAGGGCACTAAGTCGACGGATGGATGTGCTAGGGCACTAAGTCGACGGATGGATGTGCTAGGGCACTAAGTCGTTGACGGATGGATGTGCTAGGGCACTAAGTCGACGGATGGATGTGCTAGGGCACTAAGTCGTTGACGGATGGATGTGCTAGGACACTAAGTCGACGGATGGATGTGCTAGGGCACTAAGTCGTTGACGGATGGATGTGCTAGGGCACTAAGTCGTCGACGGATGGATGTGCTAGGGCACTAAGTCGTTGACGGATGGATGTGCTAGGGCACTAAGTCGTTGACGGATGGATGTGCTAGGGCACTAAGTCGTCGACGGATGGATGTGCTAGGACACTAAGTCGACGGATGGATGTGCTAGGGCACTAAGTCGTTGACGGATGGATGTGCTAGGACACTAAGTCGACGGATGGATGTGCTAGGGCACTAAGTCGTTGACGGATGGATGTGCAAGGGCACTAAGTCGTCGACGGATGGATGTGCTAGGGCACTAAGTCGTTGACGGATGGATGTGCTAGGGCACTAAGTCGTTGACGGATGGATGTGCTAGGGCACTAAGTCGTCGACGGATGGATGTGCTAGGACACTAAGTCGACGGATGGATGTGCTAGGGCACTAAGTCGTTGACGGATGGATGTGCTAGGACACTAAGTCGACGGATGGATGTGCTAGGGCACTAAGTCGTTGACGGATGGATGTGCTAGGACACTAAGTCGACGGATGGATGTGCTAGGACACTAAGTCGTTGACGGATGGATGTGCTAGGGCACTAAGTCGTTGACGGATGGATGTGCAAGGGCACTAAGTCGTCGACGGATGGATGTGCTAGGGCACTAAGTCGTTGACGGATGGATGTGCTAGGGCACTAAGTCGTTGACGGATGGATGTGCTATGGCACTAAGTCGTTGACGGATGGATGTGCTAGGGCACTAAGTCGTTGACGGATGGATGTGCAAGGGCACTAAGTCGTCGACGGATGGATGTGCTAGGGCACTAAGTCGTTGACGGATGGATGTGCTAGGGCACTAAGTCGTTGACGGATGGATGTGCAAGGGCACTAAGTCGTCGACGGATGGATGTGCTAGGGCACTAAGTCGTTGACGGATGGATGTGCTAGGACACTAAGTCGTTGACGGATGGATGTGCTAGGGCACTAAGTCGTTGACGGATGGATGTGCAAGGGCACTAAGTCGTCGACGGATGGATGTGCTAGGGCACTAAGTCGTTGACGGATGGATGTGCTAGGGCACTAAGTCGTTGACGGATGGATGTGCAAGGGCACTAAGTCGTCGACGGATGGATGTGCTAGGGCACTAAGTCGTTGACGGATGGATGTGCTAGGGCACTAAGTCGTTGACGGATGGATGTGCTAGGGCACTAAGTCGTCGACGGATGGATGTGCTAGGACACTAAGTCGACGGATGGATGTACTAGGGCACTAAGTCGTTGACGGATGGATGTGCTAGGGCACTAAGTCGTCGACGGATGGATGTGCTAGGGCACTAAGTCGACGGATGGATGTGCTAGGGCACTAAGTCGTTGACGGATGGATGTGCTAGGGCACTAAGTCGTCGACGGATGGATGTGCTAGGGCACTAAGTCGTCGACGGATGGATGTGCTAGGGCACTAAGTCGACGGATGGATGTGCTAGGGCACTAAGTCGTTGACGGATGGATGTGCTAGGGCACTAAGTCGTCGACGGATGGATGTGCTAGGGCACTAAGTCGTCGACGGATGGATGTGCTAGGGCACTAAGTCGACGGATGGATGTGCTAGGGCACTAAGTCGACGGATGGATGTGCTAGGGCACTAAGTCGACGGATGGATGTGCTAGGACACTAAGTCGTCGACGGATGGATGTGCTAGGGCACTAAGTCGACGAATGGATGTGCTAGGGCACTAAGTCGTTGACGGATGGATGTGCTAGGGCACTAAGTCGTCGACGGATGGATGTGCTAGGGCACTAAGTCGTCGACGGATGGATGTGCTAGGACACTAAGTCGTAAGTCGTCGACGGATGGATGTGCTAGGGCACTAAGTCGACGGATGGATGTGCTAGGGCACTACGTCATTGACGGATGGATGTGCTAGGGCACTAAGTCGTCGACGGATGGATGTGCTAGGGCACTAAGTCGTCGACGGGTGGATGTGCTAGGGCACTAAGTCGTTGATGGATGGATGTGCTAGGGCACTAAGTCGTCGACGGATGGATGTGCTAGGGCACTACGTCATTGACGGATGGATGTGCTAGGGCACTAAGTCGTTGACGGATGGATGTGCTAGGGCACTAAGTCGTCGACGGATGGATGTGCTAGGGCACTAAGTCGTTGACGGATGGATGTGCTAGGGCACTAAGTCGTCGACGGATGGATGTGCTAGGGCACTAAGTCGTCGACGGATGGATGTGCTAGGGCACTAAGTCGTTGACGGATGGATGTGCTAGGGCACTAAGTCGTTGACGGATGGATGTGCTAGGGCACTAAGTCGTTGACGGATGGATGTGCTAGGGCACTAAGTCGTTGACGGATGGATGTGCTAGGGCACTAAGTCGTTGATGGATGGATGTGCTAGGGCACTAAGTCGTTGATGGATGGATGTGCTAGGGCACTAAGTCGTTGACGGATGGATGTGCTAGGGCACTAAGTCGTCGACGGATGGATGTGCTAGGGCACTAAGTCGTTGACGGATGGATGTGCTAGGGCACTAAGTCGTTGATGGATGGATGTGCTAGGGCACTAAGTCGTTGATGGATGGATGTGCTAGGGCACTAAGTCGTTGACGGATGGATGTGCTAGGGCACTAAGTCGTCGACGGATGGATGTGCTAGGGCACTAAGTCGTCGACGGATGGATGTGCTAGGGCACTAAGTCGTCGACGGATGGATGTGCTAGGGCACTAAGTCGTCGACGGATGGATGTGCTAGGGCACTAAGTCGTTGACGGATGGATGTGCTAGGGCACTAAGTCGTTGACGGATGGATGTGCTAGGGCACTAAGTCGTTGACGGATGGATGTGCTAGGGCACTAAGTCGTTGACGGATGGATGTGCTAGGGCACTAAGTCGTCGACGGATGGATGTGCTAGGGCACTAAGTCGTTGACGGGTGGATGTGCTAGGGCACTAAGTCGTTGACGGATGGATGTGCTAGGGCACTAAGTCGTCGACGGATGGATGTGCTAGGGCACTAAGTCGTTGACGGATGGATGTGCTAGGGCACTAAGTCGTTGACGGATGGATGTGCTAGGGCACTAAGTCGTGGATGTGCTAGGGCACTAAGTCGTCGACGGATGGATGTGCTAGGGCACTAAGTCGTTGACGGATGGATGTGCTAGGGCACTAAGTCGACGGATGGATGTGCTAGGGCACTAAGTCGTTGACGGATGGATGTGCTAGGGCACTAAGTCGTCGACGGATGGATGTGCTAGGGCACTAAGTCGTCGACGGATGGATGTGCTAGGGCACTAAGTCGACGGATGGATGTGCTAGGGCACTAAGTCGACGGATGGATGTGCTAGGGCACTAAGTCGACGGATGGATGTGCTAGGGCACTAAGTCGTTGACGGATGGATGTGCTAGGGCACTAAGTCGACGGATGGATGTGCTAGGGCACTAAGTCGTTGACGGATGGATGTGCTAGGACACTAAGTCGACGGATGGATGTGCTAGGGCACTAAGTCGTTGACGGATGGATGTGCTAGGGCACTAAGTCGTCGACGGATGGATGTGCTAGGGCACTAAGTCGTTGACGGATGGATGTGCTAGGGCACTAAGTCGTTGACGGATGGATGTGCTAGGGCACTAAGTCGTCGACGGATGGATGTGCTAGGACACTAAGTCGACGGATGGATGTGCTAGGGCACTAAGTCGTTGACGGATGGATGTGCTAGGACACTAAGTCGACGGATGGATGTGCTAGGGCACTAAGTCGTTGACGGATGGATGTGCAAGGGCACTAAGTCGTCGACGGATGGATGTGCTAGGGCACTAAGTCGTTGACGGATGGATGTGCTAGGGCACTAAGTCGTTGACGGATGGATGTGCTAGGGCACTAAGTCGTCGACGGATGGATGTGCTAGGACACTAAGTCGACGGATGGATGTGCTAGGGCACTAAGTCGTTGACGGATGGATGTGCTAGGACACTAAGTCGACGGATGGATGTGCTAGGGCACTAAGTCGTTGACGGATGGATGTGCTAGGACACTAAGTCGACGGATGGATGTGCTAGGACACTAAGTCGTTGACGGATGGATGTGCTAGGGCACTAAGTCGTTGACGGATGGATGTGCAAGGGCACTAAGTCGTCGACGGATGGATGTGCTAGGGCACTAAGTCGTTGACGGATGGATGTGCTAGGGCACTAAGTCGTTGACGGATGGATGTGCTATGGCACTAAGTCGTTGACGGATGGATGTGCTAGGGCACTAAGTCGTTGACGGATGGATGTGCAAGGGCACTAAGTCGTCGACGGATGGATGTGCTAGGGCACTAAGTCGTTGACGGATGGATGTGCTAGGGCACTAAGTCGTTGACGGATGGATGTGCAAGGGCACTAAGTCGTCGACGGATGGATGTGCTAGGGCACTAAGTCGTTGACGGATGGATGTGCTAGGACACTAAGTCGTTGACGGATGGATGTGCTAGGGCACTAAGTCGTTGACGGATGGATGTGCAAGGGCACTAAGTCGTCGACGGATGGATGTGCTAGGGCACTAAGTCGTTGACGGATGGATGTGCTAGGGCACTAAGTCGTTGACGGATGGATGTGCAAGGGCACTAAGTCGTCGACGGATGGATGTGCTAGGGCACTAAGTCGTTGACGGATGGATGTGCTAGGGCACTAAGTCGTTGACGGATGGATGTGCTAGGGCACTAAGTCGTCGACGGATGGATGTGCTAGGACACTAAGTCGACGGATGGATGTACTAGGGCACTAAGTCGTTGACGGATGGATGTGCTAGGGCACTAAGTCGTCGACGGATGGATGTGCTAGGGCACTAAGTCGACGGATGGATGTGCTAGGGCACTAAGTCGTTGACGGATGGATGTGCTAGGGCACTAAGTCGTCGACGGATGGATGTGCTAGGGCACTAAGTCGTCGACGGATGGATGTGCTAGGGCACTAAGTCGACGGATGGATGTGCTAGGGCACTAAGTCGTTGACGGATGGATGTGCTAGGGCACTAAGTCGTCGACGGATGGATGTGCTAGGGCACTAAGTCGTCGACGGATGGATGTGCTAGGGCACTAAGTCGACGGATGGATGTGCTAGGGCACTAAGTCGACGGATGGATGTGCTAGGGCACTAAGTCGACGGATGGATGTGCTAGGGCACTAAGTCGTCGACGGATGGATGTGCTAGGGCACTAAGTCGTTGACGGATGGATGTGCTAGGGCACTAAGTCGTTGACGGATGGATGTGCTAGGGCACTAAGTCGTCGACGGATGGATGTGCTAGGGCACTAAGTCGTCGACGGATGGATGTGCTAGGGCACTAAGTCGTCGACGGATGGATGTGCTAGGGCACTAAGTCGACGGATGGATGTGCTAGGGCACTAAGTCGTTGATGGATGGATGTGCTAGGGCACTAAGTCGTCGACGGATGGATGTGCTAGGGCACTAAGTCGTTGACGGATGGATGTGCTAGGGCACTAAGTCGTTGACGGATGGATGTGCTAGGGCACTAAGTCGTCGACGGATGGATGTGCTAGGGCACTAAGTCGTCGACGGATGGATGTGCTAGGGCACTAAGTCGTCGACGGATGGATGTGCTAGGGCACTAAGTCGTTGACGGATGGATGTGCTAGGGCACTAAGTCGTGGATGTGCTAGGGCACTAAGTCGACGGATGGATGTGCTAGGGCACTAAGTCGTTGACGGATGGATGTGCTAGGGCACTAAGTCGTCGACGGATGGATGTGCTAGGGCACTAAGTCGTGGATGTGCTAGGGCACTAAGTCGACGGATGGATGTGCTAGGGCACTAAGTCGACGGATGGATGTGCTAGGGCACTAAGTCGACGGATGGATGTGCTAGGGCACTAAGTCATTGACGGATGGATGTGCTAGGGCACTAAGTCGTTGACGGATGGATGTGCTAGGACACTAAGTCGACGGATGGATGTGCTAGGGCACTAAGTCGTTGACGGATGGATGTGCTAGGGCACTAAGTCGTTGACGGATGGATGTGCTAGGGCACTAAGTCGTTGACGGATGGATGTGCTAGGGCACTAAGTCGTCGACGGATGGATGTGCTAGGGTCGTCGACGGATGGATGTGCTAGGGCACTAAGTCGTTGACGGATGGATGTGCTAGGGCACTAAGTCGTCGACGGATGGATGTGCTAGGACACTAAGTCGTTGACGGATGGATGTGCTAGGGCACTAAGTCGTTGACGGATGGATGTGCTAGGGCACTAAGTCGTCGACGGATGGATGTGCTAGGGCACTAAGTCGTTGACGGATGGATGTGCTAGGGCACTAAGTCGTCGACGGATGGATGTGCTAGGGCACTAAGTCGTTGACGGATGGATGTGCTAGGGCACTAAGTCGTTGACGGATGGATGTGCTAGGGCACTAAGTCGTTGACGGATGGATGTGCTAGGGCACTAAGTCGTTGACGGATGGATGTGCTAGGACACTAAGTCGTTGACGGATGGATGTGCTAGGACACTAAGTCGTCGACGGATGGATGTGCTAGGGCACTAAGTCGTTGACGGATGGATGTGCTAGGGTCACGGATGGATGTGCTAGGACACTAAGTCGTTGACGGATGGATGTGCTAGGGCACTAAGTCGTTGACGGATGGATGTGCTAGGACACTAAGTCGTCGACGGATGGATGTGCTAGGGCACTAAGTCGACGGATGGATGTGCTAGGACACTAAGTCGTCGACGGATGGATGTGCTAGGGCACTAAGTCGACGGATGGATGTGCTAGGGCACTAAGTCGTTGACGGATGGATGTGCTAGGGCACTAAGTCGACGGATGGATGTGCTAGGGCACTAAGTCGTCGACGGATGGATGTGCTAGGGCACTAAGTCGACGGATGGATGTGCTAGGGCACTAAGTCGTCGATGGATGGATGTGCTAGGACACTAAGTCGTCGACGGATGGATGTGCTAGGGCACTAAGTCGACGGATGGATGTGCTAGGGCACTAAGTCGTTGATGGATGGATGTGCTAGGGCCCTAAGTCGTCGACGGATGGATGTGCTAGGGCACTAAGTCGTTGACGGATGGATGTGCTAGGGCACTAAGTCGTTGACGGATGGATGTGCTAGGGCACTAAGTCGTCGACGGATGGATGTGCTAGGGCACTAAGTCGTCGACGGATGGATGTGCTAGGGCACTAAGTCGTCGACGGATGGATGTGCTAGGGCACTAAGTCGTGGATGTGCTAGGGCACTAAGTCGACGGATGGATGTGCTAGGGCACTAAGTCGTTGACGGATGGATGTGCTAGGGCACTAAGTCGACGGATGGATGTGCTAGGGCACTAAGTCGTTGACGGATGGATGTGCTAGGGCACTAAGTCGACGGATGGATGTGCTAGGGCACTAAGTCGTCGACGGATGGATGTGCTAGGACACTAAGTCGTCGACGGATGGATGTGCTAGGGCACTAAGTCGTTGACGGATGGATGTGCTAGGGCACTAAGTCGTTGACGGATGGATGTGCTAGGGCACTAAGTCGTCGACGGGTGGATGTGCTAGGGCACTAAGTCGTTGACGGATGGATGTGCTAGGGCACTAAGTCGTCGACGGATGGATGTGCTAGGGCACTAAGTCGTTGACGGATGGATGTGCTAGGGCACTAAGTCGTCGACGGATGGATGTGCTAGGGCACTAAGTCGTCGACGGATGGATGTGCTAGGGCACTAAGTCGTCGACGGATGGATGTGCTAGGGCACTAAGTCGTCGACGGATGGATGTGCTAGGACACTAAGTCGACGGATGGATGTGCTAGGGCACTAAGTCGACGGATGGATGTGCTAGGGCACTAAGTCGTTGACGGATGGATGTGCTAGGGCACTAAGTCGACGGATGGATGTGCTAGGGCACTAAGTCGTTGACGGATGGATGTGCTAGGGCACTAAGTCGACGGATGGATGTGCTAGGGCACTAAGTCGACGGATGGATGTGCTAGGGCACTAAGTCGACGGATGGATGTGCTAGGGCACTAAGTCGTTGACGGATGGATGTGCTAGGGCACTAAGTCGACGGATGGATGTGCTAGGGCACTAAGTCGTTGACGGATGGATGTGCTAGGACACTAAGTCGACGGATGGATGTGCTAGGGCACTAAGTCGTTGACGGATGGATGTGCAAGGGCACTAAGTCGTCGACGGATGGATGTGCTAGGGCACTAAGTCGTTGACGGATGGATGTGCTAGGGCACTAAGTCGTTGACGGATGGATGTGCTAGGGCACTAAGTCGTCGACGGATGGATGTGCTAGGACACTAAGTCGACGGATGGATGTGCTAGGGCACTAAGTCGTTGACGGATGGATGTGCTAGGACACTAAGTCGACGGATGGATGTGCTAGGGCACTAAGTCGTTGACGGATGGATGTGCAAGGGCACTAAGTCGTCGACGGATGGATGTGCTAGGGCACTAAGTCGTTGACGGATGGATGTGCTAGGGCACTAAGTCGTTGACGGATGGATGTGCTAGGGCACTAAGTCGTCGACGGATGGATGTGCTAGGACACTAAGTCGACGGATGGATGTGCTAGGGCACTAAGTCGTTGACGGATGGATGTGCTAGGACACTAAGTCGACGGATGGATGTGCTAGGGCACTAAGTCGTTGACGGATGGATGTGCTAGGACACTAAGTCGACGGATGGATGTGCTAGGACACTAAGTCGTTGACGGATGGATGTGCTAGGGCACTAAGTCGTTGACGGATGGATGTGCAAGGGCACTAAGTCGTCGACGGATGGATGTGCTAGGGCACTAAGTCGTTGACGGATGGATGTGCTAGGGCACTAAGTCGTTGACGGATGGATGTGCTATGGCACTAAGTCGTTGACGGATGGATGTGCTAGGGCACTAAGTCGTTGACGGATGGATGTGCAAGGGCACTAAGTCGTCGACGGATGGATGTGCTAGGGCACTAAGTCGTTGACGGATGGATGTGCTAGGGCACTAAGTCGTTGACGGATGGATGTGCAAGGGCACTAAGTCGTCGACGGATGGATGTGCTAGGGCACTAAGTCGTTGACGGATGGATGTGCTAGGACACTAAGTCGTTGACGGATGGATGTGCTAGGGCACTAAGTCGTTGACGGATGGATGTGCAAGGGCACTAAGTCGTCGACGGATGGATGTGCTAGGGCACTAAGTCGTTGACGGATGGATGTGCTAGGGCACTAAGTCGTTGACGGATGGATGTGCAAGGGCACTAAGTCGTCGACGGATGGATGTGCTAGGGCACTAAGTCGTTGACGGATGGATGTGCTAGGGCACTAAGTCGTTGACGGATGGATGTGCTAGGGCACTAAGTCGTCGACGGATGGATGTGCTAGGACACTAAGTCGACGGATGGATGTACTAGGACACTAAGTCGTTGACGGATGGATGTGCTAGGGCACTAAGTCTTCGACGGATGGATGTGCTAGGGCACTAAGTCGACGGATGGATGTGCTAGGGCACTAAGTCGTTGACGGATGGATGTGCTAGGGCACTAAGTCGTCGACGGATGGATGTGCTAGGGCACTAAGTCGTCGACGGATGGATGTGCTAGGGCACTAAGTCGACGGATGGATGTGCTAGGGCACTAAGTCGTTGACGGATGGATGTGCTAGGGCACTAAGTCGTCGACGGATGGATGTGCTAGGGCACTTAGTCGTCGACGGATGGATGTGCTAGGGCACTAAGTCGACGGATGGATGTGCTAGGGCACTAAGTCGACGGATGGATGTGCTAGGGCACTAAGTCGACGGATGGATGTGCTAGGACACTAAGTCGTCGACGGATGGATGTGCTAGGGCACTAAGTCGACGAATGGATGTGCTAGGGCACTAAGTCGTTGACGGATGGATGTGCTAGGGCACTAAGTCGTCGACGGATGGATGTGCTAGGGCACTAAGTCGTCGACGGATGGATGTGCTAGGACACTAAGTCGTCGACGGATGGATGTGCTAGGGCACTAAGTCGACGGATGGATGTGCTAGGGCACTACGTCATTGACGGATGGATGTGCTAGGGCACTAAGTCGTCGACGAATGGATGTGCTAGGGCACTAAGTCGTCGACGGGTGGATGTGCTAGGGCACTAAGTCGTTGATGGATGGATGTGCTAGGGCACTAAGTCGTCGACGGATGGATGTGCTAGGGCACTACGTCATTGACGGATGGATGTGCTAGGGCACTAAGTCGTTGACGGATGGATGTGCAAGGGCACTAAGTCGTCGACGGATGGATGTGCTAGGGCACTACGTCATTGACGGATGGATGTGCTAGGGCACTAAGTCGTCGACGGATGGATGTGCTAGGGCACTAAGTCGTCGACGGGTGGATGTGCTAGGGCACTAAGTCGTTGATGGATGGATGTGCTAGGGCACTAAGTCGTTGACGGATGGATGTGCTAGGGCACTAAGTCGTTGACGGATGGATGTGCTAGGGCACTAAGTCGTTGACGGATGGATGTGCTAGGGCACTAAGTCGTTGATGGATGGATGTGCTAGGGCACTAAGTCGTTGATGGATGGATGTGCTAGGGCACTAAGTCGTTGACGGATGGATGTGCTAGGGCACTAAGTCGTCGACGGATGGATGTGCTAGGGCACTAAGTCGTTGACGGATGGATGTGCTAGGGCACTAAGTCGTTGATGGATGGATGTGCTAGGGCACTAAGTCGTTGATGGATGGATGTGCTAGGGCACTAAGTCGTTGACGGATGGATGTGCTAGGGCACTAAGTCGTCGACGGATGGATGTGCTAGGGCACTAAGTCGTCGACGGATGGATGTGCTAGGGCACTAAGTCGTCGACGGATGGATGTGCTAGGGCACTAAGTCGTCGACGGATGGATGTGCTAGGGCACTAAGTCGTTGACAGATGGATGTGCTAGGGCACTAAGTCGTTGACGGATGGATGTGCTAGGGCACTAAGTCGTTGACGGATGGATGTGCTAGGGCACTAAGTCGTTGACGGATGGATGTGCTAGGGCACTAAGTCGTCGACGGATGGATGTGCTAGGGCACTAAGTCGTTGACGGGTGGATGTGCTAGGGCACTAAGTCGTTGACGGATGGATGTGCTAGGGCACTAAGTCGTCGACGGATTGATGTGCTAGGGCACTAAGTCGTCGACGGGTGGATGTGCTAGGGCACTAAGTCGTTGACGGATGGATGTGCTAGGGCACTAAGTCGACGGATGGATGTGCTAGGGCACTAAGTCGTCGACGGATGGATGTGCTAGGGCACTAAGTCGACGGATGGATGTGCTAGGGCACTAAGTCGACGGATGGATGTGCTAGGGCACTAAGTCGTCGACGGATGGATGTGCTAGGACACTAAGTCGTCGACGGATGGATGTGCTAGGGCACTAAGTCGACGGATGGATGTGCTAGGGCACTAAGTCGACGGATGGATGTGCTAGGGCACTAAGTCGACGGATGGATGTGCTAGGGCACTAAGTCGTTGACGGATGGATGTGCTAGGGCACTAAGTCGACGGATGGATGTGCTAGGGCACTAAGTCGTTGACGGATGGATGTGCTAGGACACTAAGTCGACGGATGGATGTGCTAGGGCACTAAGTCGTTGACGGATGGATGTGCAAGGGCACTAAGTCGTCGACGGATGGATGTGCTAGGGCACTAAGTCGTTGACGGATGGATGTGCTAGGGCACTAAGTCGTTGACGGATGGATGTGCTAGGGCACTAAGTCGTCGACGGATGGATGTGCTAGGACACTAAGTCGACGGATGGATGTGCTAGGGCACTAAGTCGTTGACGGATGGATGTGCTAGGACACTAAGTCGACGGATGGATGTGCTAGGGCACTAAGTCGTTGACGGATGGATGTGCAAGGGCATTAAGTCGTCGACGGATGGATGTGCTAGGGCACTAAGTCGTTGACGGATGGATGTGCTAGGGCACTAAGTCGTTGACGGATGGATGTGCTAGGGCACTAAGTCGTCGACGGATTGATGTGCTAGGACACTAAGTCGACGGATGGATGTGCTAGGGCACTAAGTCGTTGACGGATGGATGTGCTAGGACACTAAGTCGACGGATGGATGTGCTAGGGCACTAAGTCGTTGACGGATGGATGTGCTAGGACACTAAGTCGACGGATGGATGTGCTAGGACACTAAGTCGTTGACGGATGGATGTGCTAGGGCACTAAGTCGTTGACGGATGGATGTGCAAGGGCACTAAGTCGTCGACGGATGGATGTGCTAGGGCACTAAGTCGTTGACGGATGGATGTGCTAGGGCACTAAGTCGTTGACGGATGGATGTGCTATGGCACTAAGTCGTTGACGGATGCATGTGCTAGGGCACTAAGTCGTTGACGGATGGATGTGCAAGGGCACTAAGTCGTCGACGGATGGATGTGCTAGGGCACTAAGTCGTTGACGGATGGATGTGCTAGGGCACTAAGTCGTTGACGGATGGATGTGCAAGGGCACTAAATCGTCGACGGATGGATGTGCTAGGGCACTAAGTCGTTGACGGATGGATGTGCTAGGACACTAAGTCGTTGACGGATGGATGTGCTAGGGCACTAAGTCGTTGACGGATGGATGTGCAAGGGCACTAAGTCGTCGACGGATGGATGTGCTAGGGCACTAAGTCGTTGACGGATGGATGTGCTAGGGCACTAAGTCGTTGACGGATGGATGTGCAAGGGCACTAAGTCGTCGACGGATGGATGTGCTAGGGCACTAAGTCGTTGAAGGATGGATGTGCTAGGGCACTAAGTCGTTGACGGATGGATGTGCTAGGGCACTAAGTCGTCGACGGATGGATGTGCTAGGACACTAAGTCGACGGATGGATGTACTAGGGCACTAAGTCGTTGACGGATGGATGTGCTAGGGCACTAAGTCGTCGACGGATGGATGTGCTAGGGCACTAAGTCGACGGATGGATGTGCTAGGGCACTAAGTCGTTGACGGATGGATGTGCTAGGGCACTAAGTCGTCGACGGATGGATGTGCTAGGGCACTAAGTCGTCGACGGATGGATGTGCTAGGGCACTAAGTCGACGGATGGATGTGCTAGGGCACTAAGTCGTTGACGGATGGATGTGCTAGGGCACTAAGTCGTCGACGGATGGATGTGCTAGGGCACTAAGTCGTCGACGGATGGATGTGCTAGGGCACTAAGTCGACGGATGGATGTGCTAGGGCACTAAGTCGACGGATGGATGTGCTAGGGCACTAAGTCGACGGATGGATGTGCTAGGACACTAAGTCGTCGACGGATGGATGTGCTAGGGCACTAAGTCGACGGATGGATGTGCTAGGGCACTAAGTCGTTGACGGATGGATGTGCTAGGGCACTAAGTCGTCGACGGATGGATGTGCTAGGGCACTAAGTCGTCGACGGATGGATGTGCTAGGACACTAAGTCGTCGACGGATGGATGTGCTAGGGCACTAAGTCGACGGATGGATGTGCTAGGGCACTAAGTCGTTGATGGATGGATGTGCTAGGGCCCTAAGTCGTCGACGGATGGATGTGCTAGGGCACTAAGTCGTTGACGGATGGATGTGCTAGGGCACTAAGTCGTTGACGGATGGATGTGCTAGGGCACTAAGTCGTCGACGGATGGATGTGCTAGGGCACTAAGTCGTCGACGGATGGATGTGCTATGGCACTAAGTCGTCGACGGATGGATGTGCTAGGGCACTAAGTCGACGGATGGATGTGCTAGGGCACTAAGTCGACGGATGGATGTGCTAGGGCACTAAGTCGACGGATGGATGTGCTAGGGCACTAAGTCGACGGATGGATGTGCTAGGACACTAAGTCGTCGACGGATGGATGTGCTAGGGCACTAAGTCGACGGATGGATGTGCTAGGGCACTAAGTCGACGGATGGATGTGCTAGGGCACTAAATCGACGGATGGATGTGCTAGGGCACTAAGTCGACGGATGGATGTGCTAGGGCACTAAGTCATTGACGGATGGATGTGCTAGGGCACTAAGTCGTTGACGGATGGATGTGCTAGGACACTAAGTCGACGGATGGATGTGCTAGGGCACTAAGTCGTTGACGGATGGATGTGCTAGGACACTAAGTCGACGGATGGATGTGCTAGGGCACTAAGTCGTTGACGGATGGATGTGCTAGGGCACTAAGTCGTCGACGGATGGATGTGCTAGGGCACTAAGTCGTTGACGGATGGATGTGCTAGGGCACTAAGTCGTTGACGGATGGATGTGCTAGGACACTAAGTCGTCGACGGATGGATGTGCTAGGACACTAAGTCGTCGACGGATGGATGTGCTAGGACACTAAGTCGTTGACGGATGGATGTGCTAGGGCACTAAGTCGTCGACGGATGGATGTGCTAGGGCACTAAGTCGTTGACGGATGGATGTGCTAGGGCACTAAGTCGTCGACGGATGGATGTGCTAGGGCACTAAGTCGTTGACGGATGGATGTGCTAGGGCACTAAGTCGTTGACGGATGGATGTGCTAGGGCACTAAGTCGTTGACGGATGGATGTGCTAGGACACTAAGTCGTTGACGGATGGATGTGCTAGGGCACTAAGTCGTTGACGGATGGATGTGCTAGGGCACTAAGTCGTCGACGGATGGATGTGCTAGGGCACTAAGTCGTTGACGGATGGATGTGCTAGGGCACTAAGTCGTCGACGGATGGATGTGCTAGGGCACTAAGTCGTTGACGGATGGATGTGCTAGGACACTAAGTCGTTGACGGATGGATGTGCTAGGGCACTAAGTCGTCGACGGATGGATGTGCTAGGGCACTAAGTCGTTGACGGATGGATGTGCTAGGACACTAAGTCGTCGACGGATGGATGTGCTAGGGCACTAAGTCGTCGACGGATGGATGTGCTAGGGCACTAAGTCGACGGATGGATGTGCTAGGGCACTAAGTCGTTGACGGATGGATGTGCTAGGGCACTAAGTCGACGGATGGATGTGCTAGGGCACTAAGTCGTCGACGGATGGATGTGCTAGGGCACTAAGTCGTTGACGGATGGATGTGCTAGGGCACTAAGTCGTCGACGGATGGATGTGCTAGGGCACTAAGTCGTCGACGGATGGATGTGCTAGGGCACTAAGTCGACGGATGGATGTGCTAGGGCACTAAGTCGTTGACGGATGGATGTGCTAGGGCACTAAGTCGTCGACGGATGGATGTGCTAGGGCACTAAGTCGTTGACGGATGGATGTGCTAGGGCACTAAGTCGTTGACGGATGGATGTGCTAGGGCACTAAGTCGTCGACGGATGGATGTGCTAGGGCACTAAGTCGTCGACGGATGGATGTGCTAGGGCACTAAGTCGTCGACGGATGGATGTGCTAGGGCACTAAGTCGACGGATGGATGTGCTAGGGCACTAAGTCGACGGATGGATGTGCTAGGGCACTAAGTCGACGGATGGATGTGCTAGGGCA
This sequence comes from Metamycoplasmataceae bacterium, assembly GCA_965263245.1. Classification (GTDB taxonomy): domain Bacteria; phylum Bacillota_I; class Bacilli_A; order Mycoplasmatales; family Metamycoplasmataceae; genus DT-68. Next base: position 79,439 of record CBDHHR010000537.1, on the reverse strand, counting down.
CTAAGTCGACGGATGGATGTGCTAGGGCACTAAGTCGTCGACGGATGGATGTGCTAGGGCACTAAGTCGACGGATGGATGTGCTAGGGCACTAAGTCGTCGACGGATGGATGTGCTAGGGCACTAAGTCGTCGACGGATGGATGTGCTAGGGCACTAAGTCGTTGACGGATGGATGTGCTAGGGCACTAAGTCGTTGACGGATGGATGTGCTAGGGCACTAAGTCGTCGACGGATGGATGTGCTAGGGCACTAAGTCGTTGACGGATGGATGTGCTAGGGCACTAAGTCGTTGACGGATGGATGTGCTAGGGCACTAAGTCGACGGATGGATGTGCTAGGGCACTAAGTCGTTGACGGATGGATGTGCTAGGGCACTAAGTCGTCGACGGATGGATGTGCTAGGGCACTAAGTCGTCGACGGATGGATGTGCTAGGGCACTAAGTCGTTGACGGATGGATGTGCTAGGGCACTAAGTCGTCGACGGATGGATGTGCTAGGACACTAAGTCGACGGATGGATGTGCTAGGGCACTAAGTCGACGGATGGATGTGCTAGGGCACTAAGTCGTTGACGGATGGATGTGCTAGGGCACTAAGTCGACGGATGGATGTGCTAGGGCACTAAGTCGTTGACGGATGGATGTGCTAGGGCACTAAGTCGACGGATGGATGTGCTAGGGCACTAAGTCGACGGATGGATGTGCTAGGGCACTAAGTCGACGGATGGATGTGCTAGGGCACTAAGTCGTTGACGGATGGATGTGCTAGGGCACTAAGTCGACGGATGGATGTGCTAGGGCACTAAGTCGTTGACGGATGGATGTGCTAGGACACTAAGTCGACGGATGGATGTGCTAGGGCACTAAGTCGTTGACGGATGGATGTGCAAGGGCACTAAGTCGTCGACGGATGGATGTGCTAGGGCACTAAGTCGTTGACGGATGGCTGTGCTAGGGCACTAAGTCGTTGACGGATGGATGTGCTAGGGCACTAAGTCGTCGACGGATGGATGTGCTAGGACACTAAGTCGACGGATGGATGTGCTAGGGCACTAAGTCGTTGACGGATGGATGTGCTAGGACACTAAGTCGACGGATGGATGTGCTAGGGCACTAAGTCGTTGACGGATGGATGTGCAAGGGCACTAAGTCGTCGACGGATGGATGTGCTAGGGCACTAAGTCGTTGACGGATGGATGTGCTAGGGCACTAAATCGTTGACGGATGGATGTGCTAGGGCACTAAGTCGTCGACGGATGGATGTGCTAGGACACTAAGTCGACGGATGGATGTGCTAGGGCACTAAGTCGTTGACGGATGGATGTGCTAGGACACTAAGTCGACGGATGGATGTGCTAGGGCACTAAGTCGTTGACGGATGGATGTGCTAGGACACTAAGTCGACGGATGGATGTGCTAGGACACTAAGTCGTTGACGGATGGATGTGCTAGGGCACTAAGTCGTTGACGGATGGATGTGCAAGGGCACTAAGTCGTCGACGGATGGATGTGCTAGGGCACTAAGTCGTTGACGGATGGATGTGCTAGGGCACTAAGTCGTTGACGGATGGATGTGCTATGGCACTAAGTCGTTGACGGATGGATGTGCTAGGGCACTAAGTCGTTGACGGATGGATGTGCAAGGGCACTAAGTCGTCGACGGATGGATGTGCTAGGGCACTAAGTCGTTGACGGATGGATGTGCTAGGGCACTAAGTCGTTGACGGATGGATGTGCAAGGGCACTAAGTCGTCGACGGATGGATGTGCTAGGGCACTAAGTCGTTGACGGATGGATGTGCTAGGACACTAAGTCGTTGACGGATGGATGTGCTAGGGCACTAAGTCGTTGACGGATGGATGTGCAAGGGCACTAAGTCGTCGACGGATGGATGTGCTAGGGCACTAAGTCGTTGACGGATGGATGTGCTAGGGCACTAAGTCGTTGACGGATGGATGTGCAAGGGCACTAAGTCGTCGACGGATGGATGTGCTAGGGCACTAAGTCGTTGACGGATGGATGTGCTAGGGCACTAAGTCGTTGACGGATGGATGTGCTAGGGCACTAAGTCGTCGACGGATGGATGTGCTAGGACACTAAGTCGACGGATGGATGTACTAGGACACTAAGTCGTTGACGGATGGATGTGCTAGGGCACTAAGTCTTCGACGGATGGATGTGCTAGGGCACTAAGTCGACGGATGGATGTGCTAGGGCACTAAGTCGTTGACGGATGGATGTGCTAGGGCACTAAGTCGTCGACGGATGGATGTGCTAGGGCACTAAGTCGTCGACGGATGGATGTGCTAGGGCACTAAGTCGACGGATGGATGTGCTAGGGCACTAAGTCGTTGACGGATGGATGTGCTAGGGCACTAAGTCGTCGACGGATGGATGTGCTAGGGCACTAAGTCGTCGACGGATGGATGTGCTAGGGCACTAAGTCGACGGATGGATGTGCTAGGGCACTAAGTCGACGGATGGATGTGCTAGGGCACTAAGTCGACGGATGGATGTGCTAGGACACTAAGTCGTCGACGGATGGATGTGCTAGGGCACTAAGTCGACGAATGGATGTGCTAGGGCACTAAGTCGTTGACGGATGGATGTGCTAGGGCACTAAGTCGTCGACGGATGGATGTGCTAGGGCACTAAGTCGTCGACGGATGGATGTGCTAGGACACTAAGTCGTCGACGGATGGATGTGCTAGGGCACTAAGTCGACGGATGGATGTGCTAGGGCACTACGTCATTGACGGATGGATGTGCTAGGGCACTAAGTCGTCGACGAATGGATGTGCTAGGGCACTAAGTCGTCGACGGGTGGATGTGCTAGGGCACTAAGTCGTTGATGGATGGATGTGCTAGGGCACTAAGTCGTCGACGGATGGATGTGCTAGGGCACTACGTCATTGACGGATGGATGTGCTAGGGCACTAAGTCGTTGACGGATGGATGTGCAAGGGCACTAAGTCGTCGACGGATGGATGTGCTAGGGCACTACGTCATTGACGGATGGATGTGCTAGGGCACTAAGTCGTCGACGGATGGATGTGCTAGGGCACTAAGTCGTCGACGGGTGGATGTGCTAGGGCACTAAGTCGTTGATGGATGGATGTGCTAGGGCACTAAGTCGTTGACGGATGGATGTGCTAGGGCACTAAGTCGTTGACGGATGGATGTGCTAGGGCACTAAGTCGTTGACGGATGGATGTGCTAGGGCACTAAGTCGTTGATGGATGGATGTGCTAGGGCACTAAGTCGTTGATGGATGGATGTGCTAGGGCACTAAGTCGTTGACGGATGGATGTGCTAGGGCACTAAGTCGTCGACGGATGGATGTGCTAGGGCACTAAGTCGTTGACGGATGGATGTGCTAGGGCACTAAGTCGTTGATGGATGGATGTGCTAGGGCACTAAGTCGTTGATGGATGGATGTGCTAGGGCACTAAGTCGTTGACGGATGGATGTGCTAGGGCACTAAGTCGTCGACGGATGGATGTGCTAGGGCACTAAGTCGTCGACGGATGGATGTGCTAGGGCACTAAGTCGTCGACGGATGGATGTGCTAGGGCACTAAGTCGTCGACGGATGGATGTGCTAGGGCACTAAGTCGTTGACGGATGGATGTGCTAGGGCACTAAGTCGTTGACGGATGGATGTGCTAGGGCACTAAGTCGTTGACGGATGGATGTGCTAGGGCACTAAGTCGTTGACGGATGGATGTGCTAGGGCACTAAGTCGTCGACGGATGGATGTGCTAGGGCACTAAGTCGTTGACGGGTGGATGTGCTAGGGCACTAAGTCGTTGACGGATGGATGTGCTAGGGCACTAAGTCGTCGACGGATGGATGTGCTAGGGCACTAAGTCGTCGACGGATGGATGTGCTAGGGCACTAAGTCGTTGACGGATGGATGTGCTAGGGCACTAAGTCGACGGATGGATGTGCTAGGGCACTAAGTCGTCGACGGATGGATGTGCTAGGGCACTAAGTCGACGGATGGATGTGCTAGGGCACTAAGTCGACGGATGGATGTGCTAGGGCACTAAGTCGTCGACGGATGGATGTGCTAGGACACTAAGTCGTCGACGGATGGATGTGCTAGGGCACTAAGTCGACGGATGGATGTGCTAGGGCACTAAGTCGACGGATGGATGTGCTAGGGCACTAAGTCGACGGATGGATGTGCTAGGGCACTAAGTCGTTGACGGATGGATGTGCTAGGGCACTAAGTCGACGGATGGATGTGCTAGGGCACTAAGTCGTTGACGGATGGATGTGCTAGGACACTAAGTCGACGGATGGATGTGCTAGGGCACTAAGTCGTTGACGGATGGATGTGCAAGGGCACTAAGTCGTCGACGGATGGATGTGCTAGGGCACTAAGTCGTTGACGGATGGATGTGCTAGGGCACTAAGTCGTTGACGGATGGATGTGCTAGGGCACTAAGTCGTCGACGGATGGATGTGCTAGGACACTAAGTCGACGGATGGATGTGCTAGGGCACTAAGTCGTTGACGGATGGATGTGCTAGGACACTAAGTCGACGGATGGATGTGCTAGGGCACTAAGTCGTTGACGGATGGATGTGCAAGGGCACTAAGTCGTCGACGGATGGATGTGCTAGGGCACTAAGTCGTTGACGGATGGATGTGCTAGGGCACTAAGTCGTTGACGGATGGATGTGCTAGGGCACTAAGTCGTCGACGGATGGATGTGCTAGGACACTAAGTCGACGGATGGATGTGCTAGGGCACTAAGTCGTTGACGGATGGATGTGCTAGGACACTAAGTCGACGGATGGATGTGCTAGGGCACTAAGTCGTTGACGGATGGATGTGCTAGGACACTAAGTCGACGGATGGATGTGCTAGGACACTAAGTCGTTGACGGATGGATGTGCTAGGGCACTAAGTCGTTGACGGATGGATGTGCAAGGGCACTAAGTCGTCGACGGATGGATGTGCTAGGGCACTAAGTCGTTGACGGATGGATGTGCTAGGGCACTAAGTCGTTGACGGATGGATGTGCTATGGCACTAAGTCGTTGACGGATGGATGTGCTAGGGCACTAAGTCGTTGACGGATGGATGTGCAAGGGCACTAAGTCGTCGACGGATGGATGTGCTAGGGCACTAAGTCGTTGACGGATGGATGTGCTAGGGCACTAAGTCGTTGACGGATGGATGTGCAAGGGCACTAAGTCGTCGACGGATGGATGTGCTAGGGCACTAAGTCGTTGACGGATGGATGTGCTAGGACACTAAGTCGTTGACGGATGGATGTGCTAGGGCACTAAGTCGTTGACGGATGGATGTGCAAGGGCACTAAGTCGTCGACGGATGGATGTGCTAGGGCACTAAGTCGTTGACGGATGGATGTGCTAGGGCACTAAGTCGTTGACGGATGGATGTGCAAGGGCACTAAGTCGTCGACGGATGGATGTGCTAGGGCACTAAGTCGTTGACGGATGGATGTGCTAGGGCACTAAGTCGTTGACGGATGGATGTGCTAGGGCACTAAGTCGTCGACGGATGGATGTGCTAGGACACTAAGTCGACGGATGGATGTACTAGGGCACTAAGTCGTTGACGGATGGATGTGCTAGGGCACTAAGTCGTCGACGGATGGATGTGCTAGGGCACTAAGTCGACGGATGGATGTGCTAGGGCACTAAGTCGTTGACGGATGGATGTGCTAGGGCACTAAGTCGTCGACGGATGGATGTGCTAGGGCACTAAGTCGTCGACGGATGGATGTGCTAGGGCACTAAGTCGACGGATGGATGTGCTAGGGCACTAAGTCGTTGACGGATGGATGTGCTAGGGCACTAAGTCGTCGACGGATGGATGTGCTAGGGCACTAAGTCGTCGACGGATGGATGTGCTAGGGCACTAAGTCGACGGATGGATGTGCTAGGGCACTAAGTCGACGGATGGATGTGCTAGGGCACTAAGTCGACGGATGGATGTGCTAGGACACTAAGTCGTGACGGATGGATGTGCTAGGGCACTAAGTCGACGGATGGATGTGCTAGGGCACTAAGTCGTTGACGGATGGATGTGCTAGGGCACTAAGTCGTCGACGGATGGATGTGCTAGGGCACTAAGTCGTCGACGGATGGATGTGCTAGGACACTAAGTCGTCGACGGATGGATGTGCTAGGGCACTAAGTCGACGGATGGATGTGCTAGGGCACTAAGTCGTTGATGGATGGATGTGCTAGGGCACTAAGTCGTCGACGGATGGATGTGCTAGGGCACTAAGTCGTTGACGGATGGATGTGCTAGGGCACTAAGTCGTTGACGGATGGATGTGCTAGGGCACTAAGTCGTCGACGGATGGATGTGCTAGGGCACTAAGTCGTCGACGGATGGATGTGCTAGGGCACTAAGTCGTCGACGGATGGATGTGCTAGGGCACTAAGTCGACGGATGGATGTGCTAGGGCACTAAGTCGACGGATGGATGTGCTAGGGCACTAAGTCGACGGATGGATGTGCTAGGGCACTAAGTCGACGGATGGATGTGCTAGGGCACTAAGTCGTCGACGGATGGATGTGCTAGGGCACTAAGTCGACGGATGGATGTGCTAGGGCACTAAGTCGACGGATGACGGGCACTGGATGTGTGCTAGGGCACTAAGTCGACGGATGGATGTGCTAGGGCACTAAGTCATTGACGGATGGATGTGCTAGGGCACTAAGTCGTTGACGGATGGATGTGCTAGGACACTAAGTCGAGGGCACTAAGTCGACGGATGGATGTGCTAGGGCACTAAGTCGTTGACGGATGGATGTGCTAGGGCACACTAAGTCGGGAACTAAGTCGTTGACGGATGGATGTGCTAGGGCACTAAGTCGTTGACGGATGGATGTGCTAGGGCACTAAGTCGTCGACGGATGGATGTGCTAGGGCACTAAGTCGTTGACGGATGGATGTGCTAGGGCACTAAGTCGTTGACGGATGGATGTGCTAGGGCACTAAGTCGTCGACGGATGGATGTGCTAGGACACTAAGTCGTCGACGGATGGATGTGCTAGGACACTAAGTCGTTGACGGATGGATGTGCTAGGACACTAAGTCGTTGACGGATGGATGTGCTAGGGCACTAAGTCGACGGATGGATGTGCTAGGACACTAAGTCGTTGACGGATGGATGTGCTAGGACACTAAGTCGTCGACGGATGGATGTGCTAGGACACTAAGTCGTTGACGGATGGATGTGCTAGGACACTAAGTCGTTGACGGATGGATGTGCTAGGGCACTAAGTCGTTGACGGATGGATGTGCTAGGACACTAAGTCGTTGACGGATGTGCTAGGACACTAAGTCGCTGGATGGAGGGCACTAAGTCGTTGACGGATGGATGTGCTAGGACACTAAGTCGTCGACGGATGGATGTGCTAGGACACTAAGTCGTTGACGGATGGATGTGCTAGGACACTAAGTCGTCGACGGATGGATGTGCTAGGACACTAAGTCGTTGACGGATGGATGTGCTAGGACACTAAGTCGTTGACGGATGGATGTGCTAGGACACTAAGTCGTCGACGGATGGATGTGCTAGGGCACTAAGTCGACGGATGGATGTGCTAGGACACTAAGTCGTCGACGGATGGATGTGCTAGGGCACTAAGTCGACGGATGGATGTGCTAGGGCACTAAGTCGTTGACGGATGGATGTGCTAGGGCACTAAGTCGACGGATGGATGTGCTAGGGCACTAAGTCGTCGACGGATGGATGTGCTAGGGCACTAAGTCGACGGATGGATGTGCTAGGGCACTAAGTCGTCGACGGATGGATGTGCTAGGGCACTAAGTCGTCGACGGATGGATGTGCTAGGGCACTAAGTCGTTGACGGATGGATGTGCTAGGGCACTAAGTCGTTGATGGATGGATGTGCTAGGGCACTAAGTCGTCGACGGATGGATGTGCTAGGGCACTAAGTCGTTGACGGATGGATGTGCTAGGGCACTAAGTCGTTGACGGATGGATGTGCTAGGGCACTAAGTCGTCGACGGATGGATGTGCTAGGGCACTAAGTCGTCGACGGATGGATGTGCTAGGGCACTAAGTCGTCGACGGATGGATGTGCTAGGGCACTAAGTCGTGGATGACGGATGGATGTGCTAGGGCACTAAGTCGTTGACGGATGGATGTGCTAGGGCACTAAGTCGACGGATGGATGTGCTAGGGCACTAAGTCGTAAGTCGACGGATGGATGTGCTAGGGCACTAAGTCGACGGATGGATGTGCTAGGGCACTAAGTCGTCGACGGATGGATGTGCTAGGGCACTAAGTCGTCGACGGATGGATGTGCTAGGGCACTAAGTCGTTGACGGATGGATGTGCTAGGGCACTAAGTCGTTGACGGATGGATGTGCTAGGGCACTAAGTCGTCGACGGATGGATGTGCTAGGGCACTAAGTCGTTGACGGATGGATGTGCTAGGGCACTAAGTCGTCGACGGATGGATGTGCTAGGGCACTAAGTCGTTGACGGATGGATGTGCTAGGGCACTAAGTCGACGGATGGATGTGCTAGGGCACTAAGTCGTCGACGGATGGATGTGCTAGGGCACTAAGTCGTTGACGGATGGATGTGCTAGGGCACTAAGTCGTCGACGGATGGATGTGCTAGGACACTAAGTCGTTGACGGATGGATGTGCTAGGGCACTAAGTCGACGGATGGATGTGCTAGGGCACTAAGTCGTTGACGGATGGATGTGCTAGGGCACTAAGTCGACGGATGGATGTGCTAGGGCACTAAGTCGTTGACGGATGGATGTGCTAGGGCACTAAGTCGACGGATGGATGTGCTAGGGCACTAAGTCGACGGATGGATGTGCTAGGGCACTAAGTCGACGGATGGATGTGCTAGGGCACTAAGTCGTTGACGGATGGATGTGCTAGGGCACTAAGTCGACGGATGGATGTGCTAGGGCACTAAGTCGTTGACGGATGGATGTGCTAGGACACTAAGTCGACGGATGGATGTGCTAGGGCACTAAGTCGTTGACGGATGGATGTGCAAGGGCACTAAGTCGTCGACGGATGGATGTGCTAGGGCACTAAGTCGTTGACGGATGGATGTGCTAGGGCACTAAGTCGTTGACGGATGGATGTGCTAGGGCACTAAGTCGTCGACGGATGGATGTGCTAGGACACTAAGTCGACGGATGGATGTGCTAGGGCACTAAGTCGTTGACGGATGGATGTGCTAGGACACTAAGTCGACGGATGGATGTGCTAGGGCACTAAGTCGTTGACGGATGGATGTGCAAGGGCACTAAGTCGTCGACGGATGGATGTGCTAGGGCACTAAGTCGTTGACGGATGGATGTGCTAGGGCACTAAGTCGTTGACGGATGGATGTGCTAGGGCACTAAGTCGTCGACGGATGGATGTGCTAGGACACTAAGTCGACGGATGGATGTGCTAGGGCACTAAGTCGTTGACGGATGGATGTGCTAGGACACTAAGTCGACGGATGGATGTGCTAGGGCACTAAGTCGTTGACGGATGGATGTGCTAGGACACTAAGTCGACGGATGGATGTGCTAGGACACTAAGTCGTTGACGGATGGATGTGCTAGGGCACTAAGTCGTTGACGGATGGATGTGCAAGGGCACTAAGTCGTCGACGGATGGATGTGCTAGGGCACTAAGTCGTTGACGGATGGATGTGCTAGGGCACTAAGTCGTTGACGGATGGATGTGCTATGGCACTAAGTCGTTGACGGATGGATGTGCTAGGGCACTAAGTCGTTGACGGATGGATGTGCAAGGGCACTAAGTCGTCGACGGATGGATGTGCTAGGGCACTAAGTCGTTGACGGATGGATGTGCTAGGGCACTAAGTCGTTGACGGATGGATGTGCAAGGGCACTAAGTCGTCGACGGATGGATGTGCTAGGGCACTAAGTCGTTGACGGATGGATGTGCTAGGACACTAAGTCGTTGACGGATGGATGTGCTAGGGCACTAAGTCGTTGACGGATGGATGTGCAAGGGCACTAAGTCGTCGACGGATGGATGTGCTAGGGCACTAAGTCGTTGACGGATGGATGTGCTAGGGCACTAAGTCGTTGACGGATGGATGTGCAAGGGCACTAAGTCGTCGACGGATGGATGTGCTAGGGCACTAAGTCGTTGACGGATGGATGTGCTAGGGCACTAAGTCGTTGACGGATGGATGTGCTAGGGCACTAAGTCGTCGACGGATGGATGTGCTAGGACACTAAGTCGACGGATGGATGTACTAGGGCACTAAGTCGTTGACGGATGGATGTGCTAGGGCACTAAGTCGTCGACGGATGGATGTGCTAGGGCACTAAGTCGACGGATGGATGTGCTAGGGCACTAAGTCGTTGACGGATGGATGTGCTAGGGCACTAAGTCGTCGACGGATGGATGTGCTAGGGCACTAAGTCGTCGACGGATGGATGTGCTAGGGCACTAAGTCGACGGATGGATGTGCTAGGGCACTAAGTCGTTGACGGATGGATGTGCTAGGGCACTAAGTCGTCGACGGATGGATGTGCTAGGGCACTAAGTCGTCGACGGATGGATGTGCTAGGGCACTAAGTCGACGGATGGATGTGCTAGGGCACTAAGTCGACGGATGGATGTGCTAGGGCACTAAGTCGACGGATGGATGTGCTAGGACACTAAGTCGTCGACGGATGGATGTGCTAGGGCACTAAGTCGACGGATGGATGTGCTAGGGCACTAAGTCGTTGACGGATGGATGTGCTAGGGCACTAAGTCGTCGACGGATGGATGTGCTAGGGCACTAAGTCGTCGACGGATGGATGTGCTAGGACACTAAGTCGTCGACGGATGGATGTGCTAGGGCACTAAGTCGACGGATGGATGTGCTAGGGCACTACGTCATTGACGGATGGATGTGCTAGGGCACTAAGTCGTCGACGGATGGATGTGCTAGGGCACTAAGTCGTCGACGGGTGGATGTGCTAGGGCACTAAGTCGTTGATGGATGGATGTGCTAGGGCACTAAGTCGTCGACGGATGGATGTGCTAGGGCACTACGTCATTGACGGATGGATGTGCTAGGGCACTAAGTCGTTGACGGATGGATGTGCAAGGGCACTAAGTCGTCGACGGATGGATGTGCTAGGGCACTACGTCATTGACGGATGGATGTGCTAGGGCACTAAGTCGTCGACGGATGGATGTGCTAGGGCACTAAGTCGTCGACGGGTGGATGTGCTAGGGCACTAAGTCGTTGATGGATGGATGTGCTAGGGCACTAAGTCGTTGACGGATGGATGTGCTAGGGCACTAAGTCGTTGACGGATGGATGTGCTAGGGCACTAAGTCGTTGACGGATGGATGTGCTAGGGCACTAAGTCGTTGATGGATGGATGTGCTAGGGCACTAAGTCGTTGATGGATGGATGTGCTAGGGCACTAAGTCGTTGACGGATGGATGTGCTAGGGCACTAAGTCGTCGACGGATGGATGTGCTAGGGCACTAAGTCGTTGACGGATGGATGTGCTAGGGCACTAAGTCGTTGATGGATGGATGTGCTAGGGCACTAAGTCGTTGATGGATGGATGTGCTAGGGCACTAAGTCGTTGACGGATGGATGTGCTAGGGCACTAAGTCGTCGACGGATGGATGTGCTAGGGCACTAAGTCGTCGACGGATGGATGTGCTAGGGCACTAAGTCGTCGACGGATGGATGTGCTAGGGCACTAAGTCGTCGACGGATGGATGTGCTAGGGCACTAAGTCGTTGACGGATGGATGTGCTAGGGCACTAAGTCGTTGACGGATGGATGTGCTAGGGCACTAAGTCGTTGACGGATGGATGTGCTAGGGCACTAAGTCGTTGACGGATGGATGTGCTAGGGCACTAAGTCGTCGACGGATGGATGTGCTAGGGCACTAAGTCGTTGACGGGTGGATGTGCTAGGGCACTAAGTCGTTGACGGATGGATGTGCTAGGGCACTAAGTCGTTGACGGATGGATGTGCTAGGGCACTAAGTCGTTGACGGATGGATGTGCTAGGGCACTAAGTCGTTGACGGATGGATGTGCTAGGGCACTAAGTCGACGGATGGATGTGCTAGGGCACTAAGTCGTCGACGGATGGATGTGCTAGGGCACTAAGTCGACGGATGGATGTGCTAGGGCACTAAGTCGACGGATGGATGTGCTAGGGCACTAAGTCGTCGACGGATGGATGTGCTAGGGCACTAAGTCGTCGACGGATGGATGTGCTAGGGCACTAAGTCGACGGATGGATGTGCTAGGGCACTAAGTCGACGGATGGATGTGCTAGGGCACTAAGTCGACGGATGGATGTGCTAGGGCACTAAGTCGTTGACGGATGGATGTGCTAGGGCACTAAGTCGACGGATGGATGTGCTAGGGCACTAAGTCGTTGACGGATGGATGTGCTAGGACACTAAGTCGACGGATGGATGTGCTAGGGCACTAAGTCGTTGACGGATGGATGTGCTAGGGCACTAAGTCGTCGACGGATGGATGTGCTAGGGCACTAAGTCGTTGACGGATGGATGTGCTAGGGCACTAAGTCGTTGACGGATGGATGTGCTAGGGCACTAAGTCGTCGACGGATGGATGTGCTAGGACACTAAGTCGACGGATGGATGTGCTAGGGCACTAAGTCGTTGACGGATGGATGTGCTAGGACACTAAGTCGACGGATGGATGTGCTAGGGCACTAAGTCGTTGACGGATGGATGTGCAAGGGCACTAAGTCGTCGACGGATGGATGTGCTAGGGCACTAAGTCGTTGACGGATGGATGTGCTAGGGCACTAAGTCGTTGACGGATGGATGTGCTAGGGCACTAAGTCGTCGACGGATGGATGTGCTAGGACACTAAGTCGACGGATGGATGTGCTAGGGCACTAAGTCGTTGACGGATGGATGTGCTAGGACACTAAGTCGACGGATGGATGTGCTAGGGCACTAAGTCGTTGACGGATGGATGTGCTAGGACACTAAGTCGACGGATGGATGTGCTAGGACACTAAGTCGTTGACGGATGGATGTGCTAGGGCACTAAGTCGTTGACGGATGGATGTGCAAGGGCACTAAGTCGTCGACGGATGGATGTGCTAGGGCACTAAGTCGTTGACGGATGGATGTGCTAGGGCACTAAGTCGTTGACGGATGGATGTGCTATGGCACTAAGTCGTTGACGGATGGATGTGCTAGGGCACTAAGTCGTTGACGGATGGATGTGCAAGGGCACTAAGTCGTCGACGGATGGATGTGCTAGGGCACTAAGTCGTTGACGGATGGATGTGCTAGGGCACTAAGTCGTTGACGGATGGATGTGCAAGGGCACTAAGTCGTCGACGGATGGATGTGCTAGGGCACTAAGTCGTTGACGGATGGATGTGCTAGGACACTAAGTCGTTGACGGATGGATGTGCTAGGGCACTAAGTCGTTGACGGATGGATGTGCAAGGGCACTAAGTCGTCGACGGATGGATGTGCTAGGGCACTAAGTCGTTGACGGATGGATGTGCTAGGGCACTAAGTCGTTGACGGATGGATGTGCAAGGGCACTAAGTCGTCGACGGATGGATGTGCTAGGGCACTAAGTCGTTGACGGATGGATGTGCTAGGGCACTAAGTCGTTGACGGATGGATGTGCTAGGGCACTAAGTCGTCGACGGATGGATGTGCTAGGACACTAAGTCGACGGATGGATGTACTAGGGCACTAAGTCGTTGACGGATGGATGTGCTAGGGCACTAAGTCGTCGACGGATGGATGTGCTAGGGCACTAAGTCGACGGATGGATGTGCTAGGGCACTAAGTCGTTGACGGATGGATGTGCTAGGGCACTAAGTCGTCGACGGATGGATGTGCTAGGGCACTAAGTCGTCGACGGATGGATGTGCTAGGGCACTAAGTCGACGGATGGATGTGCTAGGGCACTAAGTCGTTGACGGATGGATGTGCTAGGGCACTAAGTCGTCGACGGATGGATGTGCTAGGGCACTAAGTCGTCGACGGATGGATGTGCTAGGGCACTAAGTCGACGGATGGATGTGCTAGGGCACTAAGTCGACGGATGGATGTGCTAGGGCACTAAGTCGTTGACGGATGGATGTGCTAGGGCACTAAGTCGTCGACGGATGGATGTGCTAGGGCACTAAGTCGTTGACGGATGGATGTGCTAGGGCACTAAGTCGTTGACGGATGGATGTGCTAGGGCACTAAGTCGTCGACGGATGGATGTGCTAGGGCACTAAGTCGTTGACGGATGGATGTGCTAGGGCACTAAGTCGTCGACGGATGGATGTGCTAGGGCACTAAGTCGTTGACGGATGGATGTGCTAGGGCACTAAGTCGTTGACGGATGGATGTGCTAGGGCACTAAGTCGTCGACGGATGGATGTGCTAGGGCACTAAGTCGTTGACGGATGGATGTGCTAGGGCACTAAGTCGTTGACGGATGGATGTGCTAGGGCACTAAGTCGTCGACGGATGGATGTGCTAGGGCACTAAGTCGTCGACGGATGGATGTGCTAGGGCACTAAGTCGTCGACGGATGGATGTGCTAGGGCACTAAGTCGACGGATGGATGTGCTAGGGCACTAAGTCGACGGATGGATGTGCTAGGGCACTAAGTCGACGGATGGATGTGCTAGGGCACTAAGTCGACGGATGGATGTGCTAGGGCACTAAGTCGTCGACGGATGGATGTGCTAGGGCACTAAGTCGTCGACGGATGGATGTGCTAGGGCACTAAGTCGACGGATGGATGTGCTAGGGCACTAAGTCGACGGATGGATGTGCTAGGGCACTAAGTCGACGGATGGATGTGCTAGGGCACTAAGTCATTGACGGATGGATGTGCTAGGGCACTAAGTCGTTGACGGATGGATGTGCTAGGGCACTAAGTCGACGGATGGATGTGCTAGGGCACTAAGTCGTTGACGGATGGATGTGCTAGGACACTAAGTCGACGGATGGATGTGCTAGGGCACTAAGTCGTTGACGGATGGATGTGCTAGGGCACTAAGTCGTCGACGGATGGATGTGCTAGGGCACTAAGTCGTTGACGGATGGATGTGCTAGGGCACTAAGTCGTTGACGGATGGATGTGCTAGGGCACTAAGTCGTCGACGGATGGATGTGCTAGGGCACTAAGTCGTCGACGGATGGATGTGCTAGGGCACTAAGTCGTTGACGGATGGATGTGCTAGGGCACTAAGTCGTCGACGGATGGATGTGCTAGGGCACTAAGTCGTTGACGGATGGATGTGCTAGGGCACTAAGTCGTCGACGGATGGATGTGCTAGGGCACTAAGTCGTTGACGGATGGATGTGCTAGGGCACTAAGTCGTTGACGGATGGATGTGCTAGGGCACTAAGTCGTTGACGGATGGATGTGCTAGGGCACTAAGTCGTTGACGGATGGATGTGCTAGGACACTAAGTCGTTGACGGATGGATGTGCTAGGGCACTAAGTCGTTGACGGATGGATGTGCTAGGGCACTAAGTCGTTGACGGATGGATGTGCTAGGGCACTAAGTCGTCGACGGATGGATGTGCTAGGACACTAAGTCGTTGACGGATGGATGTGCTAGGGCACTAAGTCGTTGACGGATGGATGTGCTAGGGCACTAAGTCGTCGACGGATGGATGTGCTAGGGCACTAAGTCGACGGATGGATGTGCTAGGGCACTAAGTCGTCGACGGATGGATGTGCTAGGGCACTAAGTCGACGGATGGATGTGCTAGGGCACTAAGTCGTTGACGGATGGATGTGCTAGGGCACTAAGTCGTTGACGGATGGATGTGCTAGGGCACTAAGTCGTCGACGGATGGATGTGCTAGGGCACTAAGTCGTTGACGGATGGATGTGCTAGGGCACTAAGTCGTCGATGGATGGATGTGCTAGGGCACTAAGTCGTCGACGGATGGATGTGCTAGGGCACTAAGTCGTTGACGGATGGATGTGCTAGGGCACTAAGTCGTTGATGGATGGATGTGCTAGGGCACTAAGTCGTCGACGGATGGATGTGCTAGGGCACTAAGTCGTTGACGGATGGATGTGCTAGGGCACTAAGTCGTTGACGGATGGATGTGCTAGGGCACTAAGTCGTCGACGGATGGATGTGCTAGGGCACTAAGTCGTCGACGGATGGATGTGCTAGGGCACTAAGTCGTCGACGGATGGATGTGCTAGGGCACTAAGTCGACGGATGGATGTGCTAGGGCACTAAGTCGTTGACGGATGGATGTGCTAGGGCACTAAGTCGACGGATGGATGTGCTAGGGCACTAAGTCGTTGACGGATGGATGTGCTAGGGCACTAAGTCGTCGACGGATGGATGTGCTAGGGCACTAAGTCGTTGACGGATGGATGTGCTAGGGCACTAAGTCGTCGACGGATGGATGTGCTAGGATAAGTCGTTGACGGATGGATGTGCTAGGGCACTAAGTCGTTGACGGATGGATGTGCTAGGGCACTAAGTCGTTGACGGATGGATGTGCTAGGGCACTAAGTCGTCGACGGGTGGATGTGCTAGGGCACTAAGTCGTTGACGGATGGATGTGCTAGGGCACTAAGTCGTTGACGGATGGATGTGCTAGGGCACTAAGTCGTTGACGGATGGATGTGCTAGGGCACTAAGTCGTTGACGGATGGATGTGCTAGGGCACTAAGTCGTCGACGGATGGATGTGCTAGGGCACTAAGTCGTTGACGGATGGATGTGCTAGGGCACTAAGTCGTCGACGGATGGATGTGCTAGGGCACTAAGTCGTTGACGGATGGATGTGCTAGGGCACTAAGTCGACGGATGGATGTGCTAGGGCACTAAGTCGTTGACGGATGGATGTGCTAGGGCACTAAGTCGACGGATGGATGTGCTAGGGCACTAAGTCGTTGACGGATGGATGTGCTAGGGCACTAAGTCGACGGATGGATGTGCTAGGGCACTAAGTCGACGGATGGATGTGCTAGGGCACTAAGTCGACGGATGGATGTGCTAGGGCACTAAGTCGTTGACGGATGGATGTGCTAGGGCACTAAGTCGACGGATGGATGTGCTAGGGCACTAAGTCGTTGACGGATGGATGTGCTAGGACACTAAGTCGACGGATGGATGTGCTAGGGCACTAAGTCGTTGACGGATGGATGTGCAAGGGCACTAAGTCGTCGACGGATGGATGTGCTAGGGCACTAAGTCGTTGACGGATGGATGTGCTAGGGCACTAAGTCGTTGACGGATGGATGTGCTAGGGCACTAAGTCGTCGACGGATGGATGTGCTAGGGCACTAAGTCGACGGATGGATGTGCTAGGGCACTAAGTCGTTGACGGATGGATGTGCTAGGACACTAAGTCGACGGATGGATGTGCTAGGGCACTAAGTCGTTGACGGATGGATGTGCAAGGGCACTAAGTCGTCGACGGATGGATGTGCTAGGGCACTAAGTCGTTGACGGATGGATGTGCTAGGGCACTAAGTCGTTGACGGATGGATGTGCTAGGGCACTAAGTCGTCGACGGATGGATGTGCTAGGACACTAAGTCGACGGATGGATGTGCTAGGGCACTAAGTCGTTGACGGATGGATGTGCTAGGACACTAAGTCGACGGATGGATGTGCTAGGGCACTAAGTCGTTGACGGATGGATGTGCTAGGACACTAAGTCGACGGATGGATGTGCTAGGACACTAAGTCGTTGACGGATGGATGTGCTAGGGCACTAAGTCGTTGACGGATGGATGTGCAAGGGCACTAAGTCGTCGACGGATGGATGTGCTAGGGCACTAAGTCGTTGACGGATGGATGTGCTAGGGCACTAAGTCGTTGACGGATGGATGTGCTATGGCACTAAGTCGTTGACGGATGGATGTGCTAGGGCACTAAGTCGTTGACGGATGGATGTGCAAGGGCACTAAGTCGTCGACGGATGGATGTGCTAGGGCACTAAGTCGTTGACGGATGGATGTGCTAGGGCACTAAGTCGTTGACGGATGGATGTGCAAGGGCACTAAGTCGTCGACGGATGGATGTGCTAGGGCACTAAGTCGTTGACGGATGGATGTGCTAGGACACTAAGTCGTTGACGGATGGATGTGCTAGGGCACTAAGTCGTTGACGGATGGATGTGCAAGGGCACTAAGTCGTCGACGGATGGATGTGCTAGGGCACTAAGTCGTTGACGGATGGATGTGCTAGGGCACTAAGTCGTTGACGGATGGATGTGCAAGGGCACTAAGTCGTCGACGGATGGATGTGCTAGGGCACTAAGTCGTTGACGGATGGATGTGCTAGGGCACTAAGTCGTTGACGGATGGATGTGCTAGGGCACTAAGTCGTCGACGGATGGATGTGCTAGGACACTAAGTCGACGGATGGATGTGCTAGGGCACTAAGTCGTTGACGGATGGATGTGCTAGGGCACTAAGTCGTCGACGGATGGATGTGCTAGGGCACTAAGTCGACGGATGGATGTGCTAGGGCACTAAGTCGTTGACGGATGGA
This sequence comes from Metamycoplasmataceae bacterium, assembly GCA_965263245.1. Classification (GTDB taxonomy): domain Bacteria; phylum Bacillota_I; class Bacilli_A; order Mycoplasmatales; family Metamycoplasmataceae; genus DT-68. The sequence goes on along the minus strand of CBDHHR010000537.1, from coordinate 60,920 downwards.
TGTGCTAGGGCACTAAGTCGTCGACGGATGGATGTGCTAGGGCACTAAGTCGTCGACGGATGGATGTGCTAGGGCACTAAGTCGACGGATGGATGTGCTAGGGCACTAAGTCGTTGACGGATGGATGTGCTAGGGCACTAAGTCGTCGACGGATGGATGTGCTAGGGCACTAAGTCGTCGACGGATGGATGTGCTAGGGCACTAAGTCGACGGATGGATGTGCTAGGGCACTAAGTCGACGGATGGATGTGCTAGGGCACTAAGTCGACGGATGGATGTGCTAGGACACTAAGTCGTCGACGGATGGATGTGCTAGGGCACTAAGTCGACGGATGGATGTGCTAGGGCACTAAGTCGTTGACGGATGGATGTGCTAGGGCACTAAGTCGTCGACGGATGGATGTGCTAGGGCACTAAGTCGTCGACGGATGGATGTGCTAGGACACTAAGTCGTCGACGGATGGATGTGCTAGGGCACTAAGTCGACGGATGGATGTGCTAGGGCACTACGTCATTGACGGATGGATGTGCTAGGGCACTAAGTCGTCGACGGATGGATGTGCTAGGGCACTAAGTCGTCGACGGGTGGATGTGCTAGGGCACTAAGTCGTTGATGGATGGATGTGCTAGGGCACTAAGTCGTCGACGGATGGATGTGCTAGGGCACTACGTCATTGACGGATGGATGTGCTAGGGCACTAAGTCGTTGACGGATGGATGTGCAAGGGCACTAAGTCGTCGACGGATGGATGTGCTAGGGCACTACGTCATTGACGGATGGATGTGCTAGGGCACTAAGTCGTCGACGGATGGATGTGCTAGGGCACTAAGTCGTCGACGGGTGGATGTGCTAGGGCACTAAGTCGTTGATGGATGGATGTGCTAGGGCACTAAGTCGTTGACGGATGGATGTGCTAGGGCACTAAGTCGTTGACGGATGGATGTGCTAGGGCACTAAGTCGTTGACGGATGGATGTGCTAGGGCACTAAGTCGTTGATGGATGGATGTGCTAGGGCACTAAGTCGTTGATGGATGGATGTGCTAGGGCACTAAGTCGTTGACGGATGGATGTGCTAGGGCACTAAGTCGTCGACGGATGGATGTGCTAGGGCACTAAGTCGTTGACGGATGGATGTGCTAGGGCACTAAGTCGTTGATGGATGGATGTGCTAGGGCACTAAGTCGTTGATGGATGGATGTGCTAGGGCACTAAGTCGTTGACGGATGGATGTGCTAGGGCACTAAGTCGTCGACGGATGGATGTGCTAGGGCACTAAGTCGTCGACGGATGGATGTGCTAGGGCACTAAGTCGTCGACGGATGGATGTGCTAGGGCACTAAGTCGTCGACGGATGGATGTGCTAGGGCACTAAGTCGTTGACGGATGGATGTGCTAGGGCACTAAGTCGTTGACGGATGGATGTGCTAGGGCACTAAGTCGTTGACGGATGGATGTGCTAGGGCACTAAGTCGTTGACGGATGGATGTGCTAGGGCACTAAGTCGTCGACGGATGGATGTGCTAGGGCACTAAGTCGTTGACGGGTGGATGTGCTAGGGCACTAAGTCGTTGACGGATGGATGTGCTAGGGCACTAAGTCGTCGACGGATGGATGTGCTAGGGCACTAAGTCGTTGACGGATGGATGTGCTAGGGCACTAAGTCGTTGACGGATGGATGTGCTAGGGCACTAAGTCGTTGACGGATGGATGTGCTAGGGCACTAAGTCGTCGACGGATGGATGTGCTAGGGCACTAAGTCGACGGATGGATGTGCTAGGGCACTAAGTCGACGGATGGATGTGCTAGGGCACTAAGTCGTCGACGGATGGATGTGCTAGGGCACTAAGTCGTCGACGGATGGATGTGCTAGGGCACTAAGTCGACGGATGGATGTGCTAGGGCACTAAGTCGACGGATGGATGTGCTAGGGCACTAAGTCGACGGATGGATGTGCTAGGGCACTAAGTCGTTGACGGATGGATGTGCTAGGGCACTAAGTCGACGGATGGATGTGCTAGGGCACTAAGTCGTTGACGGATGGATGTGCTAGGACACTAAGTCGACGGATGGATGTGCTAGGGCACTAAGTCGTTGACGGATGGATGTGCAAGGGCACTAAGTCGTCGACGGATGGATGTGCTAGGGCACTAAGTCGTTGACGGATGGATGTGCTAGGGCACTAAGTCGTTGACGGATGGATGTGCTAGGGCACTAAGTCGTCGACGGATGGATGTGCTAGGGCACTAAGTCGTTGACGGATGGATGTGCTAGGGCACTAAGTCGTTGACGGATGGATGTGCTAGGACACTAAGTCGACGGATGGATGTGCTAGGGCACTAAGTCGTTGACGGATGGATGTGCAAGGGCACTAAGTCGTCGACGGATGGATGTGCTAGGGCACTAAGTCGTTGACGGATGGATGTGCTAGGGCACTAAGTCGTTGACGGATGGATGTGCTAGGGCACTAAGTCGTCGACGGATGGATGTGCTAGGACACTAAGTCGACGGATGGATGTGCTAGGGCACTAAGTCGTTGACGGATGGATGTGCTAGGACACTAAGTCGACGGATGGATGTGCTAGGGCACTAAGTCGTTGACGGATGGATGTGCTAGGACACTAAGTCGACGGATGGATGTGCTAGGACACTAAGTCGTTGACGGATGGATGTGCTAGGGCACTAAGTCGTTGACGGATGGATGTGCAAGGGCACTAAGTCGTCGACGGATGGATGTGCTAGGGCACTAAGTCGTTGACGGATGGATGTGCTAGGGCACTAAGTCGTTGACGGATGGATGTGCTATGGCACTAAGTCGTTGACGGATGGATGTGCTAGGGCACTAAGTCGTTGACGGATGGATGTGCAAGGGCACTAAGTCGTCGACGGATGGATGTGCTAGGGCACTAAGTCGTTGACGGATGGATGTGCTAGGGCACTAAGTCGTTGACGGATGGATGTGCAAGGGCACTAAGTCGTCGACGGATGGATGTGCTAGGGCACTAAGTCGTTGACGGATGGATGTGCTAGGACACTAAGTCGTTGACGGATGGATGTGCTAGGGCACTAAGTCGTTGACGGATGGATGTGCAAGGGCACTAAGTCGTCGACGGATGGATGTGCTAGGGCACTAAGTCGTTGACGGATGGATGTGCTAGGGCACTAAGTCGTTGACGGATGGATGTGCAAGGGCACTAAGTCGTCGACGGATGGATGTGCTAGGGCACTAAGTCGTTGACGGATGGATGTGCTAGGGCACTAAGTCGTTGACGGATGGATGTGCTAGGGCACTAAGTCGTCGACGGATGGATGTGCTAGGACACTAAGTCGACGGATGGATGTACTAGGGCACTAAGTCGTTGACGGATGGATGTGCTAGGGCACTAAGTCGTCGACGGATGGATGTGCTAGGGCACTAAGTCGACGGATGGATGTGCTAGGGCACTAAGTCGTTGACGGATGGATGTGCTAGGGCACTAAGTCGTCGACGGATGGATGTGCTAGGGCACTAAGTCGTCGACGGATGGATGTGCTAGGGCACTAAGTCGACGGATGGATGTGCTAGGGCACTAAGTCGTTGACGGATGGATGTGCTAGGGCACTAAGTCGTCGACGGATGGATGTGCTAGGGCACTAAGTCGTCGACGGATGGATGTGCTAGGGCACTAAGTCGACGGATGGATGTGCTAGGGCACTAAGTCGACGGATGGATGTGCTAGGGCACTAAGTCGTTGACGGATGGATGTGCTAGGGCACTAAGTCGTCGACGGATGGATGTGCTAGGGCACTAAGTCGACGGATGGATGTGCTAGGGCACTAAGTCGTTGACGGATGGATGTGCTAGGGCACTAAGTCGTCGACGGATGGATGTGCTAGGGCACTAAGTCGTCGACGGATGGATGTGCTAGGGCACTAAGTCGTCGACGGATGGATGTGCTAGGGCACTAAGTCGACGGATGGATGTGCTAGGGCACTAAGTCGTTGATGGATGGATGTGCTAGGGCACTAAGTCGTCGACGGATGGATGTGCTAGGGCACTAAGTCGTTGACGGATGGATGTGCTAGGGCACTAAGTCGTTGACGGATGGATGTGCTAGGGCACTAAGTCGTCGACGGATGGATGTGCTAGGGCACTAAGTCGTCGACGGATGGATGTGCTAGGGCACTAAGTCGTCGACGGATGGATGTGCTAGGGCACTAAGTCGACGGATGGATGTGCTAGGGCACTAAGTCGACGGATGGATGTGCTAGGGCACTAAGTCGACGGATGGATGTGCTAGGGCACTAAGTCGACGGATGGATGTGCTAGGGCACTAAGTCGTCGACGGATGGATGTGCTAGGGCACTAAGTCGACGGATGGATGTGCTAGGGCACTAAGTCGACGGATGGATGTGCTAGGGCACTAAATCGACGGATGGATGTGCTAGGGCACTAAGTCGACGGATGGATGTGCTAGGGCACTAAGTCATTGACGGATGGATGTGCTAGGGCACTAAGTCGTTGACGGATGGATGTGCTAGGACACTAAGTCGACGGATGGATGTGCTAGGGCACTAAGTCGTTGACGGATGGATGTGCTAGGACACTAAGTCGACGGATGGATGTGCTAGGGCACTAAGTCGTTGACGGATGGATGTGCTAGGGCACTAAGTCGTCGACGGATGGATGTGCTAGGGCACTAAGTCGTTGACGGATGGATGTGCTAGGGCACTAAGTCGTTGACGGATGGATGTGCTAGGGCACTAAGTCGTCGACGGATGGATGTGCTAGGACACTAAGTCGTCGACGGATGGATGTGCTAGGACACTAAGTCGTTGACGGATGGATGTGCTAGGGCACTAAGTCGTTGACGGATGGATGTGCTAGGACACTAAGTCGTTGACGGATGGATGTGCTAGGGCACTAAGTCGTCGACGGATGGATGTGCTAGGACACTAAGTCGTTGACGGATGGATGTGCTAGGACACTAAGTCGTTGACGGATGGATGTGCTAGGGCACTAAGTCGTTGACGGATGGATGTGCTAGGGCACTAAGTCGTTGACGGATGGATGTGCTAGGGCACTAAGTCGTTGACGGATGGATGTGCTAGGACACTAAGTCGTCGACGGATGGATGTGCTAGGACACTAAGTCGTTGACGGATGGATGTGCTAGGACACTAAGTCGTCGACGGATGGATGTGCTAGGACACTAAGTCGTTGACGGATGGATGTGCTAGGGCACTAAGTCGTTGACGGATGGATGTGCTAGGACACTAAGTCGTCGACGGATGGATGTGCTAGGGCACTAAGTCGTTGACGGATGGATGTGCTAGGACACTAAGTCGTCGACGGATGGATGTGCTAGGGCACTAAGTCGACGGATGGATGTGCTAGGGCACTAAGTCGTTGACGGATGGATGTGCTAGGGCACTAAGTCGACGGATGGATGTGCTAGGGCACTAAGTCGTCGACGGATGGATGTGCTAGGGCACTAAGTCGACGGATGGATGTGCTAGGGCACTAAGTCGTCGATGGATGGATGTGCTAGGACACTAAGTCGTCGACGGATGGATGTGCTAGGGCACTAAGTCGACGGATGGATGTGCTAGGGCACTAAGTCGTTGATGGATGGATGTGCTAGGGCACTAAGTCGTCGACGGATGGATGTGCTAGGGCACTAAGTCGTTGACGGATGGATGTGCTAGGGCACTAAGTCGTTGACGGATGGATGTGCTAGGGCACTAAGTCGTCGACGGATGGATGTGCTAGGGCACTAAGTCGTCGACGGATGGATGTGCTAGGGCACTAAGTCGTCGACGGATGGATGTGCTAGGGCACTAAGTCGACGGATGGATGTGCTAGGGCACTAAGTCGACGGATGGATGTGCTAGGGCACTAAGTCGACGGATGGATGTGCTAGGGCACTAAGTCGACGGATGGATGTGCTAGGGCACTAAGTCGTCGACGGATGGATGTGCTAGGGCACTAAGTCGACGGATGGATGTGCTAGGGCACTAAGTCGTCGACGGATGGATGTGCTAGGACACTAAGTCGTCGACGGATGGATGTGCTAGGGCACTAAGTCGTTGACGGATGGATGTGCTAGGGCACTAAGTCGTTGACGGATGGATGTGCTAGGGCACTAAGTCGTCGACGGGTGGATGTGCTAGGGCACTAAGTCGTTGACGGATGGATGTGCTAGGGCACTAAGTCGTCGACGGATGGATGTGCTAGGGCACTAAGTCGTTGACGGATGGATGTGCTAGGGCACTAAGTCGTTGACGGATGGATGTGCTAGGGCACTAAGTCGTCGACGGATGGATGTGCTAGGGCACTAAGTCGACGGATGGATGTGCTAGGGCACTAAGTCGTCGACGGATGGATGTGCTAGGACACTAAGTCGACGGATGGATGTGCTAGGGCACTAAGTCGACGGATGGATGTGCTAGGGCACTAAGTCGTTGACGGATGGATGTGCTAGGGCACTAAGTCGTCGACGGATGGATGTGCTAGGGCACTAAGTCGTTGACGGATGGATGTGCTAGGGCACTAAGTCGACGGATGGATGTGCTAGGGCACTAAGTCGACGGATGGATGTGCTAGGGCACTAAGTCGACGGATGGATGTGCTAGGGCACTAAGTCGTTGACGGATGGATGTGCTAGGGCACTAAGTCGACGGATGGATGTGCTAGGGCACTAAGTCGTTGACGGATGGATGTGCTAGGACACTAAGTCGACGGATGGATGTGCTAGGGCACTAAGTCGTTGACGGATGGATGTGCAAGGGCACTAAGTCGTCGACGGATGGATGTGCTAGGGCACTAAGTCGTTGACGGATGGATGTGCTAGGGCACTAAGTCGTTGACGGATGGATGTGCTAGGGCACTAAGTCGTCGACGGATGGATGTGCTAGGACACTAAGTCGACGGATGGATGTGCTAGGGCACTAAGTCGTTGACGGATGGATGTGCTAGGACACTAAGTCGACGGATGGATGTGCTAGGGCACTAAGTCGTTGACGGATGGATGTGCAAGGGCACTAAGTCGTCGACGGATGGATGTGCTAGGGCACTAAGTCGTTGACGGATGGATGTGCTAGGGCACTAAGTCGTTGACGGATGGATGTGCTAGGGCACTAAGTCGTCGACGGATGGATGTGCTAGGACACTAAGTCGACGGATGGATGTGCTAGGGCACTAAGTCGTTGACGGATGGATGTGCTAGGACACTAAGTCGACGGATGGATGTGCTAGGGCACTAAGTCGTTGACGGATGGATGTGCTAGGACACTAAGTCGACGGATGGATGTGCTAGGACACTAAGTCGTTGACGGATGGATGTGCTAGGGCACTAAGTCGTTGACGGATGGATGTGCAAGGGCACTAAGTCGTCGACGGATGGATGTGCTAGGGCACTAAGTCGTTGACGGATGGATGTGCTAGGGCACTAAGTCGTTGACGGATGGATGTGCTATGGCACTAAGTCGTTGACGGATGGATGTGCTAGGGCACTAAGTCGTTGACGGATGGATGTGCAAGGGCACTAAGTCGTCGACGGATGGATGTGCTAGGGCACTAAGTCGTTGACGGATGGATGTGCTAGGGCACTAAGTCGTTGACGGATGGATGTGCAAGGGCACTAAGTCGTCGACGGATGGATGTGCTAGGGCACTAAGTCGTTGACGGATGGATGTGCTAGGACACTAAGTCGTTGACGGATGGATGTGCTAGGGCACTAAGTCGTTGACGGATGGATGTGCAAGGGCACTAAGTCGTCGACGGATGGATGTGCTAGGGCACTAAGTCGTTGACGGATGGATGTGCTAGGGCACTAAGTCGTTGACGGATGGATGTGCAAGGGCACTAAGTCGTCGACGGATGGATGTGCTAGGGCACTAAGTCGTTGACGGATGGATGTGCTAGGGCACTAAGTCGTTGACGGATGGATGTGCTAGGGCACTAAGTCGTCGACGGATGGATGTGCTAGGACACTAAGTCGACGGATGGATGTACTAGGGCACTAAGTCGTTGACGGATGGATGTGCTAGGGCACTAAGTCGTTCGACGGATGGATGTGCTAGGGCACTAAGTCGACGGATGGATGTGCTAGGGCACTAAGTCGTTGACGGATGGATGTGCTAGGGCACTAAGTCGTCGACGGATGGATGTGCTAGGGCACTAAGTCGTCGACGGATGGATGTGCTAGGGCACTAAGTCGACGGATGGATGTGCTAGGGCACTAAGTCGTTGACGGATGGATGTGCTAGGGCACTAAGTCGTCGACGGATGGATGTGCTAGGGCACTAAGTCGTCGACGGATGGATGTGCTAGGGCACTAAGTCGACGGATGGATGTGCTAGGGCACTAAGTCGACGGATGGATGTGCTAGGGCACTAAGTCGACGGATGGATGTGCTAGGACACTAAGTCGTCGACGGATGGATGTGCTAGGGCACTAAGTCGACGAATGGATGTGCTAGGGCACTAAGTCGTTGACGGATGGATGTGCTAGGGCACTAAGTCGTCGACGGATGGATGTGCTAGGGCACTAAGTCGTCGACGGATGGATGTGCTAGGACACTAAGTCGTCGACGGATGGATGTGCTAGGGCACTAAGTCGACGGATGGATGTGCTAGGGCACTACGTCATTGACGGATGGATGTGCTAGGGCACTAAGTCGTCGACGGATGGATGTGCTAGGGCACTAAGTCGTCGACGGGTGGATGTGCTAGGGCACTAAGTCGTTGATGGATGGATGTGCTAGGGCACTAAGTCGTCGACGGATGGATGTGCTAGGGCACTACGTCATTGACGGATGGATGTGCTAGGGCACTAAGTCGTTGACGGATGGATGTGCAAGGGCACTAAGTCGTCGACGGATGGATGTGCTAGGGCACTACGTCATTGACGGATGGATGTGCTAGGGCACTAAGTCGTCGACGGATGGATGTGCTAGGGCACTAAGTCGTCGACGGGTGGATGTGCTAGGGCACTAAGTCGTTGATGGATGGATGTGCTAGGGCACTAAGTCGTTGACGGATGGATGTGCTAGGGCACTAAGTCGTTGACGGATGGATGTGCTAGGGCACTAAGTCGTTGACGGATGGATGTGCTAGGGCACTAAGTCGTTGATGGATGGATGTGCTAGGGCACTAAGTCGTTGATGGATGGATGTGCTAGGGCACTAAGTCGTTGACGGATGGATGTGCTAGGGCACTAAGTCGTCGACGGATGGATGTGCTAGGGCACTAAGTCGTTGACGGATGGATGTGCTAGGGCACTAAGTCGTTGATGGATGGATGTGCTAGGGCACTAAGTCGTTGATGGATGGATGTGCTAGGGCACTAAGTCGTTGACGGATGGATGTGCTAGGGCACTAAGTCGTCGACGGATGGATGTGCTAGGGCACTAAGTCGTCGACGGATGGATGTGCTAGGGCACTAAGTCGTCGACGGATGGATGTGCTAGGGCACTAAGTCGTCGACGGATGGATGTGCTAGGGCACTAAGTCGTTGACGGATGGATGTGCTAGGGCACTAAGTCGTTGACGGATGGATGTGCTAGGGCACTAAGTCGTTGACGGATGGATGTGCTAGGGCACTAAGTCGTTGACGGATGGATGTGCTAGGGCACTAAGTCGTCGACGGATGGATGTGCTAGGGCACTAAGTCGTTGACGGGTGGATGTGCTAGGGCACTAAGTCGTTGACGGATGGATGTGCTAGGGCACTAAGTCGTCGACGGATGGATGTGCTAGGGCACTAAGTCGTCGACGGGTGGATGTGCTAGGGCACTAAGTCGTTGACGGATGGATGTGCTAGGGCACTAAGTCGACGGATGGATGTGCTAGGGCACTAAGTCGTCGACGGATGGATGTGCTAGGGCACTAAGTCGACGGATGGATGTGCTAGGGCACTAAGTCGACGGATGGATGTGCTAGGGCACTAAGTCGTCGACGGATGGATGTGCTAGGACACTAAGTCGTCGACGGATGGATGTGCTAGGGCACTAAGTCGACGGATGGATGTGCTAGGGCACTAAGTCGACGGATGGATGTGCTAGGGCACTAAGTCGACGGATGGATGTGCTAGGGCACTAAGTCGTTGACGGATGGATGTGCTAGGGCACTAAGTCGACGGATGGATGTGCTAGGGCACTAAGTCGTTGACGGATGGATGTGCTAGGACACTAAGTCGACGGATGGATGTGCTAGGGCACTAAGTCGTTGACGGATGGATGTGCAAGGGCACTAAGTCGTCGACGGATGGATGTGCTAGGGCACTAAGTCGTTGACGGATGGATGTGCTAGGGCACTAAGTCGTTGACGGATGGATGTGCTAGGGCACTAAGTCGTCGACGGATGGATGTGCTAGGACACTAAGTCGACGGATGGATGTGCTAGGGCACTAAGTCGTTGACGGATGGATGTGCTAGGACACTAAGTCGACGGATGGATGTGCTAGGGCACTAAGTCGTTGACGGATGGATGTGCAAGGGCACTAAGTCGTCGACGGATGGATGTGCTAGGGCACTAAGTCGTTGACGGATGGATGTGCTAGGGCACTAAGTCGTTGACGGATGGATGTGCTAGGGCACTAAGTCGTCGACGGATGGATGTGCTAGGACACTAAGTCGACGGATGGATGTGCTAGGGCACTAAGTCGTTGACGGATGGATGTGCTAGGACACTAAGTCGACGGATGGATGTGCTAGGGCACTAAGTCGTTGACGGATGGATGTGCTAGGACACTAAGTCGACGGATGGATGTGCTAGGACACTAAGTCGTTGACGGATGGATGTGCTAGGGCACTAAGTCGTTGACGGATGGATGTGCAAGGGCACTAAGTCGTCGACGGATGGATGTGCTAGGGCACTAAGTCGTTGACGGATGGATGTGCTAGGGCACTAAGTCGTTGACGGATGGATGTGCTATGGCACTAAGTCGTTGACGGATGGATGTGCTAGGGCACTAAGTCGTTGACGGATGGATGTGCAAGGGCACTAAGTCGTCGACGGATGGATGTGCTAGGGCACTAAGTCGTTGACGGATGGATGTGCTAGGGCACTAAGTCGTTGACGGATGGATGTGCAAGGGCACTAAGTCGTCGACGGATGGATGTGCTAGGGCACTAAGTCGTTGACGGATGGATGTGCTAGGACACTAAGTCGTTGACGGATGGATGTGCTAGGGCACTAAGTCGTTGACGGATGGATGTGCAAGGGCACTAAGTCGTCGACGGATGGATGTGCTAGGGCACTAAGTCGTTGACGGATGGATGTGCTAGGGCACTAAGTCGTTGACGGATGGATGTGCAAGGGCACTAAGTCGTCGACGGATGGATGTGCTAGGGCACTAAGTCGTTGACGGATGGATGTGCTAGGGCACTAAGTCGTTGACGGATGGATGTGCTAGGGCACTAAGTCGTCGACGGATGGATGTGCTAGGACACTAAGTCGACGGATGGATGTACTAGGGCACTAAGTCGTTGACGGATGGATGTGCTAGGGCACTAAGTCGTCGACGGATGGATGTGCTAGGGCACTAAGTCGACGGATGGATGTGCTAGGGCACTAAGTCGTTGACGGATGGATGTGCTAGGGCACTAAGTCGTCGACGGATGGATGTGCTAGGGCACTAAGTCGTCGACGGATGGATGTGCTAGGGCACTAAGTCGACGGATGGATGTGCTAGGGCACTAAGTCGTTGACGGATGGATGTGCTAGGGCACTAAGTCGTCGACGGATGGATGTGCTAGGGCACTAAGTCGTCGACGGATGGATGTGCTAGGGCACTAAGTCGACGGATGGATGTGCTAGGGCACTAAGTCGACGGATGGATGTGCTAGGGCACTAAGTCGACGGATGGATGTGCTAGGACACTAAGTCGTCGACGGATGGATGTGCTAGGGCACTAAGTCGACGGATGGATGTGCTAGGGCACTAAGTCGTTGACGGATGGATGTGCTAGGGCACTAAGTCGTCGACGGATGGATGTGCTAGGGCACTAAGTCGTCGACGGATGGATGTGCTAGGGCACTAAGTCGTCGACGGATGGATGTGCTAGGGCACTAAGTCGACGGATGGATGTGCTAGGGCACTAAGTCGTTGATGGATGGATGTGCTAGGGCCCTAAGTCGTCGACGGATGGATGTGCTAGGGCACTAAGTCGTTGACGGATGGATGTGCTAGGGCACTAAGTCGTTGACGGATGGATGTGCTAGGGCACTAAGTCGTCGACGGATGGATGTGCTAGGGCACTAAGTCGTCGACGGATGGATGTGCTAGGGCACTAAGTCGTCGACGGATGGATGTGCTAGGGCACTAAGTCGACGGATGGATGTGCTAGGGCACTAAGTCGACGGATGGATGTGCTAGGGCACTAAGTCGACGGATGGATGTGCTAGGGCACTAAGTCGACGGATGGATGTGCTAGGACACTAAGTCGTCGACGGATGGATGTGCTAGGGCACTAAGTCGACGGATGGATGTGCTAGGGCACTAAGTCGACGGATGGATGTGCTAGGGCACTAAATCGACGGATGGATGTGCTAGGGCACTAAGTCGACGGATGGATGTGCTAGGGCACTAAGTCATTGACGGATGGATGTGCTAGGGCACTAAGTCGTTGACGGATGGATGTGCTAGGACACTAAGTCGACGGATGGATGTGCTAGGGCACTAAGTCGTTGACGGATGGATGTGCTAGGACACTAAGTCGACGGATGGATGTGCTAGGGCACTAAGTCGTTGACGGATGGATGTGCTAGGGCACTAAGTCGTCGACGGATGGATGTGCTAGGGCACTAAGTCGTTGACGGATGGATGTGCTAGGGCACTAAGTCGTTGACGGATGGATGTGCTAGGGCACTAAGTCGTCGACGGATGGATGTGCTAGGACACTAAGTCGTCGACGGATGGATGTGCTAGGACACTAAGTCGTTGACGGATGGATGTGCTAGGACACTAAGTCGTCGACGGATGGATGTGCTAGGACACTAAGTCGTTGACGGATGGATGTGCTAGGACACTAAGTCGTCGACGGATATGTGCTAGGACACTCGTTGACGGATGGATGTGCTAGGGCACTAAGTCGTTGACGGATGGATGTGCTAGGACACTAAGTCGTTGACGGACGGATGGATGTGCTAGGGCACTAAGTCGTTGACGGATGGATGTGCTAGGACACTAAGTCGTTGACGGATGGATGTGCTAGGGCACTAAGTCGTCGACGGATGGATGTGCTAGGGCACTAAGTCGTTGACGGATGGATGTGCTAGGGCACTAAGTCGTCGACGGATGGATGTGCTAGGGCACTAAGTCGTTGACGGATGGATGTGCTAGGACACTAAGTCGTCGACGGATGGATGTGCTAGGACACTAAGTCGTTGACGGATGGATGTGCTAGGGCACTAAGTCGTTGACGGATGGATGTGCTAGGACACTAAGTCGTCGACGGATGGATGTGCTAGGGCACTAAGTCGACGGATGGATGTGCTAGGGCACTAAGTCGTCGACGGATGGATGTGCTAGGGCACTAAGTCGTTGACGGATGGATGTGCTAGGGCACTAAGTCGTTGACGGATGGATGTGCTAGGGCACTAAGTCGACGGATGGATGTGCTAGGGCACTAAGTCGTCGACGGATGGATGTGCTAGGGCACTAAGTCGTTGACGGATGGATGTGCTAGGGCACTAAGTCGTCGATGGATGGATGTGCTAGGACACTAAGTCGTCGACGGATGGATGTGCTAGGGCACTAAGTCGTTGACGGATGGATGTGCTAGGGCACTAAGTCGTTGATGGATGGATGTGCTAGGGCACTAAGTCGTCGACGGATGGATGTGCTAGGGCACTAAGTCGTTGACGGATGGATGTGCTAGGGCACTAAGTCGTTGACGGATGGATGTGCTAGGGCACTAAGTCGTCGACGGATGGATGTGCTAGGGCACTAAGTCGTCGACGGATGGATGTGCTAGGGCACTAAGTCGTCGACGGATGGATGTGCTAGGGCACTAAGTCGTGGATGTGCTAGGGCACTAAGTCGACGGATGGATGTGCTAGGGCACTAAGTCGTTGACGGATGGATGTGCTAGGGCACTAAGTCGTTGACGGATGGATGTGCTAGGGCACTAAGTCGTCGACGGATGGATGTGCTAGGGCACTAAGTCGACGGATGGATGTGCTAGGGCACTAAGTCGTCGACGGATGGATGTGCTAGGGCACTAAGTCGTCGACGGATGGATGTGCTAGGGCACTAAGTCGTTGACGGATGGATGTGCTAGGGCACTAAGTCGTTGACGGATGGATGTGCTAGGGCACTAAGTCGTCGACGGATGGATGTGCTAGGGCACTAAGTCGTTGACGGATGGATGTGCTAGGGCACTAAGTCGACGGATGGATGTGCTAGGGCACTAAGTCGTTGACGGATGGATGTGCTAGGGCACTAAGTCGACGGATGGATGTGCTAGGGCACTAAGTCGTCGACGGATGGATGTGCTAGGGCACTAAGTCGACGGATGGATGTGCTAGGGCACTAAGTCGTCGACGGATGGATGTGCTAGGACACTAAGTCGACGGATGGATGTGCTAGGGCACTAAGTCGACGGATGGATGTGCTAGGGCACTAAGTCGTTGACGGATGGATGTGCTAGGGCACTAAGTCGACGGATGGATGTGCTAGGGCACTAAGTCGTTGACGGATGGATGTGCTAGGGCACTAAGTCGACGGATGGATGTGCTAGGGCACTAAGTCGACGGATGGATGTGCTAGGGCACTAAGTCGACGGATGGATGTGCTAGGGCACTAAGTCGTTGACGGATGGATGTGCTAGGGCACTAAGTCGACGGATGGATGTGCTAGGGCACTAAGTCGTTGACGGATGGATGTGCTAGGACACTAAGTCGACGGATGGATGTGCTAGGGCACTAAGTCGTTGACGGATGGATGTGCTAGGGCACTAAGTCGTCGACGGATGGATGTGCTAGGGCACTAAGTCGTTGACGGATGGATGTGCTAGGGCACTAAGTCGTTGACGGATGGATGTGCTAGGGCACTAAGTCGTCGACGGATGGATGTGCTAGGACACTAAGTCGACGGATGGATGTGCTAGGGCACTAAGTCGTTGACGGATGGATGTGCTAGGACACTAAGTCGACGGATGGATGTGCTAGGGCACTAAGTCGACGGATGGATGTGTCGTTGACGGATGGATGTGCAAGGGCACTAAGTCGTCGACGGATGGATGTGCTAGGGCACTAAGTCGTTGACGGATGGATGTGCTAGGGCACTAAGTCGTTGACGGATGGATGTGCTAGGGCACTAAGTCGTCGACGGATGGATGTGCTAGGACACTAAGTCGACGGATGGATGTGCTAGGGCACTAAGTCGTTGACGGATGGATGTGCTAGGACACTAAGTCGACGGATGGATGTGCTAGGGCACTAAGTCGTTGACGGATGGATGTGCTAGGACACTAAGTCGACGGATGGATGTGCTAGGACACTAAGTCGTTGACGGATGGATGTGCTAGGGCACTAAGTCGTTGACGGATGGATGTGCAAGGGCACTAAGTCGTCGACGGATGGATGTGCTAGGGCACTAAGTCGTTGACGGATGGATGTGCTAGGGCACTAAGTCGTTGACGGATGGATGTGCTATGGCACTAAGTCGTTGACGGATGGATGTGCTAGGGCACTAAGTCGTTGACGGATGGATGTGCAAGGGCACTAAGTCGTCGACGGATGGATGTGCTAGGGCACTAAGTCGTTGACGGATGGATGTGCTAGGGCACTAAGTCGTTGACGGATGGATGTGCAAGGGCACTAAGTCGTCGACGGATGGATGTGCTAGGGCACTAAGTCGTTGACGGATGGATGTGCTAGGACACTAAGTCGTTGACGGATGGATGTGCTAGGGCACTAAGTCGTTGACGGATGGATGTGCAAGGGCACTAAGTCGTCGACGGATGGATGTGCTAGGGCACTAAGTCGTTGACGGATGGATGTGCTAGGGCACTAAGTCGTTGACGGATGGATGTGCAAGGGCACTAAGTCGTCGACGGATGGATGTGCTAGGGCACTAAGTCGTTGACGGATGGATGTGCTAGGGCACTAAGTCGTTGACGGATGGATGTGCTAGGGCACTAAGTCGTCGACGGATGGATGTGCTAGGACACTAAGTCGACGGATGGATGTACTAGGGCACTAAGTCGTTGACGGATGGATGTGCTAGGGCACTAAGTCTTCGACGGATGGATGTGCTAGGGCACTAAGTCGACGGATGGATGTGCTAGGGCACTAAGTCGTTGACGGATGGATGTGCTAGGGCACTAAGTCGTCGACGGATGGATGTGCTAGGGCACTAAGTCGTCGACGGATGGATGTGCTAGGGCACTAAGTCGACGGATGGATGTGCTAGGGCACTAAGTCGTTGACGGATGGATGTGCTAGGGCACTAAGTCGTCGACGGATGGATGTGCTAGGGCACTAAGTCGTCGACGGATGGATGTGCTAGGGCACTAAGTCGACGGATGGATGTGCTAGGGCACTAAGTCGACGGATGGATGTGCTAGGGCACTAAGTCGACGGATGGATGTGCTAGGACACTAAGTCGTCGACGGATGGATGTGCTAGGGCACTAAGTCGACGGATGGATGTGCTAGGGCACTAAGTCGTTGACGGATGGATGTGCTAGGGCACTAAGTCGTCGACGGATGGATGTGCTAGGGCACTAAGTCGTCGACGGATGGATGTGCTAGGACACTAAGTCGTCGACGGATGGATGTGCTAGGGCACTAAGTCGACGGATGGATGTGCTAGGGCACTACGTCATTGACGGATGGATGTGCTAGGGCACTAAGTCGTCGACGGATGGATGTGCTAGGGCACTAAGTCGTCGACGGGTGGATGTGCTAGGGCACTAAGTCGTTGATGGATGGATGTGCTAGGGCACTAAGTCGTCGACGGATGGATGTGCTAGGGCACTACGTCATTGACGGATGGATGTGCTAGGGCACTAAGTCGTTGACGGATGGATGTGCAAGGGCACTAAGTCGTCGACGGATGGATGTGCTAGGGCACTACGTCATTGACGGATGGATGTGCTAGGGCACTAAGTCGTCGACGGATGGATGTGCTAGGGCACTAAGTCGTCGACGGGTGGATGTGCTAGGGCACTAAGTCGTTGATGGATGGATGTGCTAGGGCACTAAGTCGTTGACGGATGGATGTGCTAGGGCACTAAGTCGTTGACGGATGGATGTGCTAGGGCACTAAGTCGTTGACGGATGGATGTGCTAGGGCACTAAGTCGTTGATGGATGGATGTGCTAGGGCACTAAGTCGTTGATGGATGGATGTGCTAGGGCACTAAGTCGTTGACGGATGGATGTGCTAGGGCACTAAGTCGTCGACGGATGGATGTGCTAGGGCACTAAGTCGTTGACGGATGGATGTGCTAGGGCACTAAGTCGTTGATGGATGGATGTGCTAGGGCACTAAGTCGTTGATGGATGGATGTGCTAGGGCACTAAGTCGTTGACGGATGGATGTGCTAGGGCACTAAGTCGTCGACGGATGGATGTGCTAGGGCACTAAGTCGTCGACGGATGGATGTGCTAGGGCACTAAGTCGTCGACGGATGGATGTGCTAGGGCACTAAGTCGTCGACGGATGGATGTGCTAGGGCACTAAGTCGTTGACGGATGGATGTGCTAGGGCACTAAGTCGTTGACGGATGGATGTGCTAGGGCACTAAGTCGTTGACGGATGGATGTGCTAGGGCACTAAGTCGTTGACGGATGGATGTGCTAGGGCACTAAGTCGTCGACGGATGGATGTGCTAGGGCACTAAGTCGTTGACGGGTGGATGTGCTAGGGCACTAAGTCGTTGACGGATGGATGTGCTAGGGCACTAAGTCGTCGACGGATGGATGTGCTAGGGCACTAAGTCGTCGACGGATGGATGTGCTAGGGCACTAAGTCGTTGACGGATGGATGTGCTAGGGCACTAAGTCGTTGACGGATGGATGTGCTAGGGCACTAAGTCGTCGACGGATGGATGTGCTAGGGCACTAAGTCGTTGACGGATGGATGTGCTAGGGCACTAAGTCGACGGATGGATGTGCTAGGGCACTAAGTCGTTGACGGATGGATGTGCTAGGGCACACTAAGTCGTCGACGGATGGATAGGACACTAAGTCGTCGACGCTAGGGCACTAAGTCGACGGATGGATGTGCTAGGGCACTAAGTCGACGGATGGATGTGCTAGGGCACTAAGTCGACGGATGGATGTGCTAGGGCACTAAGTCGTTGACGGATGGATGTGCTAGGGCACTAAGTCGACGGATGGATGTGCTAGGGCACTAAGTCGTTGACGGATGGATGTGCTAGGACACTAAGTCGACGGATGGATGTGCTAGGGCACTAAGTCGTTGACGGATGGATGTGCTAGGGCACTAAGTCGTCGACGGATGGATGTGCTAGGGCACTAAGTCGTTGACGGATGGATGTGCTAGGGCACTAAGTCGTTGACGGATGGATGTGCTAGGGCACTAAGTCGTCGACGGATGGATGTGCTAGGACACTAAGTCGACGGATGGATGTGCTAGGGCACTAAGTCGTTGACGGATGGATGTGCTAGGACACTAAGTCGACGGATGGATGTGCTAGGGCACTAAGTCGTTGACGGATGGATGTGCAAGGGCACTAAGTCGTCGACGGATGGATGTGCTAGGGCACTAAGTCGTTGACGGATGGATGTGCTAGGGCACTAAGTCGTTGACGGATGGATGTGCTAGGGCACTAAGTCGTCGACGGATGGATGTGCTAGGACACTAAGTCGACGGATGGATGTGCTAGGGCACTAAGTCGTTGACGGATGGATGTGCTAGGACACTAAGTCGACGGATGGATGTGCTAGGGCACTAAGTCGTTGACGGATGGATGTGCTAGGACACTAAGTCGACGGATGGATGTGCTAGGACACTAAGTCGTTGACGGATGGATGTGCTAGGGCACTAAGTCGTTGACGGATGGATGTGCAAGGGCACTAAGTCGTCGACGGATGGATGTGCTAGGGCACTAAGTCGTTGACGGATGGATGTGCTAGGGCACTAAGTCGTTGACGGATGGATGTGCTATGGCACTAAGTCGTTGACGGATGGATGTGCTAGGGCACTAAGTCGTTGACGGATGGATGTGCAAGGGCACTAAGTCGTCGACGGATGGATGTGCTAGGGCACTAAGTCGTTGACGGATGGATGTGCTAGGGCACTAAGTCGTTGACGGATGGATGTGCAAGGGCACTAAGTCGTCGACGGATGGATGTGCTAGGGCACTAAGTCGTTGACGGATGGATGTGCTAGGACACTAAGTCGTTGACGGATGGATGTGCTAGGGCACTAAGTCGTTGACGGATGGATGTGCAAGGGCACTAAGTCGTCGACGGATGGATGTGCTAGGGCACTAAGTCGTTGACGGATGGATGTGCTAGGGCACTAAGTCGTTGACGGATGGATGTGCAAGGGCACTAAGTCGTCGACGGATGGATGTGCTAGGGCACTAAGTCGTTGACGGATGGATGTGCTAGGGCACTAAGTCGTTGACGGATGGATGTGCTAGGGCACTAAGTCGTCGACGGATGGATGTGCTAGGACACTAAGTCGACGGATGGATGTACTAGGGCACTAAGTCGTTGACGGATGGATGTGCTAGGGCACTAAGTCGTCGACGGATGGATGTGCTAGGGCACTAAGTCGACGGATGGATGTGCTAGGGCACTAAGTCGTTGACGGATGGATGTGCTAGGGCACTAAGTCGTCGACGGATGGATGTGCTAGGGCACTAAGTCGTCGACGGATGGATGTGCTAGGGCACTAAGTCGACGGATGGATGTGCTAGGGCACTAAGTCGTTGACGGATGGATGTGCTAGGGCACTAAGTCGTCGACGGATGGATGTGCTAGGGCACTAAGTCGTCGACGGATGGATGTGCTAGGGCACTAAGTCGATGGATGTGCTAGGGCACTAAGTCGACGGATGGATGTGCTAGGGCACTAAGTCGACGGATGGATGTGCTAGGGCACTAAGTCGTCGACGGATGGATGTGCTAGGGCACTAAGTCGTGGATGTGCTACGGATGGATGTGCTAGGGCACTAAGTCGTCGACGGATGTCGATGTGGATGTGCTAGGGCACTAAGTCGTCGACGGATGGATGTGCTAGGGCACTAAGTCGTCGACGGATGGATGTGCTAGGGCACTAAGTCGACGGATGGATGTGCTAGGGCACTAAGTCGTTGACGGATGGATGTGCTAGGGCACTAAGTCGTCGACGGATGGATGTGCTAGGGCACTAAGTCGTTGACGGATGGATGTGCTAGGGCACTAAGTCGTTGACGGATGGATGTGCTAGGGCACTAAGTCGTCGACGGATGGATGTGCTAGGGCACTAAGTCGTCGACGGATGGATGTGCTATGGCACTGGATGTGCTAGGGCACTAAGTCGGGATGGATGTGCTAGGGCACTAAGTCGACGGATGGATGTGCTAGGGCACGTCGACGGATGGATGTGCTAGGGCACTAAGTCGTGGATGTGCTAGGACACTAAGTCGTCGACGGATGGATGTGCTAGGGCACTAAGTCGACGGATGGATGTGCTAGGGCACTAAGTCGACGGATGGATGTGCTAGGGCACTAAATCGACGGATGGATGTGCTAGGGCACTAAGTCGTGGATGTGCTAGACGGGATGGATGTGCTAGGGCACTAAGTCGTTGACGGATGGATGTGCTAGGGACGGATGGATGTGCACTAAGTCGTTGACGGATGGATGTGCTAGGACACTAAGTCGACGGATGGATGTGCTAGGGCACTAAGTCGTTGACGGATGGATGTGCTAGGGCACTAAGTCGTCGACGGATGGATGTGCTAGGGCACTAAGTCGTTGACGGATGGATGTGCTAGGGCACTAAGTCGACGGATGGATGTGCTAGGGCACTAAGTCGTCGACGGATGGATGTGCTAGGATAAGTCGACGGATGGATGTGCTAGGGCACTAAGTCGTCGGACGGATGGATGTGCTAGGGTCGTTGACGGATGGATGTGCTAGGGCACTAAGTCGTTGACGGATGGATGTGCTAGGGCACTAAGTCGGCGGACTAGGGCACTAAGTCGTTGACGGATGGATGTGCTAGGGCACTAAGTCGTCGACGGATGGATGTGCTAGGGCACTAAGTCGTTGACGGATGGATGTGCTAGGACACTAAGTCGTTGACGGATGGATGTGCTAGGGCACTAAGTCGTCGACGGATGGATGTGCTAGGACACTAAGTCGTTGACGGATGGATGTGCTAGGGCACTAAGTCGTTGACGGATGGATGTGCTGGATGGAGGGCACTAAGTCGTTGACGGATGGATGTGCTAGGGCACTAAGTCGTCGACGGATGGATGTGCTAGGGCACTAAGTCGTTGACGGATGGATGTGCTAGGGCACTAAGTCGTTGACGGATGGATGTGCTAGGGCACTAAGTCGTTGACGGGCACTAAGTCGTCGATGGATGTGCTAGGGCACTAAGTCGTGGATGACGGATGGATGTGCTAGGGCACTAAGTCGACGGATGGATGTGCTAGGGCACTAAGTCGTTGACGGATGGATGTGCTAGGGCACTAAGTCGACGGATGGATGTGCTAGGGCACTAAGTCGTCGACGGATGGATGTGCTAGGGCACTAAGTCGTTGACGGATGGATGTGCTAGGGCACTAAGTCGTCGACGGATGGATGTGCTAGGGCACTAAGTCGTTGACGGATGGATGTGCTAGGGCACTAAGTCGTTGATGGATGGATGTGCTAGGGCACTAAGTCGTACGGATGGATGTGCTAGGGCACTAAGTCGTTGACGGATGGATGTGCTAGGGCACTAAGTCGTTGACGGATGGATGTGCTAGGGCACTAAGTCGTCGACGGATGGATGTGCTAGGGCACTAAGTCGTTGACGGATGGATGTGCTAGGGCACTAAGTCGATGGATGTGCTAGGGCACTAAGTCGTCGACGGATGGATGTGCTAGGGCACTAAGTCGTTGACGGATGGATGTGCTAGGGCACGGATGGATGTGCTAGGGCACTAAGTCGTTGACGGATGGATGTGCTACGGATGGATGTGCTAGGGCACTAAGTCGTTGACGGATGGATGTGCTAGGGCACTAAGTCGTCGACGGATGGATGTGCTAGGGCACTAAGTCGTTGACGGATGGATGTGCTAGGGCACTAAGTCGTTGACGGATGGATGTGCTAGGGCACTAAGTCGTTGACGGATGGATGTGCTAGGGCACTAAGTCGTCGACGGATGGATGTGCTAGGGCACTAAGTCGTTGACGGATGGATGTGCTAGGGCACTAAGTCGACGGATGGATGTGCTAGGGCACTAAGTCGTTGACGGATGGATGTGCTAGGGCACTAAGTCGTTGACGGATGGATGTGCTAGGGCACTAAGTCGTTGACGGATGGATGTGCTAGGGCACTAAGTCGTTGACGGATGGATGTGCTAGGGCACTAAGTCGTCGACGGATGGATGTGCTAGGGCACTAAGTCGTTGACGGATGGATGTGCTAGGGCACTAAGTCGACGGATGGATGTGCTAGGGCACTAAGTCGTTGACGGATGGATGTGCTAGGGCACTAAGTCGACGGATGGATGTGCTAGGGCACTAAGTCGTTGACGGATGGATGTGCTAGGGCACTAAGTCGTCGACGGATGGATGTGCTAGGGCACTAAGTCGTCGACGGATGGATGTGCTAGGGCACTAAGTCGACGGATGGATGTGCTAGGGCACTAAGTCGTTGACGGATGGATGTGCTAGGGCACTAAGTCGTTGACGGATGGATGTGCTAGGGCACTAAGTCGTTGACGGATGGATGTGCTAGGGCACTAAGTCGACGGATGGATGTGCTAGGGCACTAAGTCGTTGACGGATGGATGTGCTAGGGCACTAAGTCGTCGACGGATGGATGTGCTAGGGCACTAAGTCGTTGACGGATGGCTGTGCTAGGGCACTAAGTCGTTGACGGATGGATGTGCTAGGGCACTAAGTCGTCGACGGATGGATGTGCTAGGACACTAAGTCGACGGATGGATGTGCTAGGGCACTAAGTCGTTGACGGATGGATGTGCTAGGACACTAAGTCGACGGATGGATGTGCTAGGGCACTAAGTCGTTGACGGATGGATGTGCAAGGGCACTAAGTCGTCGACGGATGGATGTGCTAGGGCACTAAGTCGTTGACGGATGGATGTGCTAGGGCACTAAGTCGTTGACGGATGGATGTGCTAGGGCACTAAGTCGTCGACGGATGGATGTGCTAGGACACTAAGTCGACGGATGGATGTGCTAGGGCACTAAGTCGTTGACGGATGGATGTGCTAGGACACTAAGTCGACGGATGGATGTGCTAGGGCACTAAGTCGTTGACGGATGGATGTGCTAGGACACTAAGTCGACGGATGGATGTGCTAGGACACTAAGTCGTTGACGGATGGATGTGCTAGGGCACTAAGTCGTTGACGGATGGATGTGCAAGGGCACTAAGTCGTCGACGGATGGATGTGCTAGGGCACTAAGTCGTTGACGGATGGATGTGCTAGGGCACTAAGTCGTTGACGGATGGATGTGCTATGGCACTAAGTCGTTGACGGATGGATGTGCTAGGGCACTAAGTCGTTGACGGATGGATGTGCAAGGGCACTAAGTCGTCGACGGATGGATGTGCTAGGGCACTAAGTCGTTGACGGATGGATGTGCTAGGGCACTAAGTCGTTGACGGATGGATGTGCAAGGGCACTAAGTCGTCGACGGATGGATGTGCTAGGGCACTAAGTCGTTGACGGATGGATGTGCTAGGACACTAAGTCGTTGACGGATGGATGTGCTAGGGCACTAAGTCGTTGACGGATGGATGTGCAAGGGCACTAAGTCGTCGACGGATGGATGTGCTAGGGCACTAAGTCGTTGACGGATGGATGTGCTAGGGCACTAAGTCGTTGACGGATGGATGTGCAAGGGCACTAAGTCGTCGACGGATGGATGTGCTAGGGCACTAAGTCGTTGACGGATGGATGTGCTAGGGCACTAAGTCGTTGACGGATGGATGTGCTAGGGCACTAAGTCGTCGACGGATGGATGTGCTAGGACACTAAGTCGACGGATGGATGTACTAGGGCACTAAGTCGTTGACGGATGGATGTGCTAGGGCACTAAGTCGTCGACGGATGGATGTGCTAGGGCACTAAGTCGACGGATGGATGTGCTAGGGCACTAAGTCGTTGACGGATGGATGTGCTAGGGCACTAAGTCGTCGACGGATGGATGTGCTAGGGCACTAAGTCGTCGACGGATGGATGTGCTAGGGCACTAAGTCGACGGATGGATGTGCTAGGGCACTAAGTCGTTGACGGATGGATGTGCTAGGGCACTAAGTCGTCGACGGATGGATGTGCTAGGGCACTAAGTCGTCGACGGATGGATGTGCTAGGGCACTAAGTCGACGGATGGATGTGCTAGGGCACTAAGTCGACGGATGGATGTGCTAGGGCACTAAGTCGACGGATGGATGTGCTAGGCACTAAGTCGTCGACGGATGGATGTGCTAGGGCACTAAGTCGACGGATGGATGTGCTAGGGCACTAAGTCGTTGACGGATGGATGTGCTAGGGCACTAAGTCGTCGACGGATGGATGTGCTAGGGCACTAAGTCGTCGACGGATGGATGTGCTAGGACACTAAGTCGTCGACGGATGGATGTGCTAGGGCACTAAGTCGACGGATGGATGTGCTAGGGCACTACGTCATTGACGGATGGATGTGCTAGGGCACTAAGTCGTCGACGGATGGATGTGCTAGGGCACTAAGTCGTCGACGGGTGGATGTGCTAGGGCACTAAGTCGTTGATGGATGGATGTGCTAGGGCACTAAGTCGTCGACGGATGGATGTGCTAGGGCACTACGTCATTGACGGATGGATGTGCTAGGGCACTAAGTCGTTGACGGATGGATGTGCAAGGGCACTAAGTCGTCGACGGATGGATGTGCTAGGGCACTACGTCATTGACGGATGGATGTGCTAGGGCACTAAGTCGTCGACGGATGGATGTGCTAGGGCACTAAGTCGTCGACGGGTGGATGTGCTAGGGCACTAAGTCGTTGATGGATGGATGTGCTAGGGCACTAAGTCGTTGACGGATGGATGTGCTAGGGCACTAAGTCGTTGACGGATGGATGTGCTAGGGCACTAAGTCGTTGACGGATGGATGTGCTAGGGCACTAAGTCGTTGATGGATGGATGTGCTAGGGCACTAAGTCGTTGATGGATGGATGTGCTAGGGCACTAAGTCGTTGACGGATGGATGTGCTAGGGCACTAAGTCGTCGACGGATGGATGTGCTAGGGCACTAAGTCGTTGACGGATGGATGTGCTAGGGCACTAAGTCGTTGATGGATGGATGTGCTAGGGCACTAAGTCGTTGATGGATGGATGTGCTAGGGCACTAAGTCGTTGACGGATGGATGTGCTAGGGCACTAAGTCGTCGACGGATGGATGTGCTAGGGCACTAAGTCGTCGACGGATGGATGTGCTAGGGCACTAAGTCGTCGACGGATGGATGTGCTAGGGCACTAAGTCGTCGACGGATGGATGTGCTAGGGCACTAAGTCGTTGACGGATGGATGTGCTAGGGCACTAAGTCGTTGACGGATGGATGTGCTAGGGCACTAAGTCGTTGACGGATGGATGTGCTAGGGCACTAAGTCGTTGACGGATGGATGTGCTAGGGCACTAAGTCGTCGACGGATGGATGTGCTAGGGCACTAAGTCGTTGACGGGTGGATGTGCTAGGGCACTAAGTCGTTGACGGATGGATGTGCTAGGGCACTAAGTCGTTGACGGATGGATGTGCTAGGGCACTAAGTCGTCGACGGATGGATGTGCTAGGGCACTAAGTCGTTGACGGATGGATGTGCTAGGGCACTAAGTCGTTGACGGATGGATGTGCTAGGGCACTAAGTCGTCGACGGATGGATGTGCTAGGGCACTAAGTCGTCGACGGATGGATGTGCTAGGGCACTAAGTCGACGGATGGATGTGCTAGGGCACTAAGTCGTCGACGGATGGATGTGCTAGGGCACTAAGTCGTCGACGGATGGATGTGCTAGGGCACTAAGTCGTTGACGGATGGATGTGCTAGGGCACTAAGTCGTCGACGGATGGATGTGCTAGGGCACTAAGTCGACGGATGGATGTGCTAGGGCACTAAGTCGTTGACGGATGGATGTGCTAGGGCACTAAGTCGTTGACGGATGGATGTGCTAGGGCACTAAGTCGTTGACGGATGGATGTGCTAGGGCACTAAGTCGTCGACGGATGGATGTGCTAGGGCACTAAGTCGTTGACGGATGGATGTGCTAGGGCACTAAGTCGTTGACGGATGGATGTGCTAGGGCACTAAGTCGTTGACGGATGGATGTGCTAGGGCACTAAGTCGTTGACGGATGGATGTGCTAGGGCACTAAGTCGTCGACGGATGGATGTGCTAGGGCACTAAGTCGACGGATGGATGTGCTAGGGCACTAAGTCGTTGACGGATGGATGTGCTAGGACACTAAGTCGACGGATGGATGTGCTAGGGCACTAAGTCGTTGACGGATGGATGTGCAAGGGCACTAAGTCGTCGACGGATGGATGTGCTAGGGCACTAAGTCGTTGACGGATGGATGTGCTAGGGCACTAAGTCGTTGACGGATGGATGTGCTAGGGCACTAAGTCGTCGACGGATGGATGTGCTAGGACACTAAGTCGACGGATGGATGTGCTAGGGCACTAAGTCGTTGACGGATGGATGTGCTAGGACACTAAGTCGACGGATGGATGTGCTAGGGCACTAAGTCGTTGACGGATGGATGTGCTAGGACACTAAGTCGACGGATGGATGTGCTAGGGCACTAAGTCGTTGACGGATGGATGTGCTAGGGCACTAAGTCGTTGACGGATGGATGTGCAAGGGCACTAAGTCGTCGACGGATGGATGTGCTAGGGCACTAAGTCGTTGACGGATGGATGTGCTAGGGCACTAAGTCGTTGACGGATGGATGTGCTAGGGCACTAAGTCGTTGACGGATGGATGTGCTAGGGCACTAAGTCGTTGACGGATGGATGTGCAAGGGCACTAAGTCGTCGACGGATGGATGTGCTAGGGCACTAAGTCGTTGACGGATGGATGTGCTAGGGCACTAAGTCGTTGACGGATGGATGTGCAAGGGCACTAAGTCGTCGACGGATGGATGTGCTAGGGCACTAAGTCGTTGACGGATGGATGTGCTAGGGCACTAAGTCGTTGACGGATGGATGTGCTAGGGCACTAAGTCGTTGACGGATGGATGTGCAAGGGCACTAAGTCGTCGACGGATGGATGTGCTAGGGCACTAAGTCGTTGACGGATGGATGTGCTAGGGCACTAAGTCGTTGACGGATGGATGTGCAAGGGCACTAAGTCGTCGACGGATGGATGTGCTAGGGCACTAAGTCGTTGACGGATGGATGTGCTAGGGCACTAAGTCGTTGACGGATGGATGTGCTAGGGCACTAAGTCGTCGACGGATGGATGTGCTAGGGTCGACGGATGGATGTAGGGCACTAAGTCGTTGACGGATGGATGTGCTAGGGCACTAAGTCGTCGACGGATGGATGTGCTAGGGCACTAAGTCGACGGATGGATGTGCTAGGGCACTAAGTCGTTGACGGATGGATGTGCTAGGGCACTAAGTCGTCGACGGATGGATGTGCTAGGGCACTAAGTCGTCGACGGATGGATGTGCTAGGGCACTAAGTCGACGGATGGATGTGCTAGGGCACTAAGTCGTTGACGGATGGATGTGCTAGGGCACTAAGTCGTCGACGGATGGATGTGCTAGGGCACTAAGTCGTCGACGGATGGATGTGCTAGGGCACTAAGTCGTGGATGTGCTAGGGCACTAAGTCGACGGATGGATGTGCTAGGGCACTAAGTCGTTGACGGATGGATGTGCTAGGGCACTAAGTCGTTGACGGATGGATGTGCTAGGGCACTAAGTCGTTGACGGATGGATGTGCTAGGGCACTAAGTCGTTGACGGATGGATGTGCTAGGGCACTAAGTCGTTGACGGATGGATGTGCTAGGGCACTAAGTCGTTGACGGATGGATGTGCTAGGGCACTAAGTCGTTGACGGATGGATGTGCTAGGGCACTAAGTCGTTGACGGATGGATGTGCTAGGGCACTAAGTCGTTGACGGATGGATGTGCTAGGGCACTAAGTCGTCGACGGATGGATGTGCTAGGGCACTAAGTCGTTGACGGATGGATGTGCTAGGGCACTAAGTCGTTGACGGATGGATGTGCTAGGGCACTAAGTCGTCGACGGATGGATGTGCTAGGGCACTAAGTCGTCGACGGATGGATGTGCTAGGGCACTAAGTCGTCGACGGATGGATGTGCTAGGGCACTAAGTCGTTGACGGATGGATGTGCTAGGGCACTAAGTCGTTGACGGATGGATGTGCTAGGGCACTAAGTCGTGGATGTGCTAGGGCACTAAGTCGACGGATGGATGTGCTAGGGCACTAAGTCGATGGATGTGCTAGGGCACTAAGTCGTCGACGGATGGATGTGCTAGGGCACTAAGTCGTTGACGGATGGATGTGCTAGGGCACTAAGTCGACGGATGGATGTGCTAGGGCACTAAGTCGGGATGGATGTGCTAGGGCACTAAGTCGTTGACGGATGGATGTGCTAGGGCACTAAGTCGACGGATGGATGTGCTAGGGCACTAAGTCGTTGACGGATGGATGTGCTAGGGCACTAAGTCGACGGATGGATGTGCTAGGGCACTAAGTCGTTGACGGATGGATGTGCTAGGGCACTAAGTCGTTGACGGATGGATGTGCTAGGGCACTAAGTCGTTGACGGATGGATGTGCTAGGGCACTAAGTCGTCGACGGATGGATGTGCTAGGGCACTAAGTCGTTGACGGATGGATGTGCTAGGGCACTAAGTCGTTGACGGATGGATGTGCTAGGGCACTAAGTCGTCGACGGATGGATGTGCTAGGGCACTAAGTCGTCGACGGATGGATGTGCTAGGGCACTAAGTCGTTGACGGATGGATGTGCTAGGGCACTAAGTCGTTGACGGATGGATGTGCTAGGGCACTAAGTCGTTGACGGATGGATGTGCTAGGGCACTAAGTCGTCGACGGATGGATGTGCTAGGGCACGGATGGATGTGCTAGGGCACTAAGTCGTTGACGGATGGATGTGCTAGGGCACTAAGTCGTTGACGGATGGATGTGCTAGGGCACTAAGTCGTCGACGGATGGATGTGCTAGGGCACTAAGTCGTTGACGGATGGATGTGCTAGGGCACTAAGTCGTTGACGGATGGATGTGCTAGGGCACTAAGTCGTTGACGGATGGATGTGCTAGGGCACTAAGTAAGTCGTCGACGGATGGATGTGCTAGGGCACTAAGTCGTTGACGGATGGATGTGCTAGGGCACTAAGTCGTTGACGGATGGATGTGCTAGGGCACTAAGTCGTCGACGGATGGATGTGCTATGTGCTAGGGCACTAAGTCGTTGACGGATGGATGTGCTAGGGCACTAAGTCGTCGACGGATGGATGTGCTAGGGCACTAAGTCGACGGATGGATGTGCTAGGGCACTAAGTCGTTGACGGATGGATGTGCTAGGGCACTAAGTCGTTGACGGATGGATGTGCTAGGGCACTAAGTCGTCGACGGATGGATGTGCTAGGGCACTAAGTCGTTGACGGATGGATGTGCTAGGGCACTAAGTCGTCGACGGATGGATGTGCTAGGGCACTAAGTCGTCGACGGATGGATGTGCTAGGGCACTAAGTCGTTGACGGACGGATGGATGTGCTAGGGCACTAAGTCGTTGACGGATGGATGTGCTAGGGCACTAAGTCGTCGACGGATGGATGTGCTAGGGCACTAAGTCGTTGACGGATGGATGTGCTAGGGCACTAAGTCGTTGACGGATGGATGTGCTAGGGCACTAAGTCGTCGACGGATGGATGTGCTAGGGCACTAAGTCGTAAGGATGTGCTAGTAAGTCGACGGATGGATGTGCTAGGGCACTAAGTCGTTGACGGATGGATGTGCTAGGGCACTAAGTCGTGGATGACACTAAGTCGACGGATGGATGTGCTAGGGCACTAAGTCGTTGACGGATGGATGTGCTAGGGCACTAAGTCGTTGACGGATGGATGTGCTAGGGCACTAAGTCGTTGACGGATGGATGTGCTAGGGCACTAAGTCGTTGACGGATGGATGTGCTAGGGCACTAAGTCGTCGACGGATGGATGTGCTAGGGCACTAAGTCGTCGACGGATGGATGTGCTAGGGCACTAAGTCGTTGACGGATGGATGTGCTAGGGCACTAAGTCGTTGACGGATGGATGTGCTAGGGCACTAAGTCGTTGACGGATGGATGTGCTAGGGCACTAAGTCGTTGACGGATGGATGTGCTAGGGCACTAAGTCGTTGACGGATGGATGTGCTAGGGCACTAAGTCGTTGACGGATGGATGTGCTTGGGCACTAAGTCGACGGATGGATGTGCTAGGGCACTAAGTCGTCGACGGATGGATGTGCTAGGGCACTAAGTCGACGGATGGATGTGCTAGGGCACTAAGTCGTCGACGGATGGATGTGCTAGGACACTAAGTCGACGGATGGATGTGCTAGGGCACTAAGTCGACGGATGGATGTGCTAGGGCACTAAGTCGTTGACGGATGGATGTGCTAGGGCACTAAGTCGACGGATGGATGTGCTAGGGCACTAAGTCGTTGACGGATGGATGTGCTAGGGCACTAAGTCGACGGATGGATGTGCTAGGGCACTAAGTCGACGGATGGATGTGCTAGGGCACTAAGTCGACGGATGGATGTGCTAGGGCACTAAGTCGTTGACGGATGGATGTGCTAGGGCACTAAGTCGACGGATGGATGTGCTAGGGCACTAAGTCGTTGACGGATGGATGTGCTAGGACACTAAGTCGACGGATGGATGTGCTAGGGCACTAAGTCGTTGACGGATGGATGTGCTAGGGCACTAAGTCGTCGACGGATGGATGTGCTAGGGCACTAAGTCGTTGACGGATGGATGTGCTAGGGCACTAAGTCGTTGACGGATGGATGTGCTAGGGCACTAAGTCGTCGACGGATGGATGTGCTAGGACACTAAGTCGACGGATGGATGTGCTAGGGCACTAAGTCGTTGACGGATGGATGTGCTAGGACACTAAGTCGACGGATGGATGTGCTAGGGCACTAAGTCGTTGACGGATGGATGTGCAAGGGCACTAAGTCGTCGACGGATGGATGTGCTAGGGCACTAAGTCGTTGACGGATGGATGTGCTAGGGCACTAAGTCGTTGACGGATGGATGTGCTAGGGCACTAAGTCGTCGACGGATGGATGTGCTAGGACACTAAGTCGACGGATGGATGTGCTAGGGCACTAAGTCGTTGACGGATGGATGTGCTAGGACACTAAGTCGACGGATGGATGTGCTAGGGCACTAAGTCGTTGACGGATGGATGTGCTAGGACACTAAGTCGACGGATGGATGTGCTAGGACACTAAGTCGTTGACGGATGGATGTGCTAGGGCACTAAGTCGTTGACGGATGGATGTGCAAGGGCACTAAGTCGTCGACGGATGGATGTGCTAGGGCACTAAGTCGTTGACGGATGGATGTGCTAGGGCACTAAGTCGTTGACGGATGGATGTGCTATGGCACTAAGTCGTTGACGGATGGATGTGCTAGGGCACTAAGTCGTTGACGGATGGATGTGCAAGGGCACTAAGTCGTCGACGGATGGATGTGCTAGGGCACTAAGTCGTTGACGGATGGATGTGCTAGGGCACTAAGTCGTTGACGGATGGATGTGCAAGGGCACTAAGTCGTCGACGGATGGATGTGCTAGGGCACTAAGTCGTTGACGGATGGATGTGCTAGGACACTAAGTCGTTGACGGATGGATGTGCTAGGGCACTAAGTCGTTGACGGATGGATGTGCAAGGGCACTAAGTCGTCGACGGATGGATGTGCTAGGGCACTAAGTCGTTGACGGATGGATGTGCTAGGGCACTAAGTCGTTGACGGATGGATGTGCAAGGGCACTAAGTCGTCGACGGATGGATGTGCTAGGGCACTAAGTCGTTGACGGATGGATGTGCTAGGGCACTAAGTCGTTGACGGATGGATGTGCTAGGGCACTAAGTCGTCGACGGATGGATGTGCTAGGACACTAAGTCGACGGATGGATGTACTAGGGCACTAAGTCGTTGACGGATGGATGTGCTAGGGCACTAAGTCGTCGACGGATGGATGTGCTAGGGCACTAAGTCGACGGATGGATGTGCTAGGGCACTAAGTCGTTGACGGATGGATGTGCTAGGGCACTAAGTCGTCGACGGATGGATGTGCTAGGGCACTAAGTCGTCGACGGATGGATGTGCTAGGGCACTAAGTCGACGGATGGATGTGCTAGGGCACTAAGTCGTTGACGGATGGATGTGCTAGGGCACTAAGTCGTCGACGGATGGATGTGCTAGGGCACTAAGTCGTCGACGGATGGATGTGCTAGGGCACTAAGTCGACGGATGGATGTGCTAGGGCACTAAGTCGACGGATGGATGTGCTAGGGCACTAAGTCGACGGATGGATGTGCTAGGACACTAAGTCGTCGACGGATGGATGTGCTAGGGCACTAAGTCGACGGATGGATGTGCTAGGGCACTAAGTCGTTGACGGATGGATGTGCTAGGGCACTAAGTCGTCGACGGATGGATGTGCTAGGGCACTAAGTCGTCGACGGATGGATGTGCTAGGACACTAAGTCGTCGACGGATGGATGTGCTAGGGCACTAAGTCGACGGATGGATGTGCTAGGGCACTACGTCATTGACGGATGGATGTGCTAGGGCACTAAGTCGTCGACGGATGGATGTGCTAGGGCACTAAGTCGTCGACGGGTGGATGTGCTAGGGCACTAAGTCGTTGATGGATGGATGTGCTAGGGCACTAAGTCGTCGACGGATGGATGTGCTAGGGCACTACGTCATTGACGGATGGATGTGCTAGGGCACTAAGTCGTTGACGGATGGATGTGCAAGGGCACTAAGTCGTCGACGGATGGATGTGCTAGGGCACTACGTCATTGACGGATGGATGTGCTAGGGCACTAAGTCGTCGACGGATGGATGTGCTAGGGCACTAAGTCGTCGACGGGTGGATGTGCTAGGGCACTAAGTCGTTGATGGATGGATGTGCTAGGGCACTAAGTCGTTGACGGATGGATGTGCTAGGGCACTAAGTCGTTGACGGATGGATGTGCTAGGGCACTAAGTCGTTGACGGATGGATGTGCTAGGGCACTAAGTCGTTGATGGATGGATGTGCTAGGGCACTAAGTCGTTGATGGATGGATGTGCTAGGGCACTAAGTCGTTGACGGATGGATGTGCTAGGGCACTAAGTCGTCGACGGATGGATGTGCTAGGGCACTAAGTCGTTGACGGATGGATGTGCTAGGGCACTAAGTCGTTGATGGATGGATGTGCTAGGGCACTAAGTCGTTGATGGATGGATGTGCTAGGGCACTAAGTCGTTGACGGATGGATGTGCTAGGGCACTAAGTCGTCGACGGATGGATGTGCTAGGGCACTAAGTCGTCGACGGATGGATGTGCTAGGGCACTAAGTCGTCGACGGATGGATGTGCTAGGGCACTAAGTCGTCGACGGATGGATGTGCTAGGGCACTAAGTCGTTGACGGATGGATGTGCTAGGGCACTAAGTCGTTGACGGATGGATGTGCTAGGGCACTAAGTCGTTGACGGATGGATGTGCTAGGGCACTAAGTCGTTGACGGATGGATGTGCTAGGGCACTAAGTCGTCGACGGATGGATGTGCTAGGGCACTAAGTCGTTGACGGGTGGATGTGCTAGGGCACTAAGTCGTTGACGGATGGATGTGCTAGGGCACTAAGTCGTTGACGGATGGATGTGCTAGGGCACTAAGTCGTCGACGGATGGATGTGCTAGGGCACTAAGTCGTTGACGGATGGATGTGCTAGGGCACTAAGTCGACGGATGGATGTGCTAGGGCACTAAGTCGTCGACGGATGGATGTGCTAGGGCACTAAGTCGACGGATGGATGTGCTAGGGCACTAAGTCGACGGATGGATGTGCTAGGGCACTAAGTCGTTGACGGATGGATGTGCTAGGACACTAAGTCGTCGACGGATGGATGTGCTAGGGCACTAAGTCGACGGATGGATGTGCTAGGGCACTAAGTCGACGGATGGATGTGCTAGGGCACTAAGTCGTTGACGGATGGATGTGCTAGGGCACTAAGTCGTTGACGGATGGATGTGCTAGGGCACTAAGTCGACGGATGGATGTGCTAGGGCACTAAGTCGTTGACGGATGGATGTGCTAGGACACTAAGTCGACGGATGGATGTGCTAGGGCACTAAGTCGTTGACGGATGGATGTGCAAGGGCACTAAGTCGTCGACGGATGGATGTGCTAGGGCACTAAGTCGTTGACGGATGGATGTGCTAGGGCACTAAGTCGTTGACGGATGGATGTGCTAGGGCACTAAGTCGTCGACGGATGGATGTGCTAGGACACTAAGTCGACGGATGGATGTGCTAGGGCACTAAGTCGTTGACGGATGGATGTGCTAGGACACTAAGTCGACGGATGGATGTGCTAGGGCACTAAGTCGTTGACGGATGGATGTGCAAGGGCACTAAGTCGTCGACGGATGGATGTGCTAGGGCACTAAGTCGTTGACGGATGGATGTGCTAGGGCACTAAGTCGTTGACGGATGGATGTGCTAGGGCACTAAGTCGTCGACGGATGGATGTGCTAGGACACTAAGTCGACGGATGGATGTGCTAGGGCACTAAGTCGTTGACGGATGGATGTGCTAGGACACTAAGTCGACGGATGGATGTGCTAGGGCACTAAGTCGTTGACGGATGGATGTGCTAGGACACTAAGTCGACGGATGGATGTGCTAGGACACTAAGTCGTTGACGGATGGATGTGCTAGGGCACTAAGTCGTTGACGGATGGATGTGCAAGGGCACTAAGTCGTCGACGGATGGATGTGCTAGGGCACTAAGTCGTTGACGGATGGATGTGCTAGGGCACTAAGTCGTTGACGGATGGATGTGCTATGGCACTAAGTCGTTGACGGATGGATGTGCTAGGGCACTAAGTCGTTGACGGATGGATGTGCAAGGGCACTAAGTCGTCGACGGATGGATGTGCTAGGGCACTAAGTCGTTGACGGATGGATGTGCTAGGGCACTAAGTCGTTGACGGATGGATGTGCAAGGGCACTAAGTCGTCGACGGATGGATGTGCTAGGGCACTAAGTCGTTGACGGATGGATGTGCTAGGACACTAAGTCGTTGACGGATGGATGTGCTAGGGCACTAAGTCGTTGACGGATGGATGTGCAAGGGCACTAAGTCGTCGACGGATGGATGTGCTAGGGCACTAAGTCGTTGACGGATGGATGTGCTAGGGCACTAAGTCGTTGACGGATGGATGTGCAAGGGCACTAAGTCGTCGACGGATGGATGTGCTAGGGCACTAAGTCGTTGACGGATGGATGTGCTAGGGCACTAAGTCGTTGACGGATGGATGTGCTAGGGCACTAAGTCGTCGACGGATGGATGTGCTAGGACACTAAGTCGACGGATGGATGTACTAGGGCACTAAGTCGTTGACGGATGGATGTGCTAGGGCACTAAGTCGTCGACGGATGGATGTGCTAGGGCACTAAGTCGACGGATGGATGTGCTAGGGCACTAAGTCGTTGACGGATGGATGTGCTAGGGCACTAAGTCGTCGACGGATGGATGTGCTAGGGCACTAAGTCGTCGACGGATGGATGTGCTAGGGCACTAAGTCGACGGATGGATGTGCTAGGGCACTAAGTCGTTGACGGATGGATGTGCTAGGGCACTAAGTCGTCGACGGATGGATGTGCTAGGGCACTAAGTCGTCGACGGATGGATGTGCTAGGGCACTAAGTCGACGGATGGATGTGCTAGGGCACTAAGTCGACGGATGGATGTGCTAGGGCACTAAGTCGTTGACGGATGGATGTGCTAGGGCACTAAGTCGTCGACGGATGGATGTGCTAGGGCACTAAGTCGTTGACGGATGGATGTGCTAGGGCACTAAGTCGTTGACGGATGGATGTGCTAGGGCACTAAGTCGTCGACGGATGGATGTGCTAGGGCACTAAGTCGTCGACGGATGGATGTGCTAGGACACTAAGTCGTCGACGGATGGATGTGCTAGGGCACTAAGTCGACGGATGGATGTGCTAGGGCACTAAGTCGTTGATGGATGGATGTGCTAGGGCCCTAAGTCGTCGACGGATGGATGTGCTAGGGCACTAAGTCGTTGACGGATGGATGTGCTAGGGCACTAAGTCGTTGACGGATGGATGTGCTAGGGCACTAAGTCGTCGACGGATGGATGTGCTAGGGCACTAAGTCGTCGACGGATGGATGTGCTATGGCACTAAGTCGTCGACGGATGGATGTGCTAGGGCACTAAGTCGACGGATGGATGTGCTAGGGCACTAAGTCGACGGATGGATGTGCTAGGGCACTAAGTCGACGGATGGATGTGCTAGGGCACTAAGTCGACGGATGGATGTGCTAGGGCACTAAGTCGTCGACGGATGGATGTGCTAGGGCACTAAGTCGACGGATGGATGTGCTAGGGCACTAAGTCGACGGATGGATGTGCTAGGGCACTAAGTCGACGGATGGATGTGCTAGGGCACTAAGTCGTTGACGGATGGATGTGCTAGGGCACTAAGTCATTGACGGATGGATGTGCTAGGGCACTAAGTCGTTGACGGATGGATGTGCTAGGACACTAAGTCGACGGATGGATGTGCTAGGGCACTAAGTCGTTGACGGATGGATGTGCTAGGGCACTAAGTCGACGGATGGATGTGCTAGGGCACTAAGTCGTTGACGGATGGATGTGCTAGGGCACTAAGTCGTCGACGGATGGATGTGCTAGGGAACTAAGTCGTTGACGGATGGATGTGCTAGGGCACTAAGTCGTTGACGGATGGATGTGCTAGGGCACTAAGTCGTCGACGGATGGATGTGCTAGGACACTAAGTCGTCGACGGATGGATGTGCTAGGACACTAAGTCGTTGACGGATGGATGTGCTAGGACACTAAGTCGTCGACGGATGGATGTGCTAGGACACTAAGTCGTTGACGGATGGATGTGCTAGGACACTAAGTCGTCGACGGATGGATGTGCTAGGACACTAAGTCGTTGACGGATGGATGTGCTAGGACACTAAGTCGTTGACGGATGGATGTGCTAGGGCACTAAGTCGTTGACGGATGGATGTGCTAGGACACTAAGTCGTTGACGGATGGATGTGCTAGGACACTAAGTCGTTGACGGATGGATGTGCTAGGACACTAAGTCGTCGACGGATGGATGTGCTAGGACACTAAGTCGTTGACGGATGGATGTGCTAGGACACTAAGTCGTCGACGGATGGATGTGCTAGGACACTAAGTCGTTGACGGATGGATGTGCTAGGACACTAAGTCGTTGACGGATGGATGTGCTAGGGCACTAAGTCGTCGACGGATGGATGTGCTAGGGCACTAAGTCGACGGATGGATGTGCTAGGACACTAAGTCGTCGACGGATGGATGTGCTAGGGCACTAAGTCGACGGATGGATGTGCTAGGGCACTAAGTCGTTGACGGATGGATGTGCTAGGGCACTAAGTCGACGGATGGATGTGCTAGGGCACTAAGTCGTCGACGGATGGATGTGCTAGGGCACTAAGTCGACGGATGGATGTGCTAGGGCACTAAGTCGTCGACGGATGGATGTGCTAGGACACTAAGTCGTCGACGGATGGATGTGCTAGGGCACTAAGTCGACGGATGGATGTGCTAGGGCACTAAGTCGTTGATGGATGGATGTGCTAGGGCCCTAAGTCGTCGACGGATGGATGTGCTAGGGCACTAAGTCGTTGACGGATGGATGTGCTAGGGCACTAAGTCGTTGACGGATGGATGTGCTAGGGCACTAAGTCGTCGACGGATGGATGTGCTAGGGCACTAAGTCGTCGACGGATGGATGTGCTAGGGCACTAAGTCGTCGACGGATGGATGTGCTAGGGCACTAAGTCGACGGATGGATGTGCTAGGGCACTAAGTCGACGGATGGATGTGCTAGGGCACTAAGTCGACGGATGGATGTGCTAGGGCACTAAGTCGACGGATGGATGTGCTAGGACACTAAGTCGTCGACGGATGGATGTGCTAGGGCACTAAGTCGACGGATGGATGTGCTAGGGCACTAAGTCGTCGACGGATGGATGTGCTAGGACACTAAGTCGTCGACGGATGGATGTGCTAGGGCACTAAGTCGTTGACGGATGGATGTGCTAGGGCACTAAGTCGTTGACGGATGGATGTGCTAGGGCACTAAGTCGTCGACGGGTGGATGTGCTAGGGCACTAAGTCGTTGACGGATGGATGTGCTAGGGCACTAAGTCGACGGATGGATGTGCTAGGGCACTAAGTCGTTGACGGATGGATGTGCTTGGGCACTAAGTCGACGGATGGATGTGCTAGGGCACTAAGTCGTCGACGGATGGATGTGCTAGGGCACTAAGTCGACGGATGGATGTGCTAGGGCACTAAGTCGTCGACGGATGGATGTGCTAGGACACTAAGTCGACGGATGGATGTGCTAGGGCACTAAGTCGACGGATGGATGTGCTAGGGCACTAAGTCGTTGACGGATGGATGTGCTAGGGCACTAAGTCGACGGATGGATGTGCTAGGGCACTAAGTCGTTGACGGATGGATGTGCTAGGGCACTAAGTCGACGGATGGATGTGCTAGGGCACTAAGTCGACGGATGGATGTGCTAGGGCACTAAGTCGACGGATGGATGTGCTAGGGCACTAAGTCGTTGACGGATGGATGTGCTAGGGCACTAAGTCGACGGATGGATGTGCTAGGGCACTAAGTCGTTGACGGATGGATGTGCTAGGACACTAAGTCGACGGATGGATGTGCTAGGGCACTAAGTCGTTGACGGATGGATGTGCAAGGGCACTAAGTCGTCGACGGATGGATGTGCTAGGGCACTAAGTCGTTGACGGATGGCTGTGCTAGGGCACTAAGTCGTTGACGGATGGATGTGCTAGGGCACTAAGTCGTCGACGGATGGATGTGCTAGGACACTAAGTCGACGGATGGATGTGCTAGGGCACTAAGTCGTTGACGGATGGATGTGCTAGGACACTAAGTCGACGGATGGATGTGCTAGGGCACTAAGTCGTTGACGGATGGATGTGCAAGGGCACTAAGTCGTCGACGGATGGATGTGCTAGGGCACTAAGTCGTTGACGGATGGATGTGCTAGGGCACTAAATCGTTGACGGATGGATGTGCTAGGGCACTAAGTCGTCGACGGATGGATGTGCTAGGACACTAAGTCGACGGATGGATGTGCTAGGGCACTAAGTCGTTGACGGATGGATGTGCTAGGACACTAAGTCGACGGATGGATGTGCTAGGGCACTAAGTCGTTGACGGATGGATGTGCTAGGACACTAAGTCGACGGATGGATGTGCTAGGACACTAAGTCGTTGACGGATGGATGTGCTAGGGCACTAAGTCGTTGACGGATGGATGTGCAAGGGCACTAAGTCGTCGACGGATGGATGTGCTAGGGCACTAAGTCGTTGACGGATGGATGTGCTAGGGCACTAAGTCGTTGACGGATGGATGTGCTATGGCACTAAGTCGTTGACGGATGGATGTGCTAGGGCACTAAGTCGTTGACGGATGGATGTGCAAGGGCACTAAGTCGTCGACGGATGGATGTGCTAGGGCACTAAGTCGTTGACGGATGGATGTGCTAGGGCACTAAGTCGTTGACGGATGGATGTGCAAGGGCACTAAGTCGTCGACGGATGGATGTGCTAGGGCACTAAGTCGTTGACGGATGGATGTGCTAGGACACTAAGTCGTTGACGGATGGATGTGCTAGGGCACTAAGTCGTTGACGGATGGATGTGCAAGGGCACTAAGTCGTCGACGGATGGATGTGCTAGGGCACTAAGTCGTTGACGGATGGATGTGCTAGGGCACTAAGTCGTTGACGGATGGATGTGCAAGGGCACTAAGTCGTCGACGGATGGATGTGCTAGGGCACTAAGTCGTTGACGGATGGATGTGCTAGGGCACTAAGTCGTTGACGGATGGATGTGCTAGGGCACTAAGTCGTCGACGGATGGATGTGCTAGGACACTAAGTCGACGGATGGATGTACTAGGACACTAAGTCGTTGACGGATGGATGTGCTAGGGCACTAAGTCTTCGACGGATGGATGTGCTAGGGCACTAAGTCGACGGATGGATGTGCTAGGGCACTAAGTCGTTGACGGATGGATGTGCTAGGGCACTAAGTCGTCGACGGATGGATGTGCTAGGGCACTAAGTCGTCGACGGATGGATGTGCTAGGGCACTAAGTCGACGGATGGATGTGCTAGGGCACTAAGTCGTTGACGGATGGATGTGCTAGGGCACTAAGTCGTCGACGGATGGATGTGCTAGGGCACTTAGTCGTCGACGGATGGATGTGCTAGGGCACTAAGTCGACGGATGGATGTGCTAGGGCACTAAGTCGACGGATGGATGTGCTAGGGCACTAAGTCGACGGATGGATGTGCTAGGACACTAAGTCGTCGACGGATGGATGTGCTAGGGCACTAAGTCGACGAATGGATGTGCTAGGGCACTAAGTCGTTGACGGATGGATGTGCTAGGGCACTAAGTCGTCGACGGATGGATGTGCTAGGGCACTAAGTCGTCGACGGATGGATGTGCTAGGACACTAAGTCGTCGACGGATGGATGTGCTAGGGCACTAAGTCGACGGATGGATGTGCTAGGGCACTACGTCATTGACGGATGGATGTGCTAGGGCACTAAGTCGTCGACGAATGGATGTGCTAGGGCACTAAGTCGTCGACGGGTGGATGTGCTAGGGCACTAAGTCGTTGATGGATGGATGTGCTAGGGCACTAAGTCGTCGACGGATGGATGTGCTAGGGCACTACGTCATTGACGGATGGATGTGCTAGGGCACTAAGTCGTTGACGGATGGATGTGCAAGGGCACTAAGTCGTCGACGGATGGATGTGCTAGGGCACTACGTCATTGACGGATGGATGTGCTAGGGCACTAAGTCGTCGACGGATGGATGTGCTAGGGCACTAAGTCGTCGACGGGTGGATGTGCTAGGGCACTAAGTCGTTGATGGATGGATGTGCTAGGGCACTAAGTCGTTGACGGATGGATGTGCTAGGGCACTAAGTCGTTGACGGATGGATGTGCTAGGGCACTAAGTCGTTGACGGATGGATGTGCTAGGGCACTAAGTCGTTGATGGATGGATGTGCTAGGGCACTAAGTCGTTGATGGATGGATGTGCTAGGGCACTAAGTCGTTGACGGATGGATGTGCTAGGGCACTAAGTCGTCGACGGATGGATGTGCTAGGGCACTAAGTCGTTGACGGATGGATGTGCTAGGGCACTAAGTCGTTGATGGATGGATGTGCTAGGGCACTAAGTCGTTGATGGATGGATGTGCTAGGGCACTAAGTCGTTGACGGATGGATGTGCTAGGGCACTAAGTCGTCGACGGATGGATGTGCTAGGGCACTAAGTCGTCGACGGATGGATGTGCTAGGGCACTAAGTCGTCGACGGATGGATGTGCTAGGGCACTAAGTCGTCGACGGATGGATGTGCTAGGGCACTAAGTCGTTGACGGATGGATGTGCTAGGGCACTAAGTCGTTGACGGATGGATGTGCTAGGGCACTAAGTCGTTGACGGATGGATGTGCTAGGGCACTAAGTCGTTGACGGATGGATGTGCTAGGGCACTAAGTCGTCGACGGATGGATGTGCTAGGGCACTAAGTCGTTGACGGGTGGATGTGCTAGGGCACTAAGTCGTTGACGGATGGATGTGCTAGGGCACTAAGTCGTCGACGGATGGATGTGCTAGGGCACTAAGTCGTCGACGGGTGGATGTGCTAGGGCACTAAGTCGTTGACGGATGGATGTGCTAGGGCACTAAGTCGACGGATGGATGTGCTAGGGCACTAAGTCGTCGACGGATGGATGTGCTAGGGCACTAAGTCGACGGATGGATGTGCTAGGGCACTAAGTCGACGGATGGATGTGCTAGGGCACTAAGTCGTCGACGGATGGATGTGCTAGGACACTAAGTCGTCGACGGATGGATGTGCTAGGGCACTAAGTCGACGGATGGATGTGCTAGGGCACTAAGTCGACGGATGGATGTGCTAGGGCACTAAGTCGACGGATGGATGTGCTAGGGCACTAAGTCGTTGACGGATGGATGTGCTAGGGCACTAAGTCGACGGATGGATGTGCTAGGGCACTAAGTCGTTGACGGATGGATGTGCTAGGACACTAAGTCGACGGATGGATGTGCTAGGGCACTAAGTCGTTGACGGATGGATGTGCAAGGGCACTAAGTCGTCGACGGATGGATGTGCTAGGGCACTAAGTCGTTGACGGATGGATGTGCTAGGGCACTAAGTCGTTGACGGATGGATGTGCTAGGGCACTAAGTCGTCGACGGATGGATGTGCTAGGACACTAAGTCGACGGATGGATGTGCTAGGGCACTAAGTCGTTGACGGATGGATGTGCTAGGACACTAAGTCGACGGATGGATGTGCTAGGGCACTAAGTCGTTGACGGATGGATGTGCAAGGGCACTAAGTCGTCGACGGATGGATGTGCTAGGGCACTAAGTCGTTGACGGATGGATGTGCTAGGGCACTAAGTCGTTGACGGATGGATGTGCTAGGGCACTAAGTCGTC
The DNA here is from genome assembly GCA_965263245.1 of Metamycoplasmataceae bacterium. Taxonomy (GTDB): domain Bacteria; phylum Bacillota_I; class Bacilli_A; order Mycoplasmatales; family Metamycoplasmataceae; genus DT-68. Next base: position 17,873 of record CBDHHR010000537.1, on the reverse strand, counting down.
GACGGATGGATGTGCTAGGACACTAAGTCGACGGATGGATGTGCTAGGGCACTAAGTCGTTGACGGATGGATGTGCTAGGACACTAAGTCGACGGATGGATGTGCTAGGGCACTAAGTCGTTGACGGATGGATGTGCTAGGACACTAAGTCGACGGATGGATGTGCTAGGACACTAAGTCGTTGACGGATGGATGTGCTAGGGCACTAAGTCGTTGACGGATGGATGTGCAAGGGCACTAAGTCGTCGACGGATGGATGTGCTAGGGCACTAAGTCGTTGACGGATGGATGTGCTAGGGCACTAAGTCGTTGACGGATGGATGTGCTATGGCACTAAGTCGTTGACGGATGCATGTGCTAGGGCACTAAGTCGTTGACGGATGGATGTGCAAGGGCACTAAGTCGTCGACGGATGGATGTGCTAGGGCACTAAGTCGTTGACGGATGGATGTGCTAGGGCACTAAGTCGTTGACGGATGGATGTGCAAGGGCACTAAATCGTCGACGGATGGATGTGCTAGGGCACTAAGTCGTTGACGGATGGATGTGCTAGGACACTAAGTCGTTGACGGATGGATGTGCTAGGGCACTAAGTCGTTGACGGATGGATGTGCAAGGGCACTAAGTCGTCGACGGATGGATGTGCTAGGGCACTAAGTCGTTGACGGATGGATGTGCTAGGGCACTAAGTCGTTGACGGATGGATGTGCAAGGGCACTAAGTCGTCGACGGATGGATGTGCTAGGGCACTAAGTCGTTGAAGGATGGATGTGCTAGGGCACTAAGTCGTTGACGGATGGATGTGCTAGGGCACTAAGTCGTCGACGGATGGATGTGCTAGGACACTAAGTCGACGGATGGATGTACTAGGGCACTAAGTCGTTGACGGATGGATGTGCTAGGGCACTAAGTCGTCGACGGATGGATGTGCTAGGGCACTAAGTCGACGGATGGATGTGCTAGGGCACTAAGTCGTTGACGGATGGATGTGCTAGGGCACTAAGTCGTCGACGGATGGATGTGCTAGGGCACTAAGTCGTCGACGGATGGATGTGCTAGGGCACTAAGTCGACGGATGGATGTGCTAGGGCACTAAGTCGTTGACGGATGGATGTGCTAGGGCACTAAGTCGTCGACGGATGGATGTGCTAGGGCACTAAGTCGTCGACGGATGGATGTGCTAGGGCACTAAGTCGACGGATGGATGTGCTAGGGCACTAAGTCGACGGATGGATGTGCTAGGGCACTAAGTCGACGGATGGATGTGCTAGGACACTAAGTCGTCGACGGATGGATGTGCTAGGGCACTAAGTCGACGGATGGATGTGCTAGGGCACTAAGTCGTTGACGGATGGATGTGCTAGGGCACTAAGTCGTCGACGGATGGATGTGCTAGGGCACTAAGTCGTCGACGGATGGATGTGCTAGGACACTAAGTCGTCGACGGATGGATGTGCTAGGGCACTAAGTCGACGGATGGATGTGCTAGGGCACTAAGTCGTTGATGGATGGATGTGCTAGGGCCCTAAGTCGTCGACGGATGGATGTGCTAGGGCACTAAGTCGTTGACGGATGGATGTGCTAGGGCACTAAGTCGTTGACGGATGGATGTGCTAGGGCACTAAGTCGTCGACGGATGGATGTGCTAGGGCACTAAGTCGTCGACGGATGGATGTGCTATGGCACTAAGTCGTCGACGGATGGATGTGCTAGGGCACTAAGTCGACGGATGGATGTGCTAGGGCACTAAGTCGACGGATGGATGTGCTAGGGCACTAAGTCGACGGATGGATGTGCTAGGGCACTAAGTCGACGGATGGATGTGCTAGGACACTAAGTCGTCGACGGATGGATGTGCTAGGGCACTAAGTCGACGGATGGATGTGCTAGGGCACTAAGTCGACGGATGGATGTGCTAGGGCACTAAATCGACGGATGGATGTGCTAGGGCACTAAGTCGACGGATGGATGTGCTAGGGCACTAAGTCATTGACGGATGGATGTGCTAGGGCACTAAGTCGTTGACGGATGGATGTGCTAGGACACTAAGTCGACGGATGGATGTGCTAGGGCACTAAGTCGTTGACGGATGGATGTGCTAGGACACTAAGTCGACGGATGGATGTGCTAGGGCACTAAGTCGTTGACGGATGGATGTGCTAGGGCACTAAGTCGTCGACGGATGGATGTGCTAGGGAACTAAGTCGTTGACGGATGGATGTGCTAGGGCACTAAGTCGTTGACGGATGGATGTGCTAGGACACTAAGTCGTCGACGGATGGATGTGCTAGGACACTAAGTCGTCGACGGATGGATGTGCTAGGACACTAAGTCGTTGACGGATGGATGTGCTAGGACACTAAGTCGTCGACGGATGGATGTGCTAGGACACTAAGTCGTTGACGGATGGATGTGCTAGGACACTAAGTCGTCGACGGATGGATGTGCTAGGACACTAAGTCGTTGACGGATGGATGTGCTAGGACACTAAGTCGTTGACGGATGGATGTGCTAGGGCACTAAGTCGTTGACGGATGGATGTGCACTAGGACACTAAGTCGTTGACGGATGGATGTGCTAGGACACTAAGTCGTTGACGGATGGATGTGCTAGGACACTAAGTCGTTGACGGGTGGATGTGCTAGGACGACTAGGACTAAGTCGTTGATGGATGTGCTAGGACACTAAGTCGTCGACGGATGGATGTGCTAGGACACTAAGTCGTTGACGGATGGATGTGCTAGGACACTAAGTCGTCGACGGATGGATGTGCTAGGACACTAAGTCGTTGACGGATGGATGTGCTAGGACACTAAGTCGTTGACGGATGGATGTGCTAGGACACTAAGTCGTCGACGGATGGATGTGCTAGGGCACTAAGTCGACGGATGGATGTGCTAGGACACTAAGTCGTCGACGGATGGATGTGCTAGGGCACTAAGTCGACGGATGGATGTGCTAGGGCACTAAGTCGTTGACGGATGGATGTGCTAGGGCACTAAGTCGACGGATGGATGTGCTAGGGCACTAAGTCGTCGACGGATGGATGTGCTAGGGCACTAAGTCGACGGATGGATGTGCTAGGGCACTAAGTCGTCGATGGATGGATGTGCTAGGACACTAAGTCGTCGACGGATGGATGTGCTAGGGCACTAAGTCGACGGATGGATGTGCTAGGGCACTAAGTCGTTGATGGATGGATGTGCTAGGGCACTAAGTCGTCGACGGATGGATGTGCTAGGGCACTAAGTCGTTGACGGATGGATGTGCTAGGGCACTAAGTCGTTGACGGATGGATGTGCTAGGGCACTAAGTCGTCGACGGATGGATGTGCTAGGGCACTAAGTCGTCGACGGATGGATGTGCTAGGGCACTAAGTCGTCGACGGATGGATGTGCTAGGGCACTAAGTCGTGGATGTGCTAGGGCACTAAGTCGACGGATGGATGTGCTAGGGCACTAAGTCGTCGACGGATGGATGTGCTAGGGCACTAAGTCGACGGATGGATGTGCTAGGGCACTAAGTCGTCGACGGATGGATGTGCTAGGGCACTAAGTCGACGGATGGATGTGCTAGGGCACTAAGTCGTCGACGGATGGATGTGCTAGGGCACTAAGTCGTTGACGGATGGATGTGCTAGGGCACTAAGTCGTTGACGGATGGATGTGCTAGGGCACTAAGTCGTTGACGGATGGATGTGCTAGGGCACTAAGTCGTCGACGGATGGATGTGCTAGGGCACTAAGTCGTTGACGGATGGATGTGCTAGGGCACTAAGTCGTTGACGGATGGATGTGCTAGGGCACTAAGTCGTTGACGGATGGATGTGCTAGGGCACTAAGTCGTTGACGGATGGATGTGCTAGGGCACTAAGTCGTTGACGGATGGATGTGCTAGGGCACTAAGTCGTTGACGGATGGATGTGCTAGGGCACTAAGTCGTCGACGGATGGATGTGCTAGGGCACTAAGTCGTTGACGGATGGATGTGCTAGGGCACTAAGTCGACGGATGGATGTGCTAGGGCACTAAGTCGTTGACGGATGGATGTGCTAGGGCACTAAGTCGACGGATGGATGTGCTAGGGCACTAAGTCGTGGATGACGGATGGATGTGCTAGGGCACTAAGTCGACGGATGGATGTGCTAGGGCACTAAGTCGACGGATGGATGTGCTAGGGCACTAAGTCGACGGATGGATGTGCTAGGGCACTAAGTCGTTGACGGATGGATGTGCTAGGGCACTAAGTCGACGGATGGATGTGCTAGGGCACTAAGTCGTTGACGGATGGATGTGCTAGGACACTAAGTCGACGGATGGATGTGCTAGGGCACTAAGTCGTTGACGGATGGATGTGCTAGGGCACTAAGTCGTCGACGGATGGATGTGCTAGGGCACTAAGTCGTTGACGGATGGATGTGCTAGGGCACTAAGTCGTTGACGGATGGATGTGCTAGGGCACTAAGTCGTCGACGGATGGATGTGCTAGGACACTAAGTCGTTGACGGATGGATGTGCTAGGGCACTAAGTCGTTGACGGATGGATGTGCTAGGACACTAAGTCGTTGACGGATGGATGTGCTAGGGCACTAAGTCGTTGACGGATGGATGTGCTAGGGCACTAAGTCGTCGACGGATGGATGTGCTAGGGCACTAAGTCGTTGACGGATGGATGTGCTAGGGCACTAAGTCGTTGACGGATGGATGTGCGGGCACTAAGTCGACGGATGGATGTGCTAGGGCACTAAGTCGTCGACGGATGGATGTGCTAGGACACTAAGTCGACGGATGGATGTGCTAGGGCACTAAGTCGTTGACGGATGGATGTGCTAGGACACTAAGTCGACGGATGGATGTGCTAGGGCACTAAGTCGTTGACGGATGGATGTGCTAGGACACTAAGTCGACGGATGGATGTGCTAGGACACTAAGTCGTTGACGGATGGATGTGCTAGGGCACTAAGTCGTTGACGGATGGATGTGCAAGGGCACTAAGTCGTCGACGGATGGATGTGCTAGGGCACTAAGTCGTTGACGGATGGATGTGCTAGGGCACTAAGTCGTTGACGGATGGATGTGCTATGGCACTAAGTCGTTGACGGATGGATGTGCTAGGGCACTAAGTCGTTGACGGATGGATGTGCAAGGGCACTAAGTCGTCGACGGATGGATGTGCTAGGGCACTAAGTCGTTGACGGATGGATGTGCTAGGGCACTAAGTCGTTGACGGATGGATGTGCAAGGGCACTAAGTCGTCGACGGATGGATGTGCTAGGGCACTAAGTCGTTGACGGATGGATGTGCTAGGACACTAAGTCGTTGACGGATGGATGTGCTAGGGCACTAAGTCGTTGACGGATGGATGTGCAAGGGCACTAAGTCGTCGACGGATGGATGTGCTAGGGCACTAAGTCGTTGACGGATGGATGTGCTAGGGCACTAAGTCGTTGACGGATGGATGTGCAAGGGCACTAAGTCGTCGACGGATGGATGTGCTAGGGCACTAAGTCGTTGACGGATGGATGTGCTAGGGCACTAAGTCGTTGACGGATGGATGTGCTAGGGCACTAAGTCGTCGACGGATGGATGTGCTAGGACACTAAGTCGACGGATGGATGTACTAGGGCACTAAGTCGTTGACGGATGGATGTGCTAGGGCACTAAGTCGTCGACGGATGGATGTGCTAGGGCACTAAGTCGACGGATGGATGTGCTAGGGCACTAAGTCGTTGACGGATGGATGTGCTAGGGCACTAAGTCGTCGACGGATGGATGTGCTAGGGCACTAAGTCGTCGACGGATGGATGTGCTAGGGCACTAAGTCGACGGATGGATGTGCTAGGGCACTAAGTCGTTGACGGATGGATGTGCTAGGGCACTAAGTCGTCGACGGATGGATGTGCTAGGGCACTAAGTCGTCGACGGATGGATGTGCTAGGGCACTAAGTCGACGGATGGATGTGCTAGGGCACTAAGTCGACGGATGGATGTGCTAGGGCACTAAGTCGACGGATGGATGTGCTAGGACACTAAGTCGTCGACGGATGGATGTGCTAGGGCACTAAGTCGACGGATGGATGTGCTAGGGCACTAAGTCGTTGACGGATGGATGTGCTAGGGCACTAAGTCGTCGACGGATGGATGTGCTAGGGCACTAAGTCGTCGACGGATGGATGTGCTAGGACACTAAGTCGTCGACGGATGGATGTGCTAGGGCACTAAGTCGACGGATGGATGTGCTAGGGCACTACGTCATTGACGGATGGATGTGCTAGGGCACTAAGTCGTCGACGGATGGATGTGCTAGGGCACTAAGTCGTCGACGGGTGGATGTGCTAGGGCACTAAGTCGTTGATGGATGGATGTGCTAGGGCACTAAGTCGTCGACGGATGGATGTGCTAGGGCACTACGTCATTGACGGATGGATGTGCTAGGGCACTAAGTCGTTGACGGATGGATGTGCAAGGGCACTAAGTCGTCGACGGATGGATGTGCTAGGGCACTACGTCATTGACGGATGGATGTGCTAGGGCACTAAGTCGTCGACGGATGGATGTGCTAGGGCACTAAGTCGTCGACGGGTGGATGTGCTAGGGCACTAAGTCGTTGATGGATGGATGTGCTAGGGCACTAAGTCGTTGACGGATGGATGTGCTAGGGCACTAAGTCGTTGACGGATGGATGTGCTAGGGCACTAAGTCGTTGACGGATGGATGTGCTAGGGCACTAAGTCGTTGATGGATGGATGTGCTAGGGCACTAAGTCGTTGATGGATGGATGTGCTAGGGCACTAAGTCGTTGACGGATGGATGTGCTAGGGCACTAAGTCGTCGACGGATGGATGTGCTAGGGCACTAAGTCGTTGACGGATGGATGTGCTAGGGCACTAAGTCGTTGATGGATGGATGTGCTAGGGCACTAAGTCGTTGATGGATGGATGTGCTAGGGCACTAAGTCGTTGACGGATGGATGTGCTAGGGCACTAAGTCGTCGACGGATGGATGTGCTAGGGCACTAAGTCGTCGACGGATGGATGTGCTAGGGCACTAAGTCGTCGACGGATGGATGTGCTAGGGCACTAAGTCGTCGACGGATGGATGTGCTAGGGCACTAAGTCGTTGACGGATGGATGTGCTAGGGCACTAAGTCGTTGACGGATGGATGTGCTAGGGCACTAAGTCGTTGACGGATGGATGTGCTAGGGCACTAAGTCGTTGACGGATGGATGTGCTAGGGCACTAAGTCGTCGACGGATGGATGTGCTAGGGCACTAAGTCGTTGACGGATGGATGTGCTAGGGCACTAAGTCGTTGACGGATGGATGTGCTAGGGCACTAAGTCGTTGACGGATGGATGTGCTAGGGCACTAAGTCGTTGACGGATGGATGTGCTAGGGCACTAAGTCGTTGACGGATGGATGTGCTAGGGCACTAAGTCGTTGACGGATGGATGTGCTAGGGCACTAAGTCGTCGACGGATGGATGTGCTAGGGCACTAAGTCGTTGACGGATGGATGTGCTAGGGCACTAAGTCGACGGATGGATGTGCTAGGGCACTAAGTCGTCGACGGATGGATGTGCTAGGGCACTAAGTCGTCGACGGATGGATGTGCTAGGGCACTAAGTCGACGGATGGATGTGCTAGGGCACTAAGTCGACGGATGGATGTGCTAGGGCACTAAGTCGACGGATGGATGTGCTAGGGCACTAAGTCGTTGACGGATGGATGTGCTAGGGCACTAAGTCGTTGACGGATGGATGTGCTAGGGCACTAAGTCGTTGACGGATGGATGTGCTAGGGCACTAAGTCGACGGATGGATGTGCTAGGGCACTAAGTCGTTGACGGATGGATGTGCAAGGGCACTAAGTCGTCGACGGATGGATGTGCTAGGGCACTAAGTCGTTGACGGATGGATGTGCTAGGGCACTAAGTCGTTGACGGATGGATGTGCTAGGGCACTAAGTCGTCGACGGATGGATGTGCTAGGACACTAAGTCGACGGATGGATGTGCTAGGGCACTAAGTCGTTGACGGATGGATGTGCTAGGACACTAAGTCGACGGATGGATGTGCTAGGGCACTAAGTCGTTGACGGATGGATGTGCAAGGGCACTAAGTCGTCGACGGATGGATGTGCTAGGGCACTAAGTCGTGGATGTGCTAGACGGATGGATGTGCTAGGGCACTAAGTCGTTGACGGATGGATGTGCTAGGGCACTAAGTCGTCGACGGATGGATGTGCTAGGACACTAAGTCGATGGATGTGCTAGGGCACTAAGTCGTTGACGGATGGATGTGCTAGGACACTAAGTCGACGGATGGATGTGCTAGGGCACTAAGTCGTTGACGGATGGATGTGCTAGGACACTAAGTCGACGGATGGATGTGCTAGGACACTAAGTCGTTGACGGATGGATGTGCTAGGGCACTAAGTCGTTGACGGATGGATGTGCAAGGGCACTAAGTCGTCGACGGATGGATGTGCTAGGGCACTAAGTCGTTGACGGATGGATGTGCTAGGGCACTAAGTCGTTGACGGATGGATGTGCTATGGCACTAAGTCGTTGACGGATGGATGTGCTAGGGCACTAAGTCGTTGACGGATGGATGTGCAAGGGCACTAAGTCGTCGACGGATGGATGTGCTAGGGCACTAAGTCGTTGACGGATGGATGTGCTAGGGCACTAAGTCGTTGACGGATGGATGTGCAAGGGCACTAAGTCGTCGACGGATGGATGTGCTAGGGCACTAAGTCGTTGACGGATGGATGTGCTAGGACACTAAGTCGTTGACGGATGGATGTGCTAGGGCACTAAGTCGTTGACGGATGGATGTGCAAGGGCACTAAGTCGTCGACGGATGGATGTGCTAGGGCACTAAGTCGTTGACGGATGGATGTGCTAGGGCACTAAGTCGTTGACGGATGGATGTGCAAGGGCACTAAGTCGTCGACGGATGGATGTGCTAGGGCACTAAGTCGTTGACGGATGGATGTGCTAGGGCACTAAGTCGTTGACGGATGGATGTGCTAGGGCACTAAGTCGTCGACGGATGGATGTGCTAGGACACTAAGTCGACGGATGGATGTACTAGGGCACTAAGTCGTTGACGGATGGATGTGCTAGGGCACTAAGTCGTCGACGGATGGATGTGCTAGGGCACTAAGTCGACGGATGGATGTGCTAGGGCACTAAGTCGTTGACGGATGGATGTGCTAGGGCACTAAGTCGTCGACGGATGGATGTGCTAGGGCACTAAGTCGTCGACGGATGGATGTGCTAGGGCACTAAGTCGACGGATGGATGTGCTAGGGCACTAAGTCGTTGACGGATGGATGTGCTAGGGCACTAAGTCGTCGACGGATGGATGTGCTAGGGCACTAAGTCGTCGACGGATGGATGTGCTAGGGCACTAAGTCGACGGATGGATGTGCTAGGGCACTAAGTCGACGGATGGATGTGCTAGGGCACTAAGTCGTTGACGGATGGATGTGCTAGGGCACTAAGTCGTCGACGGATGGATGTGCTAGGGCACTAAGTCGTTGACGGATGGATGTGCTAGGGCACTAAGTCGTTGACGGATGGATGTGCTAGGGCACTAAGTCGTTGACGGATGGATGTGCTAGGGCACTAAGTCGTCGACGGATGGATGTGCTAGGGCACTAAGTCGTCGACGGATGGATGTGCTAGGGCACTAAGTCGACGGATGGATGTGCTAGGGCACTAAGTCGTTGATGGATGGATGTGCTAGGGCACTAAGTCGTCGACGGATGGATGTGCTAGGGCACTAAGTCGTTGACGGATGGATGTGCTAGGGCACTAAGTCGTTGACGGATGGATGTGCTAGGGCACTAAGTCGTCGACGGATGGATGTGCTAGGGCACTAAGTCGTCGACGGATGGATGTGCTAGGGCACTAAGTCGTCGACGGATGGATGTGCTAGGGCACTAAGTCGACGGATGGATGTGCTAGGGCACTAAGTCGACGGATGGATGTGCTAGGGCACTAAGTCGACGGATGGATGTGCTAGGGCACTAAGTCGACGGATGGATGTGCTAGGACACTAAGTCGTCGACGGATGGATGTGCTAGGGCACTAAGTCGACGGATGGATGTGCTAGGGCACTAAGTCGACGGATGGATGTGCTAGGGCACTAAATCGACGGATGGATGTGCTAGGGCACTAAGTCGACGGATGGATGTGCTAGGGCACTAAGTCGTTGACGGATGGATGTGCTAGGGCACTAAGTCGTTGACGGATGGATGTGCTAGGGCACTAAGTCGACGGATGGATGTGCTAGGGCACTAAGTCGTTGACGGATGGATGTGCTAGGGCACTAAGTCGACGGATGGATGTGCTAGACGGATGGATGTGCTAGGGCACTAAGTCGTCGACGGATGGATGTGCTAGGGCACTAAGTCGTTGACGGATGGATGTGCTAGGGCACTAAGTCGTTGACGGATGGATGTGCTAGGGCACTAAGTCGTGGATGACGGACGGATGGATGTGCTAGGGCACTAAGTCGTTGACGGATGGATGTGCTAGGGCACTAAGTCGTTGACGGATGGATGTGCTAGGGCACTAAGTCGTCGACGGATGGATGTGCTAGGGCACTAAGTCGTCGACGGATGGATGTGCTAGGGCACTAAGTCGTTGACGGATGGATGTGCTAGGGCACTAAGTCGTTGACGGATGGATGTGCTACACTAAGTCGGATGGATGTGCTAGGGCACTAAGTCGTTGACGGATGGATGTGCTAGGGCACTAAGTCGTTGACGGATGGATGTGCTAGGGCACTAAGTCGTTGACGGATGGATGTGCTAGGGCACTAAGTCGTTGACGGATGGATGTGCTAGGGCACTAAGTCGTTGACGGATGGATGTGCTAGGGCACTAAGTCGTCGACGGATGGATGTGCTAGGGCACTAAGTCGTTGACGGATGGATGTGCTAGGGCACTAAGTCGTTGACGGATGGATGTGCTAGGGCACTAAGTCGTTGACGGATGGATGTGCTAGGGCACTAAGTCGTTGACGGATGGATGTGCTAGGGCACTAAGTCGTCGACGGATGGATGTGCTAGGGCACTAAGTCGTTGACGGATGGATGTGCTAGGGCACTAAGTCGTTGACGGATGGATGTGCTAGGGCACTAAGTCGTCGACGGATGGATGTGCTAGGGCACTAAGTCGTTGACGGATGGATGTGCTAGGGCACTAAGTCGTTGACGGATGGATGTGCTAGGGCACTAAGTCGTCGACGGATGGATGTGCTAGGGCACTAAGTCGTCGACGGATGGATGTGCTAGGGCACTAAGTCGACGGATGGATGTGCTAGGGCACTAAGTCGTTGATGGATGGATGTGCTAGGGCACTAAGTCGTTGACGGATGGATGTGCTAGGGCACTAAGTCGTTGACGGATGGATGTGCTAGGGCACTAAGTCGTTGACGGATGGATGTGCTAGGGCACTAAGTCGTCGACGGATGGATGTGCTAGGGCACTAAGTCGTCGACGGATGGATGTGCTAGGGCACTAAGTCGTCGACGGATGGATGTGCTAGGGCACTAAGTCGACGGATGGATGTGCTAGGGCACTAAGTCGACGGATGGATGTGCTAGGGCACTAAGTCGTCGACGGATGGATGTGCTAGGGCACTAAGTCGTTGACGGATGGATGTGCTAGGGCACTAAGTCGTTGACGGATGGATGTGCTAGGGCACTAAGTCGACGGATGGATGTGCTAGGGCACTAAGTCGTCGACGGATGGATGTGCTAGGACACTAAGTCGTCGACGGATGGATGTGCTAGGGCACTAAGTCGTTGACGGATGGATGTGCTAGGGCACTAAGTCGTTGACGGATGGATGTGCTAGGGCACTAAGTCGTCGACGGGTGGATGTGCTAGGGCACTAAGTCGTTGACGGATGGATGTGCTAGGGCACTAAGTCGACGGATGGATGTGCTAGGGCACTAAGTCGTTGACGGATGGATGTGCTTGGGCACTAAGTCGACGGATGGATGTGCTAGGGCACTAAGTCGTCGACGGATGGATGTGCTAGGGCACTAAGTCGACGGATGGATGTGCTAGGGCACTAAGTCGTCGACGGATGGATGTGCTAGGACACTAAGTCGACGGATGGATGTGCTAGGGCACTAAGTCGACGGATGGATGTGCTAGGGCACTAAGTCGTTGACGGATGGATGTGCTAGGGCACTAAGTCGACGGATGGATGTGCTAGGGCACTAAGTCGTTGACGGATGGATGTGCTAGGGCACTAAGTCGACGGATGGATGTGCTAGGGCACTAAGTCGACGGATGGATGTGCTAGGGCACTAAGTCGACGGATGGATGTGCTAGGGCACTAAGTCGTTGACGGATGGATGTGCTAGGGCACTAAGTCGACGGATGGATGTGCTAGGGCACTAAGTCGTTGACGGATGGATGTGCTAGGACACTAAGTCGACGGATGGATGTGCTAGGGCACTAAGTCGTTGACGGATGGATGTGCAAGGGCACTAAGTCGTCGACGGATGGATGTGCTAGGGCACTAAGTCGTTGACGGATGGCTGTGCTAGGGCACTAAGTCGTTGACGGATGGATGTGCTAGGGCACTAAGTCGTCGACGGATGGATGTGCTAGGACACTAAGTCGACGGATGGATGTGCTAGGGCACTAAGTCGTTGACGGATGGATGTGCTAGGACACTAAGTCGACGGATGGATGTGCTAGGGCACTAAGTCGTTGACGGATGGATGTGCAAGGGCACTAAGTCGTCGACGGATGGATGTGCTAGGGCACTAAGTCGTTGACGGATGGATGTGCTAGGGCACTAAATCGTTGTCGGATGGATGTGCTAGGGCACTAAGTCGTCGACGGATGGATGTGCTAGGACACTAAGTCGACGGATGGATGTGCTAGGGCACTAAGTCGTTGACGGATGGATGTGCTAGGACACTAAGTCGACGGATGGATGTGCTAGGGCACTAAGTCGTTGACGGATGGATGTGCTAGGACACTAAGTCGACGGATGGATGTGCTAGGACACTAAGTCGTTGACGGATGGATGTGCTAGGGCACTAAGTCGTTGACGGATGGATGTGCAAGGGCACTAAGTCGTCGACGGATGGATGTGCTAGGGCACTAAGTCGTTGACGGATGGATGTGCTAGGGCACTAAGTCGTTGACGGATGGATGTGCTATGGCACTAAGTCGTTGACGGATGGATGTGCTAGGGCACTAAGTCGTTGACGGATGGATGTGCAAGGGCACTAAGTCGTCGACGGATGGATGTGCTAGGGCACTAAGTCGTTGACGGATGGATGTGCTAGGGCACTAAGTCGTTGACGGATGGATGTGCAAGGGCACTAAGTCGTCGACGGATGGATGTGCTAGGGCACTAAGTCGTTGACGGATGGATGTGCTAGGACACTAAGTCGTTGACGGATGGATGTGCTAGGGCACTAAGTCGTTGACGGATGGATGTGCAAGGGCACTAAGTCGTCGACGGATGGATGTGCTAGGGCACTAAGTCGTTGACGGATGGATGTGCTAGGGCACTAAGTCGTTGACGGATGGATGTGCAAGGGCACTAAGTCGTCGACGGATGGATGTGCTAGGGCACTAAGTCGTTGACGGATGGATGTGCTAGGGCACTAAGTCGTTGACGGATGGATGTGCTAGGGCACTAAGTCGTCGACGGATGGATGTGCTAGGACACTAAGTCGACGGATGGATGTACTAGGACACTAAGTCGTTGACGGATGGATGTGCTAGGGCACTAAGTCTTCGACGGATGGATGTGCTAGGGCACTAAGTCGACGGATGGATGTGCTAGGGCACTAAGTCGTTGACGGATGGATGTGCTAGGGCACTAAGTCGTCGACGGATGGATGTGCTAGGGCACTAAGTCGTCGACGGATGGATGTGCTAGGGCACTAAGTCGACGGATGGATGTGCTAGGGCACTAAGTCGTTGACGGATGGATGTGCTAGGGCACTAAGTCGTCGACGGATGGATGTGCTAGGGCACTTAGTCGTCGACGGATGGATGTGCTAGGGCACTAAGTCGACGGATGGATGTGCTAGGGCACTAAGTCGACGGATGGATGTGCTAGGGCACTAAGTCGACGGATGGATGTGCTAGGACACTAAGTCGTCGACGGATGGATGTGCTAGGGCACTAAGTCGACGAATGGATGTGCTAGGGCACTAAGTCGTTGACGGATGGATGTGCTAGGGCACTAAGTCGTCGACGGATGGATGTGCTAGGGCACTAAGTCGTCGACGGATGGATGTGCTAGGACACTAAGTCGTCGACGGATGGATGTGCTAGGGCACTAAGTCGACGGATGGATGTGCTAGGGCACTACGTCATTGACGGATGGATGTGCTAGGGCACTAAGTCGTCGACGAATGGATGTGCTAGGGCACTAAGTCGTCGACGGGTGGATGTGCTAGGGCACTAAGTCGTTGATGGATGGATGTGCTAGGGCACTAAGTCGTCGACGGATGGATGTGCTAGGGCACTACGTCATTGACGGATGGATGTGCTAGGGCACTAAGTCGTTGACGGATGGATGTGCAAGGGCACTAAGTCGTCGACGGATGGATGTGCTAGGGCACTACGTCATTGACGGATGGATGTGCTAGGGCACTAAGTCGTCGACGGATGGATGTGCTAGGGCACTAAGTCGTCGACGGGTGGATGTGCTAGGGCACTAAGTCGTTGACGGATGGATGTGCTAGGGCACTAAGTCGACGGATGGATGTGCTAGGGCACTAAGTCGTTGACGGATGGATGTGCTAGGGCACTAAGTCGTTGACGGATGGATGTGCTAGGGCACTAAGTCGTTGATGGATGGATGTGCTAGGGCACTAAGTCGTTGATGGATGGATGTGCTAGGGCACTAAGTCGTTGACGGATGGATGTGCTAGGGCACTAAGTCGTCGACGGATGGATGTGCTAGGGCACTAAGTCGTTGACGGATGGATGTGCTAGGGCACTAAGTCGTTGATGGATGGATGTGCTAGGGCACTAAGTCGTTGATGGATGGATGTGCTAGGGCACTAAGTCGTTGACGGATGGATGTGCTAGGGCACTAAGTCGTCGACGGATGGATGTGCTAGGGCACTAAGTCGTCGACGGATGGATGTGCTAGGGCACTAAGTCGTCGACGGATGGATGTGCTAGGGCACTAAGTCGTCGACGGATGGATGTGCTAGGGCACTAAGTCGTTGACGGATGGATGTGCTAGGGCACTAAGTCGTCGACGGATGGATGTGCTAGGGCACTAAGTCGTTGACGGATGGATGTGCTAGGGCACTAAGTCGTTGACGGATGGATGTGCTAGGGCACTAAGTCGTCGACGGGTGGATGTGCTAGGGCACTAAGTCGTTGACGGATGGATGTGCTAGGGCACTAAGTCGACGGATGGATGTGCTAGGGCACTAAGTCGTTGACGGATGGATGTGCTTGGGCACTAAGTCGACGGATGGATGTGCTAGGGCACTAAGTCGTCGACGGATGGATGTGCTAGGGCACTAAGTCGACGGATGGATGTGCTAGGGCACTAAGTCGTCGACGGATGGATGTGCTAGGACACTAAGTCGACGGATGGATGTGCTAGGGCACTAAGTCGACGGATGGATGTGCTAGGGCACTAAGTCGTTGACGGATGGATGTGCTAGGGCACTAAGTCGACGGATGGATGTGCTAGGGCACTAAGTCGTTGACGGATGGATGTGCTAGGGCACTAAGTCGACGGATGGATGTGCTAGGGCACTAAGTCGACGGATGGATGTGCTAGGGCACTAAGTCGACGGATGGATGTGCTAGGGCACTAAGTCGTTGACGGATGGATGTGCTAGGGCACTAAGTCGACGGATGGATGTGCTAGGGCACTAAGTCGTTGACGGATGGATGTGCTAGGACACTAAGTCGACGGATGGATGTGCTAGGGCACTAAGTCGTTGACGGATGGATGTGCAAGGGCACTAAGTCGTCGACGGATGGATGTGCTAGGGCACTAAGTCGTTGACGGATGGCTGTGCTAGGGCACTAAGTCGTTGACGGATGGATGTGCTAGGGCACTAAGTCGTCGACGGATGGATGTGCTAGGACACTAAGTCGACGGATGGATGTGCTAGGGCACTAAGTCGTTGACGGATGGATGTGCTAGGACACTAAGTCGACGGATGGATGTGCTAGGGCACTAAGTCGTTGACGGATGGATGTGCAAGGGCACTAAGTCGTCGACGGATGGATGTGCTAGGGCACTAAGTCGTTGACGGATGGATGTGCTAGGGCACTAAGTCGTTGACGGATGGATGTGCTAGGGCACTAAGTCGTCGACGGATGGATGTGCTAGGACACTAAGTCGACGGATGGATGTGCTAGGGCACTAAGTCGTTGACGGATGGATGTGCTAGGACACTAAGTCGACGGATGGATGTGCTAGGGCACTAAGTCGTTGACGGATGGATGTGCTAGGACACTAAGTCGACGGATGGATGTGCTAGGACACTAAGTCGTTGACGGATGGATGTGCTAGGGCACTAAGTCGTTGACGGATGGATGTGCAAGGGCACTAAGTCGTCGACGGATGGATGTGCTAGGGCACTAAGTCGTTGACGGATGGATGTGCTAGGGCACTAAGTCGTTGACGGATGGATGTGCTATGGCACTAAGTCGTTGACGGATGGATGTGCTAGGGCACTAAGTCGTTGACGGATGGATGTGCAAGGGCACTAAGTCGTCGACGGATGGATGTGCTAGGGCACTAAGTCGTTGACGGATGGATGTGCTAGGGCACTAAGTCGTTGACGGATGGATGTGCAAGGGCACTAAGTCGTCGACGGATGGATGTGCTAGGGCACTAAGTCGTTGACGGATGGATGTGCTAGGACACTAAGTCGTTGACGGATGGATGTGCTAGGGCACTAAGTCGTTGACGGATGGATGTGCAAGGGCACTAAGTCGTCGACGGATGGATGTGCTAGGGCACTAAGTCGTTGACGGATGGATGTGCTAGGGCACTAAGTCGTTGACGGATGGATGTGCAAGGGCACTAAGTCGTCGACGGATGGATGTGCTAGGGCACTAAGTCGTTGACGGATGGATGTGCTAGGGCACTAAGTCGTTGACGGATGGATGTGCTAGGGCACTAAGTCGTCGACGGATGGATGTGCTAGGACACTAAGTCGACGGATGGATGTACTAGGGCACTAAGTCGTTGACGGATGGATGTGCTAGGGCACTAAGTCGTCGACGGATGGATGTGCTAGGGCACTAAGTCGACGGATGGATGTGCTAGGGCACTAAGTCGTTGACGGATGGATGTGCTAGGGCACTAAGTCGTCGACGGATGGATGTGCTAGGGCACTAAGTCGTCGACGGATGGATGTGCTAGGGCACTAAGTCGACGGATGGATGTGCTAGGGCACTAAGTCGTTGACGGATGGATGTGCTAGGGCACTAAGTCGTCGACGGATGGATGTGCTAGGGCACTAAGTCGTCGACGGATGGATGTGCTAGGGCACTAAGTCGACGGATGGATGTGCTAGGGCACTAAGTCGACGGATGGATGTGCTAGGGCACTAAGTCGTTGACGGATGGATGTGCTAGGGCACTAAGTCGTCGACGGATGGATGTGCTAGGGCACTAAGTCGACGAATGGATGACGGATGGATGTGCTAGGGCACTAAGTCGTTGACGGATGGATGTGCTAGGGCACTAAGTCGTCGACGGATGGATGTGCTAGGGCACTAAGTCGTCGACGGATGGATGTGCTAGGGCACTAAGTCGTCGACGGATGGATGTGCTAGGGCACTAAGTCGTCGACGGGTGGATGTGCTAGGGCACTAAGTCGTTGATGGATGGAT
>CBDHHR010000536.1:0-4725 GCA_965263245.1 Metamycoplasmataceae bacterium | reverse complement strand
GATGATTTTATATAAACATTGTCTTAGGTACCTATTTCACAATGTTGTCATTTCGCAAGTATAATGTTTTATTGCTTCAAAACGATACATACACACCAGTACGCACGCACGCACGCACGCACGCACGCACGCACGCACGCACGCACGCACGCACGCACGCACGCACGCACGCACGCACGCACGCACTCACGCGCGCAAGCACGCACGCACGCACACGCGCACACGCGCACACGCGCACACGCGCACACGCGCACACGCGCACGCGCACGCGCACGCGCACGCGCACGCGCACGCGCACGCGCACGCGCACGCGCACGCGCACGCGCACGCGCACGCGCACGCGCACGCGCACGCGCACGCGCGCGCGCACACACACACACACACACACACACACACACACGTTATATATCGCGTGTGGCTTTGTACAGTTTGCATGCAGAGACGGAAGTGTACTGACTGTAGTGTACTGTAGATGGCCGAGACGTTACCTCGGCCGTACCTTAGCCTCGCCTGGCGACGACTCCACTAAGACCCTACACCTCCAGCTTCCTCCGCTCTAACGTCATGTCACGTCATTACACGTCACAGCACACTAAGTTTCCTCCAATTTACACCGTGCGTCAAGTGTTGGCCGGAAGGTGTGTGTGGTTTCCGTCGTGTCTAGACGCCCGGCCGTCACTGCCCAGCCTGGCGCGTGGACGGTGGTCAGTGGCCGGCGAGTGGGCGGCACGAGGCGGTGATCAGTGTGACTGCTGGCAACAGTCAGTGCCACCGACGCGCTGGTCTGTCAGTGGTGTTATATCAAATACGATTACACAAACAAGAAAGTACATTACATTATTCATAGAGTACACACGTTAGACCGCGTCTAGAGACATCGCGTTCATGTTTCGTTGTGTTCGCGTGTCGCCGTCAATTCGTTAGTTCCGCTCAGGTTCGTGGCGTGTTTCACTTAGATTATTTTGATACATGGTGAGTTGTACGCACGCCGCTATATATAGGTCTCTGGTCGGTCCATTCATCAATCTGTCCACGCTTACTTCACTGCGGTCTTGGCAGCTAGGCGCCGATTTGTAAATATTATAATTGGTCATTCATAATACACGATGCTATTATCTGATGACGCGCCCCTACAAACGTGGGCCACGGTTTATCGCCTCCTAAACACACCGCTGTCTTTATTTATATCATCTCATGAATAATTGTCAATTAGTAGAGTTGTAGTGAGACAACACATTTATGTAATCAGTATGTGTTATTTCGAATATCCATATTTTGCCGCACTTTCGCGATGTCAAGATGAGCGACACCTTTCCATGCTTTCAGAGCACGTGCGTCTACACAACGTTAGCTTTTTGGTTGAAAGCAGCATCAAAATGCAAGCGATGTAATATAAACACTAATCACCACAGAGGAACAAACAGTCATCTTTCAGTTCTACACGAATTATATGCCTAAGTCTAACAAGCTCGTGGTTCCGCTGAGCTTTCTTCGGCATTCGCTGCCTTTAGACCCGTTTTCAGAGTACTTGTATTGAACGGAAGATAATCTACACCATAAACATACATAGAAAACAGATAGTGTAATCAGCTTAAGAAAGAAACATTAAATAATCCATAATATATATTATATGAAGGACGAGGTGCCCCATTTAGCATAACAATTAAAATCAGTTGACGTAGTTTGAGTTGTTTTTTTGTCAATCGGGGCGCGCTGGTTCAACTCTGACCCGGTGATTTCTTGTTGTCATTTGTCTTATAACCAAATAATTGTACACAATGGTGCACTGTTTGTACCTTGGCTTTAATGCTGTAGTGATAATGTCTGCGCGATCAAAATGAGAATATGCTACTTGTTTATAAGGACATTGAAGGCATGTTTCCAGAATTTAATTATCCACTCAAAGGTAATAAAATATTGTTGACACATGCATTTATATGTATACATTCTTGTACATTAGTATATTGCAATTGCATGTTTTATTAATTGTGAAACAAAAAGATTTGAAATATACAATGCTACATCAACAAACTGTAACAATCCTATCTTTTTGACTCGATTAAGCGAATGGGCTGAATTTGAGTGGCGTTAGAAGCACATTGACTCCCCCAACGACGACGCCAGCCGTCGGGCACCAGCGAGTGAGTGAGCGCCACCTCCCTCCCCGCCCGCCTGCTCGCGCCCTCGTGGCGGTAGACACGACGGCGGTGGAGCCGGCGAGTCGACGGGTCATCGCCAATTCACACCTCTGTACGCTCCACTTCCGGTTGTATCGTCTCTCGTTACCCGTGCGGCGTGCGGCGTGCACCGCATTGCTAGCACTCACCTCCCTGCGCCGCTTCCCCATCGCCATTCTTGACGAAATCACTCTCAAACTGCCAAAGGAAACATTAGACCAAATTAGTACAGCACTTGAAACAGCTGTCGACGTTCTATTGAACGAGGACGTTGTTTTGCTGTAAAGGAAAGACGCAAACATTGAATCACTGCTAAAATGGACCGAGCAGCAGTGCGCGACTATTATAGACGAGTGATTCTAACATCGGAAAGATAAGCTTTTGCATTTAGTAGGGGAGACCGGGGCTAGTTGTAACACGGGTAAGTTGTAACAGAGGGCTTGCAAACAAAACTGCTATTGCAAATTATTCTGCAAGACGACAGCATGTTTGTTCATCAATAGATTTGAGCATGTCATGTGTAATATCACGTGAATCCGTCGACACGCCATGAAGATACGCCATTTTAAAAGAAAAGACGTACTATCGTAACGGGGTAACTTGAAACACTTCATATAACTCATTATGCCAAACATATGTAATAAACCAGGCATTCAATTATGCATCAGTTATCTTCGGGAGATATGTGGGAATCCCTTGGCATGACAACAGTTTCGATCGGTTAAGAAACCTACCCGCAATCTTGAAAGGCCTTGGATGGCGTGCCCTTTCACAGCGACCGAGCCGTGCCCGTCCTCTGACGCTAGCGCCCAATTAGTTCGGTCTCCCTTTCCTAGTACTTTTGGAGGATGTCGTATCTGGACATTGGACCTTGTTGTACGACCACGTCAACTTGCGTCGTCGCATTGTTGAGAGAATGCCGTTATGTTGTCTAGTGTTTTGTTTGATTTTGCGACCTGTCTTACTCGCGCGACATTGATCGTAAATAGTGACTGTGTGTCTTGAATCCGATATATATATATATATATATATATATATATATATATATATATATATATATATATATATATATATATATATATATATATATGGCAAGTTCTATTCTGCTTGATACATATACGCCTTTAACCGTGTCCGTCAGATGGCTTGGCTCTGCATTAGCAACAATATGAAGCAAATTAGCATAATATTCTTCATCAAACATTTTCAAAATTGTAGGAATTTCCCGACTCCATTCGCAATGCATGAGTTCAAGCTGTGAGGGGTGTACTAGGACTGTGATGGGTGTACTAGGACTGTGAGGGGTGTATTAGGACTGTGAGGGTGTACTAAGACTGTGAGGGGTGTACTAGGACTGTGAGGGGTGTACTAGGACTGCGAGGGGTATGTTAGAACTGTGAGGGGTGTACTAGGACTGTGAGGGGTGTGCTACGACTGTGAGGGGTGAACTAGGACTGCGAGGGGTGTACTAGGACTGTGAGGGGTGTACTGGGACTATGAGGGGTGTGCTACGACTGTGAGGGGTGAACTAGGACTGCGAGGGGTGTGCTACGACTGTGAAGGGTGTACTAGGACTGTGAGGGGTGTATTAGGACTGTGAGGGGTGTACTAGGACTGTGAGGGGTGTACTGGGACTGTGAGGGGTGTGCTACGACTGTGAGGGGTGTATTGGGACTGTGAGGGGTGTACTAGGACTGTGAGGGGTGTGCTACGACTGTGAGGGGTGTACTAGGACTGTGAGGGGTGTATTAGGACTATGAGGGGTGTACTAGGACTGTGAGGGGTATACTAGGAATGTGAGGAGTGTTCTAGGACTGCGAGGGGTATGCTAGAACTGTGAGTGGTGAACTAAGGCATATTAGGGGTGTACTAGGAGTGTGAGGGGTGTAGTAGGACTGTGAGGGGTGTACTAGGACTGCGAGGGGTGTACTAGGACTGCGAGGGGTATGTTAGAACTGTGAGGGTGTACTGGGACTGCGATGGGTGTCCTACGACTGTGAAGGGTGTACTAGGACTGTGAGGGGTGTGCTACGACTTTGAATGGTGCATTAGGACTGCGAGGGGTGTGCTTCGACTGTGAGTGGTGTATTAGGACTGTGAGGGGTGTGCTACGACTGTGAAGGGTGTACTAGGACTGCGAGGGGTGTGCTACGACTGTAAATGGTGTATTAGGACTGCGAGGGGTGTGCTACGACTGTGAGTGGTGTATTAGGACTGTGAGGGGTGTGCTACGACTGTGAAGGGTGTACTAGGACTGTGAGGGGTGTGCTACGACTGTAAATGGTGTATTTGGACTGCGAGGGGTGTGATACGACTGTGAATGGTGTATTAGGACTGCGAGGGGTGTGCTACGACTTTGAGTGGTGTATTAGGACTGTGAGGGGTGTGCTACGACTGTGAAGGGTGTATTAGGACTGCAAGGGGTGTGCTACGACTGTGAATGTTGTATTCGGACTGCGAGGGGTGTGCTACGACTGGGAAGGGTGTACTAGGACTGTGAGGGGGTGTGCTACGACTGTTAGTGGTGTATTAGGACTGCGAGGGATGT
>CBDHHR010000535.1:0-10799 GCA_965263245.1 Metamycoplasmataceae bacterium | reverse complement strand
TTACACAGCCTCACACGAGACTGGATGACGAGAACCTGTGAAACTCCTGACAATGTACTACAATCACTGTTCTCACTGGTGTCATATTGGAACACTGAGTGGAGCGAAAATGGGACTAACGCTCTATTTATCAACATACAACAAGTTACATCTACAGTCCATGATAAAGCATCCACACCCGGAAGAGATCGATAATGATGATGACAACGACATCGATGGAGAAGAAGACGATGATTATATTGTTATAGATGATGTTTTGATGAAAACGATGATGATGACAATGATTATGACGACGGCGACTACGACGACATCGACAACTACGACGAAACGACGCCGCTAATGAAAAGAAGAATAAGATGGTGATGATGTTGGAACTGATGATAATGTTGGTGAACACGATCACGGTGATGATGATAATAATTATGATGCTTACGACGACGATATCGATAAGAGGTGCCCATAGGCACGAGCGAACCCACCGTCACACGTGCTCCGGATCATATCGTTCTTCCGGTCGGGCAGGTTTCTCCAGCTCTTTGCTACGTAGTAGTTCTGACTGACCGGCATGCTCGCCATCCCTCGCAGTTCCAGCTCGTTGAGCATGGTGCCGATGGCCAGGACGATGACGTGCACGCCCTTGATACGGGCGTCGATGGCGTACGGGATCGTGTTCTGTTGGTTGATGTTGGAGTTGCCGTCCGTGATGACAATGGCCAGGTTCGGGACGTTGCTTCGGTCGCCATTGCCCGACGTGAACATGTTGTCCTTCTGTAAGAGCGAGCAGCACGTGTTTGTTTTTCTGCAGCCAGCATGTTGTCATTTTGCCATAGGAAGAAGTACGTGCAAGTATTTCCGACATGAACATGTTTCCTTCTGTTTGCGTATGCAATTATGCAATTAAATAATGTTCGTGTGTGCATCAACAATATATATATATATATATATATATATATATATATATATATATCAATAATTTATCATTAATGTATTATTAAACGGAATATATTAGCATACATTTTTAATACGATCACCGTCGGAGGACACCAACAAGAAACCACCCGGCCATGAGTAAAAACATCGGGATGGATTTGAATGTGATCTCAGGTCTCAGGTGATTACCTCCAAACAGCCCAAACTTGGGCTATCGCAGGACTTGTTCTTCTCTAGAATTTGTGAGTCCACTACAGGTTACACATTTACCCCCTGTGCGGGATCATTTACTTCCCCTGGCATAGACACCAGACAGAATGGTAGATCGTAGAATACTCAGTGGCCTCACTCGAGACAAGGTATATCACATGTTCAGTACGTTAATTCGCTTTCGGGTAGGACTTGTGGAAATCACTGAGATGTCTTAAACGAAGCGACGCCCACCATGAGTTGGAGACCTCCGGCCGTGTTGGTTCGTCCGCCGATGAACTTGATCTGGCTAACGGCCGACATGACGTCTTGCTTCGTCTTGTAGGCGTTCAGCTGGAACTGCACGGAGGCGCTGTCGCTGAAGACGACGGCGCCGATGCGGGTGGCGTCACTCGACACCTCGTACTGGTCGACGATGCTGTTTACGAAGTTCAGCACCTTCGGGAAGCGTTCGCTGCGGATGCTGCCGGACGAGTCGATGACGAACACGATGTCTAACTGGCCGCTGCAGCCTGAAACAACGTGCAGAGAGAGCAATGAAAAGCTGCCTACCTGGAGACGTCAGCGCACCGGGCCATCATGACCGCGCAGATTCCGTCACCCATTGGCCAAGCTGATGAATAATAATAGCAGTAAAGATTTCTTATGCGCCAATATCCTCGACGATTAAGCTCAGTAATACAAATGGAGCACTAGTGTAATCAAGGTACGCACACAAGTAATACAAATGGAGCACTAGTGTAATCAAGGCACTCACACAAGTAATACAAATGGACCAGTAGAGTAACCAAGGCACTCACACAAGTAATACAAATGGACCAGTAGAGTAATCAAGGCACTCACACAAGTAATACAAATGGACCAGTAGAGTAACCAAGGCACTCACACAAGTAATACAAATGGACCAGTAGAGTAATCAAGGCAAGGCACTCACACAAGTAATACAAATGGACCAGTAGAGTAACCAAGGCACTCACACAAGTAATACAAATGGACCAGTAGAGTAATCAAGGCACTCACACAAGTAATACAAATGGACCAGTAGAGTAATCAAGACACTCACACAAGTAATACAAATGGACCACTAGTGTAATCAAGGCACTCACACAAGTAATACAAATGGACCACTAGTGTAATCAAGGCACTCACACAAGTAATACAAATGGACCACTGGTGGAATCAAGGCACTCACACAAGTAATACAAATGGACTACTGGTGTAATCAAGGCACGCACACAAGTAATACAAATGGACCACTAGTGTAATCAAGGCACTCACACAAGTAATACAAATGGACCACTAGTGTAATCAAGGCACTCACACAAGTAATACAAATGGACCACTAGTGTAATCAAGGCACGCACACAAGTAATACAAATGGACCACTAGTGTAATCAAGGCACTCACACAAGTAATACAAATGGACCACTAGTGTAATCAAGGCACGCACACAAGTAATACAAATGGACCACTAGTGTAATCAAGGCACGCACACAAGTAATACAAATGGACCACTAGTGTAATCAAGGCACTCACACAAGTAATACAAATGGACCACTAGTGTAATCAAGGCACGCACACAAGTAATACAAATGGACCACTAGTGTAATCAAGGCACTCACACAAGTAATACAAATGGACCACTAGTGTAATCAAGGCACTCACACAAGTAATACAAATGGACCACTAGTGTAATCAAGGCACGCACACAATTAAAACAAATGGAAGCACTAGTGTAATCAAGGCACTCACACAAGTAATACAAGTGGACCACTAGTGTAATCAAGGCACTCACACAAGTAATACAAATGAAGCACTAGTGTAATCAAGGCACGCACACAAGTAATACAAATGAAGCACTAGTGTAATCAAGGCACGCACACAAGTAATACAAATGGAGCACTAGTGTAATCAAGGCACGCACACAATTAATACAAATGGACCACTAGTGTAATCAAGGCACTCACACAAGTAATACAAATGGAGCACTAGTGTAATCAAGGCACTCACACAAGTAATACAAATGGACCACTAGTGTAATCAAGGCACTCACACAAGTAATACAAATGGACCACTAGTGTAATCAAGGCACGCACACAATTAAAACAAATGAAGCACTAGTGTAATCAAGGCACTCACACAAGTAATACAAATGGACCACTAGTGTAATCAAGGCACTCACACAAGTAATACAAATGGACCACTAGTGTAATCAAGGCACTCACACAAGTAATACAAATGAAGCACTAGTGTAATCAAGGCACTCACACAATTAATACAAATGGACCACTAGTGTAATCAAGGCACTCACACAATTAATACAAATGGACCACTAGTGTAATCAAGGCACTCACACAAGTAATACAAATGTACCACTAGTGTAATCAAGGCACGCACACAAGTAATACAAATGGACCAGTAGAGTAATCAAGGCACTCACACAAGTAATACAAATGGACCACTAGTGTAATCAAGGCACTCACACAAGTAATACAAATGAAGCACTAGTGTAATCAAGGCACTCACACAAGTAATACAAATGGACCACTAGTGTAATCAAGGCACTCACACAATTAATACAAATGGACCACTAGTGTAATCAAGGCACTCACACAAGTAATACAAATGAAGCACTAGTGTAATCAAGGCACTCACACAAGTAATACAAATGGACCACTAGTGTAATCAAGGCACTCACACAATTAATACAAATGGACCACTAGTGTAATCAAGGCACTCACACAAGTAATACAAATGGACCACTAGTGTAATCAAGGCACTCACACAAGTAATACAAATGGACCACTAGTGTAATCAAGGCACTCACACAAGTAATACAAATGGACCACTAGTGTAATCAAGGCACGCACACAAGTAATACAAATGGACTACTGGTGTAATCAAGGCACTCTCCCAAGTAATACAAATGCAGCACTAGTGTAATCAAGGCACTCACCCAAGTAATACAAATGCAGCACTAGTGTAATCAAGGCACTCACCCAAGTAATACAAATGCAGCACTAGTGTAATCAAGGCACTCACCCAAGTAATACAAATGCAGCACTACAGTAAACAAGACACTCACCCCGCTCGCAGGTGGGGCCGGAGTGCTTGCCCTGGCAGACGCATTCGTAGCCTCCGATAAGGTCGACGCACCGTCCATTATTCCTGCACGGGTTGGACGAGCATTCGTTGTTTGCTGTTAATGACAAAACATGTCCGTGGCAGAGAGATAGATACATTATGGTTTTAGTCACAGAATAAACACGACGAATAGCAAATATAAAGAAACACTCCACTACTCGCGCGCTGGTAGGCACACACTGTCGTCTCGCAAAAGCACGCACGCTCACACCGTGTAACAAACACTCGCATTGTTTATCGTTCTCACACGAACATATATGCATACATATGCACGCACACACGCACACACAGATACAGGCATGCACACATACAAGCGCACATACACACAAGCACACACACATGCATTCACACACACAATCAAACTGACACCCACACACAAACACACACATACATATACACACAAACAAACAAACAAACACATTCACACACAAACACACACTTTCACACACACACACACACACACACACACACACACACACACACACACACACACACACACACACACACACACACACACACACACACACACACACACACACACACACACACACACACACACACACACACACACACACACACACACACACACACACACACACACACACACACACACACACACACACACACACACACACACACACACACACACACACACACACACACACACACACACACACACACACACACACACACACACACAAACAACACAAACAAACAAACAAACAAACACAATCACACAGTAAAGTAAAACATATTTAGGAACATTTAGATGTCAGCTATGATATCTATTTTAAACATAATCAAAAGATAGTACTACGGACTGCAATGTTTGTGCATCTGAACGAAGTAACATCTTATCGTTGACAATGATCTTGGCGTAACAGGAACAACACAACACTCACCGTCGCATATTGCAGAAATCAGGCTCGACGCGACGTTGTTGAGGTTGTTAAAGTCACTCGACTTGAAGTAGTTCTTCTCCGACGGGAAGTTGGCGACCGCCAACAGCTCGCTGTGGTCAAGGTTACCTCCCACGCCCACCGTCAGCAATGTGATTCCAGCCCTGCGCGCGTTCGTGGCCGCCTTCAGTGTCGCCGCCCTGTCGTTGGACCGACCGTCCGTGATGACGACGCCGATGTTGCGCACGTTGCCGCGGTCTCCTCGGCCGGATGTGAAGATGTCGTTCCTCATGGAGTCGATGGCGCTCGCTGTGTTCGTCCTTCCGCCTGTGTAGTAGAAGCTGAGGGCGTTGTAGACCGCGTACTGCATCGTGTACTTGTTCAGGTAGAACTGGATGTTCGGGGAGTTGGCGTAGGTCTCGGCGGCGACGCGACTGTCCCCGTTCAGGTTGAGGCCGTAGATGACGCGCTTCACGAAGTCCACCTGCTTGATGAAGTTGTCCTTGCCGACGCTACCGGAGGCGTCCAGAGCAAACGCTATGTCAGCCTTCACTCGGCATCCTGTAGTAGACGTAGCAGGGTATTATTTATATTGATCAAGGTGTGTCATCAGATTGAGAGAGGGGATAAAGAGAAGGGGGTTAGGCGTGGAGGAAGAGAGGAAGATGTGTGAGTAAGGGAATGAGGGAGAAGGAGGGAAGGAGGGAGGGAATGAGGAAGAAAGGGAGAGAAAGAGAGGAGAGAGAGGGGAAAGGAGAAAAAGAGCGAGCAGAGAGATGGGAGGGATTGAAATATTAACAGACAAAAAACAGACAGACAGACAGACATACATACAAGATGACAGATGGACGGACGGACGGACGGACGGACGGACGGACGGACGGACGGACGGACGGACGGACGGACGGACGGACGGACGGACGGACGGACGGACGGACGGACGGACGGACGGACGGACGGACGGACGGACGGACGGACGGACGGACGGACGGACGGACGGACGGACGGACGGACGGACGGACGGACGGACGGACGGACGGACGGACGGACGGACGGACGGACGGACGGACGGACGGACGGACGGACGGACGGACGGACGGACGGACGGACGGACGGACGGACGGACGGACGGACGGACGGACGGACGACGGACGGACGGACGGACGGAGGACGGACGGACGGACGGACGGACGGACGGACGGACGGACGGTCCACCTGCTTGATGAAGTTGTCCTTGCCGACGGACGGACGGACGGACGGACGGACGGACGGACGGACGGACGGACGGACGGACGGACGGACGGAGGACGGACGGACACGACAGAGACGACAGAGACGGACAGACGGACGACGGAGAGGACAGGAGGACAGAGACGACGGACGGACGGACGGACGACGGACGACGGGACGGACGGACGGACGGACGGACGGACGGACGGACGGACGCACGCACGCACGCACGCACGCACGCACGGACGCGGACGCACGCACGCACACAACAGACAGAAACACAGAGAGACAGAGACACAGAGAGACAGATGACAGAGAGACGTGGAAACGTTGAGACAGAGAGACAGGTGTCATCATTACGGACACGGACGGACTACGGACGCACGTTGGTGCGCACGCACGCACGCACGCACGCACACCGACACGCACGGCACGCACGCACGCACACAACAAACACAAACACAAACACAAACACGGCACAAATTGCAAACACAAACACGTCTTTGTCACAAACACAAAGGTGTCACAAACATTAACACACGTAAACACATGACAAGGACAACACAGGTTTACACATACACAAACACAAATTGCTTTTGCACTCGTCTGCAAGATGGTTCGTGGAAACGTTGAACGTAATTGGTGTCATCATTAGTGTCACCCTTACTACTTACGTAAGGTGCCCGCGTAGCCACTGTTAACCGACAACAAGGTTTACATATAAAATACTGATTGCTTTTGCACTCGTCTCTGTCTAAAACGAAGGTGTCCTGTGATTAACTTACGTAAGATTCATGAAAGGACAACAAGGTTTACATATAAAATACTGATTGCTTTTGCACTCATCTCTGTCTAAAACGAAGGTGTCCTGTGATTAACGTACGTAAGATTCATGAAAGGACAACAAGGTTTACATATAAAATACTGATTGCTTTTACACTCATCTCTGTCTAAAACGAAGGTGTCCTGTGATTAACGTACGTAAGATTCGTGAAAGGACAACAAGGTTTACATATAAATTACCTATGTAACTGATTATCTACAAATGCCACTCGACAACTGTTTATGTTATATTGCAAGTCAGACCATTTACGCTGTTTTATGCTGTACTGTAGCCTTCCTGCCCTTAGTTCTGACAAAAGACAATTAACGGTCATGCATAAATACCAACAACTGTCTACTTTTGAGCTTAACACATTATTGCTTAATATGTTCTCCCCATTTTAATATATCACATACCACTAATGAATACTTTCAAATATTCTGTTAAAATTTGAATATATCACGACACTAAGTGTATTTGTCGATATACATACTGTCACAGATCATGTTGATTATTCGCTGTTTTATGGCCTGTAGTCCGTCGAAATTGGGCACGTTGATCTTATTCTTTTTGTATGGTGCGCTAGCCATCTGTGAGAGTTCCAAGTCATCGAGCCAACCTCCAATGCCGATAACAATAACGTGGGCTCCAGTTTTTAGCTGCAAACATAGTGAAACTGTTATGTAACACATACGTTTGACATACCGACTGTATTAATGCACACAGCACTGTTATCCAAACGGTGACATTCGCAAAGCTTTTGCGGGGTAGCACCGGGAGAAAATGCAAAACTAGGGTAGAAACCAACATAGTCGCTAGGTGGAAGCTGCGGCTGTTTTCAGTTATACATTGAGCATATATGAACGTTGGATGGTGAGCCACTGCAAGACCTACAATGGAAGCAAATTATCGTTGTCTTGCGTGACATTCAGCGAGGCGACACATTGGTACGTGTGTCATGCTGAGTACCGTGAATTCACACAAAAACTCCAACGTTTACCTGCTTACATGGCGCAGCATTCAGTCCTCCTCAACGCGCTTTAGAATTTACTCCCCAGCAAACCCTGAATCTAGCAAACACTTCCTTTGAAGCATTCAGC
The DNA here is from genome assembly GCA_965263245.1 of Metamycoplasmataceae bacterium. Lineage (GTDB taxonomy): Bacteria > Bacillota_I > Bacilli_A > Mycoplasmatales > Metamycoplasmataceae > DT-68. Next base: position 2,463 of record CBDHHR010000535.1, on the reverse strand, counting down.
CATTTCGCAATTACCCCGCGAATCCTATTAACGCACACATATTCACCAGTCATACTGAGAGAACTGATGCAACGCAGGACAACCGAAATTGCTCAGCGAAGCCAAAGGATCGAATCGTCAGCATGACGTTCCGAACGCGGAATCTTTAAATTGCTAGCGGAACTACTCCACGGTCCTGCTTGTAGTAACGCCCTTCCCAATAGCCTACCTTGAACGCTTCCTCTTGTGTCTTCTTCTTGTCGTTCGAGCTTCCGTCCGTCATCACGACGACAATGTTGGGCGAGTCTTGGCGGTCTCCATTACCCGAGGTGAACATGCTAGTGCGCACGTAGGCGAGGGCTTCTGCGGTGTTTGTCGTTCCGTGGATGTACTGAATCTTGTCTACGGCTTCCGACGCTTGCGACCGAGATCTGAAACCAGGAAGATCACGTGACTTATATTTTTCAGAGTCACTTCACGTAGACGCGCTTTAGGGTAGGGTGGGGCATGGAGCCCTCGTGGGGTAACAAGTCCCTTTGTAGTACGTCGGATTTACGTGTTTGTGATATGTGTCTGGTGGACGAATGCAATGCTGCCACCTATAGACTACTCTGACGGAAAAACAGACGCTGGCAAAAAACGCGGTAAGTATATGTTTGCATTTACTGCTTAGTTACATGTTTGATGTAATAGTTGTGTGTTTGTAATACAGCAACAAGATTAAGCATAGCCTCGTGCAATTGTTGTTATATTTATTAGTAGTCTATAGAGCTTCAGTTACATTTAATAAAAGTGGGTGATAATTATAATTAGCGCGGGAATTGATATTTGTGCAGATCATGCATGCTGGAGGCAAGAAGCCTTGTGGTGCAAGACGCCCCCGATAATTCGTGAGTAGATCACAAAAATATACTACAATCGTGAGTAGGTTATAAAAATATACTTGTTTTGTATTTGTATTATTTCAAAGTACGCAGTAAAGCTCTATTATTATGTTAATAATTGGCAATATTTGCGTAAAATGAAACGCGGAACGTACGGTGTGTTGTTATTTCTAATAAACACTGCATGATATGTAAAGCGTTAAAATTCAGCAAACCCTAAATAGTACAATCAACTATATAGCAGCGTAGCCAATAAAATACGGTCAATACCGGTTTAAAAAGCCGTGCGATCGTTCGAAACGTGACCGAATTATCAAATGGAACGCAGTGGATAATGTCAAAGGCCACCGCGTGTCACTTTTTATGCAAGGTCACACGCACGCGATGACCTCGTATACGACATTATTATTATTACATCCAGCATTTATTAAGCGCCATATTTCCTGGACCAGCCCGTTCATAGGCGCACACAAACATTTAAAAAGTATAATATGGAATCATAAAATATAACTATATACACACACACACATATATATATATATATATATATATATATATATATATATATATATATATATATATATATATATATATATATATAAAGTCTTCACTTCGGCTTTCATCGCCAGCGAAGACGGATCAGTGCAAGTGACAGAATATTTGATACCTCCACCTCCGCTCCGCCTCCATATTCTGTGTTGTTATGTATGTTCTAAGATTATGCGTGTGTTACATTTATCATGTGTCTTTCCTTCCAGATTTCGTATGCAATACATTATCTTCACTGCGCTATAATCCGGTTCTCTTGTTAAGTGCGATGCACTTTTGGCATATTTGTCTGTTCGCTGGATGGCGTTACCTATATGTATCGTCCCAACAATTAGTGCTTTGTTAGATTGCTGTGCTCGCTAGATGGCGACACCTACATGTACTTTTACGTTGAGGTTTGGCGGTTGGCCCCTCACCTTTGTTGCTTAAAATAGGAAGATTAGTAATGCTGTTTTATGATAATGTAGTTAGGCTGTAATTGGGATTACATAGAGGTAATCTGGCAATGTATATATATATATATATATTTTTTTTTTTTAATATACTGTCATATTGATATATATATATATATATATATACATATATATATATATATATATATATATATATATATATATATACATACATACATACATATATATATATATATATATATATATATATATATATATATATATATATATATATATATATATATATATATATCAACATGATAGTATATTAAAATTTAAAAGATGATATGCTTAGTAATTAAGATACATATTTCTAACATATTATGACATGCACGCAAACAATTATGGTATAGTAAATAAATTAAGCATTTTAAATATTATATAATTTAAATAATAATAATAAAATAATAAATAACATAAGATAATTAATAAAAAATCAGTTAATAAATTAATTCATCAGATATATGCACGTAAAAGTATCAAACACAACAGTCATTCAGTGGAAGTAAGCACAGACATGTGCTCGTGAGGGGGAACTTGCCTGTATTTATTCAGGTGGAATTTGAGGTGAGCGCTGTTTGAGAAGATGAGGACTCCGA
>CBDHHR010000534.1:7500-11883 GCA_965263245.1 Metamycoplasmataceae bacterium | reverse complement strand
TGTGCTGTGTTGTACACACTTGTTCATTGACCACACGGAAATGGCGTACTTGAGCCACGGCCTGGACACGGTGGACAAGGCCCAGTACTACGTGTGGTACCTGGGCTGGCGTGAATGCGACGCCATCGGCGGTCGAGCCCACACTGAGCCTGTCGTCAAGGAGTTGGTAAGCCGGCGACGAAGCGAAGACGAACTCGTGAAGTTCACAATCGAGGTGAATCCGACCGAACTGCGAATCGTGCAGCTGATCGAGGGCAAGAAGGGGAAGATCGACAGGAAGCGGCATCCGTCTGTTCCGGCACGGGATGTGACGTACGCGGTACAGGCGCTGTCCCCGGATGAAGACGTCGTCGCGTGCATCTACCTCGGCTTCAACCCGCAGACACAGCGCGTCGTGCACGTGCATGTGTACCGTTGCGATTCGCCCGACACGGCCCGTCGGATGGTGGCGCACCTCAACCGCATCATCGCGCTCCCCGAACATCGCGCGAGAGTCCGCGGGATCGAGGAAGATCTCGTCCGGAAGGAGCACATCGTCCCCCGGCCGATGGGACTCGGGGATTCGGCCGACTACGCCGACACGATGGTGGACGATGACGTGTTGACCGCTGATTACTCGATGGACAACCAGACGCCGGTACGTAACTGGCGCAGACCGACACCCTCTCCCACCCCTCCCCCTATCCCCCCGACTGGAACAACCCCCGGACGCTTCGCGTCGGTGACGGATGAGTTAAAGGCCCGGATGGGGAACAAAAAGGCTGCGCCTATCCTGCTCCCCGTGAAGGATTACGGGGCATGGGAGACGATCGGCAACACGGTCGATCTGGAAAACCGGAAGTGTCGTAACGTGGATTTGGTCGGGAAAAAGGGCGTGGGGAACATCACCGATGCCGTCGGCAAGGGGAAGTCGGGTACAGGGCTGGTGACGGTCATCAGTCTGGGGGAGGGAGGAGAGGTGAAAGTGGACACTGGCCGGCGCAAGGCACCGGTCCCGACGCCGCAGCCGAAACCCGCCGCCACACCGGAAGTGCGTAAGGAGAGTTCCGGCGGCGAGGACAGCGCGCGCGGCGACAGCGAGATCGACAGCAACCGCAACAGCAATAAGTCTGACGACGCGAACTCCCCCCTCGCTCCTCCCACCGCATTTCCCGTCTTCAACGGGGACGGATCCCACCCGGAGAGGATCCGCCACAGTAGCGGGTTCCACGACTTCGATGACGACGATGACGTCACACCCGCCCACGACGACCCAATCCAGGCCATCACGCCCCGCTGGAAACGTAGCCAGGTGTTCGTCCCGGCGCGTCCCGGGAACGCATCCCCGGCCGATCTGAGTCCCGACTACGGGTCCCGGCCGTTCTTCAACGGGCAGACTCCCATGTACCAGGGAGTCGACCAGCTGAGTCCCCGCAGCGGAGGAGCTCTCTCCCGGCACAGCACCCACAGCTCGGGCTCCGGCGGTAACCGACGCAGCAAGTACACGCCCTCCTCTCTCGGGATCGTCCCCGGCGCCCGGGATGAGGGATACCGGTCGATGGATCGCGGCGAAGTGCCGGCGAAATACTACGATCAGATAGCCGATGTCTCGGCGAGCATGCCCAGTCTCGCGCTGCACGATCGGCGCTACCCGCCAGGCGGCGCCATCGTGTACTCCGGAACCGGAGATGACGTACCCGTCGACTACGACGAGGAGGAGACGATCGCCATGCGCCAGAAATCGCCCCGGCGTCGCCTGCCGAGGGAATTCGACCGGCGATGACAGTGACACGCGCACGAAATCTATAGTTTGTCGCTCGTGACGTCATCAGCGCCCACGGGTCGTGTCACCACCACACTGTGTTCAGCGTCGATCGGAATGAGACTTCCGGTTCCGCAGAGACAAGGAACCAACCGCTCGTTCGAATGCAACAACGACGCAACCCGGGTTGACATTTCAAACGTGACGTCATATATACGAACGAGACCCGGATGGTGCGTCCCGAAAACACCGCGAATGAAATCCCGGTCGTTGGTGCCGTGTCGTGTGACATCTGCGATGACGTCATCACACGTAAGCACAATTTGAAGCCACGTTTTGTTCATTTAATTTCTGCTGCTGTGACTCTGTCGGTGGACTCTGTAAACATTGTGTGAAACCGAAATGTGATAGCTTGAGCGAGTGCGATCGGCCGATATGATATGACGACCCTTATTTATTAACTGCGTGCGAGAGGTCATATTCAGGGATATTAGTTTTAGTCTGACCTTAGGATAACGCAACGAGTACCATCGGATGACGTCAGCGTGCGGCGGTAATTTATTATCTATCTATCTATGCGAGATAATTATGACCTCAAAGGTGATCGCTTTCCTGACCGACGTTCCGCTGATTGAGTGCGGGCATTGCTCCTTGTTTAGAGTATCGTATAACGAAATGGTTAAACACCACCTAGCCACTGTGCCACAACCGGAAACCTCGTCTCTCTCTCCGAGCCGTGACGTAGCCTGTTAGGGACCGGACATTGCGTTCAGGATATTAACGACGTGACCCGTCTCCACTGGGCGTGGCGCTAACTGCTCATGGAAACGACGCTGTGTGTAAAACATGGATTGTCGATAGAAAGCCGTATATATTCGAGTGACTGAGTCACGAAGATGTTGATATTTTGACGCAGTTTGAGAATAAGATCTAACCAAGTAAACAAATCCACGCGAAGTGGTCGAAAGTCGAGTAAAGTAACATGCATTACTTCGAAAATAAACTCGTACCTATCACTCTTTGTAAGTAGCTTTGAATAGACTATTTTTGTTTCGGTACGCAAATCAGCAGCTACTAAAGTATATCTTACGTACAGGGACACTAACACAACATTTATAATAAGAAAGTGCTTCACTTAGATTTCTTATATTTTTAATGTATCCATACATATATTTTTAATTTGCTGTCATGGTGGATCACAGGACTACTCGCAATGTCAAGTCGGAACGGCTACCGGCGCATGCGCAGTCCACCGGAAATATGGGTTTAACCATGAAAATAGCAGTTTTAGTTTTCTCCAAGAGGCCAAAGATCATTTGAACGGTTCAAACTATATAATACGAAACACATGACCATGTATAATTATAAATATGATGTACACATGTGTAAATATTGTATATGTTTATATGTGATATGAATCGGTGGTAAAGACAATGTAATATATTATATGTATATATAACCGCTAAACAAAGCTAGCAGTGTTGGCCAGTATAAGACCAAAACACGAAGCTTTGTATATACTGTGATGTATATTGTCATGTATTTTTAAGCAAATGTTTCAAATTATATTTTATATTCGTTAATTGTGTTTCGTTTTCCTGTTTCACCCAATCCTTTTGGTAGCGTATGCATGTCGCCAGATGACACGACCACTTAGTGGTCAGTAGGAAGGTTACTCTTTGAAACATAAATAGAATAGGGCTTAGACTGGCAAAACATACACATGCTCTATCAATGCACGCACGCACGCACGCACGCACGCACACACACACACACACACACACACACACACACACACACACACACACACACACACAAACACACACACACACGCTTTACATATATATCACAACCGGATGATGAGTATATATTGATACACAAGAGATAAATATCTAGCCACTTTTTCTAAGTTCTGTGTTCAGTTGAAGGCCACGTTAATACAGTCTGTTGAACAGTTTTTATTCTTTTTATCGAACAAACTAAACACTGTCATACCTCTAGTTGTGAAACGTTATGGTGGTTATGAATTATCAAATGTAGAAAGCGACACTAACTAATCGAACTATGATACTCAGTATGACGTGATATCAAGTGACACAGTTATAAGTGGTATTTGATTAAGGACAACGTACATGTCGTCGTGTGTATTGCAAGTGTTTGATTGAGCACACAACGTACACTCGTGTAAGGCGCCTGTTGGACTAAGGATATAACGTTCACGTAGATGTGTGTAGTGTGAGTGTGCTGCTAATAACACAACGTACGTGAAGGAGTACGTTGAACAGTTGTTTGATAAAGTACACGACGTATACGAAGATGTACGTTGGACAGCTGTTTGATAAAGAACATAACGTTCACGAAGACGCCTGCAGTGCGGGTGTTTGATTAACATATAACGTACACATAAACGTATGTTGAGTGATTGTTTCATTAAGGGGGTAGACGTATGTAGGGCTAGTACGTTAAACTTTCGACTACGGTCAAAAGAACCGGCCCGCCATCCTAGCGCAAGTAAACAAGTCATTCTATTAAGGAATTTCACGCTTGAACGACTCTATCACTCGCTCTTACAAAGGAAAGAATTTGGCGCACTGCAAAAATCTTGACCACATTTACTGCTGCTGGGTATTTCAGCCTTCTCC
>CBDHHR010000533.1:0-6555 GCA_965263245.1 Metamycoplasmataceae bacterium | reverse complement strand
CAGTTATATGCACGTATATAAGAACAGAAACGGCCTGCGAATGCAGTTATTCACTCATATTCTGGTACAAGCTTATGCATGCATATGTATATTGCATTCATAGGCATGCATACAATATTCTAACTATTGTATACAACTTGTATAAAGTCATACTCATACATATGCGCTCACACACACTCGCGTACACAGGGGCACGTACGCAAGCAAGCATGCACAGGCGTATACATGGGATCTTTGTCTCTGACAGAAGAACATTTATTTTCCATAATGCAGATGTTTCTAACATCACACTGTAACTTTCCATCAGTTCCCCAAGTAACGTAGGTATACATAAACTCCGACCAGTTCCCCAGGTAAAGTAGGTACACATAAACTCCGACCAGTTCCCCAGGTAAAGTAGGTACACATAAACTCCGACCAGTTCCTCAAGTAAAGTAGGTACACATAAACTCCGACCAGTTCCCCAGGTAAAGTAGGTACACATAAACTCCGACCAGTTCCTCAAGTAAAGTAGGTACATATAAACTCCGACCAGTTCCTCAAGTAAAGTAGGTTCACATAAACTCCGACCAGTTCCCCAGGTAAAGTAGATACACATAAACTACGACCAGTTCCTCAAGTAAAGTAGGTACACATAAACTCCGACCACTTCCCCAGGTAAAGTAGGTTCACTTAAACTCCGACCAGTTCCCCAGGTAAAGTAGGTACACATAAACTCCGACCAGTTCCTCAAGTAAAGTAGGTACACATAAACTCTGACCAGTTCCTCAAGTAAAGTAGGTTCACATAAACTCCGACCAGTTCCCCAGGTAAAGTAGGTACACATAAACTCCGACCAGTTCCTCAAGTAAAGTAGGTACACATAAACTCCGACCAGTTCCCCAGGTAAAGTAGGTACACATAAACTCCGACCAGTTCCTCAAGTAAAGTAGGTACACATAAACTCCGACCAGTTCCCCAGGTAAAGTAGGTACACATAAACTCCGACCAGTTCCTCAAGTAAAGTAGGTACACATAAACTCCGACCAGTTCCCCAGGTAAAGTAGGTACACATAAACTCCGACCAGTTCCTCAAGTAAAGTAGGTACACATAAACTCCGACCAGTTCCTCAAGTAAAGTAGGTACACATAAACTCCGACCAGTTCCCCAGGTAAAGTAGGTACACATAAACTCCGACCAGTTCCTCAAGTAAAGTAGGTACACATAAACTCCGACCAGTTCCCCAGGTAAAGTAGGTACACATAAACTCCGACCAGTTCCTCAAGTAAAGTAGGTACACATAAACTCCGACCAGTTCCCCAGGTAAAATAGGTACACATAAACTCCGACCAGTTCCTCAAGTAAAGTAGGTATACATAAACTCCGACCAGTTCCTCAAGTAAAGTAGGTACACATAAACTCCGACCAGTTCCCCAGGTAAAATAGGTATACATAAACTCCGACCAGTTCCTCAAGTAAAGTAGGTACACATAAACTCCGACCAGTTCCCCAGGTAAAGTAGGTACACATAAACTCCGACCAGTTCCTCAAGTAAAGTAGGTACACATAAACTCCGACCAGTTCCTCAAGTAAAGTAGGTACACATAAACTCCGACCAGTTCCCCAGGTAAAGTAGGTACACATAAACTCCGACCAGTTCCTCAAGTAAAGTAGGTACACATAAACTCCGACCAGTTCCTCAAGTAAAGTAGGTACACATAAACTCAGACCAGTTCCTCAAGTAAAGTAGGTACACATAAACTCCGACCAGTTCCCCAGGTAAAGTAGGTACACATAAACTCCGACCAGTTCCTCAAGTAAAGTAGGTACACATAAACTCCGACCAGTTCCCCAGGTAAAGTAGGTACACATAAACTCCGACCAGTTCCTCAAGTAAAGTACGTACACATAAACTCCGACCAGTTCCCCAGGTAAAGTAGGTACACATAAACTCCGACCAGTTCCTCAAGTAAAGTAGGTACACATAAACTCCGACCAGTTCCCCAGGTAAAATAGGTACACATAAACTCCGACCAGTTCCTCAAGTAAAGTAGGTATACATAAACTCCGACCAGTTCCTCAAGTAAAGTAGGTACACATAAACTCCGACCAGTTCCTCAAGTAAAGTAGGTATACATAAACTCCGACCAGTTCCTCAAGTAAAGTAGGTACACATAAACTCCGACCAGTTCCCCAGGTAAAATAGGTATACATAAACTCCGACCAGTTCCTCAAGTAAAGTAGGTACACATAAACTCCGACCAGTTCCCCAGGTAAAGTAGGTACACATAAACTCCGACCAGTTCCCCAGGTAAGGTAGGTACACATAAACTCCGACCAGTTCCCCAAGTAAAGTAGGTACACATAAACTCCGACCAGTTCCTCAAGTAAAGTAGGTACACATAAACTCCGACCAGTTCCCCAGGTAAAGTAGGTACACATAAACTCCGACCAGTTCCTCAAGTAAAGTAGGTACACATAAACTCCGACCAGTTCCCCAGGTAAAGTAGGTACACATAAACTCCGACCAGTTCCTCAAGTAAAGTAGGTACACATAAACTCCGACCAGTTCCCCAGGTAAAGTAGGTACACATAAACTCCGACCAGTTCCCCAGGTAAAGTAGGTACACATAAACTCCGACCAGTTCCCCAGGTAAAGTAGGTACACATAAACTCCGACCAGTTCCCCAAGTAAAGTAGGTACACATAAACTCCGACCAGTTCCTCAAGTAAAGTAGGTACACATAAACTCCGCCAGTTCCCCAGGTAAAGTAGGTACACATAAACTCCGACCAGTTCCTCAAGTAAAGTAGGTACACATAATCTCCGACCAGTTCCTCAAGTAAAGTATGTAAAGTAGGTACACATAAACTCCAACCAGTTCCTCAAGTAAAGTATGTAAAGTAGGTACACATAAACTCTGACCAGTTCCTCAAGTAAAGTAGGTATACATAAACTCCGACCAGTTCCTCAAGTAAAGTATGTAAAGTAGGTACACATAAACTCTGACCAGTTCCCCAGGTAAAGTAGGTACATATAAACCCTGACCAGTTCCCCAAGTAAAGTAAGTACACATAAACTCCGACCAGTTCCCCAAGTAAAATTAGTGTGTATAACCTGCAGCAACGGCGAGACGGTGCTTCATATAAGCCTTCGTGTCCCACTCGAAATCGAACGCGTGGATCTTGGTGGTGCACGGCACCGGTGCTTGGTAGGACCGGCTGACTCGTGCCAACGGGCCATTGCTCTGCGTCGGCTTAGCAGAGGCCGAGCCGAGCGAGAATCTGGCCGAAGACACGCTATCGTTCGGCATCGTCGCGGCAACACCGAGCGATGGGCGAAACTGTAACAAGGCAGCTCACTACCTCGCGGCCACTTTCGCCGTCAGTGGGCGTCTGACGTCAAACGTCACAGTGACGTTCGACGTAACGTCGAATGACGTAAACATGCTTTTGTATAGAACGCTGGTGAAAAAAACGTTTACACAGGTAGCGCCGATGAGATCGTGCACAATACTAAAAATGATATAACTAATGAGAAAGTGCTTTTTGTTACAGTTTCTCAAGTTTATGTATGACTATGTCTGTTGAACGTTTTGTATCGTCATCGTCTGCTGCTGTTGCCGATGTACACTCTACCATTGAATATGACACCGCCTATTGTCATCACTGTCAAATCGCAGCCATCTCGTCCCGCCATTCCTCTTCTAAGCTTGCTGATGGCTGTGGTGGTGATGGTGATGGTGGTGGTGGTGGTGGTGGTGGTGGTGGTGGTGGTGGTGGTGGTGGTGGTGGTGGTGGTGGTGGTGGTGGTGGTAATTGTGGTGGTGATTGTGATGGTGCTGCTGCTGGTTGTGGTGATTGGGATGATGATGGTGATGGTGGTGATGGTGGTTGTGATGGTGGTGGTGATTGTGTTGGTGGATAGTGGTGGTTATGATAGTACTGATGGTGGTGGTGGTAGTGTTGGGTTGTTGATGTAGTGGTGGTTATGATAGCGGTGGTGGTGGTGGTGGTAGTGTTGGGTTGTGGATGTAGTGGTGGTGATGATAGCGGTGGTGGTGGTGGTAGTGTTGGGTTGTGGATGTAGTGGTGGTGATGATAGCGGTGGTGGTGGTGGTAGTGTTGGGTTGTGGATGTAGTGGTGGTGATGATAGCGGTGGTGGTGGTGGTAGTGTTGGGTTGTGGATGTAGTGGTGGTGATGATAGCGGTGGTGGTGGTGGTAGTGTTGGGTTGTGGATGTAGTGGTGGTGATGATAGCGGTGGTGGTGGTGATGTGAATGTTGATGATGGTGGAAGTGATGTTACTGTTGTTGGTGTTGGCGACGACGATGATCGTGACATTGCTCCAGGCTGGGTCGGGTCATATCGTAGGTTGTCCATTCATCGACACCGTATTCAATTACACAAATCAGACAAACGCGGTTAACTGATTGTACGTTCATTTCGTATATGATTTACTATTAAAACACTAATCACAACACCATTTCTTGTCGCCATTAGAGTAAAAATATGCACGTTGAGCACCAAGACAGACATTGTTATGAAAGGAAACCTGGTTGGATTAATGTATTATAATACGCCACGTGATCGGTCAGGCAAGAAACACGCCACGTTATGCACGTGTACATATGCGGTGGGCTTTGTTAGGGAGGCCTGCGTTAAGTACGATCACTACATTGGAAATGCCCGTTCTGGCTTGTGTTGTGCATCTATCGGTACAGGGAACACCACGTACTTAAAACAGTCGGCCTTATATTATTGGCCCGACTTACCTCACCGACCTGTTATCATCTTAGTCGTTTTGTTAACATCACATGAAACGGTTTGAAAGATATAGCCAAGCATATTTACATGGCACAATTATAACATGTACGGTACAAACAAAAGACATGTTAAGGTCTAGGCAAGCAAGAGGAAATAGTACACGCAGCTCATGTGGTATTGACCATGTCTTTGTGAGCTATCATAGCACACGACACCGTATGTTCCAGTCAGTGGTGGGTGAATTGATTAACACACACACATAAATTATTAACACACACACACAAACTCACAAATACATATACATACACACAAACACACGCACACACACACACACACACACACACACACACACACACACACACACACACACACACACACACACACACACACACACACACGCACGCACGCACGCACGCACGCACGCGCGCACGCACGCACGCACGCACGCACGCACGCACGCACGCACACACACACACACACACACACACACACAACGAAACCAAATACATCTCAGAAACATAGCGTATTGTCAGAATAAATACAATATAACGTAGACGCAACGCCAGGAAATAAGTGGCCGTCTCGAGCCATTCGACCGACGAGATCAAACTCAACCGCCGCTCTGGTTCCAGGCGTCACTCCACGGGCGCTCTCAAGGATCGGATAAGCCCGTAATTTCCACACTGTCAGTTCCCATGGAGGCGCTCTCACAAGACTCTTCAATCCGCGGCAAGATTTCTAGAAGGACGTCAGCAGAAGAACATACACACGAGAGTGAAATGTCGCGGCAACTCAATGCGCAAAATAAGGACCCAATCACAAAACAGTTGTCTTTGTTTGCGACATATGACCTAGGCACAGTAGACAGCGCGGAAAAAAGAACCGTTTTATTTTACGATTAGTTTTTCTACAGGTCGTGGTTATGTGATAATGTTGATGCAAATGTGTTGACATAGGTTTGAGAACGCTTAGCCAACTGAATAGTAGATCAGGGTTTTTAACAGAGAGATCAGCAGAACAATCATAAGCAACTATCATGTTCCCCATAAACATATGTCTAGATGCTAGGAGCACTTTCCTAAGTCAATCCGTTCAGAAGTTATGTCTTCCTAACATTTCGGCGGCCATTTTGTCCGCCATCTCAGATTCGTAAAACAGGCAAATGACAGGCTAATGACCAGATCCACATCAAGTGGATCTTGCCATTAGATAATATGAACTAACCAAAATTCAAACAAAAGACCTTGAGTTCTGCCATTGGATGTAAGGAATGAGTGGCATCATGCTGATCCTGTGAGAACCAACCTGACTTCGTCGTCGGTGTCTTCTCCAGTCTCCTCCTGACCTCGTCGGCCGTGATGGACGTCTTCAGCCGCTGCTTGTAAGGAGGGAAGGCGTTGCCGTGGATGTCGACCGGAAGTTCACCCTTCGCCACCCGCACGCGGTCGCGTCTCTTCTTGAGCGGCGTCATGACAGTCTGTGGACGACACGGACAGTGCAGCACAGGACAAGGACATAACGAATAATAGTTTGATTTCATATTTCATTCGGGGCAATCATAGAGATTGAAATGGGCACGGGCGTCGATCGGTGGTGGACGGGGGGGATGCGTCCCCCCACTTTTCAGCGTGGGGGGACAGCATAGGAATTGTCCCCCCCACACTTTTCAGTTCAGAACAATTGCGAGGCATATAGCCTGACTCACCACTCCTCTCTCTTAAAAACCGCTACACAGGACTAGCTAGACAATAAACTCGCGATATGAAGTTCCGAGCACCCATTAGAAAATCGACTAGATAAACTGCTTG
>CBDHHR010000532.1:0-11831 GCA_965263245.1 Metamycoplasmataceae bacterium | reverse complement strand
CGGATACAGTGGCGCTCGCTGCGGACACAGTGAGTACCCGTTGGCCGGTCACATTTACAATTGCAGCTGTTCATTTGTGTAGCCAGTGTCCTAGTTGTTTGCGTTCTGTTTTGTTTTGTTTTGTTTTATTGGTTTGTCTGGCATTACTGACTATGTTAAACTTGCATGTGTTGTCTGTACAACGTATTGAGGTTGTTTCTGCTGTTGCATTATATGTTTGGCCCATAGTGTTTCATTTATTTGTCAGTTGACATCACGTTACAGTTTATTTGATCATTAAAAGTTAGTAATATTAGCACATGGATTTCTGTATATATAATATATTTCCATTTCTTAAATAAAAATGCATTTGAATTTTGTCAATGTGACTGGTTTTCCTATGCCGCCACATACATGGTTCCAAATTTGATGATATGCACTACAACACAGTAAATTACCTACACGATATTTCCATGCTGTCTAGGTTACTAGGTAAGCATTACTTTTGTTTGAAATAATAGTGTTTTTATGACTCATTTCGTATATGGTTTGCTTCTGCCTACACAGAAATGACGTTCTGCGAGCTACACACGCCTTGTAAAAATGGTGGAACGTGTCTTGACGAAGGCGACGATAAATATGTATGTGTGTGTCCAAAATGTAATTGTTCGACAACCGAGCCTTTCGATAACTGCACTCTAGGTAGGTGTATATTGCAGGCTGTTCTCAGTTGTTGTTTTCTGACGATGTCTATCAAAGTGTTTAGTTGTTATACATATAATAGCCTGTATTTAAACATATTATCAATACGTAGGTTTGTTTGTGGAACCACATCTCCGGGTTAAAATTTTATATCCAGCAGTCTTGGAATGGTTTCGTACATTTAGACCTTTTCAAAATTTGTCTAGATGGTTGGAGAACTTGGGGGATGAAAGTTTGTAAAGGAGTTACGTGGAGTTCCAGCCGCTGAATTTCATATGTTCTATATAATCGTAAATACAGCTATGTCATCTACACATAGGTATCGGATTCATTTTTATTGGGCGTTGAAAATTGCGATAGCGAAACCCTGCAGAAACTCTGCGTGCGCGACATGTTTCTGACATCCAGTGAAACAATGGAACTTTTTGATTATAGAGGCCGTGTTTGTTTTAGCAACTACGCCAGTGACCAGTTACAAGTTATCAATGCGTATAGGCTATAAAGTTCTGGGCTGAGTTTGTCCTTGGATTGGGATTCAATTGTTAACCATTAACGGTTTCCAACATTTTTAGTCTTCGTAATGATGTCAAATTCCAGTGAACAATATTGTGAAAACGGTCCCTACCATTTGAATGGCATAGACATGATTTGATCTGGACGATATCGTTTTCTTCAGTACAAAGCCGAGTAACTCATTTAGAACATTTATCCTGGAATAGGGTCTCAGAGGATAAACAATTCTAAACAGTGTTAACATGGGTGACGGCCTTTATTCCCAAAGCACAGCCGAGTAGCTCAGCCAGTTTTAATATAACGCTTATGTAAAAATGGCTGGGTACATGTCGGTGTGCCTAATTTTTTCTTCAGAAATTCAAAAATAAGTAGTTAGTTTTGTTGTTAGCTCATCTGATATCAGGAGATCAAGTGGCCATTAGGACTCAGTTGTTAAATTAGGTGTAATCATACCTTCACATGGTTATAAATTTACTTACCAGTACATAAATGAGTGTTGTTATAAAAATGAAATGTAGTTATATTAGCAACACTAATCATCGGTGTTGTATCCAGGAGATTAATGGGCTGAACCTCTTATATTTATCGTGGGGGCTGGACATATGCGCAGACTCCTAGATGCCGGCAGGGTGTGCAGCTGGAGGGTTTAGTGAGACTCACGATTTGAAAATTTTGCTTTCCCCCATCCCGCCAATATTCACTGAGTTCCGACGCTTATGCTAAATGCCGATTGGTTGCAGATGAGGCCAACATCTGCCAAGGACAATATACGAAGGATTACAATCTCATTCCACATCCGTATAATTGCATGAAGTTTGTTAACTGTACCAAAGACGGCACATTTGTTAAAGATGACTTTGTGTGGAGTTATAAAGATGGAAATCACGTGTTCGACCCACACGCAGAAGACAGTGCATTTACCGCCAAAGTATCTTGCGCTAAACAGAGTGGTAAGTCTAAACATACACACGCGCGGATGTGCGAATACGCACACGCACACGCACACGCACACGCACACGCACACGCACACGCACACGCACACGCACACGCACACGCACACGCACACGCACACGCACACGCACACGCACACGCACACGCACACGCACACGCACACGCACACGCACACGCACACGCACACGCACACGCACACGCACACGCACACGCACACGCACACGCACACGCACACGCACACGCACACGCACACGCACACGCACACGCACACGCACACGCACACGCACACGCACACGCACACGCACACGCACACGCACACGCACACGCACACGCACACGCACACGCACACGCACACGCACACGCACACGCACACGCACACGCACACGCACACGCACACGCACACGCACACGCACACGCACACGCACACGCACACGCACACGCACACGCACACGCACACGCACACGCACACGCACACGCACACGCACACGCACACGCACACGCACACGCACACGCACACGCACACGCACACGCACACGCACACGCACACGCACACGCACACGCACACGCACACGCACACGCACACGCACACGCACACGCACACGCACACGCACACGCACACGCACACGCACACGCACACGCACACGCACACGCACACGCACACGCACACGCACACGCACACGCACACGCACACGCACACGCACACGCACACGCACACGCACACGCACACGCACACGCACACGCACACGCACACGCACACGCACACGCACACGCACACGCACACGCACACGCACACGCACACGCACACGCACACGCACACGCACACGCACACGCACACGCACACGCACACGCACACGCACACGCACACGCACACGCACACGCACACGCACACGCACACGCACACGCACACGCACACGCACACGCACACGCACACGCACACGCACACGCACACGCACACGCACACGCACACGCACACGCACACGCACACGCACACGCACACGCACACGCACACGCACACGCACACGCACACGCACACGCACACGCACACGCACACGCACACGCACACGCACACGCACACGCACACGCACACGCACACGCACACGCACACGCACACGCACACGCACACGCACACGCACACGCACACGCACACGCACACGCACACGCACACGCACACGCACACGCACACGCACACGCACACGCACACGCACACGCACACGCACACGCACACGCACACGCACACGCACACGCACACGCACACGCACACGCACACGCACACGCACACGCACACGCACACGCACACGCACACGCACACGCACACGCACACGCACACGCACACGCACACGCACACGCACACGCACACGCACACGCACACGCACACACATATATACAATTTTAGACTAATAAAAAAACACGAACGATTAATGTATATGTTCGTCGGATGATATTAGGAATCAGTCTTGCAAACACCGTAGCAAAACTACGTTGCTATTCCAGCATGTCGCTACGATTGTATCGACGGAATGGGATTGGTCGAGAGATGGCCGCGATTTTGAAGCATTTCCCAGTCATTGAAAGTATGGTATAATGCTTATATGCATTACGTAGTGCTCCGTGCTCGCATGCTGATAGCATATCTTGAACTTTATGTCAACAACATAGTATCTAACAGGTGAGCACTGCCTTAACATAATATGTGTAATCATTTTAAAGTTACATGTTCCTGGCACATGATATTTTGTCATCGTTATAAGTCACATTATCCGATTTTGCGTAGATGATTAAGAATGTTTGAAGCAATCTCGTCTTATAACAGACATGTTATTGTGGAAATAGTTGGCAGGGAATATCATTTTTTATATACACAGTTTAGAAAACCATTACTAAATTATTATATACGGAGCTGTAAATTAAGTGTATTTTTTAGCCATAATGTTTTATGATTATAGTCATCAAGGTGTGTGCTGACGTCACGTGTGCTAATAATGGGACGTGCAAGGACACTATGAGTGGCTTCAAATGTACCTGTGCACATGAATACAAAGGACCTACTTGTGAGGAAGGTAGGAACAATGAAGACATAAATGCAGATGCTCATTTGACATCCCAAACATTCCGTCACTCCCGCCTATACTCGCGTAGGTGTCACATTATGCGGTTACTGGTATGATGTACAATGCAAGCTATATTGTGCATAGTTGTCTCTCAAAAAAGATGAGCTCATCGTGTGGCTTCGTCTGGTAATGCTTTATTTTAGTTTGTCAATCAATAGCGCCATTATATTATTCGGACAACAGCGCGCTATGCACAATAGTTACAGGACTTTCGAACAAATCTATCATTAAACAAGATAATCTTATGAAACTACATTTCTACTATCAAGTGTTTTGGACTTTTTTACACTTGCAACTATTTGCGAAACCCTTCTTGCACCTGCCCTGGTAGTCCGTTCCGGTTTTGGCTGGAACATCTCGTCCTTATTCTTTGCCAAGCTTGTCAATGGTGGTAGAAATGTCCTTACAAACCGCCTCCATGGTAAACCGGCATTTGTACATGTTCCTCTAGAGGTTCCTTGATCAGAAGATTCAGATAGTGCAGAGGATAGCATCAGAAGTGCGTATGTGAGTGCTGAAAGTACCGTCCAAATTGCCCAGTCAGTCTTCTTACCATGCCCTGCGAATCTGGAAACAGTGCCACAGCCAACGAAAGCATGAGAATTTGCTTACGCCGTTTCGGTCTATCGTCTATGAAACTGGTCGCCTATGATACGAGAACCATGCAACGCCACAAGTGCAATGGTTGTCAGTGATACCAACTGTTCCACTGTTTTCTTTGATGTAGGCACTCTTTTGTTCAGGTATCTGGTGAATTTTTGGGAGCGTCAAGCAAAACATCTTCATCTTATGTATGCTGAAACTGCCAGATCAGAATGTTGTTGTTACATCTGGGTGTGTTGTTGGAAGATCAGCCATGTTCATAAGGAGGACAGTGATCCATTGAAAGGCTTGACTTCTACAACGTCAGGTGGATTGTAGCACTGTCACTTTCCAGATCACAGGTTGTGGCAAAAGCAGCATCAACGGTTACATCAAATGCAATATGGACTTTTCTTTCCTGACTTGTGTATCCGGACGTTAGGTAACTGAGCGAGGAGTCTCCGCTTAAGAAGTGTGGGAGAATCTATTGATTTTCCCTTCTAACTGTTCCATAATGGACTGGTGGAATTTGCAATTCCCAATGCCTTTAGATCCTTGCGTTCATAATATGTGCATGACCTACAGTAACTGGTCATAATCGAAATCTTTTTATAATATATGTTTACGCATGTGCCAGAAGAGGTGTTTTTTCACAATATACAAAATCCATTTGGATATCCTATTTATACTGCCCCAGTATCACTAGTATGCGTGTGGGGAACGTGGGAAATATATTCTTTTGAACATAGATAGACAATACTGTAAAGTGTGGTAAATATGGGTTTGAAACAGTACGGCATTACGCTATTGATGGACGTTTAATATGAATGATGTTGTGAATGGTATGCTCCGTGATAATTTTCAACAATTCAGTTATACAAAAGAAGACATTAGTTTGCAATTACATTTAGTAACAACAACCAATTCTGAAAACAATTTAAATAAAACATACTTACTTGCTGAATGAAGCATTGTACACTGAAGCTTAGTTTCAGATGTCCTCCCCAAGCTATCTTTTCTTAGCAACATTCTCATAGAGTATGACAATATGTTTTGGTAGATGTGGTTTACTGCTCGTCCAATACGTGCACGAATGGCGGCGTCTGCTCCAACACATCTAGTGGATTCATCTGTAGCTGTACGTCCGGGTACACAGGAACAAACTGTGAGACAGGTACGTTACTCCAGTAGATGGGTGGGTGGAAAGAATTATTCAATTAAATTCAAATCAATTTTATTTAAACACCACATATCTTTACAAAGTAATTTCATGGGTGCTCACATGTAAAAGTAAAAGTAGGCTGCGATAAGGAACATAAGCTGTTACACATTCAACAAGATCGCGTGGACTGTTAGCGTGCACGGCGCCGTGCATCAAAGTCAGTAATTTAGACAGAGTTCGCTGCGTCACTGGTAGCCAGTGCAGTCCAATTCGTCAAAGTTGTTGGTAACTGTAAAAAGAACATATTAGAGATAATTATAGACCAATATAGTGCGCCAGTGTCATCTGTCATATTAGTTAGCAACCAATATATACAATACCAATGTTTAGTTTTTATTTCATAAGATTAATAATGTAAAACAAATGTTGAATTTGATATGAATCGCATTTGGTTGATCACAGAAGCGACCGTGTGTTATCCATCGCCATGTAAACATGGTCGTTGTATCATCAAGACGACAACGGAATACCTGTGTGTCTGTCCGACGTGTGGCTGTCTGTCGTCTCCACCTGTCACACCCACGTGTGACATTGGTGAGTTGTTTTGTCGTGCATTAAGCAGCATTACGTAAAATACTATATACTAGCATATATTGTGTTCATAACACAAATGTTTATGGAATACATGTGTTTCTGTCGTCCATGACTTCCCTGCCCATATGCGACAATGACGCGTCGATTATAACTTCGTCACATTGGCTTTGCATTAAACCTGTTTTCTGATGTACATAATTTCACTGTAATAAAAAGGTTTATTATCGATTTTTAGTCGGAATAACTCAATTAAATACAATTTAATGTATATATTTAAGATTCGTTGTAATACAAATTTGTGTTTTCCTATTCTACATGATACTTAAATACTTGGATAACAATGATAGCAAATAGCGGACAATCTATCCAAACACGTTACATATGCATCCGTTACTGTTTCAGATGAATCAACAATTTGCACGAATTCATCGACACTCAAATTTAACTTAGTTGCATACCCTTATGACTGTCAAAAGTACGTCCAATGCTCAGCAACCGAAGAGTTCATTAAAGTGAAGTCGGTTGCTGAAAACATGGTTTTTAATCCAACGAATGGCCAAGTTACTAATCCCAACGATTTGACATGTGCGGTGCTTAAAGGTAAGTACAGTTCATTTTCTTCATGAATATAACTTCAAACATGTGCGCAAACTCATGGCAATTTATCAATTCTGAAAATAAACTAACATTTGAAGTTCATTTTGACTGGTCATATTGCCAGAGGTGATATATAATTTGCATAGGCAAAAAACAACGGAGACGAGAAGGAATTGTTAGACTAGTGAGATAATAATAAACGAAACATCTTTTTAGTCAGGGATGGTGATTTATCAACACTACACATAGAATAATCTACACAATATAAATATAACTTCCTCAATCTCATTTATGTTCACATTTATGCAACACACACTACACTAGTAGTCATTGTTGTTGTTGTTGTTGCTGTAGTTATTGCTACTGTTGTCGTCGTTGCTTTTGTCTTCATTGTTATCATCATCGGTGTTCTTGCTGTTGGCGTCGTTGCGTTCTTTGTCGTTGCAGTTATTGTCATCGTCGTTATTGTCATAATCGTCATTGTCTTTCATATCATCGTTGAGTAACATCGATAAGTACTTGGGAATGACTGAAGTAAATCATGCAAATGCTTTCATGGCAGGCACAGCTATCAAGGTGTGACTTCATAAAATGTTGCAGTGCCAGAAATCTGTGAGGACAACAAGTGCAAGAACGGCGCCACGTGTGTGGACACTCAGACAGGCTTCCACTGCAATTGTCCGTATGGCTTCATTGGACGCACATGTGAAACCGGTAGGATGGTATTCTATTTGGTATGTTATTATACGTATCGTTTTACGCAGAAACGGTATTGACACATTTACTGTTAAGATCCCAGTCCAGCAAAACGATTTCAGAATTTTGTCAGTGGCGTCGTTGTGTGTGTGTGTGTGTGTGTGTGTGTGTGTGTGTGTGTTTGTGTTTGTGTTTGTGTTTGTGTTTGTGTGCGTGTGCGTGTGCGTGTGCGTGTGCGTGTGCGTGTGCGTGTGCGTGTGCGTGTGCGTGTGCGTGTGCGTGTGCGTGTGCGTGTGCGTGTGCGTGTGCGTGTGCGTGTGCGTGTGCGTGTGCGTGTGCGTGTGCGTGTGCGTGTGCGTGTGCGTGTGCGTGTGCGTGTGCGTGTGCGTGTGCGTGTGCGTGTGCGTGTGCGTGTGCGTGTGCGTGTGCGTGTGCGTGTGCGTGTGCGTGTGCGTGTGCGTGTGCGTGTGCGTGTGCGTGTGCGTGTGCGTGTGCGTGTGCGTGTGCGTGTGCGTGTGCGTGTGCGTGTGCGTGTGCGTGTGCGTGTGCGTGTGCGTGTGCGTGTGCGTGTGCGTGTGCGTGTGCGTGTGCGTGTGCGTGTGCGTGTGCGTGTGCGTGTGCGTGTGCGTGTGCGTGTGCGTGTGCGTGTGCGTGTGCGTGTGCGTGTGCGTGTGCGTGTGCGTGTGCGTGTGCGTGTGCGTGTGCGTGTGCGTGTGCGTGTGCGTGTGCGTGTGCGTGTGCGTGTGCGTGTGCGTGTGCGTGTGCGTGTGCGTGTGCGTGTGCGTGTGCGTGTGCGTGTGCGTGTGCGTGTGCGTGTGCGTGTGCGTGTGCGTGTGCGTGTGCGTGTGCGTGTGCGTGTGCGTGTGCGTGTGCGTGTGCGTGTGCGTGTGCGTGTGTGTGTGTGTATGTGTGTGCATGTGTGTGTGTGTATGTGTGTATATGTGTGTGTACACACACACCCACATGCACACATATATACATGTACAAAACATTTATATTATCATCATCATTATGCAGCCATAGTGTCCCGTGGTTGGGCGAAGGCCTCAGCATGCTGCTTCTACATCTGCCTATCTTGCGCTATCCTCTGCCAGATGGTACCTTTCCAGTAGTCGTCTAGTTCGTCTCTCCAACGTCTCTCCGGTCTTCCTCTAGGTCTTTTCCTTTCGTAGGTTTCCAGGTGGTGACTCGAAGTGTCCATCGATTATTTCGTATCCGGCGGACGTGTTCTGCCCAGGTC
This sequence comes from Metamycoplasmataceae bacterium, assembly GCA_965263245.1. Lineage (GTDB taxonomy): Bacteria > Bacillota_I > Bacilli_A > Mycoplasmatales > Metamycoplasmataceae > DT-68. Next base: position 2,707 of record CBDHHR010000532.1, on the reverse strand, counting down.
CACTTCCGTCTTCTGACTTGTTCAATCACGTCTATGACCTTTGTATTTTCTCTTTTACCCAGATGTTTTCCCCCCGGTATGTGATGTTTAACACAGTCCTTTCCCATATTTGTTTGTGTGGCTGCTAGCTTGTTCTTTGCTTGGGTGGTGAGTGCCCATGTTTCCGCGCCGTATGTCATTGCTGGAAGTATAAGCATAAGTTGTAGATTTGTCTCTTTAAACATGTTCCAATGTTACCCTTGAAGATGTCGCGGTTCTTGGCGAATGCTGTCTATCCGGCCGTGATTCTTCTTTGAATCTCCTTGTCTTTGTTTTTGTCTCTGGTGCTGTATGTCTGTCCTAGGTAGATGTAGCTTTCGACGTTCTCGGTCTGAGAGTTGTTGACATATATTGGTATGCTATTTTCCATCATCACATTTGTCTTCGACCTGTTCATCTTCAGACCCTGATTTTCAGCTAATTGTAGCAATTGTTGTAGCTCATATGATATATTAGCATATATGAGTATGTCGTCGGTGAAGCGAAGATTACTGAGATATTCGCCGTCTATCATCCAGTCTCTGGTTTCACAAGTCAGTCGTCGGAATATGCTTTCGGGTGCTGCCGTGAACAGCTTGAGCGATATGGTATCTCCTCGTCGTACTCCTCTCCTGATGTTGGTCCCGTTTTTTTCTTTGTGTAGGTGGATTGTCATCGAGCTGTTTGCTGTAAATATCTTTAAGGAGTTCGATGTACACATCTTCTGTCCCCTGTTCTTGAAGCGAGGTCAGTACTGCTTCAGTTTGAACTGAGTCGAATGCTTTCTCGTAGTCGACGAATGCGATACGGAGTGGGATATTATATTATCTGCACTTCTCCATCAGTTGGTTTATGACGTGGATGTGGTCTGTCGTTGAGTATCTGCTTCTGAAACTAGCTTACTCTCATGGCTGGATTTCGTCAAGTGTCTTCCTTAGCCTTTTCGGTAGTATTTTCGTGAGTACTTAATAGATGTTTGTTAGTATACATATCGATATGTAATTCTTTAGGTCTTTTGTATTTCCCTTCTTGAAGATTATCACAATCTTAACGTTCTTCTGATAAGCATTTGGTGTACAGCTTAGCAAGAGTCTTCAAGATGGTATCTTTCCCTGCTTTCGATGTTTAGATGTTTATATATGGTCGTTGCCTGTTGCTGTCACATTCTTCATATCTCGTAGTGCAGCTTCCACTTTCCACGATGGTATCTCTGGTGCCTCTTTTGGATCACTGTGGATTATGGTACTCTGTTTACTGTCGTATAACTCGGTGTAGAATTCCAGTATTATTTCAATGATATTATCTTGGTCTCTACCCTGCTTGTCTAGGAGTGTGATCTGTATTGGCCTATCTTCTCCATTCTTTCTTCAGTTTCTTTGACGCCATGGTCGTTCCTCGAATGATATTTTGGTTGTATTTCCTTGTGTCCTCTCTTGCTTTCTTCTTGATGGTCTTGCATATTCCTGTCTACTCTATTTGTTGTTTGTCGTCGCCGTTTTCCACCATTTCTCGTCGTTTCGTCGACAAGGTTCATGTTGCTGATGTGACTCGTTGATTGCAATATCTACTCTTTACGCGCTTTTTTGGATCACGTGATGGTTTCGCTCATGTTGTCGATGTCGTCTAGTTCTTGTAGTGTTTCGAATTGTTTTCCCAATACGGGATGGAATTCGATCTTCTTTGATCCTGTTTATATGGTATCTATTATTGACGGCCTCTTGGTCATCAATTCTTTCCTTTCCACTTCTACGTCCAGTTTGATGTTCATCATAACCACTATATCTCTCTCTTTATATATATATATATATATATATATATATATATATATATATATATATATATATATATATATATATATATATATATATATATATATATATATATATAGCCAATGTTGTTTATATTCATAGCTATCGATTGTATATCAATAATATTTGAAATATATATCTATGTGTTGTAGCCATAGAACAATGTACCCTTGCCACGTGTAAGAATGGAGGAACATGTAGTAGCACTACAACAGGCGTACAATGCGACTGTCCAGAACACTTCACCGGAACCAAATGTGAAACAGGTACTTACTTGGATAACATGATTACACATATGAAAATGAACAATTTAGACAACTGCACAACAAAACCGCTTTCAAAGGTGTTTATATCATTACCAACTCACACACATTGCACTCAGTAACACACACACACACACACACACACACACACACACACACACACACACACACACACACACACACACAAACTACTACATTAGTATTGCATTATGGCTGATGTTTTATAGATCTGGTGAGTCTACGAAATATCAAATTGGAATCCAAATTACCATACGTTTACATGTTCTTAAGGATTGGTCAAGCTTTCGCAAACTTTCGAAAGCATGTCACTTCACAAATATAATTGATTGAGGGCAAGCGCTCGAACATAACAATCTTATATTAATGGAACAGTCGTACATATCGTGGTATTTAACTTAGCTAACTGCCAACCACTCACAAATTAATCCATGAAGCTTAGAATACGTCGTAAGACCTATCTTTTTCAATGTACTGCATATGTCACTGGTGTTTTCAGTTATTTATTTTTATAACGACGTAACACGGACATTTGAAAAGCAGATAATCGATACCTCGTACAAATCATTTACACCATAATGCTGTCGAGGAAGGACAAAA
>CBDHHR010000531.1:2500-5000 GCA_965263245.1 Metamycoplasmataceae bacterium | reverse complement strand
GGGTTAACCTGTGTAACCTGTAGTGGACTCACTAATTCTAGAGAAAACCAATTCTGAAAACCAAGCTCGACAATACTCTGGTCACAAACATGTGGCTAACATAGAGAGATGACCTAGCCATAAGAAGAAGACGGAGAATGTCATACTCGATGATGTCAAATGCAACGCTAAAATCTAGTAGTTCAAGTACATGCTTACGAACACCCAGAGATCGTATAACGTCGTCTTGAATGCATACGTCTTGAATGCATAGGTTACAGATAGTACGGTAGGTGGCGTAGTTGTCGCCGGAAGGACCGGAACGTTTTAGAAGAGGCGTGATGACAGTGTTTCATGCTTACCGGAACAGTAGATAACGGTTAATACGATAGGTTAATGATATTCCTGAGAATCGGCGCCAACACGGAGGCACTAGTTTTGAGGATAGCGGAGGGCAGTGAATCGAACCTGGACGTCTTTATCTTGCCATTTTGAATAAGCGACGTTACCTCTTCGAGCGAAGCTGCCTGAAACGCAACAGTGGCGACAAAATAACACTCGCATGCGCGTTATAGACATTCGCTGACGTCACTCGGATTTGGCTGCGGATCGAGTCGATCTTGTCGGCGAAGTGACCAGCGAACCGGTCGGCAAGAATAGCAGGTTCACCAATGTCATTCGGTAGAGAGTTCGCGCATTTTCGGCCAAGCAAACGGTTCGCAATAGGAAACATTGCTCTGTTATCATTCGCGGCGGTTTCGATAAATTTACTGTAAATCGCGGCTTAGGTGGCAGCGTTCTGCAGTATTTATCACGCAACTCGGTAAAGCAAACACGGTGGATGTCGGTTCTGCTGCGCAGCCATTTGCGCTCATCTGGCGTTTCATTTCGTCGAGCTTCCGACACGACCAAGGCGTGTGTGGTCGTTCATTTACCGTGCGTTGCGCAAGTAGTGCGTGGTGATCGACGAGGCACGACAGCTCGAAACAATACTGATCGTATATCAGAGATCAAAAGTCAACATTACACAGATCAGACTGGCGACTCCATGGTCACTCCCACTGACAGTGTCGCGAACCTCGGCGTTATCGTTGATGAGAACCTGTCCATGGAAAAACACATCTCGAAAGTGTGTATCGATTAGAAATATTGGAATGATTCGCAAGCATGTCAACCAACCGGTTGCGGAATTACTCACTCACGGACTCATCCTCCAGACTGGACACGGGCAATTACCTGCTTCACGGACTCAACAAAACGCACCTAAAACGACTCCAGCGATTGCAAAACACTGCTGCCAGACTTGTCACGCTCTCCAGGAAATGTACTCTAATCACACCTATCCCCAAATAACTACACTGGCTACCAATCGAACAGAGAATCATCTTCAAAATGTCCATGTTTGTATTCAAGACAATCCACGGTGTCTCGCCTACTTACTTATGTAGCCTTGTTAAAACGTACGAGCCACTCCGTGGAAATATCCGCTCTGCAAACAAGCTGCTATTAACAGAACACAAATCCCAAAACTCGTGGGGAGCGCGACCGTTCACTGTATCCGTAGCAAAGGCCTGGAATACACTTCCAAACAATATAAGCGCTCGTGCAACAATCAGTATCTTCAAGACAACACTGAAAACCTCTCTTCTCAAAGCTTATTTTGAGTAATACATGTTCTGGACGAATTGACTGTACACAATTTATGAAACAATTTTTTTTGAAAGTATTTCCTACTAGTACAACAGCTGGGTTTTATTGTATATACATTTTTATAAAGTTATACTTTGATAACGATCTCACGAATTTTATTAATTCTGTAAGGAATAATACTTATATTATTATTTTTAGCATGATGTTTTGTATGTGTTTAGTGAACAAAATAATGTAAAGACGCCACGAGTAGGGGATACCGGCGCTATAAAAATTGACACTATTGTTAAATGACAATGGCAGCATATTGACGGTACGTTATTGTTTTTCAAGGCGGGCGGGGCTTGATGGTGGCAAGATCATAGAGAACAGCAACGTGATCGCTGTCAAGATGGTCAACAGATACTCGTGTAATAAGTGATGACAAAGACGCGGTAATGAGGACATCAAGTACATTTCCCCGGTTGTGCATTCTGCCTGTGGTGTTCTGTGTCAGATTAGCGTCAGAGAGGACGGCGCGAATAACTGTACATGCGAATCACTGTTGTCGCCGTGCCGCACGTTGAAGTCATCGATGTTAGTAGTTTAGTAGATAAAGATCAAGATCAAGCGATGGAGGCGTGGAGGAGTGGAGGAGTGGAGGAGTGGAGGAGCGGAGGAGCGGAGGAGCGGAGGAGCGGAGGAGCGGAGGAGCGGAGGAGCGGAGGAGCGGAGGAGCGGAGGAGCGGAGGAGCGGAGGAGCGGAGGAGCGGAGGAGCGGAGGAGCGGAGGAGCGGAGGAGCGGAGGAGCGGAGGAGCGGAGGAGCGGAGGAACGGAGGAGCGGAGGAGCGGAGGAACGGAGGAGCGGAGGAGCGGAGGAGCGGAGGAGCG
>CBDHHR010000530.1:0-6035 GCA_965263245.1 Metamycoplasmataceae bacterium | reverse complement strand
GAACTCTAGTCGTGACCACCCGCCTGCATTATCCTCCATTATACACTGGAGTGATTCTGACAAAACATGCAAGTGCTGGAGTCTGTTGCCTGGCCAACATAAGCCCGATCCTACACCAGCGAGCCTGTGACATATGTGCACAACTGCCTCTTCCAGCAAAGAAGAAGAAGAAGAATGCATTCTTTGTTAACAAAGAAGGTTGACATTTTTCGAATGCTTCTACCTTGCATTTGTTCGGAACGAAAACGTCAGCATTTCATACGACGGAACTACACATGCAATTCCATTCATCAAAAAGTTCCGAATGTGTGTGCACGCGTTTATACGTGCATGCGTGCGTACGTGTGTATGCATGTATGTATAAAGACATTGTGCGCACGAGTGTGTCACTTGTGCGTATGTGTGTGTGTGTGTGTGTGCGTGTGCGTGTGCGTGTGCGTGTGCGTGTGCGTGTGCGTGTGCGTGTGCGTGTGCGTGTGCGTGTGCGTGTGCGTGTGCGTGTGCGTGTGCGTGTGCGTGTGCGTGTGCGTGTGCGTGTGCGTGCGCGCGCGCGTGCGTGCGCGTGTGCAGTGTTGTGGCAAACACAGATATTATTATCGATGGCGGATAATTAGAGTTTCTGGTGTCCTACTGAGAAGACAGCGTGTGTGAAGATAAGCGCTGTCTCATCATCTCAGACAGCCTGTGTGGCTGTGTCCTATCCTGTATTTCGTGATTGTACTGACGCCACAGGCTTTTGCGTTTGTCAGTTGATGAAACAAAATTTCATTAACGTAATGACGTCTACGAATTTATTCCATTAGCCGATGTATAAGTTGTCAAAATGTAACAAGATTGTCACTGAGATAATTACGTACAGGTTGACTGTGGACAAAGACATGTTTGGCGAAACCACGGGGTCACATGCCCCCTAAATATTTGGAATGCGCTGTTGTTTAAGATATATTTAAGGAGCTGGAGTTACGGCGGTATGGGGGTGGACATTGTTCTATTTTGATCAACAGCATTTGTCCAATTAAAATTAAATTCTTTGTAAAATAAATATTTTAATTTCATTCTCTACTGTTCACTTACTGAGGATGTTTAGCGTCCTCTAGTCTCTAATTAATAGTCTTTATTTGATATCTAGGCGTGAGCGTTTGTTCGTTTGACATGGACCTAATTGTCATAGCAACTAGTTTGTTGACGAATTGAGTCGTTTGGCTGATATTTATCATTCCTCGATTTGTTAACGTTACATGATTGGATTTGTGTTCTTTAACGTGTGACCTATCAATATCCACCAGTGTTCATGGTCACACTGTCGCGGAACCCAATATGTTCAGCTACGTGCGTGTAGGCCTGCCTAACACTCAAATGTGGGGGACTCAAAAACTATTTTCGACGTCTTAAACCTGTATTATGCCGACACATGCTGGGTGCAGAAGACTGCTGCGGCTGTGTAATTAGTGCGTATACGGATTTGGTTATTGATCACGATTCTAATCCGATGTGTTGCAAACCACGCAATATGATCCACGCTCGCTGCATCAGCAGGCGACGTTGCTGTCTGCGAGAGAGGGAGAGAGAGAAACTCGTCCATTCGACACTAGTCCTTTCGGCGGCCGAGTGCAACAGAAGCGATGCGCTGGACGAGACTCGTCTCGCATTTCACGTGTGTAACTGCCACCGGAATAGGGTGAGTTTGACTGTCTGACTGACTGACTGACTGACTGACTGACTGTCTGACTGACTGACTGACTGACTGACTGACTGACTGACTGACTGACTGACTGACTGACTGACTGACTGACTGACTGACTGTCTGTCTGACTGACTGACTGACTGACTGACTGACTGACTGACTGACTGACTGACTGACTGACTGACTGACTGACTGACTGACTGACTGACTGACTGACTGACTGACTGACTGACTGACTGACTGACTGACTGACTGACTGACTGACTGACTGACTGACTGACTGACTGACTGACTGACTGACTGACTGACTGACTGACTGACTGACTGACTGACTGACTGACTGACTGACTGACTGACTGACTGACTGACTGACTGACTGACTGACTGACTGACTGACTGACTGACTGACTGACTGACTGACTGACTGACTGTCTGACTGACTGACTGACTGACTGACTGACTGACTGACTGACTGACTGACTGACTGACTGACTGACTGACTGACTGACTGACTGACTGACTGACTGACTGACTGACTGACTGACTGACTGACTGACTGACTGACTGACTGACTGACTGACTGACTGACTGACTGACTGACTGACTGACTGACTGACTGACTGACTGACTGACTGACTGACTGACTGACTGACTGACTGACTGACTGACTGACTGACTGACTGACTGACTGACTGACTGACTGACTGACTGACTGACTGACTGACTGACTGACTGACTGACTGACTGACTGACTGACTGACTGACTCAATCAATCAATCAATCAATCAACCAACCAAGTAATTAAGTAAGTAAGTAAGTAAGTAAGTAAGTAAGTAAGTAAGTAGGTAATGAATTAAATGTATTTCGGCAACAACGTAATTTATTTATCAACAACATCGTAATTTACATCATCATTTATATACAGTGAAAACAGTACACATTGTTGAAAAAAGGTAAAGGAAATTCAATACTTATAATGTTTAATTTACATAACATAATTTACATGTATAATCATATAATATTTCATCGAAAGAAAAAACTGGAACATTTAGTAATACAAACTTAAATGACAATAAACATTCTGAACGTGTGTTTAACTTACGTTATTTACGTAACGTTTTTTTGCTTGTATTACTTACGTGTCTCGCTATGTCAACTATAGGCCTGCTTGCATACCCGTTACAACGTGACTGCAGATGTGTTACTTCTAACGTAGCCTACTCTGGGTTTCGTCATAAAATACATGCCGATCGACCTGAAAATGTATGCGAAAGTGACGTGGGCGAATAGAGTAGCTGGCGACGTTTTTCTGTTGACAACATTAATGTTCATTGCTTTCAAGTGAAGAAAAATAGGTTATCATACGGCGGTCACTCAGCCGTAAGGCCTGATCAAAGCACTTAGCACCTTATTCCCTGGCAGACATGTTCAATCGAGCATCATCTCGACTCCTCTAGAAAGCATTCAGATTGGGTGATTCAACTTGCTATATGATAACGTGCGATATCCATATCGCACAGAGTCTTACGAAGACGTCAGAGCCATTCTGTATACGAGATATGTTATGTGTCATAGAGAAATGTTTTTTTTTAATTCAACATTGTAGTGGCACTGTCGCGCTTACATTTTTTCTGTCGTTATATACTTTCCGATTGACGTTTCTGCGCATGCGCGATAGATGTAAACTCATCAATGTGCAGCGCTACGACAAAAATTTTTTTGTATAAATGCCACGGGCTGTTCGTTAACTCTCCTGTGATGATTACTGTGAAGAGTTGCTTAAAATGTCGTTGAATACAATAAAATATTAGTTTTGTTTAAATCATTGTCACGGATTATGGCGCTCTACAGTCACGTGATTTTGCTTGCTATCACAAAATGCCTCAAAACTTGTTTGCTTCGTGTTAATTTGCGACAAATAACTTTGCTAAGAGGTTATATACATCCTAACAAACAACCCGTAGTATTTATACCATAAATGATTGTCCTTTAGTTGCACATTGATGATTTTACATTTATTGCGCATGCGCAGAAATGTCAATCGGAACGTTTATAACGCCGGAAAAATATAAACGCTACAGCGCTATGGCATAGTGGCTCGAGTCTCGAACTCTCGACTAAGAGAACCCCGGTTCGAATTCTGTGCTGTTGTGTGGAAACGCCAGCAAGTTCGTTCACCGTACATCGCACTCGTTCGCCTAGCTGTAGTGATGGTGGGTATTTGTATATGAATAATCTTCGGGTATCAGCGTGGCTGAATGCTTCCCAGAAATGTTGAGACGGTGGTCGATTAAACAGGTCTGCCAGAGAGTAAAGTGTGAAACGCTTTGAGCAGTCACGAAGGCTAGACATGGAGCTATGTAAGAACTTAGTCTTTCCTTAAAGCGAAGGTGCCACTAGCTGCTAGGTTTTATTTTTCATTTAATATTACCTTCTTATGACTACAACATGCAAGTTGAAAGGTCACTTTCCTCTAATTTGTGTTCAGTTACTTTACACAGCAATATGAAAGATTCCGCCTACAACTCGTTCAAATGGTAAACGAAACATCAAATTAAAAAATAAATTGATTGTCAATAATGCCGACGCGACCAGAGTTAACTGCGATACCATTTGGTGTTTAATGTTCCCACGTTCTCTAGAGTGCAGACTTCCCGTTACAAATTACTGCTCGGCCAATTCTGGGCAGAGGAGCTGGTACCCCTTTAGCATCGCTGTTTCCACCTTCAGCCTCTACCTGGGGATCAGCCACGACCTGCTGGCAGACATTCCGTGTACCAAGTCAGTGTTGTTACGGCGCCCAGTGGTGAAGGCGTGTGCCGGGCAAGGAGGAGGGAGACGCGGGGAAGGGAAGGAGGTGGTGCTCGTGACGGGAGGAGCGGGTTTCCTCGGTCAGCACATCGTACGGGAGTTGCAGGAAAGAGCTACGGACGTCAGAGAGATACGTGTGTTTGACGCGAGGCCGTACGTCAATAAACTCGGTACGTCATTTTGTGTAGTAATACGGCAAGATGTGAGTGGTTGAAGGGATGTGTGTGTGTGTGTGTGTGTGTGTGTGTGTGTGTGTGTGTGTGTGTGTGTGTGTGTGTGTGTGTGTGTGTGTGTGTGTGTGTGTGTGTGTGTGTGTGTGTTTGTGTGTGTGTGTGTGTGTGTGTGTGTGTGTGTGTGTGTGTGTGTGTGTGTGTGTGTATGTGTATGTTTGTGTATGTATGGTGTGTGTGTGTGTGTAAAGGTCTGTGTGTGTGTATGCTTGCATGTGTGTATGTGTTTGTGCGTGTGTGCGAGCGCGTGTATGAGTGTGTGGCGTGTCTGCGTGCGTCCGTGCATGTATCTTTATGTACACGTACGCGTCTCATATATGTGCCTATCTGTGTGACATTATAGCTGTAACTCTGTATCCAATGGAACACAATGAACCAACATGTCCGCTGACGTATTCAAACACGTCAACGAAACTAAATAATTTACGACGCATCTAGGACAAAGTCAAAGAGGTTCCTTACCTTGCTCATATACAACTTCAAATAACCTAACCACTTTTTGACTAAATGCAGTTATGTTAAGAGATACACACAATCGCAATGCACAAAGGCATGATTTTCACAATGTTTTTAGCAACCTTGACTCATGTGCTTATTCACAGACCTCGCACACCCGACTTTGAACACACACAGACGGTGTCGTAGGCCCAGATTCGACCGAGCCCAGATTCGACTTCGAATCTGGACTCCAAAGAACTTTTGAAATATTTGTATGCTCCATATCCAGGGAATTAGAGATTTTGCACACTCACTGATATATTCATAAACAGTGTTCTGTATTTGCCGAAGCAATAAACTCGTTAGCCTAGGCAGAACAAAATTCAATGTTATTCTGACTTGTTAATCATGCGCTGAGCATCTGTGTGAATAGCCTCGTCCTGTCGCGTACGCGTCATTTACAATTGTATGAGGAGCCCAATTACTTTGAGCTTATGAGTGGGTGCTTAATAGTTAGGTTATTGGTGGGAAACACGTATTTGGTCTACTTCAAACTTGTCCCTGGTTGCATTTTTAACTGCACACGATAGCGGGGCCCGATTCGGGGTCGAATGTCGACCCGGTCGAATCTGGGCCCACGACAAGTGTGACGAGACTTGTGCCTTCAAGTCTCATCTCTTCGTGTTGACAGGTCATGCCCAGCCGAAGCCGGTCCGCTGTGTGAAGGGCGACCTGTGTTGTCAAGATGACGTCATGAAGGCTCTGGACGGGGTCGACACTGTCATCCACACGGCGGGTGTCGTCAGCTATGGCGTCTTCCCAGACCACGACCGCATGCAGCGGGTCAACGTCGACGGTAGAGTGCCAGCCAT
>CBDHHR010000529.1:22500-27028 GCA_965263245.1 Metamycoplasmataceae bacterium | reverse complement strand
ACACACTCACTCACTCACTCACTCACTCATTCACTCACTCTCACTCACTCACTCACTCACTCATTCACTCATTCACTCACTCAATCACTCAATCACTCACTTCACTCACACACTCACTTCATTCACACACCTACCCGCTTACTAACTCATTCACTCATTCACTCATTCACTCATTCACTCATTCACTCATTCACTCACTCAATCACTCAATCACTCACTTCACTCACACACTCGCTTCATTCACACACCTACCCGCTTACTAACTCATTCACTCATGCACCCACTCACTCACTAACTCACTCACTCACTCACTCATTCATTCATTCACTCGCTCGCTCGCTCGCTCGCTCGCTCGCTCGCTCGCTCGCTCGCTCACTTACTCTCTAATCACTCCACTCACTCAATCATTCACTCCTCTTCATACCTTAGGAGGCACCTACGTCTGCCACGAGAGAGAGAGAGAGAGGAGAGAGAGAGGAGAGAGAGGAGAGAGAGGAGAGAGAGGGAGGGAGAGAGAGAGGGGAGAGAGAGAGAGGGGGGAGAGAGGGGGAAGATAGAGAAAGAGAGAAAGAGAGGGGGAGAGAGGAGAGAGGAGAGAGAGAGAGAGGAGAGAGAGAGGGGAGAGAGAGAGAGAGATAGAGAGAGAGCGAGAGAGCGAGAGAGCGAGAGAGCGAGAGAGCGAGAGAGCGAGAGAGCGAGAGAGCGAGAGCGAGAGAGAGAGAGAGAGAGAGAGAGAGAGAGAGAGAGAGAGAGAGAGAGAGAGAGAGAGAGAGAGAGAGAGAGAGAGAGAGAGAGAGAGAGAGAGAGAGAGAGAGAGAGAGAGAGAGAGAGAGAGAGAGAGGAGAGAGAGAGAGAGAGAGAGAGAGAGAGAGAGAGAGAGAGAGAGAGAGAGAGAGAGAGAGAGAGAGAGAGAGAGAGAGAGAGAGACTGTATCTTTTACCTGTCTAGCACGATGCTGATGTTGCTTTGAAGCGCAGCGCTTCTTTGGTGATTCTCATAAGACACTTGCTTGGGAAATCTATTTGACTGTTCGGCTGCTATTTGCAGCTCCAGAGTTTTATGGACGTTGATTTACAATATTACTGTTTTTCAGTTGTATTTTTAACCCTGGCTGGTTTATCTTCCAGATTGGTTCGACAATTGATTTTTGCAGAAGTTTTTTTCTAAAACCGTCCGCCTTTTGTGAACCTGTTTAACAAATATCCAATGACTGGTAACACCACAACCGCTGCGACAGAAGGAGACATCTTGTAACAGGAGACGTCGTACGAGAGCGCTGCATTGAACTACACCTGTGTTTGCGACATCAAACCATGTCGGCCGACGTGAATAATCCTGTCCCTGAGGACTGACGTGATCGGTTTTATTTTTTATTTGCTCCATATATAGACATCGCCATTCGTGCTACACCGGCACCGTCTGCATTATCAGCCTTGCATTGAAGCGGGCTTACTGAATAATGCCTTTGTCTGAAATGTTCCTCCAGTCAATAATTGGTTCATGTGTTGGACGTGCACTCGGTGAGGCTATGATCATGCATCGCCAATTCTTGTACTTTATTTGGCAGCTTGTCTTCACGGGTACGTGCAGGCATAATTTGCTTCATCGCACAATAATTACTTCGTGCATTTATGATGTATAATAAATACGTAAGCATCTCCAAAGAAACAACGGCAGTTGCAAATCAATATAAGACTGGTGGGTTCGTTAGATTTGACGGGTCAAGTTATGTACCTCGAGGAACCAGTTTTGCGCATGCGTGCTTTTATTACGTAGTTCGGAGTTCTGCGTTACGTGCGAGCAGTCTGGCGGCGTGCTGCGGAACGGGTATTGTAGTCAAAACCAATTTCAACATTAACGATTAACTAGAACGGAAATTCTGCACACCTGCCTACCCAGATGGTATTACACCACAGCTATTGTCAATTTACGAAGAATTCTACATCTTTAATTGTTTTTAGGTGGCAGAATATAAATAGCAAACGTATCTTGCAGTTTATATTTTCTGGAGAGATGATTTTGGCAATGCCTGTCCAATTCGGCGACTGCATCTACGTCTTGTATGCATTTATTCTGCAGCATTTCGACTTTTCAATGAGATCCATTGTGTACGATTATATAATAAAATATGTCTCCAAATTGTTCCATGCGTCATCTGTGACGCTTTCGTATATAGATTTTTGCTTTTTAACAATTATTGTGCATATCCTGCATTATCGATGTACGCTGAAAGGTCGCGGGTGACAATAGTCTGTCCTCGCTCTCTGCCCGTTGCTACTGATGCGTAAGTATTTAGAGTTCTATTTTAATAAATTGCATCAGCGAAGCAGAAATCTGCGTAGGCATGTGAAAACGTACTGAGCCGGCATACTGACATTTCATCTGTGCTCAACATCATTACATCAGCCTAACAATTACACTGCAGCGCTCGGTAAAGTCGTCCTATTCACATATGTAATACGTGCAACAGATCGATATTGCTCCAGAGGTATTTTCGTCGGCGGTCTAGTTCGGTGCCTCATTAAGCTCCTGGCGGTCTCCCAACTTGCTAAGGACCGGTAACAACGGCACACGAACGACTCAAACAATGGTCTGTGCAGCGAAAAGGATGCAATAACTGCAATGAGATCACGCCTGTCGACAAATTACGTTCATCGATACGTTGCCGGATATGTGAGATATTTATAACGAATAACGTCAGAATGTCATGGGAACGCCGCGTCAGCGTCGCCGCGAAAGTGGCGTTCAATTGACTGCGACAACGTCTACGCGTGCTCCTAATAACTAGTTGGACGGAATTGCTTTGATTACCCTTCTGTCGCACACAAGAGGGCGTACAATCACTTATCATTTGATCACCTTACATAATTTGACTGGTTACTCATATTCGGCACAGCCAACGGAATTACCTCTTTAGTTCATTTATCAAATGTGACACACACACGCACATAAACACAGAAACACAGAAACACACACACATACACACACACTCGCTCACACACACACACACACACACACACACACACACACACACACACACAAACACACACACACACACATACACATACACACACACACACATACACACACACACATACACACACATACACACACACACATACACACACGCACTCACACACACACACTCACACACACGCACTCACACACACACAAACACTCACACACACACACATACACACACACACACACACACACATACACCCACATACACACATACACACACACATACACACACGCACTCACACACACACACTCACACACACACACACACTCACACACACACACACTCACACACACACTCACACACACACTCACACACACACACACTCACACATACACACACGCACTCACACACACACACACACACACACACGCACTCACACACACACACACACACACACACACACACACACACACACACACACACACACACACACACACTCACTCTCTCTCTCTCTCTCTCTCTCTCTCTCTCTCTCTCTCTCTCTCTCTCTCTCTCTCTCTCTCTCTCTGGCCAGACATCACTCCTACTTCGAGTTAAACGATTTCATTCAATGTCACCGTGTTAATATCACCGAGGACACACATCTTGGCGCCATGGAAGCGAGACTCATATGGGCGCGGAATATATAATTGGAATGTCTTTAACATCGTATCATAACAACAAAACCTAGAAGACATTACACTTTTCTCTAACTCAGGTTACATAATAAAAAATATTACTGTTTCCATTCAAGGCATTCGTTTAGTCAATTGGACTAAACAAATTACTTGGATCTATTACACATAAGATTACTGACCATTTCTCAGGATATTTCTTTTTCCTATCTGAAGTTTTCATTTTTCATATCCAAAAACAAGATCTTTTTTTACTGTAGCGGCAAAGACACCAACGAACAGAGCTGAATGCAATTACGAGCTACCCCACGTGTACGATGACGTAATTCGTCATTAGTACTGAAGTGGTCGGCGTGTGACGTCAGACGAAAGCCTCTACAGGTAAAAAGACAAATCTTGTTTTTGGATATGAAAAATGAAAACGTTTGATTATACATAAGCATTTCTGCTTGCGCTCATCACCATCATAATAACACCACCAACAACAATAACAGCAGCAGTAGCACAATCATTACCATCATCATCATCATCATCATTGTGTAGCCATAGTGTCCCGTAGTTGGGCGAAGGCTTCAGCATGCTGCTTCCACATCTGCCTATCTTGCGCTATCCTCTGCCAGATTGCACCCTTCCAATAGTGGTCTAGTTCGTCTCTCCATCGTCTCGCCGGTCTTAATAATTTCCCTTCATAATATTTTCAGGTGGTGATACGCGATGTCCATCTGTTATCCCATTTTCTGCAGATGTGCCGTCTCCAAATTCACTTCCGTCTTCTGACTTGTTCAGTTACGTCTATGATCATTTCTTCTCTCTTACCCAAATGTTTGCTTTTCTCTCCGTACACACACGCAGAAGATGCACGTGAAACAACTACCGTCGTCGCTAGTGC
>CBDHHR010000529.1:10000-17500 GCA_965263245.1 Metamycoplasmataceae bacterium | reverse complement strand
GAGTCGTTAACAAGGCTACCGCGGCCGACGCGTTGATGTACCACAGCGAGGAACTAATGAATACACGAACCAGCAAATAGGAGGTCTTCCAAATAATTATCCCGGGACGAGGTCAATGTTGTGAGCCTTATAAGTGTGACATGCACGAGACATCGCAATTACTCTTTGTGTTCCAGTCGACCGCCATGCCGTTCACGGCTCAATTTGTCTCTCGTTTCCAATATAGCTTACTTCATTCAACTAGTCGAAAGAAATCGTTACGTTAATTCGTTTGTGAAATACTAAGCTTGTTACCTAAATATTAACCAGCTATCTTTGGGTCACTGTAAATGAATACCCTGCACTTGCCTATCTCTCTTCACTTATTTGCATCATTGTTCTGTGAGCCAGCAAATAGCCGAATATTTCGTAAAACAAAATGATCTTTATTTACAGTTAGGTACTTGAATGATGTTGATATTTCCTGCTTTAAGGCGGCCTTCCTCTCTAACTGAGAACATTGAAGCACCATCCGCCATAGACGGGCGCTGTAATGTTGATAGCTCCCCTTGACCTCTCGCTGGGTTCTAGACACGGTGATGAGGCGACTTGCTCTGCTTCTGGTTCAACCTTTATCAGCTATGACAACCATCAACTACTATGACTCTTTGGCCAAAATGCTCTGCGGCAACACCTCAGGTCGGTTATAACTAGGAACTATCTGTCGACCACTCACGCGCTGCACCAGTGGGTAACTCATTTGCCTTAAATTCGTAGTAGCAATAACTTTACTATCTAAGCATGAACCACGAAAACGATGACTATGTAATAATCGTCAAAGGTTGACAATATTCTAAGTGAAGTATTCTTAAGCGGCCAGCATCGTTAACGTGTCCATTATATAAGTTATCTTCGTAATAGGCCGATCATCTACGACGAGACAACATTCGAACTGGTGTTCTGAACAAGCGCATCATCGACGTTCGGTTGAGCAATTGTATGTGGAAGACTCACCACAACTTTCAGGGTGAAATTCCATGTCCACAGAGCAGCAGTATTAACGAGCCTGCTTTACGGTGCTCAAGTGCCGACATCGGAGACACGGCGAGTTATGGACAGATCAGTTGGTTCACATGGATAACATGTATTCATTCAAAGCAAACACAGTATTTATAACTCTCGAAATGGACTAGAAACATAGAACATAGGCCGCCTAAAATAACGATACTTTTATAATTATACCACTCGCAATCGCGATGTATACACATGTTATATTTTGCAGTACGAGTGAAGTAACCGAACTCTTGTGTTACATGCAGTGTATAGAATAAATATGCGCGACTGACATCTCAGTTTAACCGTGTCAACACCCACGTACGTTTCTATGACAACGCACAAGTATGACTCGACATAGACTGAACGCGGCGACATTAACACACATTGACGCACTCTGGTAATCTAATACGTCCACTGCCAAGCGTTGAAATCTGGACAGGCGGTGAAACTACACACGTGTTTATAAATGCATATTGATGAAGTTGCTGAATCGAAAGGGCGGCGTCGATTAACCGAGTTAAAGGGCGATGCGACTACGGTCTTCCCAAAGCTCGCTTAATCGATCATGTATCAATCAATGTCTCCTACTGCAAATGTCAAATAACTTATTTAGCACTGTTGTCTCAATGATTGTGTGCACGCCTGCATGTCTACGTGTTGGACTTCGTGTACTTTCGAACATGAGCTATGTGTGCGTGCATGCTTACCTCTGTGCTTATATTGATATTAGGTTAATGAATACTTGTGGTCATTTTCAAGTGCCACCGTCAATACGTCACGCTTAATTTAGCTTTACATTGTTAGTAAACATACCCACATACTCACACACACACACACACACACACACACACACACACACACACACACACACACACACACACACACACACACACACACACACACACACACACACTCACACACACACACACACACACACACTTACACACTTACACACACACACACACACACACACGGAATACACACACACACACCACACACACACATACACACACTTACACACATACAAACACACACACACGCACACACACACACACACACTTACACACACACACCACACACACACACACTTACACACATACACACACACACATACACACACTTACACACATACAAACACACATACAAACACACACACACACACACACACACACACACACACACACTTACACACATACACACACTTACACACATACACACGCAACACACACACACACACCACACACACACACACACACATACACACACTTACACACATACAAACACACACACACACACACACACACACACACACACACACACACACACACACACACACACACACACACACACACACACACACACACACACACACACACACACACACTTATACACAGTTATATAGCTGCTTTAATTTGTTTTCTAAATGGTTAGTAAAAAATTATTTAGTAATTATATATATATATATATATATATATATATATATATATATATATATATATATGTATATATATATATATATATATATATATATATATATATATATATATATATGTATATATATATATATATATATATATATATATATATATCGCTATATCACAATATTATAAAAAGAAGAGCGAGTATAAATTAAACACGAGGACGTTGGACGGCCGACACTCTACGAGACCCGGACACACGCAAGAAGAAGAGAACCGACTTACTCGCTGTCGAACACTTTGGCGACGAACTCCTTCATGAAGTTCATGCAGCGCAGCGTCAACTCGTCGACGTCGTTCTCGTTGCTCAGAGCCGAGCTCCACGACCTCTCCGAGCAGACGGAGCCAGACCGGAACATCGGCCCGCCGTAGTCCTCCTCGCGCCCGTAGCCGTCCTCCGCGTCCGGGCTCTCGTCGCAGCCCTCCGTCGCCTCCGAGTCGCCGCCGTCGGAGTCGTCGAAAATCTCCTCGGCGTCGGAGCGACGACGGGTCGGCTCGAGCGACGGCATGGGCAGGGCCTGGCCGGAGGTCGGGGTGATGGCCAGAAGGTCGGCCGGCGGCTGCTGCGGCGCGAGGAACGTCCCAGACCCGGTGCTTGGCACCCGTGGGATGCCGGGCAGGAGGTCGGCCCCTAGGGAGGCCGGCTTCATACCCGCCGGGAACACCGACTGGGCGGCCATTGGTGGGTTGGAGTCTTGGTCAGCGAAGTTGTCGTCGAGGAACGGGTTCTTGTGCGGGACGCTTTTATTCCTGTCGGACGCGTACGGGGCGATGTCGGTGGGTCTAAGCCCGAGCTGTGACGTCACCGACGGCTCCTGCTGCTCCGTGTAAAGAGGCTCGTCGAAGTTGATCGCGATGTTGGCCGGTACTTTCACCCGACCAGACGTGTTAGCGGCGCCAACATCGCCGCCGCTTGGTCCAGTAGACCCGACGGCTGCACCAGCACCAGCAACAAAGGGGTTTTTAGAGCCGTCTATGATAGTTCCACTTGTATTGTCAGTTCCGTCAATGGTGCCCCCATAACCACCCCCGTAGCCTCCACCCAGCGCCCCATTCACCGTCGTCCGACGCGTCAGCTTTGGCGGAGGCGGCTTCTTGGGTTTCGGTTTGTCCGACTTCTTCACCGACGCAGACCGCCTTGGACCGCGACCGGGAGCAGCGTCCGTGGTCTCCTTCTCCTTCGACGGCGCCCCGACTCCCGTGTCGCCGAGGTCGATGGTGCCGGCCTTCTTCAGCGCCGTCTGTACCTGATCGATCTTTGTCGAGAGGCCTCCGAACAGGTTCTTGCGGCCGGCATTGACGGAGTTGAGGAGTCGCGACGAGTTCTCGCTGAACGACGCCTGTATGGACGAGCCGTCTCCGCCGCTGCTGTTCCTACGCAGCCGCTGTGCAATCGAATCCATCGCTGCACTGTCGCTGTGGACGAGACGTTACCGCTTGTGGCCCCGGCTGGCTGCAGGAACCGCTAAGCCGCTCGCATCGTGATGGTGATGTGACGTGCGACGCTGCGCTCGCGAATGAGGACGGTGACGAATTCCCTGTAGCGTGGGCGCCCTGTCACGCCTTCTCATGCACTGGATGCCGACGACATCCCCGCTTTGTCTCGAGTCCCCGCCGCCGTCGTAGTCGCTGGCAACCCGCAATCGAATCAGCCGCTCGTGCGCCGCATAATCGCGATCAGTCGGTCGGTATCGGAGCAGACTGCGCCGAGCGATCGGTCGGGCGAGTATCGATCGACCCCCGAAAGGCCGACGGAGCGCGCTATCGACGCGGCGGCACGCGCTGATCAATGCTCACCTCGACGCTCGATGGAGCAATCGGCGGGAGAAAGACGCGGGTCGACGAGGCGAACAAAGCAGTAATTAATCACCGCTCCGATCGACCGTCCGAGGCCGTGCGAGTCGACGACGTCGGTAGCCATGCATCTGATCCCAACGTAGTTCAGCTTTCTTGTAAAATTAAAACCTAAACGATGTGGATGACGTTTTGTGAAGACAAATGTCTTACGTGATTTAGTGTTAGAATCAATTCAAAATAGATTTATTTATCAGTCATGGGGAAATAATCTTGTGATGTTCGCGAGATAATAAAATATTTATAAATAAAGTACGTGGTACAGTAAATACAAATTATAAGAATCAGATATGATTAGAAAGGAACATCATTTACATATCACACACAGCAAAAAACATGGTAAAAGCAGTTCATCATCTCATGTCTAAGTGCGATCAATAAGAGCGGCCAGACATGCGTTGGGAGACTGAATTGTCAGTGAAATGATATAGGTTTCGTCACTACCGTATGTTTGACGTTGGTTTACATTCGAGGACATTGCATGTTTGTAAATATTCTCGGGCAGCATTCATCCTTGTATATGTTAACAACTAAACCTGTAATCATTGGCACACTGGCCGGAACCGTGCTGAAATTAGAAATTTGACCCAGGTCCATAGTTGATATAAATGATACATTAACGTAGCTACCAATGGGCCTCTAGACAAATCGTCGGCTTCAGCGTGCGTCCAACAAAAACGATGCCACCGACAACTGAGTTCTTGCGCCGGCGAAGGCGACTGAGATGATGCCGCGCACTCGCTCCTCGCTAAGTCCCGTAAGCCGCACACGTCTCGAGGCATCAGGCGACGACGACGCAGGATTAGGAGTGAATCCGTCGAGATGCAGAGGTGACCGTTTGACATTAAATTACGTCTGAGTTATGTCTTAAGCACTGATTATATCATACGCGTGCAAAACTGTCTGGTTATCCGGCATGTTAGTTAGTTCAAACTGTTGTTGATGCAATTTCACTTTGCAAATTAAAGTGTTCTCATGAGTGTATTCGTTATTGAATGGGATGTGCTTCCTCTGGGCATGTACAACCCGCTTCTAATTAGATTAGACAGATATTTAACACATGTAATATTTATTCTTAAAAATAAGTATCAGTGGAATAAAAGCAGGAGCAGATCTTTGGAGAAACGTTGAAGGAATGTTGGTAGACAGACGAATTGCGAAAAGGCTGAGAGGAAAAGTGTTGAAAGCCTGTGTCATACCGGCATGTCTATACAGCTTGGAGACAGTGACATTGACTGAGCAACGACAACAAAAGACTGCCACTTCATAAGAACACCTGGGTGTGAAGGACAACAAGAACAAAGGTGAGCAGGAACATTGACAGGAGCAGAAACACAAGACATCGAGGATAAAGAACACGGGGAGGCAGCAGATGGAAAGGAAATGAAGCGACGAGGGAGGACATCTGATGGCAATGGACACAGTGGTATGGGACGAACTGACGAATGCAGTGATCCAGCAGTATTGTTTGACTGAAACTCATTCCAGAACTCGGGATGTTGTGGGATGATACCATCAGAACCAGAGGGAAGGTCAGCGGATTCCATCGCAACTCTGCACAGAGTTGCACAACAACACATGGAACAAACACGTGGATAATATTGTGAAAAATGTTATGTCAGTTAAAGCGTGCAGGGATTACACAGAAAGATCTGGTCAGTGTATATGTTAGTGTGGTGAGACAAGTTCTAGAATATGCATGTCCTGTATGGCACACTAACCTGCCCCAATATTTTGTATGACAATATTGAAGTTATACAAAAAGGGCATTAAAATGTATTTTTCCTGGATTGGGTTACGCGGAGATATTTAGACGTGTTAACCTGGATACGTTGAATGTAAGACAGGATAGCATTTGTCAAAAATATTTTGATAAAATTAAAGTCGGCACACATAGATTAAATTATCTGCTGCCTGACAAAAGACATACCGAATATAATATTAGACAAGAAAATGTGTACTCATTACCAGTTACTAGAACGAATAGATTCCGCAACTCCTTTATACCATGGGTTTTATACAACTGTCAGTAAAAAGGCTATTAATACGGTATGATTTTCGGTATCAACTGTATCTCTATTGTATTTGTATGTTGTTTTGATGAGTTAATTGTAACATTTTGTAATGTCAATCCCACTCAGTTGAGTTGCAAATATAGCTGGTGTTATTATTGTTATTACACAAAAACAACAGCGACAACTTTTTTAGAATCAATATATATTGCCACTCTAATGAACATTTTGTTGAGGTTTATTTAGTTGTTATATTTTTGTAATTCTTCACCTAACACAAACAAACAAGGAATGTGTTTAACGGTGTCACCATGTTGAATCAGCAACCTACAAGGCCACGTGATTGTGTTGTTGATATTGGTGTTGGTGTTGGTGTTGATGCTATTGTTAGTGGTGATGATGGTTTTGGTGGTTATGGTGGATGGCGGTGACGACTGTGACTTTTCTCTGCTACTTCTGAGACACTTATTGGTTTCCTTTATGTCGCATCGTCAAATATGGTTTGTTAAAAATCCTCTGTGTGGCGCCACTGGTGCACACGCCTCTCCAGCTAAGACCGAAGTGCCCGAATTATAGCGGCAAAACACACGAACGATACAGCTAACAGACTTAGATGCTTAGATTATGACAGTGTCACCACTAGGAGGATGTTTTCAAATTATTCCTGTTCGGTGGTATCAATAACTCGAAACCAAGCGGGATATAACATTAATTTTAATAAATACATTATCAGTACTATCACTACTATTATGACGATGACATATATATATATATATATATATATATATATATATATATATATATATCCACACGCTAACTGTGGGAGCAGTCTGGTAGCATCTCCTCCCGACACTCAGGTTCAAACACCTCGCTCTGTCGTCATTCAAACCACTCGATGCTGCTGCCTCGCGAACATCGAGAGGAACGACAAATTACTCACACAAATCATGTCATATGTCAACATTAATAGCGAAGTGAGACCAAACGCACACGTCATTCGCACCCAGACACACATTGTGTGTAGAAGAGCTTGCACAGGCTTTTAAATGTGTTTGGCCACAAATTCATCGAGCGCTTGTAACATTCATATGTGCAATCTTTGAAATCCTTGAAGCATTGTG
>CBDHHR010000529.1:0-7500 GCA_965263245.1 Metamycoplasmataceae bacterium | reverse complement strand
GGATTTCGTAGAATGCAACGTTGATCAGTCCACAAGTACAGCGATTGTTCTTTACTTACGGTCAGTGGTGTCATACCTAACGATGTTGTCTATTCAACAAAAACACGTCCCTCTCTTTCCGCGACCGCCAGAACAATGTAGACTGTAACAATGCCACTTGTGATATATAAATATACTCATACACTCACCAAAATACCGCAACAACACTGTCGATTCAGGATGTTTGCGTAAACATGATTCATACGTATGTAAACACAGACCTATATTGTTTGCGATGATCATGTATTACTACGCTGCTGCAGGACTGGATTTTACATACCTGACACTGGTCTGTTTTTCTAGTTAAAACGGCTTATAAGTTCATAAGTTGATTAGTCTCAAAAACATAGTGTGAATAATTATAGTGATTACCTTAATTTAGGCTGCACATTCTTGTGTGTATCTATACTCGTTTTGTCTACAAGTTAAATCAAAACATGTTACCCAGTTTCAAATATAGTGGGACGCTGTGCCAACATCCGTACGTGTTTCCAAGCATGCAATGGATTGTGCAAGAATCTCACTCAAGTGTACTCGAGCTGAAATCTTACGAAATACATTAATTTTAATCTTAAGACAAACAACTCATCTGCGTCGGTGTCAGTGAGTAAACACTCGTCCCGTTCACGATACCCACTCCACACTAGCAAGTTTTATTTCTGTACTCACATATGCATCCTTCCTATTCTTCCATCTTTTCGTTTTATATGCAATATCTGCTCTAATTTGTATTCTTCCTCGTTCTTTTAGCAGCAGCAGCAGCAGCAGCAGCAGCAGCAGCAGCAGCAGCAACAGCAGCAGCAGCAGCAGCAGCATCAGCAGCAGCAACAACAACAGTAGCAGTAGCAGTAGCAGTAGCAGTAGCAGTAGCAGTAGCAGTAGCAGTAGCAGTAGCAGTAGCAGTAGCAGTAGCAGTAGCAGTAGCAGTAGCAGTAGCAGTAGCAGTAGCAGTAGCCTCACCATTGACAGTAGTAGTAGCAATAGCAATAGCAGTAGCAGTAGCGGTAGGGGTAGCAATAGTAGTAGTAGTAGTAGTAGTAGTAGTAGTAGTAGTAGTAGTAGTAGTAGTAGTAGTAGTAGTAGTAGTAGTAGTAGTAGTAGTAGTAGTAGTAGAAGTAGTAGTAGTAGTAGTAGTAGTAGAAGTAGTAGTAGTAGTAGTAGTAGTAGTAGTAGTAGTAGTAGTAGTTGTAGTACTAGTAGAAAAAACCAGAACAAAAAGCATAACAAAAAACAGAAGATAATGTTAATTCAATATCAGTCTGGTCTCTATTAATACTACGTCGCCTGTTTACGTTAATACAACGAAATGGCCGTCGAGTGCCTGGAACTCGTCCACATTTCTCCACACGTTTGGCTCACGTGGTCTAGACAAGACTGCGACATGTCACTCGCTATTCACCAGCCAACTACGTCTACCGACAGAGAACTACTTGTGGGAAATATTAATGATGTTAGGAATGTTCGCACCCCACACACAATCAAAAAAGAAAAGAAAAAATAACGTCTCGAAAATAACGTCTCGCAAATAGTTGTAACATGCTGCAGTCGATTATGTCATTTTATCAAATGTGACAAAAATGTAAAGCGAAACATTAATACGAACGTCGATCACGATAAAAACCCACCATGACTGGAATAACGAGCAAAGTCTAAGCAACCAACATAATAGTTCATTTATTTCATTCTCTCTGGGCAATCAACAAGATTGAAATGGGTACATAAAATATGCAAAGTAAATTTGTTAAAATAGATTCAAATAATATATAATTTAAGATGTCGTGTACAAACGTAGCACCATTCAAGTACCTAGGATATTTCTGTTGTAGATCTACAGGGATAGCATTTTAAAGTTGTCGATATCAGGTTAATAATAATAATAATAAATAGGTAACTTCTATTGCGCCTAAGTCCTTAGAAACTAAGATTACAGGCGCATCATTACAAAAGGGTTAATCGAATTCAGAGTCAGTAAACAAATCCAGTTATCATTGATTGATTGCTACACCAGGGAGCTCAAATGGACAGGTAAGGTTGTAAAAGGTAAGTATTTAAATGACGGCAGAATTTAGCAATATGTTCAACTGATTTACACTAGAAGAAGGAAGCATATTCCAAAGAGTACGCGCATCCACAGCAAAAGTCCTAGTCACAACAGTAGTATTGACTTCACGGACAAAATATAAATCACAGCTAGATGATCGGATAAGTTTACTATAGGAATAAACAAATATTGAAAATACGATGCTGCTTACATGAAAGTGCCCACAGACCTTAAATATGATACGATATCGGACAGGAAGGCAATGTAGAGACTTTAGAAAGGGCACAGCATGAATAAAACGTCGATATCTAGTCACAACCCTTGCTAAGCAATTCTGAACACGTTGTAATTTTGTGATTTGCTTAATGACAATACTACAAAAAAGCGAATTACAATAATCTAGTGCAGTGGCAATCGATTTTTTTGAAATAGATAGAGGCAAATACAGACGAATACACAGCAAATCATGAATGTGGTAATAACATGTCGACAAATTTGTGAAATGTGTTCTCTACATTAAATTAATCATCTCAAAATTACTCATAAATTCCGAGTTGAAACTGCAGGCATAACATGCTGATTAAGAAAGGGTATCGGGAAAACATTCTTATTCCTTCAAGCTGCGTCTGTGGGCCAATAATAAGAAACTATGTTCTATCAACATTCAGCTTCAATCTACTATCAGTCATCCAGTAAAACGTCATTAAGACAATCTATAAGTTGTAAGGAATTATTAGCATCTGGAGCAGATAAGGATTTATACATTTACGTATCATCTGCATAAAGATGATAACTCACGTGATGCGTATTAATAGTTGAACACAATGGGGTTGTGTACAGTATAAAAAGTAACGATCCTAAAACTAAACCCTGAGGAACACCACATGATATATTAAGTGGCAACGAAAAACAATCCCCTACCATAACCCTCTGGTGTTTGCCATTAAAATAAGATTTAAAGCAGCTTAACATTACACCAGATACACCGTACCACAAAGAAACACGATCCACAAAACTATTATGATTAATAATATCGAAGCAGTTAACAGATCAAGCAAAGTAAGTGCAGTAACATTAAAGCGATATCATTGTGCAGTTTTAGGCGAACAGTCTCCATTGAATGAAGTTGCTTGCATGCAGACCGGAACATATTTCAGTTCTGAATGACTGGGTGCTCCTGAATGTCTTCATAGACATTTGCTGCGATGGATACAAAGTATGCAGAGAGAGAAGAAGGTGAAATTTCGGCACAGATAGATTCAAAATGGTAATAATCAGGGTTGGACTTTAACTTCACTTTGAACTGCTGTGATATTAAAAGGCCGACTCCACGACACGTCCTATTAAACGTAAATGGTGTAACCCGAAGGAGAAATGTCAGTAATGCATGCAGCTGTACCATGTGTTCTTCGCCAGGTCTCAGAACTAGGATGTCTATTTTCTTTGAAACTAATAAACCACTGAGTGAAGCAGTCTTATGAAGAACAGATCAAACATTACAATTTTGTTTAGTGACTAATCGGATGTTTCTTTTAACAGCTGGCCCAGGGTTTAGACTAACATCTCCTGCTAATAAAAGTATAGGTAATTTGAGTGTTGAAATACAGCGAGAGATTGGCAATATTTGTCTATTGTAACAACCATTAATACATGGCAAGCAATTCAAAACTGAAATTGAGTCATTAGGAAAAAAGTACATTAAAAGTATTATATGTAAATGGTTAAGGCTCAGCAGAAACCACAAAATAAGAAAAATTACTACATAATTATTATGTCAGGTTAATACTATAAGTTAACATAATGTAGCCACAATGTCGTAATTCTTGGTCCAGTTTACCTGTAATGAGACAGCATGTTGCCACTGAAAACAGACTGTGGCGTGTTGCATTTGACGACGAAGGTGAATGAAATGGATGAAAGTTCATAAATAGAAAAATTACCATTGTGTCGACGACTGGTACAAATATGACAGGTACTCATGATAGAGTAGCACGCAGCCGTAGCCACTGCACGAAGTTCTCACCACTTGAGCTGCCTGGAGTCGTTGACCTTGGCAGTGTTAGTTAAACAAGAGATATGGTTATTGACCAGTGTTAATTTAGTACACATAATCTGTAGTGCCTAGACAATATTACGTGAGAATCGGTGATGTTGAATACATCTATACTAGTATCTTGCGAAGAACTTATCCTATGTCAAAGGGGAACGGTTAACGAAGAAACAGTGTTCATAGGTACTCGTTATAATTTAATTTAAATGTTTTTATTTTGAACAAGTATACAAATGATATCTTGCTATATATATATATATATATATATATATATATATATATATATATATATATATATATATATATATATATATATATATATATATATATATATATCGTCAACCAGATGCAATGAAGTATATCGGAATGATAGGAGCAACTCAGTCAAATGCAGCTTGAGCGTAAGGGCGGTGTTAAAAATGTGCTAGTTTGAATGAAACAAGAATAATTTAATACATACCGTGGCTCCGTTCTCACCAAATCATGGTTACGTATCCTCTAAATTGTATGTTCATATATTTGAGCAAAGATTGTTCAAGGAAACCCAGCGTCCTGGTGTCGTTGTTCTAGTGCTACCGCCACCTGGCGAACATTATATAATAAATAAAACACGCCTGAAACCTTTGTCACGGAAATCCATAGAAAACCGCTGTCACTGATGCACAAGGATAGACATGACGACACACATGCAGCTCACACATATGCAGCTTATCACATCATTTGTGTGTGTGTGTGTGTGTGTGTGTGTGTGTGTGTGTGTGTGTGTGTGTGTGTGTGTGTGTGTGTGTGTGTGTGTGTGTGTGTGTGTGTGTGTGTGTGTGTGTGTGTGTGTGTGTGTGTGTGTGTGTATGTGAGTGTGTGTGTGTGCGCGTGCGTGTGTGCGTGCGTGCGTGCGTGCGTGCGTGCGTGCGTACGTGTGTATTTTGTGTGTTGGCGGGCACGTGGGTGTGAGTGTGAATGTGTGCGTTAGCGCGTGAGTGATTTTGCTTGATCGTTAATTAACCTGGTGGTACTTGCTTTGATTCTTAATGATACGTGAAGTAGATGTTTTTTCAGGCCAATAATAATGTCACTACACTACTACTGTACTCATAACTAATAGTCCACCAGAGTTACTTATAATGGAAGGTAACCGTACAATTCTTGAAAATAATGCGATGTCGCACATGAATTCAATGCAACAATCTCATCTTTATATATATATATATATATATATATATATATATATATATATATATATATATATATATATATATATATATATGGATCAATGCCCCTGTTTCTAGGCAAACTGGCCGCTCCTTTTTAAGCACACACGTACGTTGTCAACATTCCAAACATCTATCATTGCAACAATGACGTCTATGTGATGCTTTGCTAAGAACGATGAGTGTGTATGGTAGGCCTACTTAATTTGTTTTGACTGATGATTAAAGATTGCAGTTTTAGACTAGCGATTGGCTGAAGTGGGGAACATTCTTCATCTAACCCTGACCACGGGTCATGTTAGCCGGGTGCACGGGCGTCAATCGGTGGGGGACTGGGAAGGGGACACGTCCCCCCTTTTCAACGTGGGGGACATAGGAATTGTCCCCCCCACTTTTCAGCTCAGGAAAATTGCGAGGCATATAGCTTGACTCACCACTCCCCTCTCTCTTAAAAGCCGCTATACAGGACTAGCTAGACAATAATCTCGCGATATGAAGTTCCGACCACCCATTAGAAAATCGTCTACATACATTGTTTGGCTGGCCACACCGCGCAACTTGATCTTACTTTAGTAATTATTCATCATGTCGGCCTCCGTAATTTTGCACCCTTGTGTTGATATATTAATAGGCATTAGCCATCAAACACATTATAGATTATTAATTTGTGTTTGCCCTGTCCCCTTGGATTGCAGCCTGGTCGCCCTGGTGGATACTTATATCGCTTACGGCGGAACTTGCGGATTCCTCCACTCGTGTAACTTGATCCCATTTTGAGTGATGGCAAATTTATTTGCCAAAAGGTGGGTTTAGGAATTCCCACATAGACATCCCTGTAACCTCTGCATCGTGTCACTCTATGAATCAAGCAGTGTTGGGTCCAAAGTCTACCCCCCCAAATGTTCAGTGATTGGGGCGGTCCATGGCCCCTCTTCAAATATATATGTTGCCAACATAACTATTTTAAATAGCATAACATAAAGGCCTTTATTTATTTTAGAATTAGCACCAGACAAACAATGAATTATGTATTTTATTTACAGAAAAAATAGTTATATGTATTTCAGGTCATATATATATATATATATATATATATATATATATATATATATATATATATAGTTATTACTATACCGTCATTTATCAGTCTCATTGCAATGTAATTTTACACTAGACCGGTTGTTATGTGTTTTTACGACTAATACGTAATTTATTTATATATTTAAAAGTGTTACGCTATTTAATATCGTACTAATTTTATTTATCTATACATATGTTTACATTTATTTTAAAACACTAATATTTGTCTTATTGTATACACGTATCTTTTTATGTCTTTTAAATTGTAATATGTTGTGAAACGCCACGAACGATTATGGATGTGGCGCTATACAAAATAAATATATTATTATTATTATTATTATTATTTATATATATATATATATATATATATATATATATAGATATGTATATATATATACATGTTTATTTTTGACATGTATAATACATCTATATATGACATATTATAATATATATATATATATATATATATATATATACATGTTTATTTTTGACATGTATAATACATCTATATATGACATATTATAATATAATATATATATTATATGACATATTATAATATATATATATGTATATATGTATATATATATATATATATGTATATATATATATATATATATATATAATATATATATATATATATATATATATATATAAATGTATATATAAATTGGTTCCCCGTCCCCCCACTTTTAAAACCGGATCGACGCCACTGACCGGGTGGCCGCTGGTGAGAGGTACTTTGTATTAGAAAACGCTATTGCAACGAAAATGTGCCCATATAATCCGGGTGGCAGATGCCCAGGGCGTCAAATAGGAAGAGGACTATTGTATATGCGTCAAGCAAGTTGCAGAATATATAAAGTATCTCAAAAGTTCAATATATACACATCGCGCTGTGTATTCATATATAATAATACAAACGAGGCTGGGGGCAGTTGGGGGCAGGAGGTCCATATACTCCATGTTAACATACAGGACTTTGTTTTGTTTTGGTCGTAATAATTGAACTGTCCCGAAATAGCGTATTTCAGTTATATTGTCCGAAGGATTATTACAAACAGAAGCAGTGGAGCATTTTG
>CBDHHR010000528.1:7500-9952 GCA_965263245.1 Metamycoplasmataceae bacterium | reverse complement strand
CATTTATTTTGGAATCATTTGACACTATGCAAGACTATTACTGTAAACAATGTGCTTACCTTCTTGGACCAGAGCCTTGATTTGTAAGGCAATATCAGATGTAGTCTGATAGCTTTTGCACATTCTGCAGCAATGTTTAGCTTAATGTAAAATAGTTGAGTCATCAGACTAATATAATATTGCATGGTTAAAATATTACTAGGGGTGGCAAATGGTAAAATCCGAGACTCGGCTGAGACGTCGAGATCGTTGTTTGAAAATCCTAGACCGAGACTTTTCAGAGACTTTAACTACTCCGAGACTCCAGAGACGGCAAGAAACAAAAAAACGAGACTCATCTAAAAGGCTGAGATTTCGAGATCGGATCAAAACTTTCCAATACTCATGATTTTCTAGGTACCATTCGCCACCCCTATTATGGGCTTCAGTGTCATGCCAAAAAATAATTGTTGTTCCATGTTGAAATTACTGTTTTTGTCTGTTTGATTGTGAAACAAATTAAGGGAGTAAAACAAAATTATTAAGGATATGTTCTCCTGATTCTCTGAGCTTTCAATATACTGCAGATATCAAGGTGCCCCACTTCTTGAGATTGTTAACAATAAGTTGCAGCTGCCTTGCATTATTGTACTTGGGAAATACCTATCTCCATTAAGCATGCAGTCTTTACAGTATATAATCTGAGTTCAGGACTTATAGAATTTTCAGTCATTTCTACATAGTAGGGTGCTCATTGTTTGTAGAAACCTGATTAAATGTAAGGGACAGACAATTTATCTTTTACAGTATATACCAGAATACTCTCAATCTTCCACAGCTGTCAGAATTCATCAAGTGATAAATACATTGAATGTAAACGTATCTGACCTTGTACTCCCTCATTTCAAGTGGATCTGTCAAGTGAAAGGCTTGTGCTGCAGGAAGCTGATGAATTAAAAAGGAATGCAGTCATAGCCAGAAATATTCAATTACAGTCAGCGGTTAGGCTATCGCGGGCGCTAGATCCACCTGATCAAATACGGCAGCTCGATCCGTTCGTACTGCACAGTCAAGGCTTGTACCGCAGCCTAAATGCTGATTCTACTGGCAGACATGACAAGTAATACTGAGCTGAACACCGATGAAGTTCATCATTTAAAAGTGGAGAGAGTGATTACCCACCGAATCCAGTCATCGCAGCTGCCTTACATTTTTGTACTTTGACTGAAATACGCTATCTCGCACTAAGCATGCAGTCTATGTACAGTATATAATCTGGCGCTTTCAGTGCTTTCACTAGTCCTACTTTCGAAAAAATACACTGGGCTAAAGGTGACGTAAACATGGCGAACTCATTGTTTGTAGGGCAAGATTGCATGGAGGTAAGCCGCTCATGTAAGGGAAAGTATGGCGAATTCTCTGTAAATTGCTGTGAATTACAATCGTAAAACGCAGAAGTTAAACGTCTTTATTTCAAGAATAATTTTCGATCCACTTCTTCATCGGACAATGTCATCGAATGATTTCGTAGCTGGGCACGACAGTGATCTTGTTGCATGTAAACGTTCCAGACCTTAAAAGTTACCAATCCGCCTATCATTCTTCTTAGTGGATCTGGCCGCCAGTTTAAGAGGCTTATAATTTATTCTGCGCATGCTTGCAGCCATGACTGTACGAAATTGGTGGCTATGTCAAACTGCACCTGATATTCTTCATCAGCCACAGGAACTAATCCCTCGGGGTCAAACCCATAATTCTCCAAATCTGTCTCTGTCAGTGCAGTGTGATGAGAGTTAATGTTTTGTAGCATGCCACTGGTCCACAATTGGAGAGGAGATTGATTACTTTCTGTGGAAACTGGCCTGTTATTCATTTGGCTGACAAATTCTTGAAGAGATCTGTTGATCCTGGGCATGTAAACACAGTGCAAACAATACAAATGCAAGTCATTGAGAGGATCGACAATTCCTGCCATCTCCATCTCGTTAAACAGCCTGGCATAAAAGCAGAGCACTCCTGCATATACATCCCTATGTGTCCTTTCTACGCGGCAGTTGTGCACTGATGATCCTGTGATTATGCTCCCTCTGTCCAGACCTCTTTGCTCCAGCATGAACTGAGCAACAAGAAAATTCTCCATTCCATAATCACATCTAGCCCTTGATGGTACTCCATGCTGTTGTGTACCTTGGTGAAACAGTCTGAGAACAGTATCTGCTTTGTTGTTCTCACAACACATACAATAAATTAATAAACGAGAAAACCCATCAATACAAACATGTATTACGAACTTCCATCTAATAAGTTTATGGCACGAGTCAAAGTGCCAAAGAGAGTTGGGAGTTGGGACATTGTACTTGCGATGATGAATCACCAATCTCCATCTGAGGGCAGTTCCAACAGGATCAACCCTGCGAATACACTGGCTGACCCTCCAGCGTTGTATGTGAATACCTCGGCTTCTCAAAGAGCC
>CBDHHR010000528.1:0-2500 GCA_965263245.1 Metamycoplasmataceae bacterium | reverse complement strand
ACATTCTGTTGACATGGGTCAAACTATGAATTAGTACTGGAGATGAAATGACCTTCGCAGTTATGAAGCAACTTAAGCAGCTGCAAAGATAGCCCTGATTTCTCGGGGCTTGCAAATGCAAATGCAAATGCAAAAAATGCAAATGGTTTATTTAGCGTCGCTACGTCAGGAGTGGTTACCCAGTCTCCCGAGCCAGAGGCTCATGATTAATACGCTTGACGGCTCAGATTTTGGCGTGAGGTTGCTTTAGGAGGGAGGAAAACCGGAGAACACGGAGAAAAACCCTCGGAGTCAGATTGAGAGATCAACCAATCTCAGCCCATGTACGAGCCCAGGATCGAACCCGGGTCGCAGTGTTGGGAGGCGCGCATGATACCACTGCGCCACCTGACTCCCCTGGGATTCGAACCCATGACCTCCGGGATACCGGTCCGACGCTCTACCAACTGAGCTATGAAACCTTTTACGAATTATAGGTGAGCCATTAGCCAATGAAAAGGCAAAGAGAAGAAAACAAAAACACAACTGACTAAAACAACTAACCAATGAACAGACGAGGAGAGGATTGGTGAAATAGGACAATGAAAGAGGAGTGATAAACAGGCAGGGTGAAGAAAGAGTAGAATAACAACAAGTTAAAGAAAAGAGAAGCGTTCATGAAGAGAAGAGAAGAGACTAAACAATAAACCAATGAACAGGTGAGGAGAGGAGTGATGAAAGTAGGACAACGAAAGAGGAGTGATAAACAGGCAGGGTGAAGAAAGAGTAGAATAACAACAAGTTAAAGAAAAGAGAAGCGTTCATGAAGAGAAGAGAATAGACTAAACAATAAACCAATGAACAGGTGAGGAGAGGAGTGATGAAAGTAGTACAATGAAAGAGGAGTGATAAACAGGCAGGGCGAAGAAAGAGTAGAATAACAACAAGTTAAAGAAAAGAGACGCGTTCATGAAGACAAGAGAAGAGACTAAAACAATAAACCAATGAATAGGCGAGGAGAGGATTGATGAAAGTAGGACAATGAAAGAGGAGTGATAAACAGGCAGGGTGAAGAAAGAGTAGAATAACAACAAGTTAAAGAGAAGAGAAGCGTTCATGAAGAGAAGAGAAGAGACTAAAACAATAAAACAATGAACAGGCGAGGAGAGGATTGATGAAAGTAGGACAATGAAAGAGGAGTGATAAACAGGCAGGGCGAAGAAAGAGTAGAATAACAACAAGTTAAAGAGAAGAGAAGCGTTCATGAAGAGAAGAGAACAGACTAAAACAATAAACCAATGAACAGGCGAGGAGAGGATTGATGAAAGTAGGACAATGAAAGAGGAGTGAAAAACAGGCAGAGCGAAGAAAGAATAGAATAACGAATAAACAAAAGAATAATGAATGAAATGAGCGAGAGAGACAACGACAGCTGGAAAATAAAGAAAAATAATTGTTTCAGTAAAGGAAGCTTAAATTTTCCGTCCCACTGGTGCAAATAGTGACTCCCGCGGGAATGTTGTGCCGATGATAAGATGCAAGACTATAGTCGGTGTGAAATAGGTTGAGAACAGAATCGAAGAAGTGTTCCTGATCAACCATGATCCTTCGCGCGCTTATGTCATTGTTTTTGTCTAGTCATTCAATGCTTTCGACGCCCGTTTTGTGATTTGCGAGTTTTTCAGGCCCTCTGCTCGTGTAGTTACTGTCTTTGTAAGTCTGGATTTAACGAATTTCGAAGTGTATGATACCACTAAAGAACGTAATGCCAGCAGTCGTAAAGTGTATGGAACACCAGGGTTGATCAGTCATTAAAACTAAGCACTTAGTGAAGACAAAACACAAAACGAATGAGCAAACAGAGCAGAGAAACTATTAAACTACCCAGAAATGAGATTTAGCGGAATTTGAGGACAGGATGCAAGAGATTGAGATCGGATTGAATTCAAACATTAATTTCCGTGAAGGAGAAAATGGCGTACGTAGCGCGCAAAGGATCATGGTTGAGGGAGGCTGTTTAAAATACAAATTGAACCGCTCTTAAAAAGGACGCTGGAACAAATTGAAACGAATGGTTTTTCGAAGATTCAGATATAGCGTATTTTCCCTATGCGAGAAATGTACCCAAGCGCGCAAAGGCTCCTGGATGATAGCCGCATGCTAAACCCTTTCGCAGGTCAGTGAGGAAGAGAGGATCTCATTGGCTGGCTGAAGGGCAACCTCGTTCCCAGGTTCTTTCTTCTTAGGGGAGACGAGAGACCTGGGAACGAGGTTGGCTGAAGAGGTACTCAGTGATCCGTCTTTCGTAAAACACTTTTATTGGCCATACACAAGCAACAGGTTTGGTCTCTAATGCTCTCTCTCTCTCTCTCTCTCTCTCTCTCTCTCTCTCTCTCTCTCGATTACATTCATCGGCAGGGCGCCTCGCATGGGTCTTTGTGTCCCGTTCGCGCCCTTCCCGTTTGGGTACCCTACTACATGTAAATTTAACATTTTTTTTCAGTCCAATTTATTTGTAACT
>CBDHHR010000527.1:0-8293 GCA_965263245.1 Metamycoplasmataceae bacterium | reverse complement strand
CTTAAACAAACAATATTACACATTAATTACGTTTATCAACATATGCGTTTAAACAAAATAGTACCGCAATGAATCAACATTAAGCCACCTCTACGTCATTGATTATGCCATAGTTGCAGCTAGGTCTGATGCAGTCGGCCCAGATGCCTTAGTCAAACTCGACGTCCCAGTGAAGGGCATCGTCACGCAGAAAGGACTAATACTAATTAAAACCCAGATTTAGGTACAGTGGCTGCAGTAGATGTTTACATGTTGGCGGAAGTTAGTGTTTCCTGACAATTCGCTACAGATACATTAAACCGGAATGGCATCACGCCAATTATTCAGTAGTTGTAAAGTGTCCCCCAATGGGCCACGTAACCGGAAATGACATGAAACAGTATCTGCCGTGTCCACTGTTTCTCGGTTCGTTGGTGACTAAATACAAATTTTAATGGTCAGTATTACACAGAATTCTTTCGTTACTTTCTATGTGGTTGAAACCATCCAAAGCGTTGCTGACCAGTAATGGAAATGAATTAAATTTTTAGAAGACGTGTCCACTGTTTATCGGTTCGTTGGTGACTAAATAAAATGTTTAATGGTCAGTATTACACAGAATTCTTTCGTTACTTTCTATGTGGTTGAAACCATCCAAAGCGCTGCTGACCAGTAATGGAAATGAACTAAATCTTTAGAAGACGTGTCCACTGTTTCTCGGTTCGTCGGTGACTAAATAAAATGTTTAATGGTCAGTATTACACAGAATTCTTTCGTTACGTTCTATGTGTTTGAAACCATCCAAAGCGCTGCTGACCAGTAATGGAAATGAATTACATCTTTAGAAGACGTGTCCACTGTTTATCGGTTCGTTGGTGACTAAATATGATTCTTTATGGTCACTATATCCGTTACTTTCCACGTCACTGAATCCACCTGGTGATCAATGTCGTGTTCCTTGCGCATCGAGACACGGGACCAATTCGTTTGGAGCGTTGCCCAGCCTTATGACGCCTGGTTCTACGGGATGAGGAGCGCGTCGTTCAATGTTTATCCACAGGTTGTGTTAAATAATGCCAGAGATAATGTAATACAATCAAAACCCCGAACTGACGATGAAAGGTGAAACGACACGGACACAAATAGTGGAAACGGCGATGTACGTGGCAACTGAATCACCGAGAAAGGAACGTTCAAAGCCAAAGGTTGGCTTCTTCGTGTCACAATTATCAGCAGTGCACATGACGTAGCTGACGTAGAGAGCCTACAGAAATAATTATGTTTTATTGGTTTTTGGTAGGAATAGGTCGTGGTAGGTTTCGGGTTTGGGCTAGTTTAAACGTACATCAGATCGACACGTACAAATGAAGGACTACCAGGAACAGTTCTACATAGTCAACAGGTGACGCTACACAGTAAAAACAAATGTTTAGATTTTAAACACCAAACTAAACACCCTGTAGACACAACTTTTAAACATGTGTAGTTTTTAAACGTGTTTAGGCGTTTAATTTTCAACGCCGGGGTGTTTTGATTTATAAACACCTAGATGTTGACTTTTAAACACCTTGAAGCTTGGACGCGTTTAGGTGTTTAAAAGTTGTGTCTACAGGGCGTTTAGTTGTATGAGGCGTTTAGTTATCAACGCTAAGGCGCTTAAACGTGAAAATACATGGTTCATGCCGTTTAATTGATGTATAGCAGATTCCAAGATGTTACGTTTGGAACCTCAGCTTGCACAGTTCCTTGTAAAACGCACGGAGAAAAACATTTGTTTTAATATTATCATTTATTATTATAAAGAATCCACCAAATTAATTGCCTTATCAAAATTAATATTACAAATATTACACCATATATTGTTGAACTGACATCAAACGTGCAGCGTGTTCGAAGTTATGCACATCTACATAAGTCTTTCCAATTTGTGCAACAGTTGCACACAGTTTCTTGATTTCGGCTCAAGGAATGGTTCCTTTAGCACGCACTGCTGGAGCAACCCAAGCACCTGTGAATAGGCCCTTGGGTAGCTGATCCACGCCGTGTAATACACGGAGATAAGCACATACAGTGCCTGGCGGAACGACATCTCGGCACAGACGATTTTTACTTATCCATCTGCCGTGATGAACTGATCCACCATGTATGATCTACCCTCGACCAAGCATTTATGTACCCTGCCGCTGAATGTTGGTACTGTCGTGTCTTTGTTGATTGATTGTCTATTGGGGCAGAATGGTTGCAGCGGCGGCTCGGCTGTGGTCGTAGGGGTCAATGCTGCCCTACTGTTGGGGATCGGGGTAACTGGATCGGGGGCAGTTGAGGTACCAGGAACTTGATCAGAGATCTCAGGCAGTGCGGTCAGTGCACCAACAGCAACTGTCAAACAAAATACAGGGTAATTCCATGTGGATTCAATCACATGCTCATTAGGTCCTGTTTTGCATGACCCAACACCACGTAACACTGTAAAACAAGTGTTTAAAAATATTTGAACACATTAGACGTATTTATATTTCAAAAGTGATTATTTATAAACAATGTTTTTCCTAAATTGAAAATAAATTACAACTTTTGTAATGCCTACTTGACTGTATTAATGCAAATAATTGTTTCTTATTGACAAACTTGTTCCCCCATACACATGCATGCACATAAATATATAAATGCACCTACCTTGCTCCGTATGTGTATTGCTCGTAGACACCGGGAAATCCTCACCAGATGAAAGGATCACAAGTACATATTGAATGGTGATGGCCATCAGAACATCGTCATCATCAATTTCGGCACCGTTGCCAATTAGCACCACCCTTTCCACTCCCTCTCGAATGTCCAGTTTTGCAGCACCTTCATGAGAAATGTACACCCAAATATTATTTTAAAAACATTACATGTCAAAGAAAGGTTTCTTTTCTTTTAATAATTACAACACAACATTGGATTATACCGGGCTTCAGACATATTCTGCTTGCATTCTCGCCTGCATATATGTGTTGTGCCTACAACACTGGATTACACTATAATGTATCAGGTCTAAATAGCATGTATATAAGCTGGACAGTTGTTATTAAAAATAAATCAACTTGAGCTTTTACACAACAATAAAGTTATATGATGCCTGCCCAACTTGAATTATCTTTATTTACGAACATATTATGATGTAAATATGTTTAGTCGATTACAAAAACAACTAAGAATATGACTTACCCTTTGACTTAAGCTCTGCTAAATCCTTAGCAAAGACAGTTTTCTTCCTTTCCTTGTTGTCACAGATTGTGAAAGCTGGCATGGCTGTATCCTGCAGTTGGTATATGTGAAATGAAAAAAAATATTTATGCCAAACGATATATTTACTGCATTTGCTATGCCAAGGAATGCATTGCTAATAACATTGCACATTGGACAATGGTGGACACTGTCCATGATCTAAGTAAATTGTCTTTGATCGAGCACAATTCGTGATTATCTTGTCACATGAATATTACAAGCATATCACGTATGTGTATACTGTATATACTACTGAAGATATGAACACTGCTAGTCTAAAAGGATGAATTGGTCGAAGCAGCGATGTTAACACCAGTACTTACAGTTCTAATCTGGCTGACCTCTCCGTTATATAGTCTAGCCGCGCAAACATGTAGCCTCAGCCCTGTGGTCATGGATCCATTAATCAGCTGTCGCCATCGCTAATCCATGCTTTAGACCATCTAGTTCTATTTTAGTTCAGCATTCCTTGGCATATTGGTGCAAGTAGTATCAACAGTTTTAAACACGATAGTTAGATGGACAATTTGTACCCACCAAACTGCAGGATTCTAGTAAACTCTCTGGATCAGTTAACGCGATGTCCGCAGAAGATGAAAAGTTGGCGCGAAAGGCTCACGTGACAGTAAACTCTCGCGAGGGATTCGCGAGATGATGAATGATGTCACTACGAAGGAATGCAAGTTTATCTAAACGCCAGATGTTTAGAGTATGGAACGAAAATTAAACACCGGCGTTTAAGACAAGACAACATCATACATAAACACGTTTTTTCCATAGCATAATGGAAAATTCACTCTCTCGATCATGGGTGTATGTGACAACGATGTTCTCTTCAAACATCGCAACGGTTCGCCATATTATATATCTCTAATGGTGATAGCTTGTGGTAATTACTCCCTTACAACATAACCTATTCAAGGCGAAGTCTTAATAACAAAAGCAACCCTATGTAGTTTCACAAATAGTACGTTTGTAAAGATATGCATGTTGAATTGTGAAGATCATGTGGGTTTATATGCTAATCAATATTACACTAAACGCCTAAACACCTTAAACACCCGTACATCAGCCGTTTAGTTCGGCGGATATTCAACACCAGCGTTAAAAACTAAACGCCTAGTTGTTTAAATGCCAATGGCAGGCGTTTATATCTCAACGTCTTAAACACCACAGTTTTTACAGTGTACTTGACATTGCTACTTTAAACGTGTGAAAAAAGAATGTCGACTTGTCTGCGTGAAGTGTATTTGAATGGAGAGCTTTTGATAATACTTTACCGTTCACAGGGCTCAATGTTACGTCACGCGTTTCTAGTGAGAGCAAATATGTTTGACTGAAACACCAACTAGCGTCAGTGTCTGGGAATTTACGGATGTTGTGACAAATGTTATAATAGTCGATTTGCTATAGTATGCCATTGTCCTCTTCTATTTGAACACATATGCCATTATCCTCTTCTATTTGAACACATATGCCATTATCCTCTTCTATTTGAACATATATGCCATTATCCTCTTCTATTTGAACACATATGCCATTATCCTCTTCTATTTGAACACATATGCCATTATCCTCTTCTATTTGAATATAAGCCTATTTGGTATAGCTGCATTCTGAATTAAACTATCATTTAGCTTTTTTTTTATAAAGAATATTTATAACATGCGCAATATTTACTCATCTCTCGTATTTGCTGTTACGTAGGTCACGTTAGCATCCGATTTGTCATTTGATAAATTATGGTTTCCAAATCTGGTACGCCCAGTCGTCGTAAGTAGTAAGCCCCTGCTTATGGTAGGCGAATATAATATTTCGACAGCACTGCCATTTTAAAATTCCATATTATGTAAGCAAAAGTTGATATTCTGTAACGGAAAACCATATATGGTACATAGCACAGGTTGACTTACAGGAAATCAGGTGTATTTAAAACGTGAGCGATCTTAGAATGTCACTTGAAGTGTTGCACTACTGGCACGGTTGTTCACTATGCGTCACGACAAGTCAAACCCCTGGGCATAACGAAGTGCCCACATGCACTTGACCGCGAGACAGCCACGTGGTGAATGACGGGACTGGTTTTTGGTCGCGGACGTAACAACGAGTCAGTGTACTTGAATAACACGAACGGTGCTTGAATAGTGGCGCCACTCAGCGACCGTTAACGAATCTTATCAGAACATGTTCGGTAAAGTTCGAATATTACAACGTCCGGTGTGTGTTAGTCCCGCTCCTGTCAGGCAGACATGTATACACATGGCACATACCAAAGTTTTAATGTTGATTTGTTTGTGTGTTAGATGCATATAGCGTTAACATTTCACTAATTGAAATTTAAAAAACCCCGACATGTTTTGGGAACAGCCGTATGTAGCAATCGGTTGAAATTGTTATAACTCAGAAACTATTTGACAAGAGACATGAATAAGGTAAATCAAGATTGCCCCGGCAAGTAAAGGGGGTTTCAACGTTGTTTGAGGTTTAGGTCCCACAAATCCAAGATGGCCGCCCGTTCACAAAAAAACTATTTGACCATTATGGATGAATAATAAGCCCTTCTCTACTAAGCTAAGGTTGGCATGTTGATTAGTGGGGTTTCAATGTTGTCAGGAATCCAAGACGGCCGCCCATAGCAACGAAGTGAAATAGTCATAACTTAACATCCATATGTGAATGCACCGCCATATGTGCATGCACCGCCATATGTGCATGCACTACCATGTGTGTATGCACCAACATATGTGCATGCACCAACATATGTGCATGCATCAACACATGTGCATGCACTACCATGTGTGTATGCACCAACATATGTGCATGCACCGCCATATGTGCATGCACCAACACATGTGCATGCACTACCATGTGTGTATGCACCAACATATGTGCATGCACCGCCATATGTGCATGCACCAACACATGTGCATGCACTACCATTGGTGTATGCATCAACATGTGTGCATGCACCGACATAGGTGGATGCACCGTCATTAATTCTAACTAATCTGTTATTGTCTTACTTTATTTGAATACAAGTGAAGAAAAAAACACATTTAATATCTATATGAAAAAGTCACAGAACGTGTATTTGCTACATAAATCCGTATACTACAACAAGGTGTTTTGGCAGCCATTTTGAAATTCGTTTTTTTTTAGTTGTTACCTGGTGTAACGTCAAGTGTCTGTTACTTAAATCAAAATTCAAACTTCATTAAGTACCAAGTGTACGGCTGGCGCTGATCTATGTGTGTTTGTTCACGTCCTTTAGTCTTACTGGATTACTCATTAACATGTCGAATTCTTGCATCTACGAAAGAGATATTCTTTGCAATCGCACAATTTCTGCAGTGTTTCGCTATAGGTGGTTACGTCTTTAACACTAAACAGGTTTAGAAACAAAGGAACTTTTGGAATACAATTTCGCATGTGATGTGATAACAACTGACCGTACACAGCGGAAATGTCAGGATACACCAGTGCTCGCCCCTCGCCCCTCGCCCCTCGCCCCTCGCCCCTCGCCCCTCGCCCCTCGCCCCTCGCCCCTCGCCCCTCGCCCCTCGCCCCTCGCCCCTCGCCCCTCGCCCCTCGCCCCTCGCCCCTCGCCCCTCGCCCCTCGCCCCTCGCCCCTCGCCCCTCGCCCCTCGCCCCTCGCCCCTCGCCCCTCGCCCCTCGCCCTCGCCCCTCGCCCCTCGCCCCTCGCCCCTCGCCCCTCGCCCCTCGCCCCTCGCCCCTCGCCCCTCGCCCCTCGCCCCTCGCCCTGCTCGCCCCTCGCCCCTCGCCCCTCGCCCCTCGCCCCTCGCCCCTCGCCCCTCGCCCCTCGCCCCTCGCCCCTCGCCCCTCGCCCCTCGCCCTCGCCCCTCGCCCCTCGCCCCTCGCCCCTCGCCCCTCGCCCCTCGCCCCTCGCCCCTCGCCCCTCGCCCCTCGCCCCTCGCCCCTCGCCCCTCGCCCCTCGCCCCTCGCCCCTCGCCAATCGCCCATCGCCCCTCGCCCCTCGCCCCTCGCCCCTCGCCCCTCGCCCCTCGCCCCTCGCCCCTCGCCCCTCGCCCCTCGCCCCTCCTGCCCCCTCGCCCATCGCCCCTCGCCCCCTCGCCCCTCGCCCCCTCGCCCCTCGCCCCTCGCCCCCTCGCCCCTCGCCCCTCGCCCCTCGCCCCTCGCCCCTCGCCCCTCGCCCTCGCCCCTCGCCCCTCGCCCCTCGCCCCTCGCCCCTCGCCCCTCGCCCCTCGCCCCTCGCCCCTCGCCCCTCGCCCCTCGCCCCTCGCCCCTCGCCCCTCGCCCCTCGCCCCTCGCCCCTCGCCCCTCGCCCCTCGCCCCTCGCCCCTCGCCTCGCCCCTCGCCCCTCGCCCCTCGCCCCTCGCCCCTCGCCCCTCGCCCCTCGCCCCTCGCCCCTCGCCCCTCGCCCCTCGCCCCTCGCCCCTCGCCCCTCGCCCCTCGCCCCTCGCCCCTCGCCCCTCGCCCCTCGCCCCTCGCCCCTCGCCCCTCGCCCCTCGCCCCTCGCCCCTCGCCCCTCGCCCCTCGCCCCTCGCCCCTCGCCCCTCGCCCCTCGCCCCTCGCCCCTCGCCCCATCGCCCCTCCCCTCGCCCCTCGCCCCTCGCCCCCTCGCCCCCTCGCCCCCTCGCCCCTCGCCCCCTCGCCCCCTCGCCCCCTCGCCCCCTCGCCCCCTCGCCCCCTCGCCCCCTCGCCCCTCGCCCCTCGCCCCCTCGCCCCCTCGCCCCCTCGCCCCTCGCCCCTCGCCCCCTCGCCCCTCGCCCCTCGCCCCTCGCCCCTCGCCCCCGCCCCCGCCCCCTCGCCCCTCGCCCCTCGCACCCTCGCCCCTCGCCCCCTCGCCCCCTCGCACCCCTCCCACCCCTCGCCCCCCTCGCCCCCTCGCCCCCTCGCCCCCTCGCCCCCTCGCCTCCCTCGCCTCCTCGCCTCCTCGCCTCCTCGCCTCCTCGCCTCCTCGCCTCCTCGCCTTCTCGCCCGCTAAGTGCACCGTTAATTAC
Organism: Metamycoplasmataceae bacterium; assembly: GCA_965263245.1. GTDB lineage: Bacteria > Bacillota_I > Bacilli_A > Mycoplasmatales > Metamycoplasmataceae > DT-68. The sequence continues at coordinate 62 of CBDHHR010000527.1, read as the reverse complement.
AATACACTAAACATTAATATCAGAAACGTTCCCAGAAACTGAAATCCGGAAAAACGTCACGT
>CBDHHR010000526.1:7500-13671 GCA_965263245.1 Metamycoplasmataceae bacterium | reverse complement strand
GGATCATGTGGTGGAGACTTATGCACGAAGCAGCAGCTACTGATTGCTCCACGGATATCATTAACAGCGGGGATGATGACAGTGAGTATGATTGGACAACACTTTGGGATACAGCGAAAGAGATGGGCAGCCGTCACTTTTGGATATATAAATACATATACATATATATATATATATATATATATATATATATATATATATATATATATATATATACTTATCCGCGTTTTTATTTGCTGAACAGCGTGTGGAACCGTTAGCCGGTATTGAGCACATCGATACAGTTTCATTACTTTGTGCCGCCTCACTGATACACACCTTTATTTGCACTCCAGCCGGTCGTCATGCACACTGTGCCTGGCGGGACATCTGCCACCGGCAAACACACTGGCGCCACCTCGCGGCAGTACTCAATACTACCCTTTAATCTGACCAGGGCAATATCGTTGTTCAGCCCATTGACACTTTGGTAAAGTGGGTGCGTGTACGTGTGTTCCACTTCAAACACCGTCTTAGAGTCTTCGGACATGGAACGGTTGTGTTCGCCAACGACAACACGCAGTTGGGATGTTTCTTTGGATTTACTGGTAAAAACAAGAGAGATGATGTCGACTTAAGAACGTTTTCATCTGTGTCATACTTCAACTGAAGATTGTCATGTTTTATGTAAGTAGCATAAATTACTATTATTAAACAAAGATAAAACATTTAGCTAATTCACTTGACAACACGCAGCTTATGTGTATTATTTAGTTGACAAGCTGGCTTACTGGTAAACATAACAAAATAATATGTCACACACTCTCACACACACACACGCACGCACGTATATATATATATATATATATATATATATATATATATATATATATTATTGTTTAATGTGTATCATGATCTGTGAACTAGCATAATGCTCTACTTAGAGGAGTATAATACGGTGTCGCTCTTACATTTATCCGGTCGTTAAAAACTTTCCAATTGAAGTTTCGGCGCATGCGCAATAAATGAAAAATCGTCAATGTCCAGCGAAACAACAAAGCATTTTTGCTATAAATACCACGAGCTGTTCGTTAACTTTCCTGTGATGATTACTGTAAAGGGTTTCTTAAAATGTCGTTCAATGCAATAAAATATTACGATTGTTATCAATCACTGCAATGTGATTTACGCTTGCTATCAAAATATGCCTCAACATTTGTTTGCATCGTGTTAATTTGCGACAAATAACTTTGCTGAGGCGTCATATACATCCTAACGAATAACCCGTTGTATTTATACCATAAATGTGTTTTACATATATCGCGCATCCGCAGAAACGTTAATCGGAACGTTTATAACGCCGGAAAAATGTATGCGCGGCATTCAGGTCGCACTTGGCAGTTTGTCTAAGCATACACTACACCTTTAACACAGGAAAGCATAAAGGTATCCACATCCTGTACTGTTGGTATGCTTACGTCAGAATAAAAAATATGTGCAATACCTTATCTGGATCAAACATTAATGCATACAATTGACAACTCTTGTTTAGGGTTTTGTTAAAACGATAATCAGAAACCATACTTTTAACCAAATGTTCGATGACAAAACACGTGTTTGAGCAGCCGTTGTTTGACAGCTTAACGTAGTTTGCTTAGCAACCTGGATATATCAATGTGAACATTCCACAACGATGAGTCGAGTGATAGAAATGAGCGAATCAACCTTTAGAAGTATCCCTATTTAAAGGGATTCAGCGGTAATTGTGAAAACATTAAACAAGTTTGATCACATTCAACTACAAGGAAGACTACTATGCCGGTAGTGTATTATAATTATCACAGAACCTCGTTTTGACGGAACGTCTGACGTCATAAATATATATGTTTTGTCAGTTCGCCGATCAACGAGCATTTTATTCCAATACTGTCTCAGCTAATTACGCATTTTCAATTATATCGGTTGTTTCACGTGCAATGCGTGATTATTATTATTATTATTATTATTATTATTATTACGCCAAATGATTGGGCTTATTGCGTCTCTACGCGTGTCATTTCTAACGATATTAGCGCTATAGAAATGTAATAATAATTATTATTATATGATACTATTTTGAATATGTATGCATTATTGTTAAATGGATAAGTGGATTAATTATCTAAAATTAAGCGATTGCTATTACCAGCGACGTGTGTCATTGTGCATGTGCTATCGCTTGAGAATGTGTTAATCCGAACACTTACACGCATTGCGCCGCTGTGACGATCCAACGCTTGTTTACGATGCTGCCTCCGCAAATGTGACGAGATTTCAGATACCTTCATGTCAGCACTAATAGTTAACCCTAAGTCCTTTTCCTTTAAGGTAGTATTTAGTACAGTATCACCCATTGTATATTGTGCATCTTCATTCCCATGTCCTGTGTGAAGGCACTTACACTTTCCAAAATTAAACAGCATTTGCCACTTCCCAGACCATTCTATCAACTTATTAAGATCATCTTGTAAATGCTGTCTATCTGCATCACTTTTAATTTTCCTAAACACTTTTGTGTCGTCCGCAAACTTCAACACCTTGCTTGTTATGTCATCATCCAAATCATTGATATATATTAAGAATAAAATAGGTCCCAGTACTGATCCCTGCGGTACTCCACTCAAAACCGCTTTCCAGTTTGAAACCTCCCCATCAACTACTACTCTTTGTCTTCTATCAATAAGCCATTTTTCTATCCAGTTGATCATTCCATTTCCTATGCCATGGGCCTTTAATTTAAGTAATAGTCTTTGGTGTGGCACTTTGTCAAAGGCTTTTTTAAAATCTAAATAGATTATATCTACTGGTGATCCCTCATCTAGCCACTTTGTGACATCTTCCAAAAAACATAACATATTTGTTAAGCATGACCTCGCTTTTAAAAGTCTTTCTAATAGTTTGCAAATCACCGATGTTAGACTCACTGGTCTATAGTACTCTGACTTGTTTCTCGAACCTTTTTTAAATAATGGTATAATGTTTGCTTCTTTCCATTCTAACGGAACTATTCCCTCCTCTAATGACAAATTGAACACTGTTGCAAGCGGTATGCTGATTTGTTCTACAATTTCCAATAGTAATTTGGGAGGAATCCCATCCACTCCAGGTGATTTATTATCCTTCATATCTCTTATTTTCATAGCTACCATTGTTGGGGTTACAATTAGTTGTCCTAAATAGTCAAACTCTCTCCCTTCGAACTTAGTCTCAAGTACTGGTAATATACTAATATCTACCCTGGTAAACACCGAACTAAAGTACTCATTTAGGTTTTCTGCCATTAAGAATCCCTCTGTTATTATGTTTCCATCACTACCTTCTAGAGGACCGACCTTATCCTGAACTTTCTGTTTACTTCGAACATACGCATAAAAACTCTTGCTGCCATGTTTTATATTAAAAGCTATTTTTTGTTCGTAGCTTCTCTTTGAATTTCTAATTTCAGCTGTAGCTTGATTAAGTGCTTCTTTATAAATGCTATAGTCTTCTTCACTTCCGGTATGTCTATATGTCTTCCACATCATTTGCTTGTACTTGATTTTTCTAATGGCTTCCTTCGATAAGTGTTTCTTCTTTGACCGTTTCCCCAGTTTTTTCAAGGGGACAAATTTGTCAACGACGCAGTCAATTTCACTCTTTAAAATATTCCAGCATTCTGTTGCTGTCTTATTCTTCAGTGTGTTATTCCAGTCTATCTTTGCTAAATATTCCCTCATGTCCTTATATCTTCCTTTGTGAAATTTTTTCCTGTACCTTATTTTTCTATTCCGTTCTCCCTTTACTTTGATGATAAAATATATCTGGTTGTGATCACTACACCCCAGTGGCTCACATATCTTGACATTATCAACAAATTCCTTCTGTGAGCTCAATACTATGTCTAACACGTTCTCGCCTCTGGTTGCTTCTAACACATGTTGAGAAAGGAAACTATCTTGTACTAAATTTAAAAACTCTTGATCCTCTCTCCCGGTACTCTGTAGAGATGTCCAGTGTATATGCCCATGGTTAAAATCCCCCATAATAACACAGTCCCATTTACTCACTTCTTTGATAGCGTTATGTATTTTTTCATTCTCTTCCATGCTTATGTTTGGACTCCGATACACTAACCCAACAGTTAATGTTGACTTTCCTGTAACTATGTTACACCAGACAGCTTCTTCACATTCTGCTTCTTTTTCTAATTTTATTTCATAAGCTTGGATGGATTCTTTAATATATAAAATAACTCCGCCTCCCCTTCTTCCTAATCTATCTTTCCTAAACATTACATACCCTGTGATTCCTAATTCGGCATCTGATATATCGGGTGTGGCCCAAGATTCAGTTATACCTATTATGTGAGGGTCAGTATCTTCTACCATAATGTTTAGTTCATTTCTTTTGTTTACTATGCTCCTTGCATTTAAACAAACACATTTATAACCAAATTCCGTAGGGCTTTCCAGGCTGTTCTTTGCTGATGTATTTTTGCTATCTTTATCTATGCCTCTAGTATTTGGCTTCTCTGTGTATCCCCCCTGCGAAACTAGTTTAAAAAGTTGCAACCTGTTCCATTATTCATCGATCGAAGAAGGTTCTCGGAGAACACTGCTGCGCCCTTTCCGCTTAGATGGAGGCCATCTCTCATAAACATGTCTTCTTTACCAACAAAATATCCCCAGAAATCTACAAATCCAACTCCTTCTTCTTCACACATCTGCTCTAATAGTCCGTTAATTGCCATCCTCTTGCAATTTCTAAATATTGTTCCCCTTCCCCTCATCACTGGCAAGATTCCTGAGAGTATGATCTGTTCAACTCTCGTCTTCTTCAGTGTCTCTACCAACTCTCTGTATCTCTTTACTATCCTGGTTGTTCCATCCCTGTCTGCATTGTTCGTCCCTACATGTACTTATATAGACCCCCCTTGGCCATGCCCCAATACGTTCTCTACCCGTTCAGTCACATGCTCTATCCTAGCCCCCGGAAGACAAACAACAACGTCTTCTCCTTTGCTTAATGTCCTGTCTGTCTTTCGCAAAATGGAGTCTCCCATAAATACCCTTTCTGTTCTCAATGCCCCCTCGATCACTGCTTCAGAGTAGCTCCTCCGTTTTGCATCTCCCTGGTTGCTGACTTTCCCCCTGCCGCTTTCTCTGTTGTTCCAAGCTTGCCATAAACGGTAATTACAAAATGCGTTGACTTAGGTATTTTGGGAGTAATCCCAAAACGCTTAGTGCCCGTTAAGCTAGCAGTCACTTTAGAGCGAAGAATACAACTAGCATTAACCTACCTTCAGGCTTTTCTGAAACAAAAGAAGAGAGACATGTTATTATTTAAAAATAAAATGTACAACAGTTGTAGTAAAAGGAATCTTGCTTTAAAACATTGAGACGTGCATTAACAATTTAAATATCTAACAATCCTCTCAAGGTAAAACGATATCTACATTCTCGAAGTTACGTGTTGTGTTTTAAGCAATACAACTGGACTGTTTGTATGTTACAATACACTATTTATATTATGTCAAGCTTCATAGCATATTTCTGTGAAAACATTAATTAGGGTTTTCGTCTAAAGCGATATATATTTTTTAATAGGTTCGATGTTGAACACAGGTAACAAACACACGACAAGGTACTAGAGTAGTTGCTTGAGGGTGACGTCTGTTTAAAAAAATACAATACATCAATTTACACATGAACGAAATTCAAAACAGCTTGCTTCTGAAGTAAATAACAAAATTACGTAGCACGGTGAGGTTATTATATTGTCACATAGTTATCTGCACAACATACAAGCGATGCGCCGTGTTCTTACCAAGGTTGAATTGATCAAACAGATCCAATTCGTATAAACATAACATAACGGGGTTCCACAAATCCTCGTTAGTTGCTAGAGGCGTTAATACGCAACTATACCGTAGTTGCATATCAGCGCCTCTAGCGATTAACGCGGATTTGTTTGCATGTTTTCCAAAAACGCTTGCTTTAATATCCTCAATTAGATATTGATCGTGCAGGCGCATAGCCAGCGATAGTTTGTATGTGGGCATGTCGTATGTGTGGTCAATATACATAACAGCCAAAACAACGCCATCTTGGCAATTAATTCAATGGAACGTCCCGCGACGTTTCATCGACTGAAAATGTACATTAATGTAGATCA
>CBDHHR010000525.1:0-5781 GCA_965263245.1 Metamycoplasmataceae bacterium | reverse complement strand
GCCCCGTGCTACTTACTCGTATACTGCGGTGCGTTGTTGTTCTGCAGCCAGCGCGTGTAGATATTGTCCTGTTCGAAGGGCGACAGTCCGTTGACGATCACGTCGCCGGCCATGGTGATGGCGGCCTGGACGGGGTCCTGTACGCAGGCGGCCGTGAGATGCTCAGTGCCGTCCGTCGTGTCCGTCTGCAGCGTCGCCGCCTGTTGCGTGATCTCCAGGTGCTCCATCAGGACCCCTGCCGGATGGTACTCGACCACCACGGAGTGCTCGCCCTCAGCCTGGCCAGGCAGTGTCGTCGGCGTCGTCGTCACCACCAGCGTCTTGTCCTTGGCGGCGCCGTCCTGCAGGTCGATCAGGTCCTTCACGTTGAACCCCGACTTGATGTTCATCACCAGGTGCGTCTCCAGCGGCACGGATAGGTCGGACTGCTGCCGGGCTTCCTGCCGGTTCTCGGCGTACACGTCTCCGGGCATTGTTTCAACTCCAGAACCAACCCCTCTGGCAAAGTCCGCGGGATTGTAATCGTGACTACAGTGACACAATCATCGTTGTCATATTGTCACTCACCGCGATGACGACACTGGCGATATGTGACCGTGCACCCACCCGTCTTCCCCAGCTCGGCGTCGTCGGCCGGATAGCGACACAGCCCAGTGGCGTCGCTCGAGATTAATAAATTACCTGTGACGGGAGGTAAACTGCGGATACTGCGGTCGACTCGGTCCGTCTTAAGCGACACTCGACTGTCGTTAATCCGATAGCGCGAGGCCCACCAAACGTGATTCGTCGCGCTTTGCCGTGAGACACTCGACACGGCCAATTAGAGCCGAGGGCGGTCCTCATTCACTGTCCGACCCCGCCGCCAGCCCTTCCCGTCTTATGGCGGTCGAAACACATGCGCTTCCTCGGCGGGCAGCTGCAATTAAAACAAACTTTTATCAATTTTGTGGTATACTTTTAACTTATTGTAATGTGAGTTATGCCCGTTTCTAGATTCGTGGCGAATGTCTTAATCCAAATTAAATCTAGCACATTTTACTATTTCAGTAATTGTGTTTTTGGGAAAAAGATTTATACTATTGATTATGTTGTGGTATAAAACATCGATTTATTTGTGGTGCCGTGTAAATGTGGATTAATTTTTCACATGTTTCGTTTGACTTACTATTCACTGATGTGTTGCTTCTATAAATTCACTTGTAAACAAGTTTGTCGAACATAAGTTGTACGTTAATCGAAAACACATTATTTCATGTGTATAGTTATCCTAGTAACAAACACTTAGAAAGCAGGACCGGAAGACAGTCGGTCAATATCCTCCATGAATTCTGACAGGTTTTGTCAAACATGTTGATCGTAGGTACCACACTATTTAATGCACTTCTATAAGTTATCATGCAAAACCAAGATGCTTTCCAATATAAGTACAATTAACACTTTAGTTCGAGATTGAGAAATGAATATGGCGTTTACGTTTATGTAAGCTACTTGTATTGGGAGCGGTGTTAATCTGTTGTGCTAGAGTAGGCCACACTTCGTGTTGGACGCTTAACACACGACTCTAAGTACTGTCTTTTCACACACTATAAACTGTCTGCTCATCCGCTCAGTGTCTCTATTAGGGAAATCTTGACTTTCCGATTGGCAACAGTCGGCTATACTCCAGCGGATAGAGAGCCATCGAACAATACCAGTGGAGAACACTGAAGAACTTGTTGTGTCTGGGTGACGTCAACGTGTCGTGTATGTATGACGTCAACGTGTTGTGTCTGGGTGACGTCAACGTGTTGTGTCTGTATGACGTTAACGTGTTGTGTGTGGGTGACGTCAACGTGTTGTGTATGTATGACGTCAACGTGTTGTGTCTGTATGACGTCAATGTGTTGTGTCTGTATGACGTCAACTTGTTGTGTCTGTATGACGTAAACGTGTCGTGTGTGGGTGACGTCAACGTGTTGTGTATGTATGACGTCAACGTGTCGTGTGTGGGTGACGTCAACGTGTCGTGTATGTATGACGTCAACGGGTCGTGTGTGGGTGACGTCAACGTGTCGTGTATGTATGACGTCAACGTGTTGTGTATGTATGACGTCAACATGTTGTGTCTGGGTGATGTCAACGTGTTGTGTCTGGGTGACGTCAACGTATTGTGTCTGTATGACGTCAACGTGTAGTGTCTGGGTGGCGTCAACGTGTTGTGTATGTATGACGTCAACATGTTGTGTCTGGGTGACGTCAACGTGTTGTGTCTGGGTGACGTCAACGTGTCGTGTATGTATGACGTCAACGTGTTGTGTCTGGGTGACGTCAACGTGTTGTGTCTGGGTGACGTCAACGTGTTGTGTCTGTATGACGTCAACGTGTTGTGTCTGGGTGACGTCAACGTGTTGTGTCTGGGTGACGTCAACGTGTTGTGTCTGTATGACGTCAATGTGTTGTGTCTGTATGACGTCAACGTGTTGTGTCTGTATGACGTCAACGTGTTGTGTCTGTATGACGTCAATGTGTTCTGTCTGTATGACGTCAACGTGTTGTGTCTGTATGAAGTCAACGTGTCGTGTGTGGATGGCGTCAACGTGTCGTGTGTGGGTGACGTCAACGTGTCGTGTATGTATGACGTCAACGTGTCGTGTGTGGGTGGCGTCAACGTGTTGTGTCTGTATGACGTCAACGTGTCGTGTGTGGGTGACGTCAACGTGTCGTGTATGTATGACGTCAACGGGTCGTGTGTGGGTGACGTCAACGTGTCGTATATGTATGACGTCAACGTGTTGTGTATGTATGACGTCAACATGTTGTGTCTGGGTGACGTCAACGTGTTGTGTCTGTATGACGTCAACGTGTAGTGTCTGGGTGGCGTCAACGTGTTGTGCATGTATGACGTCAACATGTTGTGTCTGGGTGACGTCAACGTGTTGTGTCTGGGTGACGTCAACGTGTTGTGTCTGGGTTACGTCAACGTGTTGTGTCTGGGTGACGTCAACGTGTTGTGTCTGGGTTACGTCAACGTGTTGTGTCTGGGTGACGTCAACGTATTGTGTCTGGGTTACGTCAACGTGTTGTGTCTGGGTTTACGTCAACGTGTTGTGTCTGGGTTACGTCAACGTGGCGATGAGAGAGCGTCTACTTTGTGTATTATTGTCCAGGAACAAGGCTATTCCCAGAGGGCATTGTTCATCTCCGACTACGTCTAAATAAAGTCTGATTTGACCGATTTGTCAAACGGACCTTCTACAACGTCATACATTCACCTGACCCAATAATATGAATAGTAATATATAATGCTGGAGGCGCAGGCATGTTATATTTGGTTAAAATGTGGATCTTAACATTGGGCACTGTGTATACCCACAGTGAATCGGAGAATTACGTAAATGTCGATCCCGTCTCAGTTAGGAACGTAAACGAATCACCGACGACACACATACCAGCACCCTGACAGTGACCACCTCAATGCCTGCATAGGTCGGCTTGGCGTAACATTTCTGAAGAAGATTGACTAGTTCAGTGAGACCATATACGATCTTAACGTATGTAGTAGTCTCATTGCAACTAACCACAATATACCCAGACTAGTCAGTCAATAGAACCCCACCGACAGCAGGAAACAACTAGAAACTAGAAATAATGTACGTTATGATGTCATTGTTATTGATTTTTTTTTTACTACGTGGCACAATATTCAGACAGACGTAATGACAAAATAGACTCCATAATTTATCCACAGAGCACATTTCATATGTAGAAACAAATGCATTTTTTAAACAAGTTGTATGGGTACCATTACTTGTACTAATTTAGAATATTAATTCCATAAGAAAAACAGAGATGAGGATGTTGCGAAGAATTAAAGGAGTAACACTGAGAGACAAAGTAAAGAGTGTGGACATCAGAAAGGAGCTAGGAGTGAATAGTATACAAGAGAAAGTAAGAGAAATGAGACTACGCTGGTATGAACACATGCAGAGATTGGAAGAAAACAACGAAGTGAGAGCAGTTGTTGACATGAGAGTGCCATGAAAAAGACCAAGGGGGAGACCAAGAGGGAGATGGATGGATTGTGTCCGAAGGGATATGCAAGCACTGCGGATCACTCCGGAGGATGCCGAGGACAGAACATTCTAGAAATCAAGAATTCTGGCCGCAGACCCCACCTAGTGGGAAAAGGCGAAGAAGAAGAAGGGAGAAGAAAAAGAAGAAACTGTAGGTTTTCGGTTGAAAAAGAATAGTCAGTTTGCGCTCGGTAGTTTCAAGCTGCAGTGTCAACTGTTCAGGTGCTTCTCGATTTCGCCGTAAGAAGTCAGGAGATCGCTTTAACAGAAACCTGAAAAACTCGTCCATGGGATACCCATATTCTAAATATCTACCGTCTACTAAATCAAATTTTCGATTATCTAATTAACCCAATCGTTTGAGTAGTTACTCTGTTTGAAGAACAACTTACAATTCAAAATTGGGGGAAACGTGTTGCCCCGCGAAAGTAAACTAGCGCCTTTATTCACACCATATACAACAATATGCTGATAACACTAAAAGAAAGCGAAGCTCGTTTACATTGAATGAAATAATGTTTCTTTCATCAAATGCATTTTACTGACCCGACTTTTTAATTCTATTCAACAAAACGCATTTTTCTTTGCCTATACTAACTTACACGGGTTATAGACATAACAGGCAAGAGTTGTCAAGTCAAACCTACTGCAGCCAAAACAAAAACACTAATTTACTTCACTAACGTAGCCAGTTAAATGATAGCACAATAAACTCCAACATAGCATGTAAGTCGACGGTCAGAAAAGAAAGATAAGTCACGGAACCACGATAAGCGCCTGGCACTTAGTAGACGTTGCTCACAGGATTGTGACGAGTCTGTTTCCTTAAATGTGCGTGCGTGCGTGCGTGCGTGCGTGCGTGCGTGCGTGTGTGTGTGTGTGTGTGTGTGTGTGTGTGTATGTGTGTGTGTATGTGTGTGTGTATATATATTATATTATATATATACATATATATATACACATATATATATAATATATATAATATATATATATAATATATATACACATATATATATCATATATATATAATATATATACACATATATTCATATATATATATATATATATATAATATATATATATATATATAATATATACATATATATATATATATATTCATATATATATATAATATATATATACATATATATTCATATATATACACACACATATATATATATATATATATATATATATATATATATATATATATATATATATATATACCTATATATATATACCTAATTCACCAGTGGAACTGAGCGATGAAACTCGAATAATTCCCATTTCGATAATGTCCCATTTCGAGTGAATGATATTTCTCATAATTATGATCCAAGAACGTCATACATTCAAAGGACATATTGCAAGACACCGCAAGAATAGTACAACTTACAATATCTGAGATTTGAACATAATACGAACGCTAACGTATTTTTCATAGTGATAATTCCACTGAATTCCACTACGAAATTCCTGCAAATTAGAACAGTTTATTCTCGTCTTGCTAAGTATTTTCGCACTAACGGGCGAATACCACGTGGCCCAAATTCGGCGCTGGGTCGAGTGAATTGCGTTGCACGCGGCGCACCGGGGGACTTTGGCAGGCCACGAGTGGACCATCCGTCCATCAGCCACTGACAGAGTTACGTCGCCACCGGCCTGGCCTCGCTCGGCCACGGCATAAGAGGGGACACTCGACAGGCTGTAGGAGCCCTAAGACAACACG
>CBDHHR010000524.1:0-7187 GCA_965263245.1 Metamycoplasmataceae bacterium | reverse complement strand
CACTTACTCGGTCGGTCGGTCGGTCGGTCGGTCGGTCGGTCGGTCGGTCGGTCGGTCGGTCGGTCGGTCGGTCGGTCGGTCGGTCGGTCGGTCGGTCGGTCGGTCGGTCGGTCGGTCGGTCGGTCGGTCGGTCGGTCGGTCGGTCGGTCGGTCGGTGGGTCGGTGGGTCGGTCGGTCGGTCGGTCGGTCGGTCGGTCGGTCGGTCGGTCGGTCGGTCGGTCGGTCGGTCGGTCGGTCGGTCGGTCGGTCGGTCGGTCGGTCGGTCGGTCGGTCGGTCGGTCGGTCGGTCGGTCGGTCGGTCGGTCGGTCGGTCGGTCGGTCGGTCGGTCGGTCGGTCGGTCGGTCGGGTCGGTCGGTCGGTCGGTCGGTCGGTCGGTCGGTCGGTCGGTCGGTCGGTCGGTCGGTCGGTCGGTCGGTCGGTCGGTCGGTCGGTCGGTCGGTCGGTCGGTCGGTCGGTCGGTCGGTCGGTCGGTCGGTCGGTCGGTCGGTCGGTCGGTCGGTCGGTCGGTCGGTCGGTCGGTCGGTCGGTCGGTCGGTCGGTCGGTCGGTCGGTCGGTCGGTCGGTCGGTCGGTCGGTCGGTCGGTCGGTCGGTCGGTCGGTCGGTCGGTCGGTCGGTCGGTCGGTCGGTCGGTCGGTCGGTCGGTCGGTCGGTCGGTCGGTCGGTCGGTCGGTCGGTCGGTCGGTCGGTCGGTCGGTCGGTCGGTCGGCTGACAGTCTGTGTCGTGTACTGCAGGTGCCACTGGGCGGGCCGGACGAGATGGGACCCCGGGAGTGAATGGTAGAAGAGGACCTACAGGACCCACGGGCGTTACTGGGAGTACTGGTCCGGCTGGAAAAACTGGTGCCACTGGACATCCGGGACGTAGCGGTAATATGCCTCAGCATGTCAGCGTCGTAACTGCTAACACATTTTAAGAAAACAATGAATTAACTAATTCCATACTTTTCTACACATAACATACTAGTTAGCCTGCATTCTCTACCCAACAATGTTACCCAATAAGAACATATCTCAATTCCTGAGAACACACCTTCACTTCCTTAAAGGCGATATTTTCCAATAAAAAAATCTAATAACTAGAAAAAAATACCTTATGCATGTATATAGGGGTCTATGCAATATGACAACAACCCCGAAATCATAAGTTTGAAGAAAGGTTTTTTAAATTGACATTAAACGGGAGCTGTCGCGATGACGGCTTAGAAAGTCTTTTTTCGGGAAATGCCGCGAGAGGCAGAATCGTGACGTCAGTTGTAAAAAACGTTGCTGACGTTTGCCCCGATCGCCAGCGTTTTCAGCGTCATTTTACTGGACATCGCGCGACTGCGCCGCACTAGACTACGCCAAAATCACGACTGACGTCACGCTAGAGCAATAAATCCAAACCGGACATCATCGGGAGTTTCCGTAAAAATGGCCAATTTAAAGGCTTTGTTTTATGTCGTGTACTCTATTTAAATTCTAAATGTTTAGGCAGTATCAATCGCATCAATGACGTAGCACTGTATTAGAAAATATAAATCTACCTTGGAATCAACCTGTTAATCACAGATCTTACGTTATTGGTCAACCGCTGCGAGATGTGTTCATGGAAGTTCAGGTACCGACATTTGCTGTGTTCATCAGTACCTGATGCAGCAGATATAAACTGGTGTAAATTTGGTGTTATGTGATGGTATCAAGTTTGTTTGGTTTCGTTTCAGTTGTTGGGGCGACAGGTTCCACGGGTCCGAGAGGAGATCCCGGCCAAGGTGGACCACGCGGCGGGACTGGTTCGTAAACACCTCTCTATTTCGTAACTTTAATGTGTCTTATCTCAACTAGCCGTGAATCCTTCATTTGTGTGTCATGTGTGTTGTGCTTTATAAATTACTTACATAGCTATATATTAACTTGTTAAACCTTGTTGTGCATGTTTAGTCACGTGCAACGTGTTATTGTATTATTAATTATTTCGTTGTGTATAAAAACGTATTTGTTCCTTAATCGTCTTCGCGCAAAGTTGAGGTCAAAACCGACACTTCTCCAGCTTGGCTTCTTCCTGTAGTGTTTTCCCGGCGCGTCCAATGTCCACCCCTGTGGAATGGCTCGGAACAGACGTCCAAATCCAAATGATGGGTCAAGCTCACTCATTGCAACACACACACACTCTCTGTCTCCCTGTCTCCCTGTCTCCCTGTCTCCCTGTCTCCCTGTCTCCCTGTCTCCCTGTCTCCCTGTCTCCCTGTCTCCCTGTCTCCCTGTCTCCCTGTCTCCCTGTCTCCCTCTCTCTCTCTCTCCCTCTCTCCCCCTCTCTCTCTCCCTTCCTCCCTCCCTCCCTCTCTCTCTCTCTCTCTCTCTCTCTCTCTCTCTCTCTCTCTCTCTCTGTCTGTCTGTCTGTCTGTCTGTAGCTGCGCCTGAATGTCGAATCAACTCCTTATAACAATAAATCGTCTGAAACTATAACTACTTTTCATAAGTAACTCAAAACATATTTGTTTGAAATTGCTTTTCCATCATGTATAGAAGTGTCACAATTACTTATTGATTGACTGACTGACTGACTGGCTGGCTGGCTGGCTGGCTGGCTGGCTGGCTGGCTGGCTGGCTGGCTGGCTGGCTGGCTGGCTGGCTGGCTGGCTGGCTGGCTGGCTGGCTGGCTGGCTGGCTGGCTGGCTGGCTGGCTGGCTGGCTGGCTGGCTGGCTGGCTGGCTGGCTGGCTGGCTGGCTGGCTGGCTGGCTGGCTGGCTGGCTGGCTGGCTGACTTATTAATCGTTGAGCGAGACGTCGACATGGTGTCTATACAGGTCCAGCCGGGCAGCGAGGCAGAGACGGGATCGACGGCGATACGGGAGCTACTGGACCTCGCGGATTTCGTGGACCCGCGGGTGAGTTACTGTTATCCATAGCCGCAGCTTACCTGTTCGTCCTCGTCCTCGTCCTCGGTAGGAGACGTGTTAAGAAGATATCAGATATATCACTTCAAATATGGATGCTCAGTTAAATGCACGGTCCTATTTCGAAGGAATGATTAACATGAGCCGCTAGTAATGCTAGCCTCGGTTACCCAGGCGCCGTGAGGTGGCTGCTACTTTGAAGCCCCTCAAAACTACCTGGGGAAATTATGCTGTGCTCTTGTTACCGGCAGGGCGGCCTTACTGCTGAATAAGGTAGAGACGATGATTGGCTCTTAGGCCGACTTTAAAATGACAAATTAAACAAGGATATACATTTTTTATTAGATAACACTATACTTATCCATAGCCGCAGCTTACCTGTTCGTCCTCGTCCTCGTCCTCGGTAGGAGACGTGTTAAGAAGATATCAGATATATCACTTCAAATATGGATGCTCAGTTAAATGCACGGTCCTATTTCGAAGGAATGATTAACATGAGCCGCTAGTAATGCTAGCCTCGGTTACCCAGGCGCCGTGAGGTGGCTGCTACTTTGAAGCCCCTCAAAACTACCTGGGGAAATTATGCTGTGCTCTTGTTACCGGCAGGGCGGCCTTACTGCTGAATAAGGTAGAGACGATGATTGGCTCTTAGGCCGACTTTAAAATGACAAATTAAACAAGGATATACATTTTTTATTAGATAACACTATACTTCAAATTTTTTTTTTTATATTTTTCAAAATTAAACTTATACTGAAACATGTCATACACAAAATACACTGAAATGATAATTTTATTTGTTAGTTTTTCATCTCATTTTTTACTTTTTATTTTGTTTACAGATATTTTATATCTAATATTTTTTATCAATTGTGTACACATTGTATAACCGTTATTTATTATTAAACACGTAAACATGTGAATTAATCCAAAACAGTGATGACATTGTCGGCTTCGAGTAATGGCATTACGTAAGTTTCACCGGACTAAATCTCGCGGAATTACGCAGCCGAGCGAGAGTGAGACTGCTAGCTATGTTTACTAAACGATAGGGCAGCCATGTTAGCGCTACTTTACTTCCGGTTAGGTTCGCCTATCTAATGGCGACGCCGATAACATTTTAAGAACTGTTAAACGATTCCACAGAAAGTTCAATTATAATACTATGTACGTTCAATCATCTGTGTAATTATTGATCTTTCCGCTAATGAGTAAGTAATTCATTCGCACTAACGGAAGCCGGTTCTAACCGTTTACATGGTATGAAAATTATCGGCATACCTCTAGGCGTTGATATAGCCAGCCAGACGTCTCAGATAATGTATTAGTGACAGGTGTTGACTTTTTCAGGTACCGGAGCTACGGGGGCCACTGGTCGAATGGGTCCAGCCGGCGAAAGGGGCCCACGCGGAGGAACTGGTCAGTTTGGATTGTTCTTTTTTATTCATTTTTATTTATTTATAATATATTTTAGAGATGTTTTATTTTTTTATTTTTAATGTACATGTTTTAATTTTATTACGTACAATTCTTTTCAGTGATTATTTTAATAAGATGTTTGATCGTTGTATGATATTGTGTGGAAGTGTTGATCTTATTGTTAATATACATGTACAATCCAGCTATACATTTGCCATATAGTAAACTTATTTTATCCATCTCTCGCATCATTCAAGTATTATGAGCAGACATGCAATCTGTTCGGTATCAGTGTTCGTCCTTGCCTTGAAGTATTATGAGCAGACATGCAATCTGTTCGGTATCAGTGTTCATCCTTGTCTTGAAGTATTATGAACAGACATGCAATCTGTTCGGTATCAGTGTTCGTCCTTGCCTTGAAGTATTATGAGCAGACATGCAATCTGTTCGGTATCAGTGTTCGTCCTTGCCTTGAAGTATTATGAACAGACATGCAATCTGTTCGGTATCAGTGTTCGTCCTTGCCTTGCTACTAAGACGTGTCTTCCGTTTCCGGTTTCCACCGGGAAAATGTCGTTAGTAAAAACTGAGTTTCTACCTCACACGAACTGCACCTATTTGTGCAATTCTAAAGATATTTTTTCATTCGCCGATTCTCATGGATCATTAGTTCATAAAATAACCTGTTTTTATTTCAGTAATCACATACATCTTTATAATACACTGTGTGTTAACATTTCGAACTGTTTTAATGACTTATGAATTTTCGTTGAATGTTATGGTTTGTCTTTATCCACCAAAAGGTCTTAAAAGACAGACATCCATGCCCGGCAATGTATGCAAATTAAACAAACATAACAAACAAAAATGTCCACATCAAATAATGTGATTGATTACAATTGTGGTTCCATCTGAGGTACTTCCTTGAACTAAAGTGACTGCTTGTAATATTTTCATTCCATAAAGCTCACTATATTATAGGTCCTTCCGGTCCCAGAGGTCGAAACGGGATTAATGGCCGTGCAGGGGCAACGGGGCCACGAGGTCCCCCCGGAGAAAGCAGTGAGTACTCGCACACGTTGACGTCACTTCTTTGTATTTACTTGCAGCGATGAGCAAATATGTCGATTAGGAATTCGAAGTCGTTTTACCTTATCAGACACGACGCGTTCGTGTTGTTCTGTGTTGTCCTGTGTTGTTCTGTGTTGTCCTGTATTGTTCTGTGTTGTTCTGTGTTGTCCTGTGTTGTTCTGTGTTGTCCTGCGTTGTTCTGTGTTGTCCTGTGTTGTCCTGTATTGTTCTGTGTTGTCCTGTGTTGTTCTGTGTTGTCTTGTGTTGTTCTGTGTTGTACTGTGTTGTCCTGTATTGTTCTGTGTTGTTCTGTGTTGTCCTGTGTTGTTCTGTGTTGTCCTGTATTGTTCTGTGTTGTCCTGTGTTGTTCTGTGTTGTACTGTGTTGTCCTGTGTTGTACTGTGTTGTCCTGTGTTGTCCTGTGTTGTCCTGTGTTGTCCTGTGTTGTTCTATGTTGTCCTGTGTTGTTCTGTGTTGTTCTGTGTTGTCATGTGTTGTTCTGTGTTGTTCTGTGTTGTCCTGTGTTGTTCTGTGTTGTCCTGTGTTGTTCTGTGTTGTCCTGTGTTGTTTTGTGTGGTCCTGTGTTGTACTGTGTTGTTCTGTGTTGTCCTGTGTTGTTCTGTGTTGTACTGTGTTGTTCTGTGTTGTCCTGTGTTGTTCTGTGTTGTTCTGTGTTGTTCTCTGTTGTTCTGTGTTGTTCTGTGTTGTACTGTGTTGTTCTGTGTTGTCCTGTGTTGTTCTGTGTTGTTCTGTGTTGTTCTGTGTTGTTCTGTGTTGTTCTGTGTTGTCCTGTGTTGTTCTCTGTTGTTCTCTGTTGTTCTGTGTTGTTCTGTGTTGTCCTGTGTTGTTCTGTGTTGTTCTGTGTTGTTCTGTGTTGTCCTGTGTTGTTCTGTGCTGTTCTCTGTTGTTCTGTGTTGTTCTGTGTTGTTCTGTGTTGTCCTGTGTTGTTCTGTGTTGTCCTGTGTTGTCCTGTGTTGTTCTCTGTTGTTCTCTGTTGTTCTGTGTTGTTCTGTGTTGTTCTGTGTTGTTCTGTGTTGTCCTGTGTTGTCATGTGTTGTCCTGTGTTGCCTCATCGTTTACTTTACCTAGATCCCACGCACGTAGGTGGTCTTCCACATCGGTCGATTGCCCGTTCTCATCGCCACACCGTCAGCAATTTCACCCAATCTCTGATGTACAGATTTGTTTTTCCAATTTATCTCGTCACGTCGTCTCTTCACCTGTGAGTTGTCTCACTTGTTTGTATGCTGCTTCGTCCTGACGCTAACAGTATTTTAAATAATTTGTTCTTTTTATTATCAGTCAACTTCTTCTTTTTGTATCATATCGTCTGTTCTGTGTTCTCCTTTTTACATTTTCCTTGTCCATTCTGTGCATGTTTTCGGCCCAATTCAATCAGATGAAGCCTTTTGTCACTTTAGATATGTCGTCACTTCTCTATGTTCCGCCATCTTCCTTTTGTCATACTGTGCTGGTTATTGTTCGCACCTGGTTATTCTTGTTCAGCTTCGATCATCTAGTTCTGGTTTACTTTTAGTCCCTAAATTATACACGAGTATTGGGACTAGGGCTTTTGCTGTGGGTGCACCTACTCTTTGGAATATGCTTCCTTCTAGTGTTAAGTCAGTTGCAAATATTGCTAAATTCCGCCGTTATTTAAAGACATCCCTTTACAATCTTGCTTATCCACCAAAGTGCCCTGGCGTATCAATCAGTCAATCTGATGACAACTGGATTTGTTTATTGACTTTCAGGTGGATCAACCATTTTGTATTGATGAGCCTCTGAGCTTGGTTTCTAAGCATTTAGAAGTTAGCTA
>CBDHHR010000523.1:0-11603 GCA_965263245.1 Metamycoplasmataceae bacterium | reverse complement strand
GTCAGTGCCTCGACGAAAGGTGAAGTCAATTGATGACGGGTGCCAATCCAATGCTGTCCTTTTTTGTAAGAGCATGTGAAGAACATTTGAAGTACTCCAGTGATGACTACATTGTTACTTTTTCCAACGACTACACTATAAAGGTGGACGGTTGTTTAGAAACGTCAGGTTCCTGCTGCAGCAACCAACAAGATCTAAGACACAGGTTGGTGGAACGGTTTTCAACAAGCTCTGTAAATTGTAAGTAACAGTCTATCAATTTAGAGTATCTAAGTAACTATACTCGAATTAGTGTGTGTGTGTGTGTGTGTGTGTGTGTGTGTGTGTGTGTGTGTGTGTGTGTGTGTGTGTGTGTGTGTGTGTGTGTGTGTGTGTGTGTGTGTGTGTGTGTGTGTGTGTGTGTGTGTGTGTGTGTGTGTGTGTGTGTGTGTGTGTGTGTGTGTGTGTGTGTGTGTGTGTGTGTGTGTGTGTGTGTGTGTGTGTGTGTGTGTGTGTGTGTGTGTGTGTGTGTGTGTGTGTGTGTGTGTGTGTGTGTGTGTGTGTGTGTGTGTGTGTGTGTGTGTGTGTGTGTGTGTGTGTGTTTGTGTGTGTTTGTGTGTGTGTGTGTATGTGTATGTGTATGTGTGTGGTCGCATGTTTATGTCGTGTGTATATAGGTTGATGTGTGTATGTGTGCATGTGTGCATGTGTGTGTATTTGCGTACGTGCGTTTGTATGCGTGTGTGTGTGTCAATGTGTATGTGTGTGTGGTTGATCGTGTGTGTGTGTGTGCGTGTGTATATGTGTATATGTACGTGTGTATGCGCGTGTATACATATATATATATATATATATATATATATATATATATATATATATATATATATATATATATATACATATATACATATATATATATATATATATATATACACGCTCATACACACATACATATAGACACATATATACACGTACACACACACACGATCACCCACGCACACATACACATTGACACACATACATATATATATATATATATATATATATATATATATATATATATATATATATATATATATATATATGTGTGTGTGTGTGTGTGTGTGTGTGTGTGTGTGTGTGTGATAGTGCGTGTGTATGTGTATGTGTGCGTGTGTATGTGTGTAACTGTGTGCTTGGGTAGCATGGGGGAGAGATTTGAGGCTGAGCCACTTGAAGATGCTTTAATAAAAAAATAAAAAAATAAACAAATCCGCCTTTCGCCAACGTAAAATGAACTACTAAATAACCTCGTGTATGAGATTATCATAACAATATCATTACACTTGCTGTATCTTGCTCGTAATTCGTAATACAAAAAATATATGTATTTGTTTGTATAAACAGCTGGATCGTAAATGTATTCATGATAATGTGTGTTTAGTGTCTAGAGTCCATAAGTGAGAATCACGTTTTCTACTCGAATATCGATAAACGAGAGATAAAAGTAAAACAAACAAAACAGAAGATCAAAAAATATTATTTGCAGGTGTTCGTAGAGTTGTTTGGTAGATCTTCCAAGATGACGACACTTCGAGCCTTGCTGGTGGTTTGTCTGGTGTGTGCCTTCGTATTCGAGGTAAGACAACACGCTCTCTCGTGTGGTATCGTCTTCATACATCTGCAGCTGTGTATTTATGTTTCTTATTCCGATCTTGGTGTGTTTACATTATTATAATTATTGTGAAATTCTTTGTTCTTAGTCTGTTTCTAGTACGCAGTTGCCTGGTGTATACTGCAAGTCTATGTTTAGGAAGAACTTTCGGATAAGAACCATATCGCAACCATTTTGAAATGTTGTATATTTTGTTGCAATGGTTGGGGTATGTGAATTGACAGTGTTTGCGATGTAATTATAGGATTGCTAAACATTCCGGATAAGTCCTTGCTAGGCTTGAGCCGTACGGCCTTAACTATTGGCCACCGCGCTACACAACAGGCGAAGTATAATTGTATACATTCGCTTTTTTGAAGCGATCAACCATATAACGATGCATTTAATAAAATAATAATCAAATTAGTAAAGCTAACCTGTAAGTGTGACAAGACTTACCGTGACTATACAAAAATCAACCCATATGCCAATCGTAACATTAGCATTGCGCCTCAATTGTGAAGATAAAAGTGACAATATCGACAACTGGGACCAAAGCAGCAAATTCGACTATAACTTCATCGACGACAACATTACCAGTTGTGGCAATAGCAACGTCGTTTTCTTTCTGATTCAGGTGAGCGAGGCGGGTCAGATCAACGATATCCAGAAGAGGGACGTGGGTGACAAGGTGAGAGGACGAGGTCCACATAATGAGGCTGAAAAGTCCGTGTCAAATTCTTACTGACAAAACCTGTAACGTCTCTACCACTAATACAAATTATAATATCAAGTATTCGTTGTTTAAAGCTGTTTAAAACGTATTACACTTTACCATTTGGTAGAGCAATCAATCGTACGCTAAGCTAATGTCTACGATAAGCACCTAGCTATGCTGAAATTAATGCACGAAGAATACTCGCTCACAAATATCCAGCAGTGTATGAAACAGACAGTTACTGAAGCACCGTAGGACGACTGAACTTGCCCATGATCGGAAACTTCGAACCTGGGTTCTCTAAGTGGAGGATCTTACGATCTAGTTACTGAATCTCTGCAACTACAATGATAAAGAGGACAACTTAGTCAACATTGACGACGACGACATCAACCACAACAACTGCAACGACAGTGAAGATAAACGTGACAATATTGCCAACTGGAACCACAGCAGCAACGTCGATAATAACTGCATCGCCGACAACACCACCAATTGTGACAATAGGGCCTGCAAGTGGGTCACGATACATGGCGTGACTCCGCGCGACTAGAGCTTATTGGGGATTAAGCGAGACTAATTGGGGACTGGACACAAGAATAATATTCTAACGATGGATGACAGTTGTAGTTTCCGACTGATGAATACTAGGAAAATCAGTTCACAAATATCTTGTGTTATACGTTTCTTATCTTAAATGTCCGATTTAATATTGAGTTTACTACACTATCATAGACACATAGCGATTTACGTAGTGCAGATAATCGACACGATGCTAGGCTGTATGTGTCTTTTACAGGATTTGCGTTTTACATTGCTGTACGTTGTGGTTTCGATATGTCTGACAAGTTGTCTAAATGCACATAATCATAACACATGTACACATTTGGCCCAAACAGGTTGTACAGCGCGAAAACTGGCACTCTTCATTATTAGTCAAGATCGCCAAACACAAGAACTTGCCGCTATTGCCATGGCAACCACCATAATAATCGATTAACATTCATGATTTCCGTGATCATTGTCATCGGCAAAATGTTCCACTGCTTCTGCTTGTAATAATCCTTCGGACAGTATAACTGAAATACGCTATTTCGGGACAGTTCGATTATTATGACCAAAACAAAACAAAGTCCTATATGTTAACATGGAGTATATGGACCTCCTGCCCCCAACTGCCCCCAGCCTCGTTTTCGCGCGCGAGACTTGCACGCCCTATAGCAACGTTTTTTTTCTTATTCAGGTCAGCGGGGTGGATTGGTGGCGATCGGTCGTGGGTGACAAGGTGAGAGAAAGACGTGACGCGTCAGTGGATGGCCTGAACCGCATAAGAGCGTACCTGGCTAAACAGGAGTCCGGCTAAAGTTTACTTTGGTAAGATGACGCAATTGACAACTTCGTCTGTGTACTAACGTTCTATTGCAGATAGATCGCCACACGGGGCCTGTGACTAAAAGAGAAAGAAATGTCGCGGGCCTCGGGACATGCCCGCACATAACATGGCATACGTCCATTATTTACGTTAACCAAACGTTATTCGCTATCATCGTTCTGTGTTTTGAACTGGCTGACGATCGCGGAGACACAACTTGTAAATTCTCTAACGCCTTCATATTACATAACAAACGACTTAATGATGTATTGTCTTTCGTCGCTTTTTTAATTGCTATGATATACGCAATGAATATCAAGTGCGATAGTTACGATATACAACGCTCCCTGGTTTTTCTAGATATTTATTGTGGTAATGAAAAACAATCCCACGCTGTTTGAATACATAAATCCGTCTCTGTCATTCAACATATGGCAGTTTTCCTTTCATAATTATAACGAGTGAAATACACAACTCAATGTAAGGACTGCTTGCAAATGTGTTATACTAGTTACATTTTGTCAACACTTGACACGAAACATTATGCAGTATTTTGTGATAATTTGATTTCAGGTGTCGTCCAAACGCGGAGGTGCAACGACGATAGCACCAAAGTCGGATGAAACCAGTCACACGTGAATCACTGACGAACGCGACCGATGCCCAACATCGGAACGTTGCAAGAGTAACACATACGTCATGTGATGCGAACATAACGTTAGGAGACTCAAGAACGGAACCACTTGTAAACACTTGCGATTTCGAGAAAGGAAAGTTTACGGTCAGCTACGCTCGCAACAAATAAAGAATTGGACGAAAATGCTTCCAGAATCTGCCTCATTTCGTAATTCAAAAAGATATGATGTGTCACATTGTAACGAACTGTGGTGTTAGGATGTATGAAAACGAAGCGGGTTACCATTGCTGATGCCTAATGTGACTTACTAAGACTGACTTTCTTTATGACGATTCGTTGTAACTTGATGATTTAATAAAGGTTTGCATCCATTCATATTGGTAGTTGTGACGTGTTTAAAACCATTATAGCAGGTCTACATTTAACTTAGTTAGCGAATGTCAGAATGTCATACACGTCATACATATCCATATATATATATATATATATATATATATATATATATATATATATATACATATACATATACATATACATATACATATACATATACATATACATATACATATACATATACATATACATATACATATACATATACATATACATATACATATACATATACATATACATATACATATACATATACACGAACCAATTCCTACTGTAAGATAACAAGAAAGTGAAACATTTGTCAAACACAGCAACACGAAATGACACCAGATGCGATTAACCGACTGGTCGGCAATGTTAAGACATGCATTTATGGGCGCCTACCTGTATATATCATGCGGGCGAGAGTTCGCGTGTGTGTGTGTGTGTGTGTGTGTGTGTGTGTGTGTGTGTGTGTGTGAGTGTGAGTGTGTGTGTGTGTGTGTGTGTGTGTGTGTGTGTGTGTGTGTGTGTGTGAGTGTGAGTGTGTGTGTGTGTGTGTGTGTGTGTGTGTGTGTGTGTGTGTGGGTGAGTGTGTGTGTGTGTGTGTGTGCGTGTGTGTGAGTGAGTGAGTGAGTGGGTGAGTGTGTGTGTGTATGTATGGGTGTGAGTGTGTGTGTGAGTGTGTGTGTGTGTGCGTGCGTGCGTACGTGCGTGCGTGCGTGCGTGCGAGAGTGTGTGTGAGTGTGTGAGTGTGTGAGTGTGTGGGTGTGTGAGTGTGTGAGTGTGTGAGTGAGTGTGTATGCGTGTGAGTGTGTGTGTGAGTGTGTGTGTACGTGTGTGTGTGTGTGTGTGTGTGTGTGTGTGTGTGTGTGTGCGTGCGTGCGTGCTTGTGTGTGTGAGTGTGTATGAGAGTGTGTGTGTGTGACTGTGTGTGTGACTGTGTGTGTGTGTGTGTGTGTGTGTGTGTGTGTGAGTGTGTGTGAGTGTGTGTGTGTGAGTGTGTGTGTGTGAGTGTGTGTGTGTGTGTGTGTGTGAGTGTGTGTGAGAGTGTGTGTGAGAGTGTGTGTGTGAGTGTGTGAGTGTGTGTGTGTGTGTCAATGTGTGTGTGTGTGTGTGTGTGTGTGTGTGTGTGTGTGTGTCAATGTGTGTGTGCGCGCACACGTGTTTTTTGTGACGTGTTTGTGTTACCACTTGAACTTCTTTTCTCACACCGGTCTTAAAGACTGAGCTTTTCACCAGACTGCCCGTCTACGTGACCGCTATTGTCAGTACACGTTCCCTCCAGAAGACAGCACAGTGTGCACGCAGTTACGTAGCAAGATACGTGTCCTAGTGACACTTGCTACTGGAAGAAAGTATTCTGATGATCCAGACAAAGCCATACACATCTGTAGTATGGCCCCAGTCTACCCGTAATTTTGGGGAACAGACCCACAGAGATTCATAAAACAACTCTCTTTGTGTACAGGCCTCTAAGCATCACGACAAACATGTCTTTGTCATACTGATCATATAAGTTACACCTTAACGTTTACTCCGCTGACATTAACAAACACTTTGATACAATGTATTCTACCCGTCAGGGATGAATCTGGATATATCAAGAACACCTCACGTGAATTATTAACGTCGTTGTTAAATAGCAACCTTTTAGAAGTTAGTGATTTTAAATAATCTATTTTAATTGGTAGAGAGATAGAGAGAGAGAGAGAGAGAGAGAGAGAGAGAGAGAGAGAGAGAGAGAGAGAGAGAGAGAGGGACAGAGAGAGAGAAAGAGAGAGAGAGAGAGGGAGACGGACAGACAGACAGACAGACAGACAGACAGACAGACAGACAGACAGAGACAAGGTGAGAGAGGTAGCTATATTGAGAGAATAAGCGAGAGAGAGACAGATAGAGAGAGACAGAGAGAGAGAGAGAGAGAGAGAGAGAGAGAGAGAGAGAGAGAGAGAGAGAAAGAGAAAGAGAGAGAGAGAGAGTGGGAGAGAGCGAGAGAGAGAGAGAGAGAGAGAGAGAGAGAGAGAGAGAGAGAGAGAGAGAGAGAGAGAGAGAGAGAGAGAGAGAGAGAGAGAGAGAGAGATAGAGAGAGAGAGAGAAATCAAGAAGGTCCTTTGAGAGAGCCACCACACTCTGTGTATAAGGTCTTGTTTTGCATACCAGAAACCGAGAGTTTGTTAGAATGATGTCCCACATGAGCACAATATGTGTCAAAGCGGATGTAAACGTGTTAATGTCAGTGAAGGTAAGAAATAGCATATATGATTCATCTCTAAGTGTACATCATTTACCCAACGGCCATTTTCAATATAGATCCTGTGGATGATGGACAAGAATAATACATTCGAAACCGTTACCCCGGTAAACGTATATAATTACTCCAAAATACCATCTCGATGCTACAGTTATAAAAGAAGAATAACTGTTTCATCGAACGCCATTCTGTAAAACTATGAATATGAAGTTTGGTGAACTTAATAAGCAAACTATATTTAAAACAATATTTAATTTAGACACTTGTCCACATATCTCTATTTTGATAATACATGTCGTTTCTAGATGGCATAGTACGTAAGACATATGTACTACAGGTGTGAAGACCGCCATGTTGAACAATTCCGGATGAACTTCTGCAGTGAAATGAAATATATCAGAACTTTTTGAAAAAATTCACAAAGTGGCCAGATGAGGGTTCACCAGTAGATGATGGGGCAATGGTGGCATTTAGCAGCTTGAAATCATCACACATGTAAACTGACAACATGTCACTTTTCCACTTCGGCATATTCACCGTTGGGCTCGCCCATTCCCTGTTGTCGACCAGTTACAGTACACCAGCTGATTCAAATCGGTCAATCTCTTTCTCCACGAGTTCCCTAAGCACCAGGCCATACCTTTTGGTACACTGGATTCTGCTTTGGTGTCAGCTTCAGAGTCGCTGTATTCCCCTGAATGTTAGACGTAGCTCCGGACATCACACTGGAAATGCTCTTCCGATCTACCTTGATCTTCTGCAGCCAGTCTCTTCCGAGCAGAGCTGATCGCTCACCACTTGTCATCACAGCTGGCAGTGTGAAATATTGCTCTCCCAAAGTAACTGGAATGTAGGCTTTCCAGGAATAGCTTCAGAGTGATGTTTTTGTATTCTATGAGGTATGTTGACAGTATGTTAACATGTGCTTTATATGATAATGGAGACAGCAGCCTATGTGTCCAACTGCATAGGGACCATCTCACTGATGCCCTTGAACCCGGACACATCGTCTCAGAGCGAGCTGCATAAACACCAAGCAACACCAACTTCTCGTTATCTTCTGTCACCATGACTCACGTGGGCCACACTGTTTTTATCTTGATGTCTCTGTTTTGCTCTACACATTCGAGAAATGCACCTGTCTTATTGAACCAGTGACACCGTTCATTGACATAGGAAAGATATTTAGTAGGTCACTTGAAGATGAGAAAGTGAAGAGGGGGAACATTGCATGAAGAAGAACCAGACCTGACCCGCCAGTGGCAGAAGCCAAACGGACACTGACATCAAGTTGCCAGGAAGTCGTTGGCCTGAAGAATCAGCAACAGAAATATTGGATCGCATCAGAAACCTGGCGCAGGATCCTGTTGCGGAAGGAGTAGAAATCAGAAATACAAAACAGTGAAACAAGAGCGACAAAGGCACAGGTACAAGAAGAGCATACAGCAGCCAGTAGAGAGGTAAAGAAGAGTGTTAAAATGGACAAACGAAACTACATCGACAGTCTGGCAGAAGAAGCACAAGAAGCTGCAGACTCGGAAACGTGAGACAGTTGTAGGACACCACCAGGAAACTAGCAGGTGAGTATAGCAAGGCAGGCGCACAGACGCACAGACGCACAGGCGCACAGACGCACAGACGCACAGACGCACAGACGCACAGACGCACAGACGCACAGACACACAGGCGCACAGACGCACAGACACACAGACACACAGACACACAGACGCACAGACACACAGACACACAGACACACAGACGCACAGACACACAGACACACAGACACACAGACGCACAGACGCACAGACGCACAGGCGCACAGACGCACAGACGCACAGACGCACAGACGCACAGACGCACAGACGCACAGACACACAGACGCACATACGCACAGGCACACAGACACACAGACACACATACGCACAGACACACAGACACACAGACACACAGACGCACAGACACACAGAAACACAGACACACAGACACACAGACGCACAGACACACAGACGCACAGACACACAGACACACAGACGCACAGACGCACAGACGCACAGACACACAGACGCACAGACACACAGACACACAGACACACAGACGCACAGACGCACAGACGCACAGACACACAGACACACAGACGCACAGACGCACAGACACACAGACACACAGACGCACAGACACACAGACGCACAGACGCACAGACACACAGACACACAGACACACAGACGCACAGACACACAGACGCACAGACGCACAGACGCACAGGCGCACAGACGCACAGGCGCACAGACGCACAGGCACACAGGCACACAGACACACAGACGCACAGGCGCACAGACGCACAGACACACAGACACACAGACACACAGACGCACAGACACACAGACGCACAGACACACAGACGCACAGACACACAGACGCACAGACGCACAGACGCACAGGCGCACAGACGCACAGGCGCACAGACGCACAGACGCACAGACGCACAGACGCACAGACGCACAGGCGCATAGGCGCACAGACGCACAGGCGCACAGACGCACAGGCGCACAGACGCACAGGCGCACAGACGCACAGACGCACAGGCGCACAGACGCACAGGCGCACAGACGCACAGGCGCACAGGCGCACAGACGCACAGACGCACAGGCGCACAGACGCACACACAGACACACAGACAAACAGACACACAGACGCACAGACGCACAGACGCACAGGCGCACAGGCGCACAGACGCACAGGCGCACAGACGCACACACAGACACACAGACAAACAGACACACAGACGCACAGGCGCACAGGCGCACAGACGCACAGACGCAGAGACGCACAGACGCACAGACGCACACACAGACACACAGACAAACAGACACACAGACGCACAGGCGCACAGGCGCACAGACGCACAGGCGCACAGGCGCACAGACGCACAGACGCACAGACGCACAGACGCACAGACGCACAGGCGCACAGGCGCACAGGCGCACAGGCGCACAGACGCACACACAGACACACAGACAAACAGACACACAGACGCACAGACGCACAGACGCACAGGCGCACAGACGCACAGACGCGCAGACGCGCAGACACACAGACGCACAGACACACAGACGCACAGACGCACAGACGCACAGACACACATACGCACAGACACACAGACGCGCAGACGCACAGACACACATACGCACAGACACACAGACGCACAGGCGCACAGGCGCACAGACGCACATACTAACAGACGCACATACGCACAGACACACAGACGCACAGGCGCACAGGCGCACAGACGCACAGGCGCACAGACGCACAGACGCACAGACGCACAGGCGCACAGGCGCACAGGCGCACAGACGCACAGACGCACAGACGCACAGACGCACAGACGCACAGACGCACAGACGCACAGACGCACAGACGCACAGACGCACAGACGCACAGACGCACAGACGCACAGACGCACAGACGCACAGACGCACAGGCGCACAGGCGCACAGGCGCACAGACGCACAGACGCACAGACGCACAGACGCACAGACGCGCAGGCGCGCAGACGCGCAGACGCGCAGACGCGCAGACGCGCAGACGCGCAGACGCGCAGACGCGCAGACGCACAGACGCACAGACACACAGACACACAGACACACAGACATAAAGACAGACAGCCAGCAGAAGTAGATATACTCAACAATTAATGACAAAAACAACCAAGGAAGAAATTCAGAGAATTCTTTTATCCACTTCGACAACGCGGCGCCAGTCAACCCTCGGCCACGTTTTCGCTTCTCACCTGTGTTTTGTATTGATATCATTTAACGTTGCCGTTAGTTATTTTTCGGCATTCTGTAGCGGTACCAGTAGACGGGTACAAATCAAATAATATTTTTCTCAAAGTTAACATCTTCGTGCGATGAACAGAGGAGCGCCCCTAAGTAAATACGGCCTGTCATGTGGCGCCATCTAACGTATCAAATCAAACAACATTTAATTTAGCAACACATACAAGTTTAGCATTTCTGAAGCGCAGCGTCTCAGCGACCAAACAGTTCATAGGAGTATACAAACATTGCAAGAGTACATGGATTCACAATAAATATATATTAAAACAGATGTTTATGGAAATATGATATATATTTACTAATACATTAAGATATATATATATATATATATATATATATATATATATATATATATATATATATATATATATATATATATATATGTATATATGATATAATGGGATATATATTTACTAACATTATTAAGATATATATATTTTCTGACAAGATGTATATTTTCTAACATATTAAGACATGCACATCACAATTATGCTATATTAAAAAATACAAAACATTACCATTATTATGTAGTTAAAAACAATCATAATAATTAAATAAATGAATTAAATTGAATAAATTAATAAATGTATAAATTAATGAATACAACAAGTTAATTTTAAGGACTGAACAATAAAAGTAGTGTTGCGTGGTGGTCACATGACACGTTATATACATCTTCGTGTGACCCGACGCAGCTAAACTTCGAAATATATATATATATATATATATATATAAACTTCGAAATATATATATATATATATATATATATATATATATATATATATATAAACTGCGAAATATA
>CBDHHR010000522.1:12500-16419 GCA_965263245.1 Metamycoplasmataceae bacterium | reverse complement strand
AGGTGAGGTGTGGTGTGGTGTGGTGTGGTGTGGTGTGGTGTGGTGTGGTGTGGTGTGGTGTGGTGTGGTGTGGTGTGGTGTGATGTGATGTGATGTGATGTGATGTGATGTGATGTGATGTGATGTGATGTGATGTGATGTGATGTGATGTGATGTGATGTGATGTGATGTGATGTGATGTGATGTGATGTGATCTTATGCGATGTCATATAAGAACATGCAATATAACTTTATTGTTGTATGATATATTGATATAGTAGGTTGCACACACACAGAGAAAGCTACTCTCAAATAATTATGCTGTAATCCATTTCAGAGTTGTTATTAAATATTGTTCTATTAAACATTATTGCTAAATTAACTTATGTTACAATTCATAAATTAAATAGTTACAATGTGATAGGCGTATACAAACTCATAAGATAATTTCTTCAGTATACCCCATTTTCTAACATTATATATTGTTGTTTATATTATGTTCTGTATTATGCTCGGTGTTGGAAAATAAACATGTTGCTTAATTGATTGATTAATAACATATTTTATTACTACATAATACCGAACAAACTGGACACATGTGCATTATCATATGCATACATGCACATCATCTATTAAACCATAGGTATACGGGCATACATATTACATACTTGTGTAACAGTAACATATGTGCATAATATATATATATATATATATATATATATATATATATATATAATGCACATATGTGCATGTGTAAGTACGCATATATATATATATATATATATATATATATATATATATATACATATATATATATATATATATATGTATATATATATACATATATATATATATGTATATATACATATATATATACATATATATATATATATATATATATATATATATATATATATTATGCACATATGTGCATGTGTAAGTACGCATATATATATATATATATATATATATATATATATATATATATTATGCACATATGTGCATGTGTAAGTACGCATATATATATATATATATATATATATATATATATATATATATTATGCACATATGTGCATGTGTAAGTACGCATGCACTATACGTATACGCTTTTGCGAACCGGTGAAGCGCCAGGGTAGTTCCTGGAGCAGGTAGCTCCTGGAGCAGGTAGCTCCTGGAGCAGGTAGCTCCTGGAGCAGGTAGCTCCTGGAACAGGTAGCTCCTGGAACAGGTAGCTCATGGAGCAGGTAGCTCCTGGAGCAGGTAGCTCCTGGAGCAGGTAGCTCCCGGAGCAGGTAACTCCTGCAGAAGCTAGCTCCTGCAGCAGGCATACATAACAGTGGCAGCCTTGTAACGGCTGATATATGACTATTTGGGATCATCTAATTGTTAGTAATTGTGCCATAAGTTCCCATTAAGCCTAGCCCTCCCACGTGCACGAGACTCGGCCATTCGTCACCATTTGTGGTGGACTCCTGCTTACGGAGATGTGTGATTGAAACGCCGTTATAGCGAACGGGTGATTAGGTATTTTTAATCCGACAACAGACGGGCTGATATATAATGATGCTCGTTTGATTTAGTTGGACCAACGTAACTGTGAATTCGTGTGTTGTATAAAATATACATAACGCAACAGGTTTAGTAACATAAATCATTTTACTAACTGAACCTAACACATTTAAAGGAAAATGAACGTCGTTGTGGGGCCTCTGCATCCACGGATTATAAAGATTAACCATTGGCAACTGAAAATATATTATGCGCAGTTTATTAGAATACATTTATTAATTAAATTGCATGGGCAGTGTCATTGTGATTGAGAGCTTTACGTCACCAACATTCCACAGTCGCCAAACGGAGAACGTTACTCTAGTTCGCGTCGCCTATTGTTTTACAGCTATCACGTCAAACACGCTATGTTCGCGTGGCGTACTGCATGACGTCATAGCAATTGCCGTACGTGTACAATACTATCTGAAACGAAGGGATTATGAGAAATCAGTATATATGCTGGCAGTTTCATATACATGTGTCGGAAACAGGGATATATTCAGTGCGTCGCCGCTGTATCATGATCATAGAAACTCTACTCGTTTACTGGTCAAGTATCAAGGGCGTGATTCAATATGTCAGTCGACGGGAAGTACACGATTTAACTGTATTATTTAGAAAAAGGCATTCTGATGAAACTACCCGCGATATATTGTTGATGGTAGTTGCAATTAGTTAGGCTTGATTAACCGCTGTATGTGTATAGCCGAAACAATTACCTTTCGTTTCACTTCGACATTTATATTTAATATGCCTTGCAGCATGACAACCAATTTGCCAAAGAATGTCGGTCTGTATAAACGCAATTATATAAAGTTTGCAAAGGTATTTAGTTTAATTAATTCAGCAGTTCTCAAGTCTCAAGTCTCAGACAAAGTTTATCAACTCAAATGCATAATAAACGTGACGTTAACAACAAGTGCTTATGTATATAATAACATATTTACTACCATCGCAACACGCATTTCCGTATGTCCTCGAATTACACACTCATGGTGTTTGATATCATGAGAAGGTGTGCCTTGTAGAACTGTCCGGTGATTGGGAATAGCTCTGAGTCACCGGTGACCGTATGGAAAGGTTTAACTGAACACCTAAATGTTGCACCTTGATCGAGTGCACGTCGACTACACATGATGCAGGAGGTATAGCATTAGTTGAGTCATGTTACTCTCCGGGGAGTGATTGTAAAACGATCGCCTACGCTATTGGCTCAGCGAGAACATCCTTGATACTCTCTCGGGACGCCCGTGAATCTGGCCAGTTCCTGAAGCGAAGAGAAGGCACGCAATCGTCTCGTAGCCCACAAAGGCGTAGGTGAGCTGTTGGCCGACTCATCGTGACCTCGGCTTCTCTGTAGACCCGCATTTGGCAACAATACCTGGCGGTTTGACCGACTTATCGGGGTACAATTGTCTGTTTAGTACACAGTGTTCAGTTTCCGACATTGTGTCCACAGGCGACTGAGCCACAAACCGACTCCATGTGTGGTACTGATTAAACAACGTGTGAGACAAGTACGTTCTAAATTTGTGTCATGTACGTTCAGTGATGCTATGTTTCTTCAACATTCAATGTTTAGGTCTCGTTCAGATATCATATTATAAATAACCAAACATCTGGCGTCATTGCGTATTTGTCTGTCAAGCAAGATCATCCGCAAAAACGTCGAGGTTTGCAATCAGGAGTATATTTGTCATTTTAGGAATCAACCTGGATGACTAGTAGGAAATATCGCCTCAGGTGTAATTGTTTTGTTGGACACCTTTACACTGGCATCCTCGTTGTCAGACTCGACAACTAAATCCCGGTTGTTATATCTACATTTTCGAAATTTCTACCTCTTTACAAATCCTATAAGCGGGTGGTCAAGGTATTTGTCTTGCTAGGTGCACCATCTTACGCGGAATCGTCCGGCCTACATGTCCTCTGCACTTGACGAGTAGGAAGATGACACGCCTACATTTGGACACATGTGGTTATTTCGTCATTTGTTCAAATAACATCTTCTGTCTAGACACTCCGAAGGAAGCCTCCAATGTGCCGAAGAATTAGTACAAGTAATGATGGCGACACTGTCGTTGAGATTCGATGCTAGCGCCCGGGAATAACGCCGCCTTCGGAGGAGCCGGCCTTGAAGGTCAAACCGCTAGGCGGGCGAGAAAACCAGTCGGTCGGTCATAATGCGAACTGCGCAAAGAAAGCATGGGCAAATGTCTTCATTGATGCGAGGAATTATGTCATGTTTATAAAAGTGGAAAGCATCACTGATTTATTTGTTTGATTGCGGTGTTGATTCTTGGAGTTCACATCCAAAGGCGAAATGTCAGCACCTCGAAATATACGGAAGAAGAAATAAGCCACATCACCATACGTTCACCGGCCGTCA
>CBDHHR010000522.1:5000-7500 GCA_965263245.1 Metamycoplasmataceae bacterium | reverse complement strand
ATGTGGAGTGAACAAACTGTAGATGTAATGTAGAGTGAACAAACTGTAGATGTAATGTAGAGTGAACAAACTGTAGATGTAATGTAGAGTGAACAAACTGTAGATGTAATGTAGAGTGAACAAACTGTAGATGTAATGTGGAGTGAACAAACTGTAGATGTAATGTAGAGTGAACAAACTGTAGATGTAATGTGGATTGAACAAACTGTAGATGTAATGTGGACTGAACAAACTGTAGATGTAATGTAGAGTGAACAAACTGTAGATGTAATGTGGAGTGAACAAACTGTAGATGTAATGTAGAGTGAACAAACTGTAGATGTAATGTGGATTGAACAAACTGTAGATGTAATGTGGACTGAACAAACTGTAGATGTAATGTAGAGTGAACAAACTGTAGATGTAATGTGGAGTGAACAAACTGTAGATGTAATGTAGAGTGAACAAACTGTAGATGTAATGTAGAGTGAACAAACTGTAGATGTAATGTGGAGTGAACAAACTGTAGATGTAATGTAGAGTGAACAAACTGTAGATGTAATGTAGAGTGAACAAACTGTAGATGTAATGTAGAGTGAACAAACTGTAGATGTAATGTGGAGTGAACAAACTGTAGATGTAATGTGGAGTGAACAAACTGTAGATGTAATGTAGAGTGAACAAACTGTAGATGTAATGTAGAGTGAACAAACTGTAGATGTAATGTGGAGTGAACAAACTGTAGATGTAATGTAGAGTGAACAAACTGTAGATGTAATGTAGAGTGAACAAACTGTAGATGTAATGTGGAGTGAACAAACTGTAGATGTAATGTAGAGTGAACAAACTGTAGATGTAATGTAGAGTGAACAAACTGTAGATGTAATGTAGAGTGAACAAACTGTAGATGTAATGTGGAGTGAACAAACTGTAGATGTAATGTAGAGTGAACAAACTGTAGATGTAATGTGGAGTGAACAAACTGTAGATGTAATGTGGACTGAACAAACTGTAGATGTAATGTAGAAGTAACACACTTTCCCAAGATTTAACACCGCAACATAGGATTCGACCACGGACTATCACAGTCGAGGGTTCGAAGCTCTACCCCTGAGCCATTGCGTTCTACGTCTCCAATCCTCTACCATCCCTTCCTTCCTCCCCACTACATCTCTCCGTGCCTACACGTAATTCTATATGTTTATGTACATATCATCAATTCCCTGTGATCTACACAGACTATCTCGTGTGTTCCAGCACTTGGCTGTCCAGACTTGGTTCCTGTTGCCAACTCGTGGCTGACGCGACTCGGCGACAACGTCAAGATTCGCTGCAACTTCACGCGAGATATTTACGACCTCAAGTGCGTCGACCACCGATGGGTCGGCTACGCCGGAAACTGTTCCGCAGGTAAAACCAACAATCAAATTTGCTCGTTATTCTTTCGCTCAGTTTGCACATGTTCTTGCGCGAACACACGTGTTATGGGCGTGCAGTTCGGCGAAACGACGCTTGTACACCGTTGACGGCCCGTCATGCGTCAGACCGGCCGATGTTGGGGAGAGACATTGATGGAGTAGGGGCCTGTGGCGCTCGTCACCGCTACTCCTTAATAACATGATTGTAACGAATTATTGCCCTCGGGCAAACACTATATTTTACCACAAGAGCGTGCATCCACGTCGTGTACGCACGCACGCGTGTATATATACGTCACCTGCGCACGCAAACAGACCCACGAACGCGGGCGGAAAGCGGGCCACACGCACGCACGCAAGTACGCACGCACGCACGCAGCATGCAAACACACACAAACACACACATACACACACAATCCACACTCACATACACACATATACACACAGACATACACACACGCACGCCCGCACGCACACACGCAGCATGCAAACAAACACAAGCACACACATACACACATATATACACGCATATATATACACACATATACACACGCACACGCACACGCGCTCGCGCTCGCGCACGCGCACGCGCACGCGCACGCGCACGCGCACGCACACGCACACACACACACACACACACACACTGAGGTATTCTTATTCTTCCCTGGCTTTTCCCTTTCAAGTGGTTCGCCGGTTTGGCGGTTGATTTACTTCCTTCATGTCGCCCTGTTGGTTTACCGCCCTGTTTATCGTCTCGACTGCGTTGAGACCCACGGTGTCCGCGTCTCTTGTACAGGCATCATTCCATCTGGTCTTTGGTCGTCCTGTTTTCTTCCTGGTATGTCTGTCATCTGTACTCTTTTCACTATGTACCTTTCGTTCCTTCTCATCACATGCCCGTACCACTTCAGTCGTTTCTCTGTTGTCATTTTGGAAGCCTGTGTTTCTCTAGTTGCTCATCTGATATATTCGTTTCTGATCTTATCTTTCTTAGTTACGCCACACATCCATTTCAACATTCTCGCCTCATTCGTCTCTGTCCTCACACGCTGCGGTATTATTAATATGAAACCTGCATGTCACGATACTCCCACGTGACTCTT
>CBDHHR010000521.1:0-7500 GCA_965263245.1 Metamycoplasmataceae bacterium | reverse complement strand
CTGCGGTCATTTGCTTGAGATTGTTGTTATGTGAAATTAACTACTATAGCTCTCAACCGTCAAGCCATATATGTGATAAATGTACACACCGGTCTAGAGGGCCTACTTGTCGTCTGCTACTCTTGTCGTCTGTTGAGTACGTGATACGTCCGCTGCATATGTGACCGCTGTATATCGCTACTAGTCGATGTAGCCATCCGCATCAAAACACATTGTCATTATCAGAGTAGCTGTTAATGTTCAATCTGATAACCGTTAAGTTAGTCCAAATACACGACATTGCTATAAGCTAAGTCGGTAGCTTCAAACGCAAACCACGCACGCAACGTACGAAAGCTTTCGGTCACTTTGTGTGCAGGGAGATGTATCATCTATCTTCAAGCTGACCTAAATAGAAACCGGTTTAATCCTACAATTGCATCCGACGGTCAATATCTCAGGCGCACAGGTCCTACAAAGTGCACTAGACATACATAACGCCCTCTGGTCATTACAGATGTCCACACACGGTGGACGTAACGTCATGCGCATTTAGGCCATATTCAAGTAATGTCCATCCGGAGATACCCAGCTGACCCTGAAGAGTTCCACGTGAGGAATACAGTTTCGCTTCAAGGAATCATAAATAAATGGCGGGTGGAGTTGTAATCGGAGGTTTCAGTGAACGTGGCGTTGCAATGCGATATTTGTGGTGCGGCGGGTGTCGTTGTACGATTGGGTTAACCTACAAGACACCACTAAACAGTCAACCACGCTACGGGCGTGACACAGTAAACTTAGTTGTGTGCAGCGAATGGATGTCATCACGACTTTAAAGGTACTCCGTCACGATATATATATATATATATATATATATATATATATATATATATATATACATATATATGTATATATATATATATATATATATCTTTTTATTTATTTATTTATATCCTATCGTTATATCACACTGCATGGTACAACATTACGACTCTGCACGGACAGAGTCATTGTATAGTATAGAAAGGCTGACATTGTCAGTTCCTAATCTTCTCAGTTCGCCAATCGCCGAATTAGGAACAAGATTTACGTGACCATACTTAAATAATTTTCAAGCTGCTGGAAAGTGTATTATCGTTTGTACCAATACTATATGACATGATTTGGTGTTCATACGTTGTTCCGTCATTTTATGTATGCCATCCAGCCATATCCAAGGCACCATAAGTATTGACCAGTTTCGTTGTGTTGCAGAGCCAACGATGAACGTCGGCACAACACCCAATGACAGCGCGACTAACCCCGCCACTCTTCTGCCCCTGCTTGACCGGGGCTCGTGGTCCGACATACTTACCGTGCACAATCCGACTGCGCTCTACGTCGACAGATTCGTGTCGCCTGTGTGGTACGTCATCGGTATTTGCGGTAATGTCCTGTCGGTCCTTGTATGGGCGGAGAAGGGGACGCGTCACGTCAACTCGTCGGCCGTGTACCTCGCAACGCTCTCCGTCACGGACCTAGTCTTCCTGCTGCTGCACATCATCATGGAGTTGAAGTACGCCTGGGGCGTCGACATTCTCTCCTACCCCGTCTTCTGTGAGACGTACTTCGTGTTCTATCTGGCCGTGCAGTATCTGTCTCCCGTCCTCGTGCTTGGCTTCACCGTGGAGCGCTGGATCGCCGTGTGTCGGCCCTTCCAGAAGGAACGCTACTGCACAACGAGCCGTGCTCAGAAGGTGGTCGCAGGGTTCGTCATCCTGTGCGTCAGCCTGTGTCTCATGCAGGCCTATTTCTGGACCTACGTCAACGGTCAGTGCACGCTACGCCAGGCGGCGCTGGAGGGAGGCGATGCCTCGCTGTGGTCACTGTGGACGTGGAGCACGGAACTCCTCATGTTCCTAGTCGTACCCATCGTCAATCTCGTATTCAACGTTCTCGTCCTGTGCGAGATCCGGCGCATGTCCGGCGATTCACTTCCGGGACAGGCGAAGCAGAACGCGCATGCGCGCATCGTGACGACCGTGACATTGCTGTCCGTGTCCTTCTACGTGATATTCACCACACTTCCGGCGACGCTCGTCTACACGTTGAGCCAGGACTTTGAAAGCGCAAATAGCACTTTGACAGACGCCGAAGCATTAAAAGACCCGGAGTGGCAGAGGTACTTCAAGTTCATCACGTTTAGGAAGGTTGTGGAGGAACTGTGTCTCTCCCACTACGCGTGCAACTGCATCCTGTACGCCTTGACTGGTGAGCACTTCCGGACTCGAGTGTGGCACATACTCCACGGAAACCGAAATGAAACCTGCACGACATATTCTCAGGTTTCGCAACGAAACGATGGATTCTCAATCAAATTAACTGATCTCACTAATACGCATTAGTACGCCAGAATCAACGTATGGCTATCAATACGCTACGGCATTGTCGGACACGATGGTGATATTACTAACTGGACGTGTTAGGCGGGTCGGCAAGATATTGTGGAGCATTGTAATGATGCATGGACTTTACCTCTGCTTGATCGTTGTCAACGTTCTTTACAAGGCAAACACCAGACATAGGCCGGCTTTGCTTCAGTTTGGAACACACACTGAATTATATGCACTTTAGTGTATTCTAATTCATATGATAATTACCGTTGTTGTTTTTATCACATTTTGTAAGATTAATCATAGAAAGACATTGTTGTAAGCTTACGTAATGTCAATCGTGCATAATATCACGATACTTCGTTAAACAAACGTGCATGCATGAACACATGCATCCTATGTTTTTATTTAACAGGTTACCATTTGGTATAAAATAAATATGTGATGAATATACTGTGTAATGTTCGTGGCCAATTGTGTCGTAGCATTCCAATAGGGCACGCAAGTGTCGTCTACCACCATATCCTTTGTATGCTATGCTTTCATTTTCGTTCATGATACCGTCCCTAGACGACTCGAGCGAACTTTGTATTCTTTCGTATCCGGTCGTGTCTGCCACAGCAGAAGCCTCCGTGGTACGTTTTATAAGGTTCCACCCAACAAAAACTCATATAGACATTCGGAGCTAATATGAAGAAAAGTTATTATTTAAAAAAAGTGTGCGTATTGCAGTAATCATGAGTTTGAATGTGCTTACGAACAACGAGATGGGGACCAGTTGTGTATGGACTCATTAAGCATCGCTCAACACGGTCGGGAAACAAGTCATGTGTCCTGTTGGGTATCGTTGTCACTGCTGTCTCTTCGTCCGCCATTGATTGGTGCGTTTTCTCGCGACGTCTTTATTGAATTCACATCGAATTCATATCGCAACCAACCTCCAATGTCGCACTTTCGTGAGTCAACGTGTGCATGTAATTGCGTAACATTGCGATTTATATAACGATTGCTTAAAAATCGTATCTATATGTGCTCCGTTAATGCGTGGGTTGTACTATGAAAATGTGCACTGGATATCTGAAACACGCAACTATAGGCTATCACAAACGATACACAAATAGACCAATATAAACAAGACCAGTTGCGCATACGATGTTATGAATCTGACCTTGCCTCAACCGGCTGACTCGATAAAAACATCAATAAAACCAGTCTGGCTCAAAAAGGAAAATATCTGTTTACACTCGGAGCAACGTCAGCAAAAGATATTGTGGTAATAAGAAGTAACGGGAGTAAGTCGGGCAACAGAAAATAAATTATAGGTTAATGCCGAGGAATGTCAGGTTGGAGTTTGGGTTCATATTGACTTGTAGTCAACATATAGAGAGCGATGCCGTGAGTCAGTGGGTTTGTCAATAGGTAAACCGATGTTTTTGCGCGGACATCTGGATCAATGAGCACGTGACGATGATAGCCAGTTGATCTTTCCTCCGCTGATGCAAACATAAATTCCTTCACTTGCTCGAATTGAGCAACCAAGATAACCAGATGTCATAGGAATGGAACCAACCAAGATAACCGGAAGTCATAGGGAATGGAAGCAACCAAGATAACCGGAAGTCATAGGGAATGGAAGCAACCAAGATAACCGGAAGTCATAGGGAATGGAAGCAACCAAGATAACCGGAAGTCATAGGGAATGGAAGCAACCAAGATAACCGGAAGTCATAGGGAATGGAAGCAACCAAGATAACCGGAAGTCATAGGGAATGGAAGCAACCAAGATAACCGGAAGTCATAGGGAATGGAAGCAACCAAGATAACCGGAAGTCATAGGGAATGGAAGCAACCAAGATAACCGGAAGTCATAGGGAATGGAAGCAACCAAGATAACCGGAAGTCATAGGAAATGGAAGTAACCAAGATAACCGGAAGTCATAGGGAATGGAAGCAACCAAGATAACCGGAAGTCATAGGGAATGGAAGCAACCAAGATAACCGGAAGTCATAGGGAATGGAAGCAACCAAGATAACCGGAAGTCATAGGGAATGGAAGCAACCAAGATAACCGGAAGTCATAGGGAATGGAAGCAACCAAGATAACCGGAAGTCATAGGGAATGGAAGCAACCAAGATAACCGGAAGTCATAGGGAATGGAAGCAACCAAGATAACCGGAAGTCATAGGGAATGGAAGTATCCAAGATAACCGGAAGTCATAGGGAATGGAAGCAACCAAGATAACCGGAAGTCATAGGGAATGGAAGTAACCAAGATAACCGGAAGTCATAGGGAATGGAAGCAACCAAGATAACCGGAAGTCATAGGGAATGGAAGCAACCAAGATAACCGGAAGTCATAGGGAATGGAAGCAACCAAGATAACCGGAAATCATAGGGAATGGAAGCAACCAAGATAACCAGAAGTCATAGGGAATGGAAGCAACCAAGATAACCAGAAGTCATAGGGAATGGAAGCAACCAAGATAACCAGAAGTCATAGGGAATGGAAGCAACCAAGATAACCAGAAGTCATAGGGAATGGAAGCAACCAAGATAACCAGAAGTCATAGGGAATGGAAGCAACCAAGATAACCAGAAGTCATAGGGAATGGAAGCAACCAAGATAACCAGAAGTCATAGGGAATGGAAGCAACCAAGATAAACAGAAGTCATAGGGAATGGAAGCAACCAAGATAACCAGAAGTCATAGGGAATGGAAGCAACCAAGATAACCAGAAGTCACAGGGAATGGAAGCAACCAAGATAACCAGAAGTCACAGGGAATGGAAGCAACCAAGATAACCAGAAGTCACAGGGAATGGAAGCAACCAAGATAACCGGAAGTCATAAGGAATGGAAGCAACCAAGATAACCAGAAGTCATAGGGAATGGAAGCAACCAAGATAACCAGAAGTCATAGGGAATGGAAGCAACCAAGATAACCAGATGTCATAGGGAATGGAAGCAACCAAGATAACCAGAAGTCACAGGGAATGGAAGCAACCAAGATAACCAGAAGTCACAGGGAATGGAAGCAACCAAGATAACCAGAAGTCATAGGGAATGGAAGCAACCAAGATAACCAGAAGTCATAGGGAATGGAAGCAACCAAGATAACCAGAAGTCATAGGGAATGGAAGCAACCAAGATAACCAGAAGTCATAGGGAATGGAAGCAACCAAGATAAACAGAAGTCATAGGGAATGGAAGCAACCAAGATAACCAGAAGTCATAGGGAATGGAAGCAACCAAGATAACCAGAAGTCATAGGGAATGGAAGCAACCAAGATAACCAGAAGTCACAGGGAATGGAAGCAACCAAGATAACCAGAAGTCACAGGGAATGGAAGCAACCAAGATAACCAGAAGTCACAGGGAATGGAAGCAACCAAGATAACCAGAAGTCATAAGGAATGGAAGCAACCAAGATAACCAGAAGTCACAGGGAATGGAAGCAACCAAGATAACCAGAAGTCACAGGG
This sequence comes from Metamycoplasmataceae bacterium, assembly GCA_965263245.1. Lineage (GTDB taxonomy): Bacteria > Bacillota_I > Bacilli_A > Mycoplasmatales > Metamycoplasmataceae > DT-68. Next base: position 1,666 of record CBDHHR010000521.1, on the reverse strand, counting down.
AATGGAAGCAACCAAGATAACCAGAAGTCACAGGGAATGGAAGCAACCAAGATAACCAGAAGTCATAGGGAATGGAAGCAACCAAGATAACCAGAAGTCATAGGGAATGGAAGCAACCAAGATAACCGGAAGTCATAAGGAATGGAAGCAACCAAGATAACCAGAAGTCACAGGGAATGGAAGCAACCAAGATAACCAGAAGTCACAGGGAATGGAAGCAACCAAGATAACCAGAAGTCATAGGGAATGGAAGCAACCAAGATAACCAGAAGTCATAAGGAATGGAAGCAACCAAGATAACCAGAAGTCATAGGGAATGGAAGCAACCAAGATAACCGGAAGTCACAGGGAATGGAAGCAACCAAGATAACCAGAAGTCATAGGGAATGGAAGCAACCAAGATAACCAGAAGTCATAGGGAATGGAAGCAACCAAGATAACCAGAAGTCATAAGGAATGGAAGCAACCAAGATAACCGGAAGTCATAAGGAATGGAAGCAACCAAGATAACCGGAAGTCATAGGGAATGGAAGCAACCAAGATAACCGGAAGTCACAGGGAATGGAAGCAACCAAGATAATCAGAAGTCACAGGGAATGGAAGCAACCAAGATAACCGGAAGTCATAGGGAATGGAAGCAACCAAGATAACCAGAAGTCATAGGGAATGGAAGCAACCAAGATAACCGGAAGTCACAGGGAATGGAAGCAACCAAGATAATCAGAAGTCACAGGGAATGGAAGCAACCAAGATAACCGGAAGTCACAGGGAATGGAAGCAACCAAGATAACCAGATGTCATAGGGAATGGAAGCAACCAAGATAACCGGAAGTCACAGGGAATGGAAGCAACCAAGATAATCAGAAGTCACAGGGAATGGAAGCAACCAAGATAACCGGAAGTCACAGGGAATGGAAGCAACCAAGATAATCAGAAGTCACAGGGAATGGAAGCAACCAAGATAACCAGAAGTCATAGGGAATGGAAGCAACCAAGATAACCGGAAGTCATAGGGAATGGAAGCAACCAAGATAACCAGAAGTCATAGGGAATGGAAGCAACCAAGATAACCAGAAGTCATAGGGAATGGAAGCAACCAAGATAACCAGATGTCATAGGGAATGGAAGCAACCAAGATAACCAGAAGTCATAGGGAATGGAAGCAACCAAGATAACCAGAAGTCATAGGGAATGGAAGCAACCAAGATAACCGGAAGTCACAGGGAATGGAAGCAACCAAGATAATCAGAAGTCACAGGGAATGGAAGCAACCAAGATAACCAGATGTCATAGGGAATGGAAGCAACCAAGATAACCGGAAGTCATAGGGAATGGAAGCAACCAAGATAACCGGAAGTCATAGGGAATGGAAGCAACCAAGATAACCGGAAGTCATAGGGAATGGAAACAATCACCATACGCTAGCAACAAAAAAACACGGTTATATCAGCCAACATTCTGGCTTGTTTATGCTACATTAGATTTACTTTGGATGACGTACCACAACGCAGGATGTCGTAACAAGTGTAGCTTCACACTGCGTGTCTGGGCCTATGGTAAGTGATGTTGTATATTTATAACTTTTGGAAACACGATACATAATATAAACCCATGCATGATATACTAGGACCGTTATTCTCCTTGAGCAGCACGGTCTAGGGATAAA
>CBDHHR010000520.1:17500-22879 GCA_965263245.1 Metamycoplasmataceae bacterium | reverse complement strand
CACATCGGTACGACACTACTCTATACATTGCGCACTTCTTACTCTAAAACATTAAATACGTGACGTACCAAATTAAATACGTGACGTACAACATCAAATACGTGACGTATTTTCAATATTCCAGTTTTGCAAGTAATATATAAATTGATCAATGCGGGTGTTGTTCTTTACTTTACGACCCGTCCTGTGAATCATTGTCTGAAACGACGGGTTTACCTAACCACGTATAACGTCAGATTTACGTTATTAAGTTTTGATGTATACATATATAATAGTTTATTTCACTCTCTCTCTGGGCAATCATAGAGATTGAAATGGGTACATAAAACATGCAAAGTATATTTGTTAAAACAGATTCACATAATATATAATTTAAAACATTAGCGTAAATATAAATTATAATGTAGAGAATATACGATGTGTATCTATAAAACTATGAAAGACATTAAAACATATTTTATCTCATTATTTGACTAAACTTATAAAACAATTATAAATAGTTTAAAACATTAAAATAAATAGATCTAAAAAATAATTAAGGCTTTGCAATATTTTACACATATCCATATCAGCATGCACGAAAGTTTGTTAAGAGTCACTGTGAGTTCTTTTGGTTGAACGGACACCAGTTACTGAAACAGTCCTTGGTCCAAGCGATTCTGACGATATGGTGATTTATATACACAGTATGCGGCCACACAGACTACGAAAGGAGCGAGCAGATATGCTGCGATGAACAGCTGTATGACAAAAAGACGGGAGCAGAAGAATGCTGCGGCTACAAAGTATTCGACTCTAACCTCATGAAATGCTGCAATAAGTGAGTCAATTAATCAGTAACCTGACTAACATTTGATGTCGTGTGGACATGCTCCATTATTACGATATTAGAGGCGCTCTATAATAAATGTATCCATATATAAAATCAGAGAAAATTATAGCAGTAATAAACTGATGGTAATAGACACAACATACGAAGCTATAATAATTATGATCATGTACATATAAAATATGTGTATTTGTTTGACTTATATGTGAGAACCAAGGGTCTTTCTCCGCCGAAGGCGTGTTAATATCCTTGAGTTTGTAAGTTACATTCTTGTGTCGTGAATTGTCATTATCAAAGGGATTACAGGGAATTGTAATGTCTTTTAAATGTGTGCAATTTTGAATTAATAATTTCATCGCAAGTTTAGTCATATGTCTTCGTTTAATTACAAATGTGTTTTATTAATCACTTATACTCCTGACAACATATCGAAACATTTACATGACGTAGCGGGGTTTCTAATTTGTGCACCTTCTATGCTATCCGTATAAGGCATAGTCATGACTATTTGGTTCAGTTCGCCAGACTTCATTTTTTCAGACAAGTTCACTGTGTTCAAAATCAACGGGATTGCGTGGTTTACATACAAGAATAAACGGGCTGCATAAATAACCACCCAGGCGGCATTGATGCCCGACGTGATTCACATGCACACAGTTAGGCATCGGCTTGTTGCGCGCAGATAACACCCACGTTATGCAACATTTGCAATACAAAAGTAGCACATAAAAACACTTATGAGAAAATAACATATTATATATGGTACAACTCGATGGTACATCTCGATTGTCTATACAATTACAAATAATCCCTTTTGGGCTGGTCAAAGGTGAATTTTCGATGTGACTAAAATCGAGCAATGAGTGTTTATTGCAGCTTTCATTGGCTAACGCGTCTTCTTCCGATTGACTCAAACGTTCTCTGTTGCAGGATGAATGGGAAATGGGTGATCAGAAAGAGCGACTCGTGCACTCCCACTCTGCCGAAGACCAGTTCTTATACTGAGCAGTTGGAGAAGACGAACACCACCAGTCATGAGTAACTTGACATACGTTGTCGGCCTTGTGCTTGGAGTGGTATAACAATAAAGACGGATGTGTTGAGAGACACGATATCGGACTGGACTCTACGCTTGATATGTAATGTTTGCAACTAAGTAATGTTAATAATACTTTCAATTATGGTGGCTGCTTCCCAAAGAGGTCGAGGTGATATTCGACTGAACCGGGCTGTCAGAAAATAATAAAGCGTGAAGTGCATAAAGCAATTCTGAGGATTTAATACTGCGCTATATAAAAAATTACTTGTTTACCTCTTTAATATTGTTACAAAATCATCTAAATGGCAATATCATGACTTACCAAGCTAGAGAAACAAGACGTTTCACAAAAGGTTGCTCAAATACTATATCAGACATAATGTAGTCATAAGCAAATATATTATCACACATTCTAACTGTTACTTTAGTCTTAATATACAATGTGACTTAAATGTGTTGTTTATTGTATAAGCAATGTGAACAAAACAGTTTGTTATCAATTATGCTGGTGAAGCGGATGTTTGTCTTACAAACGAGTTGTCTACATGATGGCAGACAAACATACAGTATGTGAGGTAAGCTGTGTCAGCGTATTACACTTATGAGAACATTATGGAAACGTTGATAATGTATTCGTCCAAAATTGGATGTTAGAAAACAAGCAGCCGTTGCATTGTGCAAGCAAGCACTGCTTCGACTGAAACCTTTGTTTTCTTTATTTTGTACATTACTAAGATGTTTATGTCTTCCTTTACATGTTGTGTTTGTAATAAAAAATACGTTTACCAAAGAAAGGTATTGGTTTTGTTACTCTTGTCGCGCTGTTACAAGATATGTTTTTTATCGAGCATACGTGTTATCTTGTTACGGGGAGTGTTGATGGTTACTATATAGCTATGCACCAAACACTCAGTCCGGCGCACTACTGATTGCTACGTGGTTGCAAACGTAATAGTAACGTGACTCACACACACACACACACACACACACACACACACACACACACACACACACACACACACACACACACACACACACACACACACACACACACACACACACACACACACACACACACACACACACACACACACACACACACACACACACACACACACACACACACACACACACACACACACACACACACACACACACACACACACACACACACACACACACACACACACACACACACACACACACACACACACACACACACACACACACACACACACACACACACACACACACACACACACACACACACACACACACACACACACACACACACACACACACACACACACACACACACACACACACACACACACACACACACACACACACACACACACACACACACACACACACACACACACACACACACACACACACACACACACACACACACACACACACACACACACACACACACACACACACACACACACACACACACACACACACACACACACACACACACACACACACACACACACACACACACACACACACACACACACAGCTACCGAAACACAATACCCTTCATTATTGAAGTGAGTGAATTTGTAATGATGTATTTGATTAAGTTAATTTATGAGACAGACGATATCAACGTTAGGTGGTTCGCTTTCAAACCGCATACATTTCAATCGAGAAAACATAGCAAAGACATAGTTAAATACCATTGTATTATTCAATCTGGTGTTAGCATGTACGCTGTCTCTAAAAAAATTAATAACAACAATCCTTTTACCCTCGAGTATGTATTAATGTTGACTTTTCCTTAGGTATTTAAATGGCTCTTTACCGCATGAACCTTGTGGCGCTTCTCAATTATTACTCATGTACGATAATCTTGACTTTAGCAAAATATGCAAACATACATTATTGTGTTGTTTATTAAATTGCCATCGACATATCACAATTGCTGTAACAAGTTCTGAAAAGCCTTCAGCTATATCTACGTCATGGCGTATTGTGATCACACACACCTTTCAATGTAAAAGATGAGCTCCCCTGGAATAATTTCGACAGTGCAGACATATGATTCTTCCCCAATAAATCAAGGTACGGCGACATGACTGTGAATATGTTTCAACCGCCTCAACCCTACCGTTTTCCGATGCATATAATCAGACGATGAGATAGCGGAGACGCTGAAATTATGACGCCGCATCGGCGAAATAATTCTAACAGATCCATCCTCTCCCCATGTCTTCCGATATCTTGATACACCGCTAAACAGCGGAAGCGTAATGATTCTGAAGCTCCGGTAGTTAATGTGAAGCGTGTTTGTAGAGTTTCCCGCCTATTGTTCCAGAGCAATATAGTGCTTGCTTTTATCTTCGTTCCATCCTAACGTATCTTGTGCCAATATGTTCAGGCACACCGCTATTTAGCGAACAAAACACATTTAATGGCATGCCGTGTTTTTAAGTCGTAATCATACTAACACAAATTGCTTTAAATCGCTGCAAAAGGGATAACCGTCATCTGCGGCCTAGCCACGATGCGCTGTATCGATGTTCGAGTACGTCAGCCACTCCGTCGACGATAGACCTACGCTCACCGCGAGCACTTCCTCACGTTCCGTCGGGATGCTGCTTGGTCGTCCCCTTTGAACGGAGACAGGGCTACGTCTTCTCCGCTGTCTCAACGCTGTTGCATTTGTACTTTCTACGGCTAACGGCCACACAGACGACGTCAAAGAACAGTTCAATGAACTCGAAGAACGCGATGACCGACACTCCGAGCCAGAGTCCGGCCTGTCCACCCAGGTCCGACAGCAAGTCCGAAACCTGCGAACAGATCAGAAGTGTTGACACATTACATTACAACACCGTGATATTGTTTCAAACGTAGTCCCATCATTCCATTAAAATATTAGGATGCCTGACAACAGTGGTGCACCAAACAAAACAGGCCATGAGCCAGAGAGGATGTCAGTACATTTTTATGGACGAAACTTATAGTGATTTTGAATAGGGTTAGGCTTAGAGAGAAATAATATATGATAGCATTGCAGGACTTATAGCCTTCTGTGAGAAATCATTCTTTTAACTCCAACTCCGTTTTCACGACAACACATTTTCAGTGAAATTACTGGGCAAATGGTTCTGTTTAACAAACATATTAAAACTAATATCTTAAGAATTGCGGATGTTACGATATGTTATCTATATAAGCCTTTTGGGTTTTCATCAATAACATCACTGGCAGTTCTTTGTAAAACCTCCATATATAATCTTTCAAGATGCCTGTTGCACCGGAATGATGGAGTACGTTGCTAGAGAAGGAAAATACGTGATAGCTTTGCAAGCATTACAGTATTCTATGTGATCTCACATTGTTTTTATTTTTACTATTTCTGCCATAAACGTTTTTCTATGAAAAGATAAGCTCACACATAAACCATTATAAAATAATTACTATCTGTCTAAGGTATATATATATCATTTGTGTATAATGTGGTATAAACGTCTTTTGATACAATAACACCAACATA
>CBDHHR010000520.1:0-5000 GCA_965263245.1 Metamycoplasmataceae bacterium | reverse complement strand
ACAGCAAATGTCGCAAAATATCGTAAAATATGAACTATATAAAATAAGTACATAAAATATACGTTTTGGTCATTGGAGGTGGAAACAAGATATAATATTATTAAAGAAGAATTATTGTTATAATAACTGAGGACAATGTACGAAAAAAATTATTCAGCCTCGATGGGTTGCTACGCCAATGTCATGTAAATGACGCCAGACGAAAATTGTGTCGTTAGTGTGTTGACTTGAAAACTTATTGTGCTGTAAAGACGCATAAAATGTGACTCGAAATTAACATAAGCAGATAGTTAAATGCGATTGTCGGTGAACGTAGTTTAATAATGAGCGGTTTTTGAACGGTTTATATTAACGTTGACATGATGGTTTCATAATAACATACATTTGTGTTCTTGAGGAGAGAAATCAATTTTAAGATGCGAAATTGACCTTTAAATGCGTTCGAATACTGGCGAATCGCTGGTAAAACGTATACTAGATGTAACACGGCCGTCAACCTGGTGGAAATAGAACAATTGTCAGAGAACAATAACAAACAGTCCTTAAAGAGTTTTTGAGAACGTTCATTTTCACTCAATTTCATTAAAAATATCTCATATGTAAGATATGTTATATTTTGTAAGGCATCACATGTTAAACAGATACATGTTTTGTCACTGTCCGTAACACTTGAGAATACATGCTAATCGGTCGCACATCCATAAACAACCTAAACTCGCTCAGTAGATGTCAAACGTCGTACGGTCACTGCTTTAAGCAGCACGTTTGTTTCTGATAAAGTGTTCAAGCTAATTAATAAGACACTTGCGCACAAGCACAACACAGCGTCATCAACAAGTTCGGCATTTACTGACGGTAGTGACACGTTGAAAGAATATGACAAGAAAGCCAACGCGGTATGCGACCAGCTTTTGACCTGGAACTACAAGTCTGGTCGTTCGACTGCACTACGGTGTACATTCTATACAGCTTGTGTCTAAGTCCTTACTACGGCTACCCGAAATTGAACCTGCGAGCACTGTGTGCCGAATAAACTGTTGAGACATTTAGTGGCTTTGGAGACAATTGCTGCAGTGGAAATATTGGCAACGAACACACTATGTGGCGTGGACTGACATGAATGTCACACACGTTGACCGCGTAGATGACAATCTGTGGCAGTTATCCTTATAGTGATTCTTTGTAAGTTTATGTACATTCGAGATTACTCTATCAATACATGATAATATAATTTAAGTATTTTCTCTTCTATTTTTGTCTTGCACATTTATCCATAGCTTTGGTGGTATTTGCGCAACTAGCCGATGCGCAACTGTGTTTATGCGAATCACATGGATTATTAATTATGCAACCCGATAATAACGAATATTCGTGAACGCACAATGAACCACGCAATGACCATTAACTGTAAGCACACGGACCATGTCGGACAAAAGCGAAGTCTGGCGAACTGACCCGAATATTCATGACCATGCCATATACAGATAGCATATAATTAGTTGCTGGATTCCAATATAATCAACTAGAATGCGTAGAATAGGTACTTGAACGTCACGTTTTAGCTATAACGCATTGCTGGAGAAATCTCAGTTCGGCATCCCTGCTTACCTTAACTCACCTTAGTAACTTGAAGACCGCGGTAAGTTGATCAGTTGTGTTGGTGCCGTCTTCGCCTCACACGTTTTCACCGCCTGCGTCGCGCAGTACTACAGCACTATCCAGTACTACAGCACTATCCAGTACTACAGCACTATCCAGTACTTCAGCACTATCCAGTACTACAGCAGCACTGTCACAGTCGTTCGGAGAAACGCACAGCGGAACAAAATCTACGCCGCACTCCCGTGATATGTAGGAACACACGTAAATGGATGACCCGTTGACGAAATGCCACTCGTGAACCGACCAGTTCACGCTACATTGAAAACTCAGTCCATTGGAGGTCATAATCTTACGTCAGTAGACACGCACGGCCGCCCATGCAACCTAACAGAGTCTCTTGGCACCTCGTCGTTGTCGCCGCTATATCATTATATTCATTTACACGCACTCACCGTTCCTGTTAAACAATAAGTTCCGTTGATTTATATACACGTAAATAAATTATATCAGTGAAATTATGCTTTCGATTGTCACATATGAAAATTCCAACAAATGTTCTGTGTTTGTGTCGATATTTGTGCATATGTGTTTAGTCGGATAAATATATATATATATATATATATATATATATATATATATATATATATATATATATATATATATATATATATATATATATATATATATAGTCTCTGCATATGGTTAGTATTTGGACATTCAACGGGCAGCGTGTTCTAATAATTTAACGATCAACACATTTAATTTAGCCTTTTAACGTTGTTACTGTGAACGCGTTCCTGTGCCGTTGCCATATTGTTTTTGTGAATTCTTACCGCTTAGTATTCTGAACCTTTTTTTGTTATGACGTGTACCTGACTGCCCATGTATCTATTAACTATTCAACAGCTGTTTCCATTATTTCAAAAACATTCTACATTACCCGAATTCATCAGGATGTAACTAAACTATGATGCTGCCGCCATTAGATTAAAACTAAGATCCAATGACGTATGTCAGGATTTTCACAATTTTACCCTGCCATGCTAACTTAATCTGCAAGTATGGCTAATGTCGTTACAATGATCAGAAGAGGGCAGCACTGGTCATACATGACCCGAAATTAAGTCAGATATTGTGCGTGTGCGTGTGCGTGTGCGTGTGCGTGTGCGTGTGCGTGTGCGTGTGCGTGTGCGTGTGCGTGTGCGTGTGCGTGTGCGTGTGCGTGTGCGTGTGCGTGTGCGTGTGCGTGTGCGTGTGCGTGTGCGTGTGCGTGTGCGTGTGCGTGTGCGTGTGCGTGTGCGTGTGCGTGTGCGTGTGCGTGTGCGTGTGCGTGTGCGTGTGCGTGTGCGTGTGCGTGTGCGTGTGCGTGTGCGTGTGCGTGTGCGTGTGCGTGTGCGTGTGCGTGTGCGTGTGCGTGTGCGTGTGCGTGTGCGTGTGCGTGTGCGTGTGCGTGTGCGTGTGCGTGTGCGTGTGCGTGTGCGTGTGCGTGTGCGTGTGCGTGTGCGTGTGCGTGTGCGTGTGCGTGTGCGTGTGCGTGTGCGTGTGCGTGTGCGTGTGCGTGTGCGTGTGCGTGTGCGTGTGCGTGTGCGTGTGCGTGTGCGTGTGCGTGTGCGTGTGCGTGTGCGTGTGCGTGTGCGTGTGCGTGTGCGTGTGCGTGTGCGTGTGCGTGTGCGTGTGCGTGTGCGTGTGCGTGTGCGTGTGCGTGTGCGTGTGCGTGTGCGTGTGCGTGTGCGTGTGCGTGTGCGTGTGCGTGTGCGTGTGCGTGTGCGTGTGCGTGTGCGTGTGCGTGTGCGTGTGCGTGTGCGTGTGCGTGTGCGTGTGCGTGTGCGTGTGCGTGTGCGTGTGCGTGTGCGTGTGCGTGTGCGTGTGCGTGTGCGTGTGCGTGTGCGTGTGCGTGTGCGTGTGCGTGTGCGTGTGCGTGTGCGTGTGCGTGTGCGTGTGCGTGTGCGTGTGCGTGTGCGTGTGCGTGTGCGTGTGCGTGTGCGTGTGCGTGTGCGTGTGCGTGTGCGTGTGCGTGTGCGTGTGCGTGTGCGTGTGCGTGTGCGTGTGCGTGTGCGTGTGCGTGTGCGTGTGCGTGTGCGTGTGCGTGTGCGTGTGCGTGTGCGTGTGCGTGTGCGTGTGCGTGTGCGTGTGCGTGTGCGTGTGCGTGTGCGTGTGCGTGTGCGTGTGCGTGTGCGTGTGCGTGTGCGTGTGCGTGTGCGTGTGCGTGTGCGTGTGCGTGTGCGTGTGCGTGTGCGTGTGCGTGTGCGTGTGCGTGTGCGTGTGCGTGTGCGTGTGCGTGTGCGTGTGCGTGTGCGTGTGCGTGTGCGTGTGCGTGTGCGTGTGCGTGTGCGTGTGCGTGTGCGTGTGCGTGTGCGTGTGCGTGTGCGTGTGTACGCGTGTGCGTGTGTACGCGTGTACGCGTGTACGCGTGTGTACGCGTGTGTACGCGTGTGTACGCGTGTGTACGCGTGTGTACGCGTGTGTACGCGTGTGTACGCGTGTGTACGCGTGTGTACGCGTGTGTACGCGTGTGTACGCGTGTGTACGCGTGTGTACGCGTGTGTACGCGTGTGTACGCGTGTGTACGCGTGTGTACGCGTGTGTACGCGTGTGTACGCGTGTGTACGCGTGTGTACGCGTGTGTACGCGTGTGTACGCGTGTGTACGCGTGTGTACGCGTGTGTACGCGTGTGTACGCGTGTGTACGCGTGTGTACGCGTGTGTACGCGTGTGTACGCGTGTGTACGCGTGTGTACGCGTGTGTACGCGTGTGTACGCGTGTGTACGCGTGTGTACGCGTGTGTACGCGTATGTACGCGTGTGTACGCGTGTGTACGCGTGTGTACGCGTGTGTACGCGTGTGTACGCGTGTGTACGCGTGTGCGCGTGTGCGCGTGTACGCGTGTGCGCGTGTGCGCGTGTGCGTGCTTGTGTGCGTGTGTGCGTGTGTGTGTGCTTGTGTGTGCTTGTGTGTGCATGTGTGCGTGCGTGCTGGCGTGTGTGTGTGTGTGTGTGTGTGTGTGTGTGTGTGTGTGTGTGTGTGTGTGTGTGTGTGTGTGTGTGTGTGTGTGTGTGTGTGTGTGTGTGTGTGTGTGTGTGTGTGTGTGTGTGTGTGTGGTGTGTGTGTGTGTGTGTGTGTGTGTGTGTGTGTGTGTGTGTGTGTGTGTGTGTGTGTGTGTGTGTGTGTGGTGTGTGTGTGTGTGTGTGTGTGTGTGTGTGTGTGTGTGTGTGTGTGTGTGACGCCACCAATTTGCGACAAACTTCCGACTCCACTTTTATTCTTGTAAAAATCCCACATTGAAATCAGGCAAATCCAACGAACTGCCAATAGAGGAACTTGTGGGTGAATCGGCACGCTACCCTGGAGGCACTTTATAAGACATGGCGAATAAATGAAATATGTTACTACCGTCAAC
>CBDHHR010000519.1:0-20888 GCA_965263245.1 Metamycoplasmataceae bacterium | reverse complement strand
TAAACGAGGCAAAACGGTCCATTTAACGAATGATGCTAATCATACAATATTCATTCCTCGCAGGATTTAGGCAAGTGGACTAGCAACACTAGTTGTAATTGTGTGTAAACGTGGACGGACATTCCACGTCCGTCTGGTCAGATTGTCCGCACTGAAATTGTGAATGTAAAATTCCTTGACTCGGTTCACGTGATTGTACATACTGGCCTTGTCATAAGTTCACATTGTTGTCGTATGCGTCAATTGTAGTATCTACATACATCTCTCTTGTACAAGGCACAATGACTAACGTGTTCCATTTATTGTCATTTCAGATTCTTCCTGAAATTCTTCATGAAATGCAATCAAAACTGCCTAAAGAATGCCGGAAACCCAAGAGACATGCGCAGATTTCAGGTTAGTAATTCAGTATATTGTACTAATTATATATATATATATACATATATATATATATATATATATATATATATATATATACAATTTTTTTATACACAATTACATATATATATATATATATATATATATATATATATATATATATATATATATATATATATATATATATATATATATATATGTATATATATATATATAGACATACATACAAATATACCCGGTGTATGTAGAGAGTGTATATTATAACAGCGTCTGTCATCGCCATGGAGTCGTTGTTTACAGCCAACACTCGGCCGTTCGTTAGCGGCACTAAGCGCCCGTAACGGGAGACTACTGGAGCGAGTGGACACTGTTTATGGAGTGCCCTGGGGGGGGGGGGCGGTCACTACGACTCGGAGACGTCACGTTTGGAACCACTGTGTGTGTCAGCCGCTAGTTTGAGCTCACTAACAACGTTAGGCCTGGCTTAACTTTGGCCGACATCTGATACTGAGACCGCGTCGTGGATTGGAGAACCTCTCAAGTCAACTCCGAGCTTGTTCGTCCAATTTAATGCTTCCGGTGTTATGTCCTTTGCGGTTTTTTTTTTTATCAACGACGGATTTGTTCTCAGATTTGTTCTCACTGTAGCTATGTGGTTTCTTATATTGTGTCCGGCAATGGATATATATATATATATATATATATATATATATATATATATATATATATATATTTATGTATATATATATATATATATATATATATATATATATATATATATATATATATATATATATATATATATATATATATACATATATATATATAATATATATATATATATACTGTATATTGAATTTTTTTTACATAATACCGAATTAGTGTAATAAGAAAAAAGAACAAATAACCACCGACAAGGAGACAATGCTTAAATAATCGTGGTTGCGATGCCCCAACATAAGACAAGAAAAGGTTCATCCGTTTAACAATAAGTCTTTTGTTGTGTTTCATTCAGTGTCCCACTACACACACACACACACACACACACACACACACACACACACACACACACACACACACACACACACACACACACACACACACACACACACACACACACACACACACACACACACACACACACACACACACACACACACACACACACACACACACACACACACACACACACACACACACACACACACACACACACACACACACACACACACACACACACACACACACACACACACACACACACACACACACACACACACACACACACACACACACACACACACACACACACACACACACACACACACACACACACACACACACACACACACACACACACACACACACACACACACACACACACACACACACACACACACACACACACACACACACACACACACACACACACACACACACACACACACACGCGCGTACACTATGTCCTCAGTGTCACCAACTGCCACAGCCTGGTTAGCCCTACCACAAAACTCCCAGAGCCACAGTTCGGGGGTCTCCGTAACCCAATCCAGCCGTAACGTTGTTTCCAATTATTTCCCGACACAAACACAACGCAGATTCGCCGGCGACACTCGGGTTGGCTTTCGCGGTTTACGAGCGACTAATTCGCGTCTTCACTGACGCGTGTTACGAGCTGCTATTTATTTGTGTCAGTTTCCCATGTCCTCCACGTCGGCGGCTTATCGCAGGAGACGCAGTAGACGAGGATGCGAGTCCCGCTTCAGCGCTCCCAGGTCCGGGAAGGCATGCGCGCGTCTCCCCGTCCCATGGGCGCCTCTGTCCCGGCCCGATACCGACGTCTGAGACGAGGCGATAAATCGAAGGCGTTCGACGCGAGTGGATGACGTAAAGAGTTGACGAGTCGCTGTGAGGACAGATAAACCCGCTCCCTTGTAGTGTTTGGGCGACTTCGGCGCTCGTGTGGTAATTGATAACCACTCGTCGTGGATGCGAGTAGGACACGGTGAAATAACCGTAGACGCGATGGTTAAATGAAACAATAGCGTCTTCAAAACGTACGTCTCGTCGTGGAGTCTAAGATCTCGAGTTCGCGTCTTAACTGACAATCCACAATTTGCGAGTAACGATATAAGGGTTAAATTGTTTCCTTGAATTTAAATAAAATAACATTGCTATAATTATATAGACAATTTCATATTATATATATATATATATATATATATATATATATATATATATATATATATATATATATATATATATAGGTCCTTATACATACATACATACATACATACATACATACATACATACATACATACATACATACATACATACATACATACATACATACATACATACATACATACATACATACATACATACATACATACATACATACATACATACATACATACATACATACATACATACATACATACATACATACATACATACATACATACATACATACATATATGTATATATATATATATATATATAAATAAATAAATAAATATATATATATATATATATATATATATATATATATATACATCTTCCTCTTCTCTTCTCTTTACCCAAATAAACAAGTAGGTTCCTGCCTGATGCACTCTACACTATTGGTCTGCCACTCTGACTGGTGCATTCTTTCATGTACGTCTCCGTGTACGGTCCCCACAGCGTCGATGTGATTCTGTAAATGGACCCCCGTGGCATTTGGACCCTAGGTCCATTTAACACTAGGGAATATAGACAACCTCGCAAAAAGTGGAAATGTTATATATTTTTAGTCATCTACAATTTTGTGACGGGATCAATTTACGTATCAAAACAAAACTCTTTCTCCAAATTAAACCGATGGTATATTCTATGGGCATTTCGCTTCATCGTAAGATTGCTAGTGGTGTATTGACTATGGTAATGGCTCAGTCCTGTTTTTCGAAATTTATTGTAGCTACTCAGTGAAACACTGATATGATGTTTTAATTATTAAACAAGTAAAGAGTACATTTTTCAAACGGTGTGTCCATTTACCGCGGCCTTGCATTAGTGTCACATCGGTCCATGTATCAGCCTGTCGTGCGTTCTTTATCATCGGCCCGTGTATCCGCCGTCTCTCATATGTTACCTCTCCTTCCCTCAGGTCGCCGTGTCAACGACCCCTAATATCGACGGGCCGCTACTCGCTGTCTCCGACAACATGTTCGTCCACAACAACTCGAAGCACGGCCGCCGGGCGAGACGTCTCGACCCGACCGACGGAGGTAGGAGGCTCTCTCTCTCTATCTTCCTTCCCTCTCTCTCTCACGCCCGGCATACAGTCCAATCTAGTGTAATGCAGTGCAGTGCAGTGCAGTGCAGTGCAGTGCAGTGCAGTGCAGTGCAGTGCAGTGCAGTGCAGTGCAGTGCAGTGCAGTGCAGTGCAGTGCAGTGCAGTGCAGTGCAGTGCAGTGCAGTGCAGTGCAGTGCAGTACACACAACACAACACAACACAACACAACACAACACAACACAACACAACACAACACAACACAACACAACACAACACAACACAACACAACACAACACAACACAACACAACACAACACAACACAACACAATACAATCCCGCTTCACATACGGCCGTACTTTTGATACTGAAGCAGCGGTGAATAATATAAACAGTACAGCCAGTTTAGTTACAAATTATACAATCATTCAATTTAATTTAATATAATATACGTTATACGTACACACGCACAAACACACACACACACACACACACACACACACACACACACACACACACACACACACACACACACACACACACACACACACACACACACACACACACACACACACACACACACACACACACACACACACACACACACACACACACACACACACACACACACACACACACACACACACACACACACACACACACACACACACACACACACACACACACATATATATATATATATATATATATATATTTCACTTCGACCGAAAGCAAATCAATTCTCTGGTGATTACAACAAAATATATTTCCACCAATGTAGTAATATGTACTTGAAACACACACACATATAATAAATTTGGAAATAGTTTTTAAACGGGGCTAGCGAAAACCCGAATATCGTAGACAGATTTTAAATAAGTAGAATCACAACGACGCTGGTAATGCGTAATCAGTGGTCAACGGTCCAGACGGGGGGCGTGGTGGAGGTGTGACTGGTCCCGTCTGTCAGTGAGAGTGTGGAACGTACCCGCTGCACACAGTATCAAGTTACACCGTTATCTCGTCTTCGTAATACACGCGCCATTGTCCAGCGCACTGCATCAAATCCAATTTCACCAAACAACGAATTTGGCGCTATTCATCCGACGTGGGCGGCGTGACTGGCCTTTGACCGGGAGTCGGGATCAATCGTGACAGGCAGTAGACCGGTTAGTTACGCGGCCGTCACGACCAGGCCATACACTTGCCGGCGGTCGATGATCACGACGTAATTAAGTTTATATTGCTGCATAACTAGTCCCTCCTTGCCGCGTCGTCTGTCCATCCTGAAGACATGAGTCCACTACACTAACTATACTTGTCTCCCTTTACACATCGTCCTTCGTTTAATCAAACTATTAAGGCCATATTTCGGTAGGGTTAAATCTGACAATTTTTCCGGAGTTACAATATACATTTATAACTGCTATTTCGTTATGGTTCTATGTTTCAAATTTCGAAGTCTGACTTCAATATTTTGCTATGGCTCTATAATAGATTTCCAATCGTATGCTCTCGCTGTGGATCCACGCTGTTTCAAATCGTCAAGGCTCACAATCATTGTGGTTGGATGATGTCACCAGTCGTTGTGACTCTACAATGTTGGTTCTATTAGTTTACATCCAGTCGTTTACGTCTGATTTTATCTTCTTCGCCAATCACGTCCTGTACCCGGCAGTCAACTGTCATTTGATTTCCTCTCCCTTCCCCGTGGCTGACGGCACTGGGAGCTGTCCCACAGAGCCTGTGTTCTACTTGTCTGTGTGTTCCTTTGCTGACGTCATGCGATGATTTATGACGTGCCGCTGTGCGAGTACTCGAGGTCCCACGACGGACGCACCCGGAAATGCTAAACCAACCATCGCTACCGCGGCCGCCGACACGTTTGAACTGAGCTGCCGGCGAGACTTTCAACAATGGCGGTCTCGCTCCCGTCTCGCTCCCGCCGGACACAGGATGACCGGCGTTACCACACCGCCGGGTCTCGCGGGAACAGCCCGGCCGGTGTGACGTGACGGGCATTGTCCGGCGACTTCAAAGGGCGCTACTATACACTTAGGATGACGGCGACACTCGCGCCGCTTGCTGTGTCAGTCGACGCCGCTGATACGGCACTAGGACACCCGCCACACGACTCCACACGACCCGCCACACGACTCTACACGACTCTTCTTGACGGGTCAATACAGCATCAAACTCTGTCGCTGCGTCGTGGAACGATCTGCGTCATTGTGTGTTCTCATCCGTGGTCGATCTTGTCAGTTCAAACACAGATGGTCACTGTTTGTCCGCTCTTTCGTTAGTCCTCTGTCCACAGCCGGCTCTGTCCATCTCATGTCCTCCCCTGGTCTGTTCACGTCCGTCCTCACAAAATCCTTCCATCTCAACTGTTCACGTCCGTCCTCACAAAATCCTTCCACCTCAACTGTTCACGTCCGTCCTCACAAAGTCCTTCCACCTCAACTGTTCACGTCCGTCCTCACAAAATCCTTCCACCTCAACTGTTCACGTCCGTCCTCACAAAATCCTTCCACCTCAACTGTTCACGTCCGTCCTCACAAAGTCCTCCCACCTCAACTGTTCACGTCCGTCCTCACAAAGTCCTTCCACCTCAACTG
This sequence comes from Metamycoplasmataceae bacterium, assembly GCA_965263245.1. Classification (GTDB taxonomy): domain Bacteria; phylum Bacillota_I; class Bacilli_A; order Mycoplasmatales; family Metamycoplasmataceae; genus DT-68. Next base: position 14,621 of record CBDHHR010000519.1, on the reverse strand, counting down.
TTCACGTCCGTCCTCACAAAGTCCTCCCACCTCCTGTTCACGTCCGTCCTCACAAAGTCCTCCCAAACTGTTCACGTCCGTCCTCACAAAATCCTTCCTCCTCAACTGTTCACGTCCGTCCTCACAAAGTCCTTCCACCTCAACTGTTCACGTCCGTCCTCACAAAGTCCTCCCACCTCAACTGTTCACGTCCGTCCTCACAAAGTCCTCCCACCTCAACTGTTCACGTCCGTCCTCACAAAATCTGTTCACGTCCGTCCTCACAAAATCCTTCCACCTCAACTGTTCACGTCCGTCCTCACAAAGTCCTCCCACCTCAACTGTTCACAATTTGGAATACAACGCCTTGTGACACGCCACCTGCGCTGATATACAAAATGCTACTATGTTTGGCTGACAACTTTTCTAACTAATATACTATTACTATAACTACAATTACAACTGCAACTACACATATACTTACAAGTACAACTACAAATATACTTACAACTACAACTACATATATACTTACAACTACACAAACACTGATAACTACAACTACACACACACTTACAACTACAACTACACGTACACTACACAACCAATGATCATAACAATAACCTGATCGTAGGTCTGCTGACGGCGGCGACGCCATGCATCAAGGCGATCTGTCCGAGTGAAGGTTGGACGACCGGCGGCACCACGGTCATAATCATCGGCGACAACTTCTTCGACGGGCTCCAGGTCGTCTTCGGCACGATGCTGGTGTGGAGTGAGGTGGGTGCCTGGCTAACAGCAAGTGTTTGTTCTGAAGCAACGGTGTGACGTCACTGCGTAGTCGAGGCGTTGCGGCGAATGCTGGGAACTTATACAGCCTTCATTGACTATTTTAATACGTAAATTTTCGGAAGTTTTGTATAAATAAAATGCCAATATACCATTATGTAAGTTAAATGCAATACATTCAAATTAATCGTCATAGTTAAATCTTTATTTCTGGTGGTATACCTGCCACCACAAACTGTAAACGCCTGTATTTGAGAGATCAGTCAACCGTCCATTGAAATATGTTATAAATAATGTAACATTACATTGAGAAAATAACTTAGTGATTATATTTTACGTCTGCATCAAATGACACTATACATGATTAATGCTATAAATGTTATCGTGAATTCATATGTGCTGTTCACTCCACCTGTCTTACCTACCTGTTCACTCCACCTGTCTTACCTGGCTGTTCACTCCACCTGTCTTACCTGGCTGTTCACTCCATCTGTCTTACCTGGCTGTTCACTCCACCTGTCTTACCTGGCTGTTCACTCCACCTGTCTTACCTGGCTGTTCACTCCACTTATCTTACCTGGCTGTTCACTCCATCTGTCTTACCTGGCTGTTCACTCCACTTATCTTACCTGGCTGTTCACTCCACTTATTGTACCTGGCTTTTCACTCCACTTATTGTACCTGGCTGTTCACTCCATCTGTCTTACCTGGCTGTTCACTCCACTTATCTTACCTGACTGTTCACTCCATCTGTCTTACCTGTCTGTTCACTCCACCTGTCTTATCTGGCTGTTCACACCACCTGTGTGTGTCTTACCTGGTTGTTCACTCCACCTGTCTTACCTGGCTGTTCACTTCACACCACCTGTCTTACCTGTCTGTTCACTCCACCTGTCTTACCTGGCTGTTCACACCACCTGTCTTACCTGTCTGTTCACTCCACCAATGTTACCTGTCTGTTCACTCCACCTGTTTTACCTGTCTGTTCACTCCACCTGTCTTACCTGTCTGTTCACTCCAACTGTCTTACCTGTCTGTTCACTCCACCTGTCTTACCTGTCTGTTCACCCCACCTGTCTTACCTGTCTGTTCACTCCACCTGTCTTACCTGTCTGTTCACTCCACCTGTCTTACCTGTATGTTCACTCCACCTGTCTTACCTGTCTGTTCACTCCACCTGTCTTACCTGTATGTTCACTCCACCTGTCTTACCTGTCTGTTCACTCCACCTGTCTTACCTGTCTGCTCACTCCATCCCCCTTACCTGTCTGTTCACTCCACCTGTCTTACCTGTCTGTTCACTCCACCTGTCTTACCTGTCTGTTCACTCCAACTGTCTTACCTGTCTGTTCACTCCACCTGTCTTACCTGTCTGTTCACCCCACCTGTCTTACCTGTCTGTTCACTCCACCTGTCTTACCTGTCTGTTCACTCCACCTCTCTTACCTGTATGTTCACTCCACCTGTCTTACCTGTCTGTTCACTCCACCTGTCTTACCTGGCTGTTCACTCCACCTGTCTTACCTGGCTGTTCACTCCACCTGTCTTACCTGGCTGTTAACTCCCCTGTCTTGTTTCAGCTGCTGACGCCCCACGCGATCCGAGTGCAGACGCCGCCGAGACACATCCCTGGCGTGGTCGAGGTGACTCTCTCCTACAAGTCGAAACAGTTCTGCAAGGGCGCGCCTGGCCGCTTCGTCTACACGGGTAGGTGCTTAGGTGGCCAAGGCGGGACACGGGGTCGCTAGTCCCACGGTGATACGTGTTACCGTAATATCTACCCCGTAGGGGGTAACGTAGTTCGGTCCCATCCACCCTCTTGCAATACTTCTACACCATCTTCACCCGTTTTTCTACCCACTCGTCGATGCGTCTTGGAGGGGTCCCTGTATCTTCCGTATCTGAATTTCTCTCGTCCACTTCGGTTTAGTTTCAGCCGTTCTTAACACACGTTGGCCAGTTTTGATAAGTTTGTGTTTAATTATATCACCATATGTGTATATATGTATATATACTCTTATATATATATATATATATATATATATATATATATATATATATATATATATATATATATATATATATATATATATCCAAATTATCCATACTAATGGTATAATTTAAACGTTCTGGATAACATAATAACTATAAGGTTTTTATTGTGTCCGATTTCTTGCAGCGCTAACGGAACCAACAATAGACTATGGCTTCCAAAGACTTACGAAACTTGTGCCAAGACACCCCGGAGACCCCGACCGGTTACCCAAGGTGAGTGTAGCACGCACGCACGTACATACGCACGCACGCACGCACACACGCACACACAGGATCATATGAAAAATGAAAACTACACCAATTATATAGTTGTCGCCTGGCTACTGAGCAGTCATTTACATGTACAAAATATCGCGTTGATATCGAGAAGAGCGTAATGCGAATATTAATCTTAATTTGGTCGTTTTTGTTATATTTTACATACGGTAGAGCACCTGAATAATTATAATTGGATCTGGCGCTATATTAAATGAATACATTATTATTATTACCATAACAATAACCAGTCAGTTCACATGTCTCACTTAGAGATGTATCGGGTTTTGCAGAACGGTGGCCCTTTCAGTGTACAGTGTATAATTAGAGACACTGTGTGTTGACGGTGTCTGGTGCTGACGGTGTCTGACGTGTTGACGGAGACTCTGACGTGTTGGTGGTGTCTGACGTGTTGACGGTGTCTGGTGCTGACGGTGTTTGACGTGTTGACGGAGACTCTGACGTGTTGGTGGTGTCTGACGTGTTGACGGTGTCTGGTGCTGACGGTGTTTGACGTGTTGACGGAGACTCTGACGTGTTGGTGGTGTCTGACGTGTTGACGGTGTCTGATGCTGACGGTGTCTGACGTGTTGACGGAGACTCTGACGTGTTGGTGGTGTCTGACGTGTTGACGTCGTCTGTCATGTTAACGGTGTCTGACGTGTTGACGGTGTCAGAAGTGACGTGTTGACGGTAGTCTGCCATGTTGACGGTGTCTGACGTGTTGACGGTGTTTGACGTGTTGACGGTGGCTTAAGTGACGAGTTGACGGTGTCTGACGTGTTGACGGTGTCTGAAGTGACGTGTTAACGGAGTCTGCCATGTTGACGGAGTCTGCCATGTTGACGGAGTCTGCCAAGTTGACGGAGTCTGCCATGTTGACGGAGTCTGCCATGTTGACGGTGTCTGAAGTGACGTGTTAACGGAGTCTGCCATGTTGACGGAGTCTGCCATGTTGACGGAGTCTGCCAAGTTGACGGAGTCTGCCATGTTGACGGAGTCTGCCATGTTGACGGTGTCTGACGTGTTGACGGTGTTTGACGTGTTGACGGTAGCTTAAGTGACGAGTTGACGGTGTCTGACGTGTTGACGGTGTCTGATGAGTTGACGGTGTCTGACGTGTTGACGGTGTCTGACGTGTTGACGGTGTTTGACGTGTTGACGGTAGCTTAAGTGACGAGTTGACGGTGTCTGACGTGTTGACGGTGTCTGAAGTGACGTGTTAACGGAGTCTGCCATGTTGACGGAGTCTGCCATGTTGACGGAGTCTGCCATGTTGACGGAGTCTGCCATGTTGACGGAGTCTGCCATGTTGACAGAGTCTGTCAGGTTGACGGAGTCTGACGTGTCGTGTTCTGTCTGTTGCAGGAGATCGTCTTGAAGCGAGCGGCCGACCTGGCCGAGGCGCTCTACAGCATGCCCCGGAACCCGAACCAGCTCTCCCTTCCGCCGCCCCGCTCTCCCGCCATCAACAACACGACGAGCTTCAACAGCTACACTGGTCAACTAGCGGTCAGCGTACAGGACGCCACCAACGGACAGTGGGACGAAGGTTGGTCACATCGCTACCCGGCATTCAGCTTCTAGTCGCGCGCACGGCGTGCCTCAGAGAAGGCGACCCGCCGTCACAGCGCCGGTGCAACGGATTCACGAGCTATACCGTGTGCACCGCCTCGAAGGAGATTGCCAAACGCCCTTCCAGTGGCGCCACGCGTCTTACACGTGACCGGACGTGACGCGAGCAGCGCGAATAAGAGGCTACAGACATGCGCGTAGCGAATGAACACGGCAGGTTGCAATGGACAGAATATGTTTATAGAAAAGTTCATAGTAGGGAGGATTCAACGAGGAAATGTATTAATTCTTGTAGTCGTCACGGGAAGGTGCATGCGGAGTTAATTTGGCAAGTGTCGTCTGCATCGACCCGGGCCTGCAGACGGCGATAGTGGAGGACCGTATCTATGTGCGACGCCGTATCGTCAGGATCAGGACGCCGGGCAGACTTCAGCTGTTATTTCGCGACTCCGACAGATCCTAATATTGATTCACAGTTGACTGACGCGGATTGAGAACGACTAGATTAATTCAGCAGCGCGGTGCGGCCGTACACCCGGCCTATCGCACTTCCCGCTCGCTTTCAATTACCGCTCCTGAATTCCTTTTCCATTATTTACCACCAAATTCGAACGAGGCCGCGCATTGACGCAAACGGACTGTCTCCGTTGGAAGTCTTGCTTTATCTCCGGCCCGCTCAAGCCACCGCGTCCAGCGGCGACCACCCACGTGGGGGTCGTCGGTCTGACGTCACGCGCGATGGTCAACTCTGATCTCAGCTACCTCAAGCAGTGGACAATAACATGAAAGTCACGTGCTGCTGGGGGCGGTCATGCGTGTCGAAGCGCGATTCTAGTCATTGCGAAACATGTACAGTCAATTATTCTCGTACAGCGTTTCGTACGTTCATTTCGTACAGAGCCTTGTACAGTCGGTCTGTACGACTTCGTATACACTCCAATCACGTGCAGCGCGACTTCTGTACACGATGTTCTGTACGCGATGCTCAGACGCATATTCGTATCTTCTTAATTAATTTGTAACATGCTCTGTTGTTGAACGTATACATAAGATATTATTAAGTATTAGTAATGGTTATACGCCTATATGACGCATTAACCATGCGATATATATGTATGTATATGTATACATTATATATATATATATATATATATATATATATATATATATATATATATATATATATATATATATATATATATATATATATATATATATATATATATATATATATATATATATATACGTATACGTATACGTATACGTATACGTATACGTATACGTATACGTATACGTATACGTATACGTATACGTATACGTATACGTATACGTATATGCGTATACGTATACGTATACGTATATCATGTTTACCTATACGTATAATGTATATGTATACGTATAATGTATATGAATGTATGTAAGATGGTTTCTCCACTTTTAACTTTCAAAATCAACCTGGCTTCTGACGGCAGCATTCGTTTGCCCTCACGAATCATCAACCATACATTATTGTATTTTTACTCCGGCTTATATGATGACTGTTGTTTGAGCTGTTTCTGTCGCTCAGACGTCTGTCGTCGGTAACTCTCTCACCTCGACGGCTCTAGAAAATGCCGTCAGAACCAGTCGTGTTGTTCGTCTCCTGTAATTTTGTCGATGTCACATTGTTTGAACTTCTTCTCTTTTATATAGATATTTCAATAAACGGCGTGAACAGCACTTTGTTTCAGATTCCTTCTTTGGCTATATGTGTCGCCACACAGCGGTCACCGGTGGAACTAGTCAACTGTCGCGTTGACGTCACCCGGACATCGGGTGTTCTCCGCTAAACAGTTGACTGGGATCCACTTACGTGTCTCTGTTTTGTTGTAACCGACCACGTGCTTGTTGTACACACAATTCACCAGGGGGCGCTGCTGTGCTACTGTGCGAGTAAAATCCGATAAAATCGAGACGATTTCGACCTGCAAACGTGTTAATATAAACACTTCTGTGATAGCGTCGAAATTACGATAAAAGAACGCTTGAAGCGGCCCAGTCGACGACAGAACGTAAACAAAATTAGTAAAATTTGCTGAACTTCTCCGTTCGAAATGAAATGAAATGAAATGAAATGCTGCTCACGCCGAACCCAGCCAATCAATGCACGCGATGTTCTTTCTCTGAATTGCGACTAAATTTGCGAAATTTCTGTCGTCGCTAGGTTACGCACGCGCCCCCGTCTCGAGCGTGTCTCCGCGCGGCTACGGCTCAACGGGCAGCACACCGCACAGTAGCAACGGCAGCACGTACGGCGGCCCCCTTGCCCCCTACTGCGGCACCACCGGCCCCCTCGGAGCCATGGCGATGTCGCTTCACACCCCCGAGTACCTCGCGGCGCCTTCCAGTGAGCATCTCCTTCCCTCCGTTAAGTCGGAGATCTTCTAGTGACCTCGGTTAAGTCGAAGATCTTCTAGTAGCATCGGTTAAGTTGGAGACCTTCTAGTTGCATCGGTTAAGTTGGAGACCTTCTAGTAACATTGGTCAAGTCGCAGATCTTCTAATTCCCTGTTACGTCGAATATATCCCAGTAACCTCAATTAAGTCGGAAATGTTCTAGTTCTCTCAATTTAGTCGGAGATCTTCGGCCGACGAGGTATTGTGCAGGATGCAACGGAATTTCCGGTCGACACTTGTCCGTGCACTGACCACGTGCAAAGTAAAGGCCAACGAAAATGAGACAGAGTTCCCGTGTTAAAATTACGGAACCTGTCCAAATATTTCCTCGAGATTATATATATATATATATATATATATATATATATATATATATATATATATATATATATATATATATTACAAATACGTAAATCACGTGACAATAACGTAATGTAAATCATTTGGGCATAGCAGTTGTGTTCGCGAACGTCCGTTTAAAATATGCAAGTATTATAAATGATAGTAATGGTATAACAATCTGAATATGACAGATAATCTCTCTTCCTGCGTCACACGCAGTCACGTTGTCGCGCGGAGACATCCGTTGTGTCCTCACGTGAGCAAATATATACGGTACTAACATCAAGAACAAAGTAGTAATTTCGTTATATGTATACATGTACTCTATATATATGTATATATATATATATATATATATATATATATATATATATATATATATATATATATATATATATATATATATATATATATATATATATATACTAAAAACATGCAAGCAAACACGGCTATGCCGTTCATAAGTGTTGTGCCAACATCGAACCATAAATATAAGTTTGAAATCATCGTTAAATATTTAAAGTATTGTCTCAGTTCTAAGCATCGTGGCTTTACTCATAAAACACTTGCCACGACATCTGTGACTCCATCGATCTGCTCAGACACAGCTCACAGTATGCTGGATGCAAGACACGTAATAGACAAGACATGCCTCTCCCAGACATTCACCTACTTTATATTATAATAATACACTATTTGTAACACCGCACACACGCACACACGCATACCCAGTTACCCACACGCATACCCAGTTACCCACACGCAAGCACAAACGCATGGATACACGCGCGCGCATACACACACTTTAATTTTAGCAGTATTAATTATTTATACACTATTCCCTTTGTTAGTATTATAGAAACACAGCCGAATGATCATACTAATCCAGCATTAATCACGTAGCAGGCGTTAATCAAACTCACTTTAACTCGTAGAATTGTCGATAGTCTTGACAAGGTTTAGCGTACGTTCTGGCAATTATGCAAAACATTATGAAGCATTCCTGGTGAAATATTCTGTACTCGTCAGGATAATGTACATATTGCTCAACATAATTCTTAATATTGCAAGCACTACGCTACATGTGATTTTCTAAACTGTGTCACGGTACATAAATTGTAAGCTATTTGTGCTGTGCGTTTATTAAAGCGAGTCGGTCACCGCTGCGTCAACTCTGTAGCGACGTATCTATTGGCGGTGTACCGCAGTACATGAGTTTCACTGCAACGGGTTAGCATGTTTACCATTTTCACACCAACGCCTGTACTATTGCACGATCGATATTCTGCCGGAATTCACTGAACATATTAAAAATATTCCAAACACATGGTGAATTATTTAGACCTGAAACACAAAAACAACAAAAAAACCGGGCAAATGCACATTTCGCAGTTTCGCCAATAACGCTACTGACAATTGAGTGAAATTTTTAAGATAGGTGTTGGCAAATTGCTTGTTGTTATTTGAACTGGTTATTCGACCCGCGTCATTGGCGCGTCGATGACGCGTCGATGACGCGTTGATGACGCGTTTCTGAGCATGTCCTTATGTTACGTTGTGCTTCTGTTCCTTTCCGTACAGTTATGCCCTCTCATTCGCCCTCGCTAGCCCCCACACATAGCTCCATCGTACCGGCGACGCAGGCGCCGACCGGATGTGGTCAGGGTTACGTCACCTACTCTCCCGTCGTCAACGCCGCCGTCAAGCAGAAGAGTGCGTTCGCGCCCGTGATGCGCCCGACCGGAAGTCCACCTATCGCGGCAGTGCCCGGGCTCGCCGCCGCAGGGTGGGCGCATCCGATCTTCAACGTCACAACCAACTTCAACATTGCCTACTGAACTGTCACTATACGTGTAGTCGCCGGGTAGTGGTGCGCCGATCTGACGATTCCGGAAATAGATGGCGCTAGCAGGAAGTGACGTTGTATCCGGAGGTAGCATGAGACAAAACCTGTGTCACCTGAGTGGATATTCTATTGGCGGTAGTCGATTACACCCAAAGCAGAGCATCAGCTGGTCAAATGTGAATCACATAGGCATTGCCTTAAATTCGCCCGCAGCCACGCGGAGTAGTTTTATCAAACTGTTTAGTTGGTTGTGTCAATTATTTAGCGACGCTTGACAACCAGAATTTGCGTATGATCGAGAAATATTTTCGCAGTATGAATTAAACATATTCTTTGCCTACCCAAAAATAATTAAAAACACTATTGTATTGTGATGAAATTATTCGGAAACTCGAGAAACGAGTTGATTAGCATATTCACCAGAACTGACCATGTCCAGCGAGACATTACATGAAGTGATGTGGTCACAGAAAAAGACCGACAACTGCTCCAAGGGTCATAGTCTCAAAGTCGGTATACTACACCACGTGACTGCATTATTGTCATTGACGCCAGAGTTCGACGACAAAGTCGGCGCAGTCTAGAGACGAGCGCGTGGACACGCATCGGTGACCGGACTCATGTGACGTCACTGGACGCTTTCACGATGTGTGTGACGTCACTGGACACTCTCGCGGCCTGCGTCCACACATCTCGTTTATTTGCAGTTTTCTGGTGTTTAGTTGTTTTGTGTTTACATGATTTTCATTTGCAAACGCAGCTGTTTCGCTACATTTTATAACAACTCTTTCGCATTGCGGCTTTTTCTGCTGCACGAATCACGCTCACTGATTATGACGTAATCTGACGTCACAATCGACGTACAAATGTTATAGGCGTGCGAAAACAGCTGACCTGGGCCAATTGAGACTTATCGCACTGAAACTCATGTGAACACAAAACCCGGCAGGCTACACACAGGGTATTTAACTTATAGCACAAATATGGATGTTTTCTTATATCAATCTAACTTTCACTTTCAATTTGTTGCCATCTCTTTATGGTGCGAACTCTTAGAATGTGACCCATGTGTATATAATACGAACGCTGCATTGTTCATAGATTTCTTGACGCGTGAATGTGGTAACTGGCCGATATTTCCAGTTGGATCACGCTGCAAATCGTGTGTTGCATGTATTGCTGACATTTGTATTTATTGTTCTTTCCATGACGTCAGCTGTTCTTTACATGACGTCACAAACCGGGTATTTGAGCTGCCAATTTGGGTGTGATGAAAACATTCCAACTGCGATTGACTTCCAACTACATCATAATTGAATATCAGTTATTGTTCTATTGTAATTAACTGCATTTCTCATTGGCGACATAGAAGTCGTTGTGTCTTCGTTACGCCTGTACTATATTACTCTATTACACTCGCGTAATGCTTATGGAGCGTCGTTACCATATCGTCATTATGCCGTTTTATTCTATCATTACATTCGTAACCATTGCCAAAGCTCACACACAATACAATTACGTCATACTTTGTTTTATTTACTACGAAATTACACCGATTTCCAATGTAATGAATTGTATTTGATTCAAAACGAAGCATGAAGCGATGTTACATATAAATCTATTCCTTCAGAATCCAGGCTGTGTCATTCAGTTAACTTGATATTCCTTTCGACTGTTTATTTAACAACCCATGAGATCAACATTACGTGTGAGCGCATGCGGAAGTACAATCTACCTTGACACAATGGTGACAATAGGGGTATGCGACTTAATGACGTAACACGTCGAAACATATGACGTAACATCGTCGAGACGTATGACGTAATGTTTGTTTGTGTACAGATTGTAAGTTGAAAGTGTATCCAGCTGTTTAAAGAAAGCATATTCCATGAATTGACTGTACAGTTACTATGAATTTGGTGTATTTTATAATGTTTGAATTGATAAATATTAATTTGTTGTATGAATCGGGTTTAATACAAGTGCAATATACGTGCATTGAGCGCCAACGAGCCACTGGGTAGCCACTGGTCAGTCAGGTTCGGCTCGACTGGATGTCGTCTACGGTACAACTGTCTTATAGTTCTTGACACATTACACATCGCTGTACCACAGAACTGACACAAACGGACGTTACTTGTAAAATACCTCATTTATTGTTACTAATGCACTGATTATGAACGATTATTAATAAATACATGTCATGAAATTATCACACATCGTGTGCGGTTTTTGTCGGTCGGTCGGTCGGTCGGTCGGTCGGTCGGTCGGTCGGTCGGTCGGTCGGTCGGTCGGTCGGTCGGTCGGTCGGTCGGTCGGTCGGTCGGTCGGTCGGTCGGTCGGTCGGTCGGTCGGTCGGTCGGTCGGTCGGTCGGTCGGTCGGTCGGTCGGTCGGTCGGTCGGTCGGTCGGTCGGTCGGTCGGTCGGTCGGTCGGTCGGTCGGTCGGTCGGTCGGTCGGTCGGTCGGTCGGTCGGTCGGTCGGTCGGTCGGTCGGTCGGTCGGTCGGTCGGTCGGTCGGTCGGTCGGTCGGTCGGTCGGTCGGTCGGTCGGTCGGTCGGTCGGTCGGTCGGTCGGTCGGTCGGTCGGTCGGTCGGTCGGTCGGTCGGTCGGTCGGTCGGTCGGTCGGTCGGTCGGTCGGTCGGTCGGTCGGTCGGTCGGTCGGTCGGTCGGTCGGTCGGTCGGTCGGTCGGTCGGTCGGTCGGTCGGTCGGTCGGTCGGTCGGTCGGTCGGTCGGTCGGTCGGTCGGTCGGTCGGTCGGTCGGTCGGTCGGTCGGTCGGTCGGTCGGTCGGTCGGTCGGTCGGTCGGTCGGTCGGTCGGTCGGTCGGTCGGTCGGTCGGTCGGTCGGTCGGTCGGTCGGTCGGTCGGTCGGTCGGTCGGTCGGTCGGTCGGTCGGTCGGTCGGTCGGTCGGTCGGTCGGTCGGTCGGTCGGTCGGTCGGTCGGTCGGTCGGTCGGTCGGTCGGTCGGTCGGTCGGTAGAGATAATGTCGACTTACGTCTGAGCAATCGCCGAACAGATGAAGTGGGAGATAGCAACGATTTTGCTTCCATCTCCGAGTGCTCTAGGCAGGCACTATCGCGGGCATGACGCGGCGATGCTCTGTATTTGCTAGGCCAACGAAGCAGATGTTTATGGCAACACCGGGCAAGACAGACTCGTCTCTATTCCATATATCTCAGTCTTGCAACAGTTACAAGAAAACGCTTTTGAGCAAATATGTAAGACGTTGTCGTAGAATTTGTGTATTTTTGATTAAGAAAGTGACCGTTTGATTGTTTATTGTACAAGTGGCAGATTAACACGTCTAATTATCAATATAGTCTGATATCGGTTTCGAGCTACAATGCTACTGTTGACTCGTGGGAAGTATGACGTCACGAGCTGTTTATTGAGTGCGGGTAGTTCCTGTTTGGTCTGTAGCGTTGCAGAAGGTGAGCAATGTTTCAACAAACTGAACTGATTATCGAATGACGATGGTGAAATTCTGAGACACTTCATTGTTTCTATCTAACGATTTTTCATGGAAGCCCTTTTTCTATCAACGATTTTCTGAATAAGAGGCGCTTTACATATTATTTTGTTCATCAATTTTCTCACATTTACTAATGTGTATTGCGAAGGTTATTGCGATGATTAAATAAAAGTTAAATACATTTTGTAAATTTTTCTTACAGGTATTATCAGCTGTATGCATATCTCAGAGCGGTTAACGATTAGCCCGTGTGTGCATGCGTACTGTGTGTGTGACTGAGCGCGTGTGTGCATGCATGAATTGTAAACAAATTGTATGAACAGTTTATTACTTTTTTGACGTTTGTTGGGTGAAAGACATACACTTATTAATACATATACAAGTATATATATATATATATATATATATATATATATATATATATATATATATATATATATATATATATATATATATATATATATATATACTTGTATATGTATTAATAAGTGTATGTCTTTCACCCAACAAACGTCAAAAAAGTAATAAACTGTTCATACAATTTAACTTACCGACCTCTACCGCGAGATGGAGCCAACTCATGCCGTAGATTACCATCTCACCGGGAAGCTTCCGTATATATATATATATATATATATATATATATATATATATATATATATATATAATATATATATAAATATAAATATATATATATATATATATATATATATATATATATATAATATATATATATATATATATATATATACATATATAAACATACATATATATATATATATATATATATATATATATATATATATATATATATATATATATATATATATATATATATATATATATATATGTATGTATGTTTATATATATATATATATACATATATAAACATATATATATATATATATATATATATATATATATAAACATACATATATATATATATATATATATATATATATATATATATATATATATATATGTATGTTTATATATGTATATATATATATATATTATATATATATATATATATATTATATATATATATATATATATTTATATATATATATTATATATATATATATATATATATATATATATATATATATATATATATATATATATACGGAAGCTTCCCGGTGAGATGGTAATCTACGGCATGAGTTGGCTCCATCTCGCGGTAGAGGTCGGTAAGTTATCGGAGATCATACTGCGTGCGTGAATGCGTGTGTGTGTGTGTGTGTGTGTGTGTGTGTGTGTGTGTGTGTGTGTGTGTGTGTGTGTGTGTGTGTGTGTGTGTGTGTGTGTGTGTGTGTGTGTGTGTGTGTGTGTGTGTGTGTGTGTGTGTGTGTGTGTGTGTGTGTGTGTGGTGTGTGTGTGTGTGTGTGTGTGTGTGTGTGTGTGTGTGTGTGTGTGTGTGTGTGTGTGTGTGTGTGTGTGTGTGTGTGTGTGTGTGTGTGTGTGTGTGTGTGTGTGTGTGTGTGTGTGTGTGTGTGTGTGTGTGTGTGTGTGTGTGTGTGTGTGTGTGTGTGTGTGTGTGTGTGTGTGTGTGTGGTGTGTGTGTGTGTGTGTGTGTGTGTGTGTGTGTGTGTGTGTGTGTGTGTGTGTGTGTGTGTATGAAAAACGAACGCAAAACAACAGTAGACGAGTGCCACGTATTTTACTGACTAAAGATACAGGTGAATAATGACGACTTGCGGGAGATGACCAACCAGGAAGCCAAGTGTCTGAGCTTACGGGTGTTTAACAGTATTATAATCAATTTGAAAGTATTAAAACTAGAACAAAATGTAAACGTTTTTACCAAGAGACGCTAGTTGCACTATGCTATGTCACCATGCTTATTTATTAGTTTTTTAATTCATTGATTTTCGT
>CBDHHR010000518.1:10000-13269 GCA_965263245.1 Metamycoplasmataceae bacterium | reverse complement strand
TGATTAATTGTCATTTCAAATGGCTTGCTTTTACACGTGTACGCAGACTAGACAAAAATTCATGATTTATCATCGTTCGGTTTTGTGGAGTACTATTTACAGTCCGTTACTCACTTGCCCTATCTGTGCCTGCTTAAGTCCCAAGTCATAGTAAATGATCTTCCGTGTCGCCAATTTCGTTTGGACCGAAGCAACCGCGTCGATGAACTCGCGGAATTGGTTGCTGCAGGCGCCTTTCACGACCACGTATTGTTGCAACGTCTCCGTCGACAAGTCTGCGTATTTCGTCGGTGGAAGTCCCATTGATGTCAACACAGTCGCACTGACTGTGAATTGTCTCTCTGCTGCTGGATACCGATAACAGTTGGGTTTCTGGAATAAATGGTAGAACTACAACATAATCATATACAATCTTAAACGTAATTAACGTGTTAATAAACAAAGTGCCTGTGGATGAATACTACGTTGTTTTGGACATTAACGTGGTAATAAATAGTGTGGCTGCGGATGAATACTATGTTGTTTTGTACTTTAACTTGTTAATAAACAAAGTGGCTGCGGATAAATACTACGTTGTTTTGGACATTAACGTGTTAATAAACAAAGTGGCTGCGGATAAATACTACGTTGTTTTGGACATTAACGTGTTAATAAACAAAGTGGCTGCGGATGGATACTACGTTGTTTTGGACATTAACGTGTTAATAAACAAAGTGGCTGCGGATGAATACTACGTTGTTTTGGACATTAAAGTCTTAATAAATAGTGTGGCTGCGGATGAATACTACGTTGTTTTGGACATTAAAGTGTTAATAAATAGTGTGACTGTGGATGAATACTACGTTGTTTTGAACATTAAAGTGTTAATAAATAGTGTGACTTTGGAACGAATACTACGTTGTTTTGGACATTAAAGTGTTAATAAATAGTGTGGCTGCGGATGGATACTACGTTGTTTTGGACATTAACGTGTTAATAAATAGTGTGGCTGCGGATGGATACTACGTTGTTTTGGACATTAACGTGTTAATAAATAGTGTGGCGGCGGATGGATACTACGTTGTTTTGGACATTAACGTGTTAATAAATAGTGTGGCTGTGGATGAATACTACGTTGTTTTGGACATTAACGTGTTAATAAACAAAGTGGCTGCGGATGAATACTACGTTGTTTTGGACATTAAAGTGTTAATAAATAGTGTGGCTGTGGATGAATACTACGTTGTTTTGGACTTTAACGTGTTAATAAACAAAGTGGCTGCGGATGAATACTACGTTGTTTTGGACATTAAAGTGTTAATAAATAGTGTGACTGTGGATGAATACTACGTTGTTTTGGACATTAAAGTGTTAATAAATAGTGTGACTTTGGGAAGAATACTACGTTGTTTTGGACATTAAAGTGTTAATAAATAGTGTGACTTTGGGAGGAATACTACGTTGTTTTGGACATTAAAGTGTTAATAAATAGTGTGGCTGTGGATGAATACTACGTTGTTTTGGACTTTAACTTGTTAATAAACAAAGTGGCTGCGGATAAATACTACGTTGTTTTGGACATTAACGTGTTAATAAACAAAGTGGCTGCGGATGGATACTACGTTGTTTTGGACATTAACGTGTTAATAAACAAAGTGGCTGCGGATGAATACTACGTTGTTTTGGACATTAAAGTGTTAATAAATAGTGTGGCTGTGGATGAATACTACGTTGTTTTGGACTTTAACTTGTTAATAAACAAAGTGGCTGCGGATGGATACTACGTTGTTTTGGACTTTAACTTGTTAATAAACAAAGTGGCTGTGGATGAATACTACGTTATTTTGGACATTAAAGTGTTAATAAATAGTGTGACTGTGGATGAATACTACGTTGTTTTGGACATTAAAGTGTTAATAAATAGTGTGACTTTGGGAGGAATACTACGTTGTTTTGGACATTAAAGTGTTAATAAGTAGTGTGGCTGTGTTTGAATACTACGTTGTTTTGGACTTTAACTTGTTAATAAACAAAGTGGCTGTGGATGAATACTACGTTGTTTTGGACTTTAACTTGTTAATAAACAAAGTGGCTGTGGATGAATACTACGTTGTTTTGAACTTTAACTTGTTAATAAACAAAGTGGCTGTGGATGAATACTACGTTGTTTTGAACTTTAACTTGTTAATAAACAAAGTGGCTGTGGATGAATACTACGTTGTTTTGAACTTTAACTTGTTAATAAACAAAG
The DNA here is from genome assembly GCA_965263245.1 of Metamycoplasmataceae bacterium. Classification (GTDB taxonomy): domain Bacteria; phylum Bacillota_I; class Bacilli_A; order Mycoplasmatales; family Metamycoplasmataceae; genus DT-68. The sequence goes on along the minus strand of CBDHHR010000518.1, from coordinate 11,039 downwards.
TGGCTGTGGATGAATACTACGTTGTTTTGGACTTTAAGTTGTTAATAAACAAAGTGGCTGCGGATGAATACAACGATGTTTTGAACTTTAACTTGTTAATAAACAAAATGGCTGTGGATGAATACTACGTTGTTTTGAACTTTAACTTGTTAATAAACAAAGTGGCTGTGGATGAATACTACGTTGTTTTGGACTTTAACTTGTTAATAAACAAAGTGGATGTGGATGAATACTACGTTGTTTTGGACTTTAACTTGTTAATAAACAAAGTGGCTGTGGATGAATACTACGTTGTTTTGGACTTTAACTTGTTAATAAACAAAGTGGCTGTGGATGAATACAACGTTGTTTTGGACTTTAACTTGTTAATAAACAAAGTGGATGTGGATGAATACTACGTTGTTTTGGACTTTAACTTGTTAATAAACAAAGTGGCTGTGGATGAATACTACGTTGTTTTGGACTTTAACTTGTTAATAAACAAAGTGGCTGTGGATGAATACTACGTTGTTTTGGACTTTAAGTTGTTAATAAACAAAGTGGCTGTGGATGAATACTACGTTGTTTTGAACTTTAACTTGTTAATAAACAAAGTGGCTGTGGATGAATACTACGTTGTTTTGAACTTTAACTTGTTAATAAACAAAGTGGCTGTGGATGAATACTACGTTGTTTTGGACTTTAAGTTGTTAATAAACAAAGTGGCTGCGGATGAATACAACGTTGTTTTGAACTTTAACTTGTTAATAAACAAAGTGCCTGCGGATGAATACTACGTTGTTTTGGACTTTAAGTTGTTAATAAACAAAGTGACTGCGGATGAATACAACGTTGTTTTGAACTTTAACTTGTTAATAAACAAAGTGGCTGCGGATGAATACAACGTTGTTTTGGACTTTAACTTGTTAATAAACAAAGTGGCTGTGGATGAATATTACGTTGTTTTGGACTTTAACTTGTTAATAAACAAAGTGGCTGTGGATGAATACTACGTTGTTTTGGACTTTAAGTTGTTAATAAACAAAGTGACTGCGGATGA